>JBPOIU010000068.1:0-18597 GCA_052034255.1 Planctomycetota bacterium | reverse complement strand
CCCAGTTCTGGATCAGCGACAGCAGCAAGACCTTCCAGTCGCGGAAGACCGCCGGAAGCTGCTCGTAGCGGACCTTCGCCAGCGGCGGGATCATCATCAGGATCAAGCCGATCGCGATCGGCACGTTGGTCGTGCCGATCGAGACGCGATCGATCGCGTCGCGCACGCCGGGCACGAAGCGGCCGAGCGCGACGCCGACGCCCATCGCGAGGAAGATCCACAACGTCAGAAAGCGATCGAGGAACGACAACCGGCTCGGCCGGCACGACGCGCGCGAATCCTGGGGTGCGTTCATGCGTCAGTTCGGCTTCCGCGCGGAGATGTCGAGGCTCGTGATGAAGTCGCTCGCCGTGATGCACCGCGCGCAGCGCGTGTTCGCATCTGTGGTGGTTTCGGCGACGAGCGCGTCGCACCTCGTCGACGTCTCACGGATCCGAGGAGCGGTTTCGAATTGCTTCGGGCAGCGTCTCGATGAACGCGCGGATCTGGTCGCGCACGCGGCGGTAATGCGCCATCGCTTCGTCGTCGGTGCGGGCTGACTGCGCGAGGCGCGGCGGATCGTCGAATCCGACGTGGACGACGCGCGCGCCGGGGAACACGGGGCAGGCTTCGTGCGCCGAATCGCAGACGGTCACGACGACGTCGAAGGCGATGTCGCGTAGCGAGTCGACGTGCTTCGAGTGGTGGGTCGACAAGTCGATGCCGACCTCGGCCATCGCGCGGACGGCGCGCGCGTTCATGCCGTGTGGATCGGTGCCTGCCGAGTGGGCGTCGATCGTGTCGGCCTTCAGCGCGCGCGCGAAGCCCTCGGCCATCTGGCTGCGGCACGAGTTGCCCGTGCAGAGGAACAGCACGCGCATGCGGTTCGCGTCAGGCCGGGCCACAGCAGGACTCCTTGCCATCGCCGCACGAGCCGTCGGGGCAACACGCGTCGATCGCGTCGGCGAGTGCGCGCAGGTGAGTCGAAACCTCGCCGAAGCGGACCGCGTACGAGACGGTGCGCCCGAACTTCGTCGCCTCGAGCACGCCAGCGCGCGCGAGTAGCGCCAGATGCCGCGAGACCACGGACAGGTCGACCGAGCAGCACTGCGCGATCTCGCCGACCGAGCACGGCCGGCCACACTTCACCAAGCAGCCGAGCAATCGCACGCGGGTCGGGTCGCCGAGGGCTTTGAACAACTCCGGATCGAGCAAGTCGTCGACCGGATTGCGTCGCATCGCGGCTTGCTTCGGAGTGGCGGGTCGTCGTTTGCTTATTTGCGTCATGGCGCAAATGTAGCCTTCGACCCCGCCGGAGTTCAAGTCGCGAGTGCCGCCTCGCGTTGCCTGCCGTCTCCGGGGCTCCCTCGGCCTTTTCTCGGCCCGGTCGGAATCGGTCTCACGTGGAAGGCCGTCGCGACCGATCTCCAGCGTTCGGAGATCGAGCATGAAGCCCGAGTTCACGTCCGCGCGTTCTGTCGAGCCGAACGTCGGCGATCACGTCTTCCGCGTCGCGATCCTCGGCCGCATCGTCGGGGTCGGCTTCGTCGGGGGCATCGCCGCGGTCTGCGTCGTGGCCGCGGTGGGCGCGGGTTCGGCGGGGATGAGCGGACTCCAAACCGCGATCGCGTGGTGGTGCGCGGCGTGGCTCGGTCTGTTCGCGCTGTTGCTCGCGAACGACCTGCGCAAGGCGTTTCGCCCCGACGCGTGGTTGGTCGTCGTCGGCGCTCGCGGCGTGCATGTGAAGTGGCGCTCGTACCAGAACGTCACGAACGACGCGGAACTCGACGTCGTCGTGTTGCCGCATCGCGCGATCGCCTTCGCGCGCATCAACGATCGCGAGTGGGTGACGCCGGGCAGACGCGGAACGAGCCGGACCGCGCGCCAGCGATTCGTGGAATTGAGCTTGAGGGATGTCGACACGACCGCGCTCGACGAGGCATTGCGGCTCGACCGTTCGGGCCGCACGCACGCGGGCTCGAAACGTTCGGCACATTGGGCGCACCATCCCGTGACACTCGAGCCCGGTTCGATCCTGCGCATCGAGTGGGGTGCGCGCGGCAGACCGGAGCGGCTCTTCGAAGCGCTGCGCGAGCACGGCGTGCAAATCGGCGACGCAGCGGAGTCACGCACGGAGTTGGTCAGAGTCGGCTCCGACGACGACGTGCGCGAGATCGCGCGCCGGGGCGACGTGATGACGTTGATCGCCGTGCTGCGCAAGACGCGCGGCCTCGGTCTCACGAGCGCCCACGCACGAGCCCGCGAGCTGGTCGCGGCCGAGGGCAAGCCACCCCGCTGATCGGAGCCCGCCACCCGGGCCATGGCCCGGGTCATGGCCCGGGTGGCGGCCCGGGGTGCTGCGCGGAGCCGTCAGACGCCTTGCGGGTCGATCCCGTCGCGCGCGAGGTCGGTTTCCGATGCGACGTCCGCGACCGTGCCGGGCGGATGCTGGTACCAACCGGGGTCCTGGCCCTCGACGAGCTCGTCGCGGACCTTCAGCACTGTCACCATGCCGCCCATCGTGATGAACCCGTACGGACCCGAGCCACCGAGCATCGCGACGCTGTTCCTCGGGACGGTCGTGTCCTCGTCGGGGCCGTCGTGCTCGCCCATCGTCGAGAACGCCGGCACGGAGTGTTCGAGCGCATAGTCGAACGCGCTGGGGTCGACGCCGACCAGATTGGGCAAGCCATGTCCCATCTGGTTCATGATGTGGTGCGTCATGTGGCAGTGCATCGCCCAGTCGCCCGGATCGCGCGCCACCAATTCGATCGTCCGTGTACTGCCGGTCGGCACCAGCACCGTGACTTCCGGCCACCGCGCGCTGCGCGGAATGCGCCCACCGTCGGTCTCGACGATGTCGAACGGCACGCCGTGCAGGTGGATCGGGTGATGATCCATCGCGCTCAGGTTGCCGATGCGGATACGGACGCGCTCGCCCGTTTTGGCGACCATGGCGGCGGTCGACGGGAAGGCCTTCGCGTTGAACGTCAGGATGTTGAAGTCGGTCATCTCGTTCGGATCGGGGCGACGCATTCCCGGCGTCAGCTTCCACTCGCTGAGCAAGTACACGTAGTCGCGATGCACCGGGAGTTCGCCGGCCGCTCGGCTCGGCCCCGCGCCGCCCGCCGCATCGTGCCCAGGTCCCGTAGGCGGTGGGGCCTTGCGCGGATGGACGACGAACATCCCCATGAGACCCATCGCCATCTGGGTCATCTCGTCGTGATGCGGGTGGTACATGAACGTTCCGCACTGGCGCAGCACGAACTCGTAGCGGAAGGTCTCGCCGGGCTCGATCGAACGCTGCGTCAAGCCGCCGACGCCGTCCATGCCGTTCGGAACCGCGATCCCGTGCCAGTGCACGGTCGTCGGCGCGGGGAGTCGATTCGTGACGTAGATGCGCACGGCGTCGCCGATGACGGCTTCGATCGTCGGACCGTGCACGCGCCCGTTGTAGCCCCAGCATTCCGCGACCAGACCAGACGCGAACTCGTGCGTGACCGGCTCGGCGACGAGGTGGAAGACCTTCACGCCATCGACGACTTTGAACGGCAACGTCGCACCGTTCGGAGTGATCACCGGCAGGTAGTCGGTGCCGGGGACGCCGGGGGATTCCGCGGGGCCGAGGTACAGCGGGGCCGGCGCCAGCGCGTGCGCCTGGCGCAGAGCCCCCGCGACACCCGCGAGCGCGGAACCCTGCAAGAACGTGCGTCGCGTCGTCATCGATGAACTCCCGTCCCCATGTCGTCCGCGCTCCGCGCGCTCGCGCGAGTCGCGACCGCGGCTTCGAATCGAGCCGGGTCGAGACTTCCGGCGAGCAATTCCGCGAGATCGAGTCGAGCCAGCGCCACTTCCTGGGCCACCCATACGCGCTCACGCTTGGCGTCGTCGAGCGCGCGTTGCGCGGCGATGACGTCGAACGCGCCGATCTGCATCGCGTTGTAGTTCTGCAGCGTCGCGGTGACGAGGCGCTCGCGCGCCGGCACGGACGCCGAGTCGATGCGCTGCAGACGCGCGAGAGCATCGTCGCACCGCAATGCGAACGCCCGAGCCGCGGCGCGCACCTCGAGGTCGAGCTGCGCTTGGAGCGCTTGCTCGCGACGGCGCAGAGCTTCCGCGATCGCGGTCCGCGCCTGCCCTTGATCGAACAGCGGCAGCGCGATCGCGAGCGTCGGTCCGATGCCCCACGCGCCATCGGGCTCGTGCTTCGCCGAGAGTCCGGCGGAACCGCCCGAGAACCACCCGTTCCACGACGCCCGCGTGACACCCGCATCGAGCGCCGCGACGCGCGCCGTGGATGCGATGCGGTCGAGGCTGTGCCGCACGGCGAGTTCTTCGACGTCGGGACCGATCTCCGCGGATTCCTGTGGGAGCGGTTCGGCGAGCGTCCAGCGCGGCGCACCCGCGATCCCGAGCCCGAGATGCAACGGCTCGCGTGCCGCTTCGAAATCCGCCCGCGCGGCAGCGGCCGCGTTCTCCGCCGAACTCCACGTCATCGCGTCGCGCGCGAGCTCGAGGTCGGTCGCGTTGCCGGCCGCGTGCAGCGTGGCGCGCAAGGCGTGGGCTCGCTCCGCGCCATCGGCCGCATGACGTGCGATCGCGACGAGGTCCTGAGCGTGACGCACACGGACGAACGACCGGCGGACGTCGAACGTGAGCGCGACGAGCCGGCGCGCGAGCTCGGCTTTCGCCGCATCGCGTTCTGCGGCGGCCATACGGCGTTCGAGCGGCAGGAAGAACAGCTCGAGGAACGACGCCGCGAGCCCGAGCTCGACCTCCGTGCCGCCATCGAAGAACCGCGCTTGTCCGTCGAACACCGGATTGCGGAACAGACCGGCTTGAACGAGTTCCGCGCTCTTCACGCCGAGTTCTTCGTAGGCGGCGCGCACCCGCGGATTCTTCAACAGCGCGATCTTCACCGCGTTCGCTTCCGTCAACGGCTGCTCGAGCAGCGCCGCGATGGATGCCTCCACGTCCCTCGCCTCGTCGCCGATCGCGTCGGACGCCGCGCCGACACGCTCCGCGACCATGCGCGTGAGGTCCTCGCGATCCGATGCGATCTCGGCCTCGGGGCTCGCGCAGGACATGCAGACGAGGAATGGAAGCGCGTACGCGGCCCGACGCATCACGAGTCCTCACGCTCCTGGGTCGGCGATTCGGACTTCGGCTTCGCGTCGTCCGCGTCTTCGTCGGTTGCTTCCGAGGCCGGGTGCGGCTTCAGCTTCAGCGAGCCTTCGCGTTCTTGCTCGCGCAACGCCCGCGCCTTCTCCAGCGTGCCCTTCGGATCGGCCTTCGCCGCGCTCCGGGCTTTGGGATTCGCGAACCGCACGATCGTGCCGTCGATGACCGCGATGGTGTTCGGGTCCGTCTCTTCACCGGTGATCGGGCAGCCGCGATTCGCGAGGTCGACGAGCTTCGCGTCGTTCGCCTTCGCGAGCGCGATCTGCGTGGACTCCGCGATCTTCGGCGGACACGTGGTGCAGCACACCGCGATCGACGCCCCTTGGACGGTCACGGCGGGGACGGCGGCGTCGATCGCTTTGCCGGTGATCGGACAGAGCGCGTTGCCCGCGGGCTTGACGACGGGATACGCCGTCTTCCACGACTTCTCGGCCTCCTTCTGGACCTTCTTGATGCACGGCTTGCAGCACACGTAGATGCGGCCGTACGCGGTGTCCGTGAACAACGACGCCGAAGCGGGTT
Source organism: Planctomycetota bacterium (assembly GCA_052034255.1). Taxonomy (GTDB): domain Bacteria; phylum Planctomycetota; class B15-G4; order B15-G4; family JADJEK01; genus JADJEK01. The sequence goes on along the minus strand of JBPOIU010000068.1, from coordinate 12,915 downwards.
TGCCCATGATCGGGCACGTCGTGTTCGCGAACTCGGGCACCGTGAGGGTCGCGACCTCCGTTGGCGGGGACGGTGGCGGAGTCGGCTCCGGCCGCGGCGCGTCTTGCGCGGTGGCCCCTGCGATCCACAAAGCGAGGAACAGCGAGGTCGACATCGGAGACTCCTTCGCGTCGTTCGGATGAGAACGTCACGTCGAGGTGGGATTCTTGGGCCGAACACCGAGAGCGTCGCCGCTCCATGCGGTGTGGCGCAGTCGCAGTGAATTGGAAACGACCGACACGCTCGAGGCCGCCATCGCGGCGCTCGCGAGCATCGGGGACAACAACCAATGGAAGTGCGGCCACAGCGCTCCGGCGGCGATCGGCAACAGCGCGAGGTTGTAGGCGAACGCAAAGCCGAGGTTTTGTCGGACGGTGCGCAGCGTCGCCCGCGCCAGGCCGAGCGCGGCCGGCAATCCCGTGAGCTCCGGACGCAGCAGCGTCACGCCCGCGGCATCGATCGCGACGTCGGTCCCGGTTCCGATCGCGACTCCGACGTCGGCCACCGCGAGAGCGGGTGCGTCGTTGATGCCGTCGCCGACCATCGCGACGGTGTGCCCTTCGCCGCGCAGGGCACGCACGAGTTCGGCTTTCTCGTGCGGCAGGATCTCCGCGCGCACGTCGGCTTCGACGTCGAGCCCGACCGCGGCGGCGATCGCGCGGGCCGGAGCTGGCGCATCGCCGGTCGCCATGACCACGCGCACGTTCGCAAGGCGCAGCGCGGCGATCGCGTCGCGGGCTTCGGGGCGCGGGGTGTCGAGCAAGTCGACGACTCCGGCGAGCGCACCGTCGACGCCGACGAACAGCCGAGTCGCGCCATCCCGGATCGAGGGGACTTCGAACGCCGGCGGCCGCGCGTTCGTGGCGTCGCGCACGAAGCGCTCGCGCCCGACGACGACGTCGTGATCGAGCACGCGCGCACGGACACCGAGCCCGGCGACCGCGGTGAAGTCCGACGTGGTTTCGAGCGCCCATCCGCGCTGGCGGGCCGCGTCGACGATCGCACGCGCGAGGGGATGTTCGCTCGCATGCTCGGCCGCCGCCGCGAACCGCAGCACGTCGTCGGCGGAACCCCCCGGCGCGGCGTGCACGCCGACGACCTCGGGGATGCCGCGCGTGATCGTGCCCGTTTTGTCCAGCACGACGACGTCGACATGGGCGGCCCGTTCCAACACGTCGCCGCCGCGAAACAGGATGCCGGCGCGCGCCGCGCGGCCCGTTCCGACCAGGATCGCGGTCGGAGTCGCGAGGCCGAGAGCGCATGGACACGCGACGACGAGCACCGACGTGAACGTGATCCGTGCGAGCGTCGCCGCCGAGTCCTCCGGCCCGAATGCCGCCCACGCGCCACCGGCGAGCAACGCCAGCGCGATGACTCCCGGGGTGAACACCCGCGCCACGCGATCCGCGAGCCGCGCGATCGGCGCCTTCGTGCCTTGCGCGTCCTCGACGATCCGGACGATGCGCCCGAGTGCGGACTCGGCTCCGACCGACGTCGCGCGCACGACCAGCGTGCCGTTGGTGGCGCGGGTACCGCAGTGGACGACGTCGTCGCGGCCTTTCTCGACCGGCACGCTTTCGCCGGTCAGCATCGAGGTGTCGACCGCGGCGGAGCCGTCGGCGACCACGCCGTCGACGGGGATCGATTCGCCGGGACGAACGCGGATCAAGTCGCCGACGACGACCGCGTCGATCGGAACCACATGTTCGGTTTCGCCTTCGAGCCGGTGTGCCGTGCGCGGCGCGAGCTGCGCCAGCGCCAACACCGACGCCTGGGTGCGCGCGCTCGCGCGGGCCTCGAGCCAGCGTCCGAACAGCACCAAGGTCACGATCACGGCGGCTGCCTCGAAGTGCAGCGGCGCATGACCGCCCGCGGGCGCGAACGCGGTGGGCCACAGCAGAGCGGCGATGGACGACAGGATCGTCGCGGTGGAACCGACCGAGACCAGCGTGTTCATGTCGGCCGTGCGTTGGCGCAGCGCCTTCCACGCTCCGCGGTGGAACGGAGCGCCGCACACGAACACGACCGGCAGCGCGAGCGCCGCTTGCAGCAGGCGCATCGGCGCGGATTCGAACCAAGCGATCGAGCCATGCGCCATCGCGAGGACGACCAGCGGTGCCGTCAGCGCCGCGGCGATCCACGAACATCGAGCCAGCGCGCGGACGTCGTCGGTTCGAGTCAGGCGTTCGCGTTCGCGGTCGATCGCCGCGTCGGGCACGGCATACCCCATCCGACGGATGGCGCCCGCGATCGCGTCGGGATGGGTGCGGCGCGGATCGAACGCGACCGTCGCGCGCTTGGTGGCGAAATTGACGCCGGCGGCCGTGATGCCGGGTTCCGCGGTGAGAGCTCGCTCGATGCGGGCCGCGCACGAACCGCACGACATGCCTTCGATCGGCACGTCGAGTCGCGCCGCGTCCGGCGTCGTCGCCGGTCCGGTGGGCGAGGTTCGTGTCGCGGTCGATGCCATCAACGCATTCCCTTGGCGAACAACGCGCACAGCTCGTCGCGGATCGCGTCGACGTTGCCGCGCCGCACGGCGTCGGTGACGCAGTGCTTCAAGTGGTGGCGCAACAACTCGACGCCGACGGCCTTCAGCGCGGCCTGGACCGCCGAGATCTGCGACAACACGTCGGCGCAGTAGCGGTCGTCCTCGACCATCTTCATCACGCCGCGCACTTGACCCTCGATGCGTCGCAGGCGCGTGAGGTTGCGCTGCCGGGCCTCGACGTCGACGTGCACCGTCTTGCGCGGGCTCGCGCCGAGGCGTGCCGCCTTGGTGTCCGCGGCCGGAGAACAGCACTTCTTGGTCGACGGCGTCATCGCGTGGGCTCCGAGTCGGATACCCGTGCCGGGTATCTGGGATCGAGCCCAGAGATACCCCCACCTGGTATCCGCCGCCACCCCGCAGGCGCCTTTTCTCGCGCGGTCGACGCGTCCGGGAAACCGCGTGTCACGCCCGTGCATCGGAAGGGCGCCGATCCAAAGCGTCGTCCCCGACCGCAACCCATGGAGTCTCCAATGTTCCGAATCATTGCCGTCGTCGCGAGCGTGCTCGCGCCGTGTTTCGTCCAGGCCGCGAGCGAAGAGTCGCGCGCGCAACCGGAGCTTGCCACGGCCCCGCCGCTGGTCTCGTCGCGCGCGTCGCTCACCCTCGAGGGTGCGCGAGCGGTCGTTCGTGCCGCTATGGACCGCGCGCACGCGCTGGGGACGACGGGCGCGATCGCCGTCGTCGACGTCACCGGCAACGTCGTGGTGCTGGAGCGACTCGACCAGACCTTCCCGGTCGCGGCGCGGGTCGCGGCAGGCAAGGCGTCCACCGCCGCCGCGTTCGGCTTCCCGACCGCGAACTTCGAGACGTCGATCCGCGACGGCCGTACGCCGCTGCTCGATCTCGCGGACACGCTGCAAGACTTCACTCCGTTGAAGGGCGGCGTGCCGATTCGCATCGGCGGCCAGGTGGTCGGCGCGATCGGCGTATCCGGCGCCGCGTCGGCGGATCAGGACGAAGAACTCGCGCTCGCCGGCGCTCGCGCGCTCGACGTCGTGCCGTCGCCGTCCTCCTCCAAATAACCGTCTTTCCCCTTCTGAACCCTCTGCTCGGAGTCCACCGATGAACGTCCGTCGCGTCTTCACCGTCGTTCCGTGGCTGCTCGCCTGCGCGTGCAGCTCGTCCCCTTCCGCGCTCGTCGATCGCACGCACGATCCGCGCTACCTCGTGAATCGAGATGCGTCGGGACTCGTGATCGACGGCTACGACCCGGTCGCGTACTTCACCGAGGGCAAGCCGGTCGAAGGCGACGCGGCGTACCGCACCACGTGGCAAGGGGGCACGTACCAGTTCGCGTCGAAGGAGCATCAGCAACTCTTCGAAGCGGATCCGCGCAAGTACGCGCCCGCGTTCGGCGGTTGGTGCGGCTACGCGGTGTCGATCGACAAGCTGTCGCCCGTCGACCCGCACTTCTGGGAGATCCTCGACGGTCGTCTCGTGCTGCAACACAACGAACGCGCGTGGCGCCTGTGGCACGAGGACGTGCCCGGCAATCTGGCGCGCGCCGACGCGAATTGGCCCGGGCTCGTCGCGGAAAACGCGACGCCGTCGAAGCGGCTCGTGAACGTCGACGACGACGGCGTCGCGTTGGAAGGGCACGATCCCGTCGCGTATTTCACCGATCAACGACCGATCCCTGGCAAGGCCGAGTTCACGGCGACCTACGACGGCGCGATCTACCGCTTCGCGTCGAAGGAACACGCGGATGCGTTCCAGCGCGAGCCCGCGAAGTACGCGCCGAAGTACGGCGGCTACTGCGGCTACGCGGCGTCGATCGGCAAAGTCTCCCCGGTCAACGTGCACATCTTCCAGTTCGTCGATGGGCACCTCGTGCTGCAGCACACGCCCGAGGCCTATCGGTTGTGGAACCTCGATGTGGCGCATTCGAGCCAGGACGCGGACGCGAACTGGCCGTCGCTGGTCGAGAAGTGCGGGGAGTGAAGCGATGAACGCAGCACAGACGTGGATGATCGCCGCGGCGTTGGTAGGTGGAGACGTCGGCAACGGGCCGGCGGTGAATCCGCTCGTGCGCAATGAAGCCGACGCATGCGTCGACCTGAGGACGCAGGACGGCGCACGACTCGTCGATGCCACGTGGCGAGTCCACGACGTCGAGCTCGTCCCTGTCACGTTCCACGAGCCCGGCTCGAATGCGACCGAGCCTGGACCCGCGAACCGGACCTTCGAGCCATCGCCTGCCGCGCAGGCACCGGAGTTCGACGACTCGAGTTGGCGCGTGCTGCCGGCGGACGGCTTGGAGACGCGCGTCGGACATGGGCGGACCAGTGCGGTGTGGTATCGCGTCCGCGTGCGCTTGCCGGAGCGCGTCGGTGTGACGCCGATCGACGGTGCGGCCGTCGTGCTCGAGCTCGTCGTCGATGACCTCGCGGAGATCTGGGTGAACGGCGCGCTCGCGCCGATCCTCGGCCAGAACGGGGGCCCGTTCGCCGCGGGCTGGAACGCGGTCCAGCGCATCGTGCTGACCGAACACGCGCGTGCTGGCGACGAGTTCGCGATCGCCGTGTTCGCGGTCAACGCACCTCTGTCGCGACCGCCCGAGAACTTCGTGTGGATCCGCTCCGCGACGCTCGACGTCGTCGTACCCGAGCGTTGGCGGCGCGCGGAGGACGTCGCGTTCACGACGCGCCCCTCGAACCCCGCGTTCGCGGCGGTGGTCGGCGCTCCGGGCGAAGACGCGCGTCTGGAGCGGCTCGCGACCGGATTCACGTTTTGCGAGGGTCCGGTGACGTTGCCGTCTGGCGACGTCTTGTTCAGCGATCCGAACCGCAACGTCGTTTACCGCTGGAGTCGCCGGGACGGCGTCAGCGTGTTCCGCACGAAAAGCGGATACAGCGGCGTCGACATCGGCCGTTATCGCCAACCGGGAAGCAACGGCCTCGCAGTGGACGACTCCGGGCGTCTCGTGATCTGCGAGCACGGCAATCGTCGGGTCACGCGGCTCGAGAAGAACGGCGCCGTCACGGTGTTGGCCGACCGCTTCGAGGGCAAACGCCTGAACTCGCCGAACGACGTCACGCTGCGCAGCGACGGAGCGGTGTTCTTCACCGACCCTCCGTTCGGCTTGCCGGGCTTCCACGACGATCCCGCGCGCGAACTCGACTTCTGCGGCGTGTTCGGGCTCGTCGACGGCAAGCTCACCGTGATCGCCAAGGACATGACCGGACCGAACGGCATCGTGTTCTCGCCCGACGAGCGCTTCCTCTACGTCGCCAACTGGGACGAGTCCGCGAAGCAGGTGCGACGTTTCGCCGTCTCGACCGCGGGCGACGTCACGTCGAGCGAAGTGTTCTTCGACTTCACCGCGGAGTTCCCGGGCGAGATCGCGCTCGATGGACTCGAAGTCGATCGGGACGGCAACCTGTTCGTGTCCGGACCGGGCGGGATCCACGTCCTGTCCCCCGCGGGAATCCCGTTGGGCGTCATCGTGACCCCGGAGCTCCCCGCGAACTTCGCTTGGGCCGACGAGGCCCGCACGACGTTGATCCTGGCCGCGCGCACGGGCTTGTATCGACTGACGTTGCGCGGGTTCGCCGGCCTCTCCGCAGGCCTCAAGGCGGATACCGGCGCCAGCCGATGACGATGTCGAGCGCCGAGAATCCGCGCGCTCGATTCGCAGGCATCGGGACTCGACTTGCAGACGCCACGCTCGCTCGATCACCGAACCGTCTCTCCGGCGCGGGGTGCACTTGCATCGCCGGGCGGGGAGACGGTGTCGGCGCGACGCGACGTTCCCCGAGCATGGTCGTCGGCGTGGATCGCCGTGGTCGCGGTGATCGCGTTGTCGGCGATCTGCGGGACTTGGCTCGTCCGGGGGCAGCACGCGGTCGACGCCGCGCGCTTCATCGCGCTGACCGAACGCGCGACGCGCGAGTGGAACGACCGGGCCGAGCGCTACCCATTCGGCCTGGAGGCCGCCAAGGCCGCGTTCGTCGCCAGCGAGTCGGTCTCACGTGCCGAATTCGATCGCATGGTCGCGGCGTGGCGGATCGACGAGCAATTCCCGGGCGCGCTCGGAATCGGCTTCATCGAACGCGTCCCGCCCGGCGAGCTCGACGGCTTCCTCGCGCGAACCCGCGCCGACGGTGCGCCGGATTTCCAAGTCGACGCCGAGTCCTTCGAGCACGCGCTGGCGGTCGTGAAGTACTTCGCTCCGCGGGTCGGCGAGCTGTCCTGGGTCGGCGACGACTATGCCGGGAACCCGGCCGTCTACCCCGCGCTGCGTTCGTCGGAGCGTGACGGCGAAGTCGCTGCGACCGGCGCGATCGCGCTGCGCGAGTCACCGACGCGTGAACAGGGGTTCTTGGCGCTGTTGCCCGTGTACCGCAACGGGCGGCCGACGGCGACCGAAGCGGAACGCGCGGAAGCGCTGCTCGGCTGGGTCTACATGCCGATCGAAACCTCGAGGGCCTTGGCGTGCCTCGAGGACACGACGAACGGCGAGATCGAATCCGCGCTCGTCGAATCCGACGACTTCGCGTCCGACGCATCGCCGGGCACGCAGTCCCAGTTCGCGTCGATCTCGACGCTCACGATGTGCGGCCGGTCGTGGAACGTCTGCATGAGTTCCACGGAGCGGTTCGTCGAAGTGTCCCACGGACTGCTCATCGGCGTCGCGTTCGCCGGGGCCGTCGTGGCGCTGCTCGTCGGACTCTTGGTCCGTTCGCGCGAGACTGCGGCGCAGCGGGCGCGGGATCTCGCGGACGCGATGACGGCGGACCTGCGCTCGTTGGCCCACGTCTCGGCGTCGCAAGCCGCGGAACTCTCGGCGATGGCGGACCTCGCGCGCGTCGGAGCGTGGGAATACGACGTCGTCGGTGGCGGCTTGCGCTGGTCGCGCCAAGTCAAGGCCATCCACGAAGTCGCCGACGACTGGACACCGACCTTCGAATCCGCGGTCGCGTTCTACCCCGGCGCCGCGGCGCGAACGATCCGCGAACTCGTCGGCCGTGCGGTCGAGCAGCGCGAGAGCTTCGATGCCGAGCTTCCGTTCGTGACGGCGCGCGATCGCTCGATCTGGGTGCGTGCGATCGGACGCCCGGTGATCGAAGGGGATCGCGTGGTGCGCGTCGTCGGCGCGTTCCAAGACATCTCGGAGCAACGAGCGGCGCGCGCCTCGTTGCAGGCCGCGAAGGACGAAGCCGAATCCGCGACGCGGACGAAGAGCCAGTTCCTCGCGATGATGAGTCACGAGATCCGCACGCCGTTGAACGGCATCCTCGGCGTCACGTCGCTGTTGCGCGAGACGAAGCTCGATCCGCAGCAAGCCGACCTCTTGCGCACCCTGCACGAGTCGGGCGAAGCGCTGCTCGTGATCCTGAACGACGTGCTCGATCTGTCGAAGATCGAGGCCGGCCGCATCGAGTTCGAGCGCGTGCCGTTCGATCTCCATCGCGTCGTCGACGACGTGCGTCGGCTGTTCGCGGGGCGCGCGCAGGAGAAGGGCATCGGCCTGACGACGGCGATCCGCGCCGGAGTCCCCGAGCGAGTGATCGGCGACCCGGGGCGTCTGCGGCAAATCGTGCTGAACCTCGTCAGCAACGCCGTGAAGTTCACGGAGCGCGGCGAGGTGCGGGTCGAGCTGTCGATCCGCGAGTCCACTGGGCGTCGGCGCGGCATCCGCATCGATGTCGTCGACAGCGGACCCGGCATGGACGCCGCCACGACTCAGCGCTTGTTCCAGCCGTTCGTGCAGGCTTCGGCCTCCACGCAGCGCGACTTCGGCGGCACCGGGCTCGGGCTCTCGATCGCGAAGCGTCTGGTCGAGTCGATGGGCGGTGTGATCTCCTGCTCGTCCGAACCGGGTCAGGGGTCGACGTTCCGTGTCGAACTCGCATTCGAGGTCGCGAAGGCCGCGTCGGAAGCCGACGCCGCGGCCGTGCTCGTCGACGGCGGATCCGACGAGCGCCTTCCCCTCGGACTGCACGTCTTGCTCGCCGAGGACAACCCGGTGAATCAGCGTGTCGCGCAACGCATGCTCGAACGCATGGGCTGCACCGTCGAGATCGCCGCCAATGGTCGGATCGCGGTCGAGGCCTTCGAGCGCGGCGACTTCGACGTGGTGTTGATGGACTGGCAAATGCCCGAGATGGATGGGCTCGAAGCCACGCGACGCATTCGCGAACTGCCGCGGCAACGGCGCGTTCCGATCGTCGCCCTGACGGCGAACGCGATGAGCGGCGACATCGACACGTGTCGCGGCGCCGGAATGGACGACTTCATCGCGAAGCCGGTCACGATGGCACGCCTGTACGAAGTCCTCGCAGCCCGCGTGTCGGGCAACGCGCACCGGACCTGATCCGAAGAAAATCCGAGTCGCCGTCGGACCGACGCCGCGAACTCCGCGCTTTCGAGAACGGCGGGTGCAACCGCACCCGCGACTCTCGGAGGATCGGACCATGCTGCGCCTCGTCGCGAACCCCTCGTGCTGGTCGTCGGACGTCGAACTCGTCGCTCGGTTGAAGGCAGAGGACGACGCCGCCTACCGTCACCTCGTCGAGACGCGCGGACCGCGCCTGTTGCGCGTGCTGGAGTCGCTGCTCGCCGACCGGACCGAAGCCGAGGACGTGCTGACGGAGACGTTCTCGATCGTCTTCCGCAAGTTGGCCCAGTTCGACGGGCGCGCGCAGCTGTCGACGTGGATCCACCGAATCGGCGTCAACGCGGCGTTGCTGCGCTTGCGCGGCCGCCGGACGCGGCGCGAAGTCGCGCTCGAATCCGGGGCGGAGGACGACGGTGCGTCATCCGCGATGAGTGGCTTCGCCGTCGCGGTCGAGGACACCAGCGCGGAGGTCGACGCCGCGGACATCGCCCACCACGTACGCGAGACGATCGCGACACTGTCGGAGAAGCACCGCACGATCCTGATGCTGCGCGACATCGAGCAGCGAGACCCGGCGGAGATCGCGCAATTGCTCGGCATCTCGCGCAATGCGCTGAAGATCCGCGTCCATCGCGCGCGGCAGGCGTTGAAGGCCGCGCTCGAAGAGCGCTTCGGTGACCGCCTCGGCGAAGCGCTCGGCGTGCCGACGGAAGGGTTCGGGGCGAGGTTCGCGCAAACGGCATGACATATCCGTCGGGTCACGATGCACCCCAAGCGGAGGCGGTGTAGTGCGCAATCGGCGACGAGCCAACGTTTTGTGCCGACCGCGCGCCAAGGGGCGAGGGCCGCGCCGGTTCGTGTGGGAGCTGACGAGTCCGTCATCGACTCACGGGGAAACGCTGTGCCATGTACATGGATCGCCGCGCGCGCGACGCGACGGGACGCGCGATCGTCTGCCCAGCTCGGTGATCGGCGTGGGTTCCCGCGACCCAACCAAGCCTGGAGATTCCATGAATCGGTACTTCGTCGCGGCTACGACCGTGACCGCATTGCTGTTCGGTGCCCGTGCTCTTGCCCAGGTCGACGACGAGGACACCGCGACGAACGTCGGGACGGTTCTGAACTTCGAGACGCCGCTGGTGCATCCGATTGCGACGTCGTTCGACGGCAAGAAGTTGTTCGTCGTCGACACGCCAGACGCGCGATTGTCGATCTTCGACACGATCTCCGCGGCGAACCCGGTTCTGGTGAACGAGATCCCGGTCGGCATCGAGCCGGTGTCCGTTCGGCAACGCACTTCCGATGAACTCTGGGTCGTCAATCACACGTCCGACAGCATCAGCGTCGTCTCGGTGTCGCTCGGGATGGTGACGGACACGATTCAGGTCAAGGACGAGCCGAGCGACGTCGTGTTCGCCGGCTCACCCCAACGCGCCTACGTAAGCGTGTCCGAATCGCAGCAAGTCCGTGTGTTCGACGTCGCCACCCACGCACTTCTCGCGACGATCCCGATCCTGGGGATCCAACCACGCGCTCTCGCGGTGAGCGCGGATGGCCTCCACGTCTACGCAGCGGTCGCGCTCTCGGGCAACAAAACGACGGTCATCCCTCCGCAACTCGCACCCGATCCGCCCGCGCCCACGAACCCGAACCTCGGCCCACCGCCGAAGACCGCGTTGATCGTGGCCGCGAACGATCCTGCGTGGAGCAACGTGATCCAGTACACGATGCCCGACAACGACGTCGCGGAGATCGCGACCGCGACCAACGTCGTGACTCGCTACTTCCACGGAGTCGGCACCGGCTTGTGGAACCTTGCGGTGCAACCGGGCACCGGTGACCTGTTCGTCGCGAACACCGACGCTCGCAATCTCGTGCGCTTCGAGCCGAACTTGCGAGGGCACGCCGTCGACAACCAGATCACGAAGGTCGCCATCGGGACCGGCTTGGTCACCAAGATGGACTTGAATCCCGGCGTCGACTACGCGGTTCTGCCCAACCCGACGGCGAAGAGCCAAGCGTTGGCGCAACCGACCGATGTCGTCTTCGACGCGACCGGATCGACGATGTACGTCGCGGCCTTCGGGACCGACCGGGTCGCTCGCATGAGCCCGAGCGGCGCCATCCTGGCTCGGATCGAGATCGGCCCAGCGGTGGGCGCCACCGTCGATCCGAAGAACAAGCGTGGTCCGCGTGCTCTGGCGATGCATCCGACCGGCACGCGCCTGTACGTGATGAACCGGATCGCGAACACGATCAGTGTCGTCAACACGGCCACGAATGCCGTCACGCTGGAACTCGCGATCGGCGCGTTCGACCCGACTCCTCCCGCCACGCGTCTAGGCCGCGGATTCCTCTACGACGCCAAGCTGTCGGGCAACGGCACGATGTCTTGCGCGAGTTGTCACTTCGACGCGGAAAGCGACCGAGAAGATTGGGATCTCGGCGATCCCGAAGGCGAACCGGAAGACATCGCGGACCCGTCGAACGTGTACGGGATGATCGCGATGCACCCGATGAAGGGACCGATGCAGACGCAGACGTTGCGCGGCCTCGCCGGCAACACGCCGTTGCATTGGCGCGGCGATCGGTCGTCGTTCACGGCATTCAACTCGGCGTTCTCGAAACTGATGGGTGGGCCCCAACTGACGACGTCCGACATGGACGCGTTCTCGGCGTTCATGATGCAGGTCGTGTTCGAGCCCAATCCGCACATGAACTTGGATCGCACGTTGCCCGCCACGATCCACGGGGGAAATCCGACGGTGGGGAAGGACATCTACAAGAACGGTTCCGCCGCGACTCCGATCGGTTCGTGCAACAGCTGCCATCATCTTCCGCTCGGCACGGGCAACAAGATCGTCAACAAGACGGTGCTCGGGCAACCGCAAGGCATGAAGGTCCCGCAGCTTCGCACGACGTACAAGCGCATGCAGTTCGACAATTCTCCCGGCGCGGTGTCCCTCGATGGATTCGGCTTCGGGCACGACGGTTCGTTCCCGACCGTCGAGGCCTTCCTGAGCAATCCGGTCACGTTCGGGACGCTCGCGACCCAACCGGCGCAGCAGCGCGATCTGGCGGCGTTCCTCATGTGCATCGACACGGGAACTCCACCTGCCGTCGGTTACTCGCGGACGGTCGCGTCGAGCAGCGCGACGAGTTCCGCGGTCGCCGCAGATGTCGCGTTGTTGACGGGCTTGGCCGCGCTCGGCGACATCGACCTGATCGCGAAGGGCCGGACGGACGGCGTCCTCCACGGCTTCAAGTACGTACCCGCGAGCGGCCGCTTCCAGAGCGATCAAGCGGGCTACGGGCCGTTCACGTGGACGGAACTGAAGACGAAGCTCTTGGCTGGCGGAACGCTGACCCTGATGGGCGTGCCCTACGGGGCCGGCCAGCGGATGGGGATCGACCGCAACATGAATGGTGTGCCGGACGCGGAGGACAATCACATCTTCCAGCTCGAGAACTTCGGCTCTCCGTCACCAGCATGCGCTGGCGATATCCACCTGACCACGAACTCGGAGCCGCTGACGGGCAACTCGACGTTCGCCTTCATGTGCACCGGCTTGACTCCGAACGCGAACTCCTGGCTCGTGCTGACCTACGGCGAGGGCTTGGAACCCGCTCTCAACCTCTACGGCATGAAGTTCTGGACCGACATCACCGGCCCGTTCGTGCTGCTGAACATGCCCGCGGACGATCTCGGCTTCGGCTTCCTGAAGATCCCGATCCCGGCCTCCGTTCCATATCTCGACATCCCGTTCTCGGCGATGGCCGTGACGTTGCACCCATGCGGGACGTACGGTCTGGCGGGATCGCAAGGAACGCGCTTCTCGGTCTCCGACCCCTGATCTACTACGTCTGAGAGTCGTCGCGTCCAGCGACGACTTTCGGACGTAGTTGATCCCGCACAAGGTGTCCGAGGCGACGGCAGTCGCCGCCCCGTTCAACAGGCACAGGTGTCCGGCGAGACCGTGAGAAC
>JBPOIU010000239.1:0-6574 GCA_052034255.1 Planctomycetota bacterium | reverse complement strand
CGCGTGTTCGCGATCATGATGTGGCACCACTTCACCTACATGGTGGTGTCGATCGCGCTGCTCGGCTTCGGCGCCGCGGGCTCGTTCCTGACGGCGCGCGCGGAAGGTCTGAAGCACGACGCGCCGTCGAAGCCGGTCGCTCGCGCGGCGCTGTGGTACGGCATCGCCGTCGTCGTGACGTTGCTGCTCGCGACGCAGTTGCGCGTCAACACGCTGAAGCTGTGGAGCGAGCCTTCGAACCTCGGCGCGCTGCTGCTGTTGTATGGATTGATCACGATCCCGCTGTTCCTCGGCGGCTACGCGGTCGGGCTGGCGCTGACGCGGTTCGCGGCGCACGCGAACAAGATCTACTTCGCCGACCTCGTCGGCTCGGCCGCGGGTGGAGCGGCCAGCGTCGCGCTGCTCGACGCGTTCGGCGGCGCGCCGACGGTCGTGCTCGCGGGTGCGTTCGGCGCGCTCGGTGCTCTCGCGTTCGCGAGCGGCGTCCCCGGCCTCGTGCGCAAGTTCGCGCTGCCGGTGCTCGCGACGTGCGTGTTCGCGGCCAGCGTGACGGGGCTCGGTCGACCGCTCGGCTTGCCGGCGTACGAGATCGACGTGCCGTTCGCGACCGACAAGGAGATCAACGACCTCGCCGGCACGCACCTCGACATGCGCTTGCCGAGCGCGACCGCCGAGGTCCAGGTCAGCACGAACATCGAGAACGGGCCGCCGATCATGGGCGGCAACTTCGGCGCGCTGGACGAGATGAAGCTCGATCTGCGCGCGGTCGCGCAGGACGGCACCGCGCCGACGCAGATGTTCAAGGACGCGGCCGACATCGCGCGGTTCAAGTTCCTCGACGACACGCAGTCGGCTTCGGGGTATCGCGCGTTCGCGGCGCGCGGCGGCAAGGACCCCGAAGTCCTCGTGATCGGCGTCGGCGGCGGCGTCGACGTCATGGTCGCGCTGGCGCACGGCGCGAGCCGCGTGGACGCCGCCGAGATCAACCGCGCGATGATCCGCATGGTGACCGAGGAGTACGACGACTACCTCGGCGGACTGTTCCGGCCCGGCGCCCACCCGTACTCGGACAAGATCCACCTCGTGAACAGCGAGGGCCGGTCGTTCATGCGCAACTCGGACCGGCGCTACGACCTGATCCAGATGAGCGGCGTGGACTCGTTCACGGCGTTGTCGACCGGCGCCTATACGTTGTCCGAGAGTTATCTTTACACCGTCGACGCCGTCAAGGAGTTCTACGAGCACCTGAAGGACGGCGGGATCGTCACCTACTCACGCTACATCCTGAGTTGGCCGAAGCGGCCGCGCGAGACGCTGCGCCTCGCGAACATCGCGATCACGGCGCTGACGGAACTCGGGATCGACGATCCCTCGTCGCACCTCGCGGTGTTCCAGGGCTCGAGCTGGGCGTCGACGATGATCAAGCGCGGACCGTTCACGCGCGCCGAGATCGACGACCTGCACCGCTTCGCCGTCGCCGAGGGCTTTCGCGGTTTCGTGTTCGACCCGTTGTTCGAGCCCGGCAAGGACCTGCTGCCGTTGCCGGGCGACGTCGAGAGCGCGCTGCGACTGTTCGTGAACGCGCAAGCACCGAACGCGGCGCCTGCCGACGTCGACGGCGCCGTCGCCGCGCTGCGTCATGCGACGTTGGCCGAGGCGTCCGGGCTCGCGGGCACACCCGCGCCACCGACACCGCCGTCGCTGCGGGACGCGCTGGCGCCGCGCGCGGGCGAGATGATCGCGTACCTGCGGACGAACTCCGAGCCGTTCCTGAAGACGCGCGACATCTTCTTCCACCTGCTGCGCGCGACGCCGGCCGAGAAGGAGCGCTTCCTCGCCGACTATCCGTACGACGTGTCGCCGTGCACCGACGACACGCCGTTCTTCTTCAACTACTACCGTTATTCCGGACTGTGGTCGAAGCACGGCCGCGACGGCGTCGAGTCGAGCGAGGACAAGGCGTTCCACCCCGAGTACCCGGTCGGGCACATGATCCTGCTGTCGTCGCTGGCGCAGATCGTGCTGCTCGGCGTGGCGCTGATCCTGCTGCCGCTGCGCGCGCTGGCGAAGAAGGGCATCCAGTCGCCGCACAAGGGACGGATCCTCACGTACTTCGCCGCGCTCGGTGTCGGCTTCATGTGCATCGAGATCGTGCTGATGCAGAAGGTCGTCATCGTGCTCGGGCATCCGACGTACGCGCTGTCGGTCGTGCTGAGCTCGCTGCTCGGCTTCGCCGGCATCGGGTCCTTCCTCGCGGCGAAGCTCGACGCGCGCTGCCCGAAGACGCTGATGCGGCTCGGCCTCGCGGTCGCCGTGCTGATCGTCGTCACGGCGATCGGCATGAACGTGTTGCCGCCGATGCTGCTCGGGCTCGGCTTCGGCGTCCGCGTGCTCGCGGTCGTGCTGTTGCTCGCGCCGATCGGGATCGCGCTCGGCATGCCGTTCCCGACCGGAGTCCGAGCGCTCGAATCGACGTCGCCGCAACTCGTCCCGTGGGCGTGGGCGATCAACGGCTTCTCGTCGGTGTTCGCGTCGCTCGCGTGCATCGTCGCCAGCATGGCCGTGGGCTTCACGGTCGTGTTCGTCGCGGCCGCCGTGATCTACCTCGTCGGCTTCGCGGCGCTGACGCGAGTCGTCCGCACGGCCTGATCCGGCCCCTGTTCCGGACGAAGGGCTTCCCCTTCCCGACCCGACGACGAGGCGGGGGGAAGGGGAAGCTTGCTCTCTCGCTCATGCTCTCGTCACCGCACCTCGGTCACCGTGTCGAGGGCGCGCATCGCTCGGTGCGATTCACGTCCTCACGGCGACCGGAGGCGCGAGCTTGCGGAGTTCGCGACGGACGGGCTCTTCGATCGGCGTCGCCGGGCGCAGATGGCGCAGCGACCACGCGAGGCCGGCCAGCATCGGCACGACGCCGAGGCCGATGAACACCATGTCCGGCAGGATGCGCAGCCACAGCAGCGTGTGGACCGTCGGGTCGCGATAGAACTCGAGCGTCCGCGCGGACCAGAAGCCGTGGTTCGCCGACTCGACGAGCTGCATGATCCCGATCGGCGTCAGCGTGATCACGATCATGCCCATCAGGCCGACGTTCAGGCCCCAGAACGACAGCCGGAACAGCTTCGTCGCGAAGCCGCGTTCGGTGACTACGTTGCGCACGCAGTACAGCGCGAGCGCCAGCGCCAGCATGCCGAACACGCCCATCAATGCGCCGTGCCCATGGTTCGCGGTCAGGAACGAACCGTGCTCGTAGTAGTTCACGATCGGGAGGTTGATCAGGAACCCGAGCACGCCCGCGCCGAACATGTTCCAGAACGCGACGGCGATCAGGAACGCGAACGTGAGCTTGTACGGAAAGTCCGCGCCGGCCGCCTTCATGGTGCGCCATTGGTCGACGGCCTCGACCGCGAGCAACGTCAGCGGGATGACCTCGAGACCGCTGAACACGCTGCCCATCGAGATCCAGAAGTCGTCGGCGCCGATCCAGTAGTAGTGATGGCCGGTCCCGATCAATCCCGAGCCGAGCAGGATGATGAGCTGGAACTTCAGCGCACGCGCGGCGGAGATCCGCGTGACGAGACCCATGTTGACGAACAGGATCGCCGCGACGACGACCGTGAACACCTCGAACATGCCCTCGACCCACAGGTGGATGATCCACCAGCGCCAGTAGTCGGCCATCGTCAGGTGCGTGCCGGGCGTGATCAGGAACGACGCCGCGAACATCGCCGGGATCGACACCGCGCTGATCACGAACAGCCGCACGAGTTCCTTGCGCTCGTGATCGGCCTTCAGTGCGTCCTTGACCGCGCGGACGACGATGAACAACCACAGGCCGAAGCCGACGGCGAGCAACGCCTTCCAGATCATGCCGAGCTCGATGATCTCCCAGCCGCAATGTCCGAGCAGCCACCACGCCGAACCGAGCATCCCGTGCACGCCGAGCCACTCGCCGGCCAGCGAGCCGAGCGCGACGACGACCAGCGCGCCCCACAGCACGTCGACGAGCAAGCCTTGGTGCTTCGGCTCACGACCGCCGATCAGCGGCGCGACGTAGATGCCGAGGCCGAGCCAGCAGGTCGCGATCCAGAACACCGCGAGCTGCAGGTGCCAGGTCTTCGCGACGTTGAACGGCAGGACGGTCGACAGGTCGATTCCATAGAAGCTGTTGCCTTCGACGTAGCCGTGCGCGAGGTAGCCGCCGAGCATCGCTTGCAGCAGGAACAACGCGCCGGCCGTCACGAAGTACTTCAGCGTCTTTCGCTGGCTCGGATACACGGGCAACCACGACAGCTCCTGCTTCGGGAACGCGCCCTCCGCGTACGCGTCCTCCATTCGATACTTACCGCGGGCGTACGCGAGGATCACCAGCGGCAGGAACAGCAGCAGCAGACCGACCGACACCGCGCTCCACAGCATCGCGCTCGTCGAGCTGACGTTGCCGGCGTCCGGATCGAACGGCCAATTGTTCGTGTACGTCTTGTCGTCGCCGTGGCGCGTCGCGCCCGCGAGCCACGACGTCCACCAGAAGAACGCGGTCAGGCGATGGGCGGCTTCGTCGACCGACGACGCCGACGCGCTCTTCGACAGCACGTCGCGCTGCAGTCCGCGCGCGTCCTCGCCGTGCGTGAAGCGCTCTTTCACTTCGTCACGCAGCGTCGCGAATGCGGCGACGTCGGCGTCTCCGACCGTCAGTTGATCGGTGTCGGGGTCGTATCGATTCGTCTTGATCAGACGTTCGACCGCCGCGGCGGTCGAGTCCTTGCGCTCCTGGGTCAGGTCCGCGAACGAGGCCGCCCCAAAAGTGCGCGCCAACTCGTCGCGCAGCAGCTGCACCCGTCGATGCAGCATCTCGGCCGTGAAGTCCGGGCCGAAGTACGTCCCGTGCCCGAGCACGGAGCCCCAGTCCATCAGGCCGTGTTCTTGATAGATCGCCTGCCCGGCCATCACGTCGGAGCCGGTGAAGACCACGGCTCCGGCATCGGAGCGGGTGGTGCCGGGGATCGGCGCCTTGCTGGCGTAGATCGTGTACCCGCCGAACAGCAGCACCGAGAACCCGAGGATGGTCGTCAGCAACAGGACCCGACCGACGGTCCACCGAGAGCGCGAGAGCATGAGAACCTCCGGAGCGCCGGCTCACGGCCGAGCGATCCGTGGTCAACATCGCCCATTCGGGCGGAACGCTCCTTGACGGATGTCAAGCGGACGGATGTCAGGCGGACGGATGTCAGGCGCCGCCGAAACGGGTGTCCCGACCCATCCCGGACGTCACTCGCCCTCCCGCTCCAGCGCATCGGCGTCGAGGATCGTCACGCGATTGCCGTCGCTCTCGACCCAACCGGCGTCCTTCCACTTCTTCAGCAGCCGCGAGAACGTCTCGGGCGCGATCGCGAGCTGTTCGGCCAACTCCTTCTTCGTCTGGCCGAGGTCCACCTCGAATCCGGCCTTCGTCGACTTCGCCGGCCGCCGCAGCAGGTGCCGCGCGAGCCGTGCGCCGGCGTTCGCGATCGACAGCTCGTCGATGCGGTCGACGAGCTGGAGCAGCCAGTTCGACAACGACGCGACCATCGCGGCCGCGACGCGCGGATCCGACCGGAACGCGTCGAGGAAGACCTTGCCGTCGACCTCGACGACCTCGGTGCCGGCGTCGTTCGCTTCGGCGTGGACCGGGTAGCTCGTCATCGTCAGCAGCGCGGCCTCGGCGAACATCTGGCCCGGCCGCAGCCGCCGCAGCACCTGAATCCGCCCGTCCGGCAGCGGACGGAACAGCGTGATCCCGCCTTGGACCACGACGAAGAACGCCCGACACGGGTCGCCCTCGCGGAACAAGGCGCCGCCTCGCTCGAGCCGGACGATGCGCGCGGCGCCGGACAACCGCCGCAGGACGACGGCGTCCACCGCACGCAGGTGCGGAACCTCGGCCAGCACGCCCTCGATCGCCGCCCTATCCATCGCGCATCTCCAGCGGGAAGGCAGACCGTTCGGATTCACCTGCCTTCGATGTCGTCAGCCCCATTGCAAGTTTCCTTCAACGGTACGTGTTTCGACTTGCAGTTTTCCATCCCTCCCCGGTTTCCACGTCAAGGAACTTGCAATAAGCTCCCTCCGGGTCGTCCCCTTCTGCAGCGCGTCCCGGCGTGGTGCAAGACGACCCCCTTGAGCGTTCCGACAAGCCGTCTCTCCCCGGAACATCGGCCGACGCGACGCACCGAGGATCGGGCCTGAACAACTCAACTCTCTCGAAAGAGGAGCGCCGATGGGCACACGGCACCTCCGCGTCGTCGTTTCGTCTTCCCTCGCATCGCTCGTCGTCGCTTCCGTGGCATCCGCGGGCGGCAACGGCTTCGCCAACAAGCCCGGCGGCGGGTTCAACGACCCGGTCATCCAGATCGACGCGAGCCGCGCGGTGGATCCGTTGCAGCCGTTCAACCTCGGGCAGTCGTTCACGCGCACCGAGGAACAACTGAACGACATGTTCCGGTTCGACACGGCGTCGGACACTTTCAAGGTGAACCAGCAACTGCCGACGATCCCGCCGACGGCGGCCGGCGTGAACCAGTTCATCCGCATCACG
>JBPOIU010000054.1:0-20836 GCA_052034255.1 Planctomycetota bacterium | reverse complement strand
GCGGCCCGCGCCCCTGCCCCCCCCCCCCCCCCCCCCCCCCCCCCCCCCCGGGGGGGTCTCGGGGGCCCTGCGCCCCCCTTCCTCCGCAGAAGGCGGAGCGGCCTTCGGCCGGCGAGTAGGACGGGGTCGTAGGGGGCCAACGGCCCCCTACCTCGTCGATGCCCGAGCAGGCATCAGAGGCCGTGCGCATCTCGCCCCCGCGAGGAGGATCCCGCGGTACGAGCCGTGCGAACGCGGAACTTCGCGCACGCGCGCTCGCGAAACGGCGTTCGTATCGCGGTCCGCGAGTTGCTCCGACGGCGCGGTCGTCAAAAACGACGACATGGTCCGAAATGAGGGTTACACTCACGAGCCCTCGCGCGCCCGCAGCACCCGGTGGAGACAGCGATGATCCGCGACCCGGCCAAGAACCCCGCGTTCCTGAAGCTCGACTTGTACTGCAAGGGCATGCGCCTCGGCGATTCATGCCTCATCGAGGACGACGGCGGCCGCCCGATCCTGCGCACGCGTGCGGGTCTCGGCTCGGGACTCGAAGCCATCCTCCCGGGCGATCTGTGGACCAACATCCCCGTCTCGGAACCGTTCGCGCAGCAGTCGCCCTACGTCCTCGAGCGCGTCGACGGCAACTACGTGATCCACCGCGACGGCAAGCCGGTCGCGCCCATCACTCTCGCGCCGCTGCCGAACTGGTACGAGCGCCGCACGACCAGCGGCAAGCCGATGCGCACCGTCGGAACCCTCCAGGGCACGTATCTCGGCGTCTATCCGGCGAAGGTCTGCGAGTACTGGGTGAAAGGCCCGGAACGCCCCGAGCGCACCAACTGCAAGTTCTGCTCGGTCGGTCTGAACCTCGGCATCGACGACGCGGACGGCAAAGCCGTCGATGAAGTCGTCGAGGTCGCGCGCGCCGCGTGGCTCGAATCCGGCATCACGTACGTCGACTTCAACACCGGCCACTACGAAGGTCACACGTACCTCGACTTCCTCGAGCCGTACATCCGCGCGATCAAGCAGGAGACCGGTCTGTTGATCGGTGTGCAGACGCCGCCGCATCCCGACCTCACGCGCTACGACCGATTGAAGGCGATGGGCGTGAATCGCGTGTCGTTCTGTTTCGAGATCTTCGATCCGCAGCGCTTCGTCGAGGTTTGCCCGGGCAAGCACGACGCGTACGGACTCGACACGTACCTGAAGGCCGTCGAGTACTGCGCGAGCCTGTCCGACTTCACCAAGCTGTCGGGCGAGCCGTGGGTCGCGAACGGCGAGATCATCGCGGGACTCGAGCCGAAGGAGTCGTCGATCGCCGCGATCGATTGGCTGACGGAGCGCGGCGCGATCCCGACCGTCTGCGTGTTCCGTCCGCTGAAGAACACCGACTACGAGCATCTCCCGCCGCCCGACATCGACGAAGTGCTGCCCGTGTACCAGCGCCTCTACGAGAAGTGCATGGAGCACGATCTCCCGATCGGCCTCGCGCCGAACATCCACGTCAGCCTCGTGATGCTGCCCGAGGAAGCGCGCCTGCTGCAAGACGACCCGAATCGCTTCCGCTTCAAGGAGTGGAAGCTCGCGGCGAAGCGCCAAGCGTTCCGCGCGAAGTTCGCGCTCGAGCAACGCGCGAAGCGACGTGCGTTCGCGGCCGCACACGCATGACGCACGCATGACGAGAATGTGAATCCGCGCGGATGTCGTCGTCCGCTACGGTGCGCTCGTCCCGACTCGCTGCGCAACTTTGCCGCGCAACTCTGGGAGTCGTCCATGCAGCGCATCGTCCTCGTTCTCGCCCTCGCCGTCGCATTGACCTCGAGCGCGTTCGCCGCGCCACCGTCCCAGCCGTACGTCCGCGTGCACGACGGTCTCGTCATTCCAGGATCGGCGACCACTCCGTCGGGGCCGACCGTGTTCGCCGCGACGCTCGCGGGATGCACGTCGGCATCCGTCGTCGTGCGCCAGGGACAACTCGCGCCGGGCGGCGGCACGCTCAATCCGCTCGCGTTCTTCAACCCGTGCATCGTCAACGATCACGGGTTCGGCGCGTTCTACGCGCAAGTCGCGGGCTCCGCGCGCAACCAAGGCGTGTTCGTATCCGATGGCACGATGGTGATCCCGATCGCGGTCGGTTGCGGTGGCGGCGGCGGGAGCGGAGTGCCGGGCAGCGGGGTCGGCGATCCGACGCCGCTCGGCGGAACGTTCTCCGGTTTCTTCGGGGGGACGGCGTTTGCTCCCGCGTTGAACGACGAGGGCGACGTGCTGTTCATCGCCGACGTCGACGGCGGGTCCGCGCCGCGCGGCCTGTTCCTCTACCGCGCGAGCTCGCAGCAGATCGAAGTCGTCGCAGCGCCCGGCACGCCTTCACCTCTCGGCGGCGTGTTCACCGAGGTCGGGCCGGGCAGCATCAACTCCGACGGCGTCGTGGTCTTCCTCGCGCGACAGGCCGGGTTCGCGAACGCGAATGCGTTCCGCTGGGATGCCGGCGTCGTGAGCAAAGTCGCGGCGACCGGCGATCCGGCGCCTGGCGGCGGCTCGTACACGATCATCGCGGGTGAGTCGTTCGGGTTCGCCGACGGCACGAGCATCCCGTCGGGACCCGTGCCCTCGATCAACGATGCCGGTCAAATCGCGTTCCGACCGCTGTCGAACGGCCCGGTGTCGCGCGGCATCGTCGTCGTGACGCATGGCGTCGCGGCGTGGCGCGCGCGCGCGAACGCGCCGGCGCCGGGCGGCGGGACGTACTTCGACTTCCAAGCGGCGATGGTGAACGAGCGCGGCGACGTCGCGTTCTTCGCCGACTACAAACCGACGCCGTCGACGTTTTCGTCGGGGTGGTACGTCGTGCCGGCGGTCGGGGCCGGCCGGCGCGCGATCGCGTTCAACGACGTGCTCGACGGCGGCGCGTTGTGTTTCGGCTTGGCGTTCTCGCGCAACCCGATGACGCCGCTCGACGACACCGGCAACCTCGTGGTGTGGACCGACGCGAAGCTGCCGGGGGGCGCGATGCAAAATCGGCTCGTGATGTGTTTCCCGGACGGCGCCACCGCGACGGTCGCATCGAGCGGCGACGTCACGCCCCTCGGCGGCACGTACGGCAGCATGGATGCGTGGCCGTCGATGAACGACGTGGGGCAGAGCGGTCTGTCGTCGGGCATCGCCGGTGCCGCGGGCACGAACAACGCGCACTTCCTCGTCGATCACGCAGTGCCGTGGCTCGACCTGGGCGAAGCGCTGGCGGGTACGAACGGCGCGCCGCGCTTGAGCGGTCTTGGAATCCTGGCGACGGCGGCGGCGGGTGGGCTCGCGCTGTCGTCCGCGCGGCCGAACGCGCCGTCGTTCCTGTTCTACGCCGCGACCGCGGTGCACCTGCCGCTGCTCGGCGGCACGCTGGTGCCGGCTCCGACGTTCACGCCGCTCGCGTTGCCGACCGACGCGACCGGTGCGTGGGCGTTGTCGTGGGCGAGCCTGCCGCCGATCCCGGCCTGCGTGGACCTCTTCGTCCAGGCGTGGATCGCGGATCCCATGACGCCCGCGGGCGCGGCCGCGTCCAACGCGCTGCGCGCGACCACGCATTGACGCGCGGTGACGGCGTCGCGCATCGAGCGCGTCACGAACTCGGGATGACGAGTTCGTCGAGTTCCATGCGCACCAGGCGGAGATCGGCTGCGAGCGGCAGCAAGACGTCGCGGTAGTGCTTGCCGTCGAACGCGTAGATCACTTGCGCGCCGAGAGCGAGTCCGGCGTCGATGGCGTGGCACAGCGTCGCCAGGCCCGGGAGGTCGCACTCCTCGGTGCGATGCGGCGCGCGCCGGATCAGCACGCGGAGGTCCGACGCCGCGGCCCGTAGATCGTCCACGTAGTGGGTGAACTCGGTTCGCGTCAGGCGCCCGACGTGAAGGTCCGGAACGGAAAGCGGGAGTTGCGTCACGACGATCTCCGACGAGGAACTCGTTGAATCGCGGGGTCGGGTGCGGGACAGACGTCGATGCAGGCGGAACAGCCGGTGCATCGATCGAGCTCGATCCGCGGTTTTCCGTGGTCGACGGTGATGGCTCCGGGCGTCGGGCAGTGCTCGACGCACACCGAACAGAACCCGCCGGTGTGCGCCAGGCACTTCCACGCCCGGATCACTGCGACGAAACTCTCCGCGGGTGCCGCGGCAGGTCGCAGGAACAGCAGCGAGCGTCGCGAGACGCGACCGGATGCGCTCATCGCGGGTCCTTCAGCGTGGTGCCCCATGACTCCGCGGTTTGGTCCGCGTTCGGCCGGAGCTCGATCTGCCACGACGTGGCGTGGCACTGCAGGCAGTTCTGTCGCCACGCGTGCGTGGAACGCAGTCCGAGGGCACCGCCGGCGCCGTGGCACGCGAGGCAGTCCGCCCGCATCCACGTCGAGTGCGGGACGGTCGGGGGCGCACCGGCCCAAGCGCGCGCGCCGCTGCCGGGAGATGCGAGACCGACGAACGCGTTGCTCGGCGGCGGGCTGGTGCCGAGCGCGCTGGTCGCCGCCTCGACGTGACATTGGAGGCAGTTCGCGTACGCGGTATGCGGGATCCGCGGCGCGCGCACGGAGCCGACCACGAAGCCCGTCCCGTGACAGGCCATGCATGCCGCGGCCGAGCGCGCGTCGACGGCATGCGGGATCGTCGGCGGAGCTCCCGCGTACGCGCGCCGAGCCGCGCGGGCGGCGACGGCCGCGGCACGTGCCGCCGGATCGACCACGACCACGGTGTCCTGAGACACGGTAGGCGCCGGCACCGCGCGCAGACGCGTGGCGAAGGTCCGGTTCGGCCACGCGGTCGCGTCGCCGATGGCGGCGTAGTGCGTCGACGGGACCGCCGTGTCGGAATTGACCGGTGCGTTCATGACCGGCCCAGCCCGCTCGATGGGAACCGCTTGGCGCAAGCCGACGACGTAGCCGATCCCGGCCACGCCGATGACGATCGCGCCCATCAACTGCGCGAACCTTCGGGTCGAAAACTGGGCATGGGGCGCGGTGTCCATGGCGTCACTCCGCTCGACGCCGCAGCACGCGGACCGCGCACTTCTTGTAGTCCGGCTGCTTCGAGAACGGGTCGTGTGCTTCGAGCGTGACGGCGTTGATGAGCTTCGTCTCGTCGAAGAACGGAACGAATACCGAGCCGCGAGGCGGCTTGCCGCGGCCGTCGATCCACGCTTGCAGCTCGATGCGACCGCGGCGCGATTCGACCACGATCGGGTCCCCGTTCGCGATCCCGAGATCGCGCGCGTCGTCGGCGTTCAACTCGGCGTAGGCGCGCGGCACCGCGCGCGCGAGCTGCGGGATGCGACGCGTCATCGTGCCGGTGTGCCAATGCTCGAGCACGCGACCCGTGCACAGCCAGAACGGGTACTCGGCGTCGGGCATCTCCGGTGGATCCCGGTACGGGTGGAACCAGATCTGCGCGCGGTCGTCCTTCGTGACCGAGTGATAGAACTGGACGCCCTTGCCTTTCGCGACGTACGGATCGTCGAACTCCGCGAAGCGGTAGCGCGTTTCGCGCCACGAGCCGTCGGCCTGTTGCACGACCGGCCAACGCAGGCCGCGCGCCTTCACGTAGGCCGAGTACGGCGCGAGGTCCTTGTGCTTCTTGCGCGTGAACGCGCGGTATTCCTCGAACAAGCGCTCGTCGACGTTGACGTCGTAGTAGTGCTCCCAATCGTGGATGGGGACCTCGGCGCCGTCGTGCTCGACGTGGAACAGGAAGCGTCCGTCCGCGTCCTTCATGCCGGCGAGGCCACGATCGAACAAGCGCCGAGCGACGGCGATGGTCTGCCAACAGTCGTCGCGCGCCTGTCCCGGGGGCGACACCATGCGGAACCACTGCTGGGTCCGCCGTTCCGAGTTGCCGTAGATCCCGTTCTTCTCGACCCACAGCGCGGAGGGGAGCACGAGATCCGCGAGCCGCGTGGTCGCGGTCGGATACACGTCGGACACGATGAGGAACTTGTCCTTCAGCCCGGCCTTGCGGTCGAACAGCTTGTGCAGATTCGGCAGCGTTTGGCCGGGATTCGTGACTTGCACCCACAGCGTGTCGATGTCGCCGCCTTGATCGGCGGGAGTACAGAACTTCTCCCACATCGCGACGGTGTGGTAGCCGGGCTTCGGTTGGATGCGTCCGGGCGGCACGCGCCACAACGTCTCGCATTCCTTGCGGTGCTCTTCGTTCGCGACCAGGCGACCGCCGGGGAGCGCGTGGGACAGCGTTCCGACCTCACGCACGGTGCCGCATGCGGAGGGCTGGCCGGTCAAGCTCGTCGGCGCGTCGCCCGGGCGGCCGAAATGGCCCGACAACAGATGGATGCCGTGGACCAGCGCGTTGATCGCCGTGCCCGCGGTGTGCTGGTTCATGCCCATGCACCACAAGCTCGTGATGCGGAGTTTGCGATCCCCGAACAAGTCGGCGAGGAAGCGGAGGTCGTCCGCGGCGACGCCGGAAATCGACTCGACGTACTCCGGGGTGTACGGCGCGAGCGAGGTGACGTACTCCTCGAACGTGCTGGCGCGGCCGTTCAACTCCGGCGGATCCGACATCGCGCGGAACGCGCAGTGGTTGGCGACGAAGTCCGCGTCGTAGGTCTTGCGCTCGATCAACAGATGCGCGATGCCGTTCGCGATCGCGAGATCGGTGTGCGGCTTGAAGTTCAGGAAGCGTTGCGCGAACTCGGTGCTGCGCGTGCGCCGCGTCCCGATGTCGATCAGCAGGACGTCCTCGCCGCGCGCGCGCCGATCGATCACGCGCGAGAACAGGACCGGGTGCATCTCCGCCGGGTTGTTGCCCCACAGGATCAGCACGTCGCACTCGTCGAGGTCCTGGTAGCAGCCCGCCGGCTCGTCGACGCCGTACGTCGCGAGGAAGCCGGTCACCGCGGACGCCATGCAGAGGCGCGCGTTGGGATCGATGTGGTTGTTGCCGAGGCCGCCCTTCATGAACTTCTGCGCGGCGTAGCCCTCCGGGATCGTCCACTGCCCGGAGCCGTAGAACGCGAACCGTTCCGGATGCGCCTCGATCCGGTCGGCGATGACGTCGATCGCTTCGTCCCACGAGATCGGTTGCAACTCGCCGTTCTTGCGCAGCATTGGCTGCGTGAGTCGGTCGGGGCCGTAGAGCGCCAAGCCGACGTGGTAGCCCTTCACGCACAGCAGGCCCTTGTTGACGTCGGCCTCGACGTCGCCGGCGATCGCGACGACCTTGTCGTCGCGCACGCCGACTTGGACGTGGCAGCCCGTTCCACAGAAGCGACATGGAGCCTTGTCCCAACGGACATCGGCCGCCGCTGCGTCGGATGCCGCGAGCGCGGTCGGCGCGGACGCGTGCAGCGTCGCGGCGGCAGCAGCTAGAGCGCTGGCCCTGAGGAATTCTCTGCGGTCGGTGGTGGGGGTCATGAGGAAAACTCCGCAGCGCATGGAGCGCTGACTTCGGCGAAGACGACGTCGACGTGGACGACACCGGGCGCTGCGCGTAACGCGTCGACGGCGATCAGCGCCGCGGTCGCGTGTTCGGCCTCAAGCGCCGCCGCGATGCGTGGTTCCGCGCGTTCACCGAGCGTCAAACCCGGCCAACGCTCGAGCCTGGCCAGCGCATCGGCGCGTGACGCGGCATCGCGTTCCAGCGTCAGGATCAGCCCGGAGCAGTGCATGGCGCCTCCGCGCCACCGGACGAAAACGCCGTACCAATGCCGGAGCCCACGGCGTGCGCGTCGCGGAACGCGATTTGTTGGAGCGCACGGACATCTTTCGCGAGCCGAGGGCAAAACCGTGGTCGTGCGCGCAGTCATCCTGATCGGTGGTGGAGTGCTGGCCGCGTTGGCGACCGCGCAGCTCGCACCGCGAACCGAGCCCGAGCCTTCACCCGCGGCGGCGGCCCGCGCCGCGCCGCGGTCAGGCGCCCAATGGCTCGGAACGCCTGGAACGACGACGATCAACGCACCCCGGGCATTGCCGCGCGTGTTGGTGTCGACTCCGCGCACGGCGAACGACGAGCCCGAGGTGACGGCGTCTTGCACGACCTGTCACGCATCGCGGACGCCGGACGTGCGCACCGCGTCGAGCTCGGCGCTGGACGAGTTCCACAGCGATTTGATGTTCGCCCATGGCAACAATCGATGTCTCGCGTGCCATGACCAGCGCAATTACGACGTGTTCCATCTCGCCGACGGCTCGGTCGTCGAGCCCGCCGACGTGATGACTCTGTGCGCGCAGTGCCATGCGGCGAAGGTCGACGAGTACGCGCACGGCGCGCACGGTGGGATGAACGGGGCGTGGGACCTGCGGCGCGGCGCGCGCACGCGCAATCACTGCATCGACTGCCACGATCCTCACGCGCCGGCGTTCCCGCGCATGGTGCCGACGTTCAAGCCCAAGGACCGCTTCTTGACCCGTAAGCACGAATCCGGGGAGGACTCGCGATGAGCGTCGATCCGACCGCGAACGACGGCGCGACGCGCCGCACGGTGATGAAGGCCGCGGGCGCGACGCTCGGGCTCGCCGCGTTTGCCAAAGCGGTCCAACCGCTGACCGAGTTCACCGACACGTTGACGCGCGAGCAGTACCTGCAGAAGCACTACAAAGAGCTCACTCCCGACGAGAAGCAAGAGGTGCTCGCGCGACTCGAAGCGCAGGCCCGCGCGACGTACGGCGTCGACGTGACGATCGCGGATCCACCGCCGATCGACGGCGTGAAGTTCGCGTTCGCGATCAACCTGAGCCTCTGCAACGGCAACGGCAAGTGCGTCGAGGCCTGCCATCGCGAGAACAACCACGATCGCGCGACGAACCAGTCCTACATCCGCGTGCTCGAACTCGATCGTGGTTCGTTGGACCTGAGCAGCTCCGATTCGACGTACGACCATCCGGTGCCCGCGCCGGGCAAGGCGTACCTGCCGGTGCAGTGCCAGCAATGCGACGCGCCGCCCTGCACGGACGTCTGCCCCGTCGAGGCGACGTGGAAGGAGAAGGACGGGATCGTCGTCGTCGACTACGACTGGTGCATCGGTTGCCGCTATTGCGAAGCGGCGTGCCCGTACCACGCCCGGCGCTTCAACTGGACCAAGCCGGAAGTGCCCGCGGCCGAACTCAATCCGAATCAGAGCTACCTGTCGAATCGCGTGCGTCCGCAGGGCGTCGTCGAGAAGTGCACGTTCTGTCTGCATCGCACGCGCGAGGGCCGCTTGCCCGCGTGTCTCGAAGCGTGTCCGACCGGCGCACGGGTGTTCGGTGACCTGAACGACGAGCACAGCGAGATCCGATGGGTTCTCGCGAACAAGCGTGTGTTCGTGCTCAAGGAAGAGCTCGGCACGAAACCGAGCTTCTTCTACTTCTTCGATCGGTGAGGCGAACCATGGACTCGCATCGAGGCGGTCACGGCGCGGCGCTCGCTCCAGCGGCGACCGAACGGCCCGCGTACTGGCTCAGCTATCCGAAGTTCCTGCTGCGCGCGGCGCGGCTCGCGACCGACGGGAGCTTCGCGTTCTACGCCTGGATGACGCTGTTGACCGCGGTGTTCCTGGTCGGCGTGAACGCTTGGGCCCACCAAGTCGCGCACGGCATGATCACGACGCATCTGACGGATCACGTCAGTTGGGGGCTCTACATCGCGAACTTCACGTTCGCGGTCGGGGTCGCTGCCGGCGGCGTGATGATGGTGATCCCCGCGTACCTCTACAAAGACCACGCGATGCACGGCGTGGTGATCCTCGGCGAGTTGCTCGCGGTCGCGGCGATCGTCGTGTGTCTCGCGTTCGTCACCGTCGACGTCGGCCGTCCGGACCGGTTGTGGCACATGCTGCCGGGCATCGGGCGCTTCCACTTCCCGGTGTCGATGTTGACGTGGGACGTGTTGGTGCTGAACGGCTACCTGCTGCTGAACCTGCACATCTGCGGCTACCTGCTCTACACGCGCTTCCTTGGCCGGACCCCGAATCCGAAGTGGTACGTGCCGTTCGTGATGGTGTCGATCGTGTGGGCGATCTCGATCCACACGGTGACGGCATTCCTCTACTGCGGCCTCGGCGGGCGGCCATTCTGGAACTCGGCCTTGCTCGCGCCGCGCTTCCTCGCGTCGGCCTTCGTCTCGGGACCCGCGTTCTTGATCCTGACGCTCGCGGTGCTGCGGCGCTTCGGACTCGACGTTCCGAAGCAAGCGGTCGCCACGCTGGTCAAGATCGTGCGCGTGACGATCCTCGTGAACCTGTTGATGCTCGGATCCGAGCTGTTCACGGAGTTCTACTCGGGCGGCTCGCACACTGCGGCCGCGCGCCATCTGTTCGTCGGTCTCGATGGCCACAGGACGCTCGTGCCGTGGATCTGGACCGCGATCGGCGCGAACGTCGTCGCCGCGGTGCTGTTCCTCGTGCCCGCGTGCAGCGCGAGTCGATGGTTGCTGGTCGGCTGCGCGCTCGCGTTCGTCGGCACGTGGATCGAGAAAGGCATGGGGCTGGTCGTCCCAGGCTTCGTCCCGAGCACTCTGCACGAGATCGTCGAGTACTCGCCGAGCCTCACCGAGTGGAAAGTCACCGCCGGTATTTGGGCGTTCGGACTGATGGTCTATACAGTGGCCCTCAAGGTCGCGCTGCCGATCCTGTGCGGCGCGGAACGAGTGGATCCCGGCGCGGAGCGTTCTCCCGCGGCGGCTTGAAGCGCCT
The DNA here is from genome assembly GCA_052034255.1 of Planctomycetota bacterium. Lineage (GTDB taxonomy): Bacteria > Planctomycetota > B15-G4 > B15-G4 > JADJEK01 > JADJEK01. The sequence continues at coordinate 10,184 of JBPOIU010000054.1, read as the reverse complement.
GGGAGAGAGAGATGTACGGCAAGGCCACGGAGACCGCGATCGCCGCGATGAGCCGGCTCGCGGAGGTTTGGGATCAAGGCAAGACGCGCTTGTCGGCCGACGAGATCGCACGGGATCGCAAGCTGCAACGACCCTTCGTCGCGAAGGTCCTGACCACGCTTTCCCAAGCACGGCTGGTGGTGGGATCGCGCGGCCCCGGTGGCGGCTTCGCGCTGGCGCTCGAGCCGAAGCGCATCAAGCTGTTCGACGTCTTCCGCCTGTTCGAGCGCGAAGACGCCTCGATCAACTGTCCATTCGGCGGCGGGACATGCGGTGTGGGAGAGCCCTGCCCTCTGCACCATAAATTGGTGGGCGTCCAGGATGCGGTCGCCGACGTGCTGCACCACACGACGTTCGAGGTCTTCGAACTCGCGGCGCGCGAGCGCGGAACGTCCTCCCGGCAGGGCCGAGTCGCCCGCACCAAGAAGGGCGCGCGAAGCGAAGCACGGAACAAGCGCGAGTCGTTCCGCGCGTCGCTCGGGCGCTGATTCTCGGACGTAATCGATTCCGCACCAGGGATTGCTCGGCGACGGGGGGCTCCGAATCCACTCACGGAGGTGCGCATCCTTGTCGCACCCGCCAAATAGGTTGTTTCCCGGTTAGGGGCGGCTTCCTAAGATCCCAGCTTCGCAAGAACCGCGGAGGTCGCTCGGGTCGCCCGGGAATCCGTGAGTTCGAGCCCACGTCACGCGTTTTTTCCGTTTCAGGAGATGGCAACGTCCATGTCGATCCGTCTGTTGCAACTCGCCGTCACGCTGACGGCCGCGACCCTCACCGCGTGCGTGTGTGGTCCGAAGAAGCAGGAACCCGCCCCGGCGCCGGCGCCCGTCGCGGTCAAGGCCGAGGCTCCTCCCCCCGCACCGAAGGGCAAGTGCCCGCCGACGGCGATGGAAGACGGCAAGACCGTCGTGTCGCTCGCGTACCCGACCGGCAACGAAGCCACGTCCGTGCTGTGCCTGCAGAAGGTTGCTCCGGCGCAGGTAACGGCCGGCGAGACGTTCTCGTACGAGCTGCGCATCACGAACCTGACTTCGGATCCGATCAGCAACATCACGATCAACGATCGGTTGCCGAGCGGCTTCTCGATGGCGAGCGCGACGCCGCCGGCGTCGGCGGACTCGAGCTGGAAGATCGCGAAGCTCGGCCCGGGCGAGACGCAGAAGATCACGATCACGGGCATGGCGGGCTCCGACGGCAAGTTGACGAACTGCGCCGACTTGTCGATCGACAACAACCTGTGCGTCGAGACCGCGGTCAACACGCCGAAGGTCCAGATCACGAAGGAAGGCCCGGATGCGGTCCTCGCCTGCGATCCGATCAACTACAAGATCGTCGTGACGAACACGGGCACGGGCACCGCGCGTGACCTCGTCGTCACCGACACGCTGCCGGAAGGCCTGGTCACGATGGATGGCCAGAACTCGATCACGGCGAACATCGCCGAGCTCGCGGGTGGCGCGTCGCAGGAGATCAACGCGACGGTCAAGGCGACGAAGACCGGTTCGTTCTCGAACTCGGCGTCGGTCGCGGGTGCGGGTGGCGTTTCCGCCGCCTCGAACGCGGTGACGACGGTCGTCACGAAGCCGGCGCTCGAACTGAACGTCGCCTGCCCGGGCAAGACCTACCTCGGCAAGAAGCTGTGCTACACGGTCACCGTCGCGAACAACGGTGATGGCGTGTCGCGCGGCACCACGGTGAGCGCGGTCGTTCCGTCGGGCACGTCGTTCGTCAGCGCGTCGGAAGGCGGCACGAACGCGGGCGGCAACGTCAGCTGGAACGCGGGTGACCTCGCTCCGGGCGCGTCGAAGTCGATGGAGTTCTGCGTGATGGCCGACTCGCTCGGTCCGAAGCAGACGGGCGCGACGGCGAGCGGCTATTGCGCCGACGCGGTCAAGGCCGACTGCGCGACGAACGTCGAAGGCATCCCGGCGATCCTGGTCGAAGTCATCGACATCGAAGACCCGATCCAGGTCGGTAACCAGGAGACGTACGAGATCCTGATCACGAACCAGGGCACCGCGAACGACACGAACATCAAGGTCGTCTGCGGAATCGAAGAGCAGCTCGAGTACGTGGCGTCGGCCGATCCGGGTGGCAAGCCGGGTGTGGTCGAGGGCGGCTCGATCTCGTTCGAGGCTCATCCGTCGATCGCGCCGAAGGCGAAGATCAAGTACATCGTGAAGGTCAAGGCGACCGCCACCGGTGACACCCGCTTCAAGGTCACCGTGACGTCGGATCAGCTGACCCGTCCGGTCGAGGAGACGGAAGCGACGAACCTCTACGACTGATGTCGTGAGGAACGGACCCGATCGCAGCGATCGGGAATGACGAAGACGCGGGGCGCGCGGTCGACCGACCGAGCGCCCCGCGTCGTTGCACGCGAGGGCTCCGCGGTACACCGCGAACCGACGCAAGTGCTTCTGCGCATTCCTTTTTTCGAAATTGACCACTCCACCCTCGTTGCTAGACTCCCGCCGCTTTCTAAACCGCCGCGTTGCACGGGACTGGGCCGAGCGCCTTGCTCGTTCGAACACGGAAATCGGATTCGTCCGCATCGAGCCCGGGTGCTTCGGGCAACGAGCGTTGTTTTCATCCGAGCGGCGCCTCGAAGCGCCGACTTGAAGGAGTGCGAAGACGCATGAATTCGTACGCGCGTTTCGGGGTCGGCATCATGCTTTCGACCCTCGCGACCCTGGTGGGCTGCCAGGCGACTTGTGACGACCAAAAGTTCTTCAAGACCCAGGACGACCGCATGAGTGCGGGCGACCAGGTGTCGGCGTACTTCTCGGACGTCGGCAAGGACTTCATGGACATCTTCACGCTCGGCGTCGGCGCCGGTAAGGCCGGCCCGCTGCTGTTCCATGCGAACGCGCACGTCACGAAGTACGCGGAACTCGGCTACGGCCAGTGGGCCGGCTGGACGAGCGGCATGCTCGGTCGCGGCATCGGCACTTGGCGCGAAGAGAAGCACGAAGGCGGCTTCGCGTTCCTGCCGATCCAGAACTACTGGGTCAGCAACGATCGCGTGCCGTGCTGCGGCAACGACGACCTCCGCGCGAAGTACCTCGACGCCGAGGGCTACAACATCAATCTCGACAACAACGGTCACTGGGCCGACGTCGGCCTGTCGCTGCACTTGCTGGCGATCGGCGTCGACGCGGGCGTGAGCCCGTACGAGGCGGTCGACTTCGTGTTCGGCCTGCTCGGTAACTACCCGAACCCGGCGCTCGCGTCGGGCAACGCGATGCCGTGGGACATCGGAGCGGACATCGCCGACGACGACACGCGCGTGTCGCTGTACGACGACAAGACGAGCCGCTATCGCCACAGCGCGTACTCGATCTGGCCGACCATCTGGCCGACGACGTACGGTCACCACGAAGAGATCGAGGGCGGCGAGTGGGCCGTCGAGCCGAAGCATGGCAAGCACACGGGATCGTGGGGCGGTGCCTATGGCGGCGCGAATGCACAGTGCGCGCCCGGGGTCGAGTGCAAGCACAACCCGGCCTGCAAGAACTGACCCGTCCGGTCCACCAACACACAGCTGATGAATCGAGGAATCGCAATGAAGCGTCTGATCTCGAGTCTCGCCGTCGTCGCACTGGCCGCAACGGGCTGCCAGCACTCCTACAAGTTCCAGAGCTCGCCCGAGTTCCAGCAGTACTCGGAAGAGGTCAATCAGTGGACGGGTACGGAGAAGGTCGGCATCTACCTGAAGGATCGGTTCCTGGACCTCGCGGACATCGTCCAAGCGGACCTGTCGGTGGGTGACGGTTTCCTGGTCAATGCCCACGCCACCAAGTGGCTGCAGGCGGGCGGTGGTTACATGAACCACGGTCTGCGCTGGGGTCTGCTGAAGCGCTCGGCGGGTACGTGGTCGGATGACCGCGTCGAAGGCGGCGTCGCGGCCGGCTTCAACCTGTACTGGGTCGACATCAAGCGTCTCCCGGTGTGGGGCACGTCGACGTTGTTCCAGAACGAGTTCGCCTACGAAGGCCCGGACTACCTGAACAACCACGATCGCCACTGGAGCGACCTGGGCGGCAACCTCCACTTCGCCTTCATCGGCGCGAACCTCAACGCGTCGCCGTACGAGGCGGTGGACTTCCTGCTCGGCATCCTCGCGATCCCGACGATCTACGCGGGCCCGCTGTCGCCGGAGATGGACCTCGGCGATGACGACACGCGTGCGGTGCTGCGCGAGAAGTACTGCCTGCCGCACTACGAATACACGCTCGAGCACTGGGACGCCTGGCACCGCTGATCGCGGAACCACCCCGGCGCATTGCGAAGGGCGCTCCATTCCTCGTGAATGGAGCGCCCTTCGCGCGTTCTTGGGGCCGTTGTGCCTCGATCTTTGCGCTGGCATCGACCGGCGCGGCTCGCGGCGCCGCTGCTTCGAACGTCAATGAACTGGGGGGCAGAACCTTGCGGGCCTGCCCCCCCAGTGAACCAGTTGGATTCGCGTTCGGTCAGTTGCGTGGAAGATCGGGGTTGTCGTACGCGAGGACTTCTTCGTCCTCGCCTTCGTTCCACAGGGCGCGAGTGTTGGGGAAGTAGAGCTGGCCCCAACCGTGGCCCGGAGGATCGAGCCACGGACTGATGCCGTTCGGCCAGTTCGGGTACAGCGAGCGGCAGACGAGGTAGTCCACGCTGCCGACGATCAGCGACAGCGGTTTGAAGATCCAGTACGAGAAGTTCAGGTGGATCCCCGGGCTGACCCCCGACGGCGTGATGCTGACTCCAGCGGACGCGCTCGGGATCTTGCTACTGCCTTCCGCCCAGTAGTCGAACACGTTGGTCAGGCTCACGACGGGCGCGTCGACGACGTCACGAACGACGGTCAGCGGGGTCAACAACGTCTTGCCTGTCGTCGTGTGGCACGCCGAGCACGCCAACACGGGCATGAGTGCGAGTGCAGCTTTGGAGAGGTTCATAAGGCGCGCAGTGTAGGCCCCAGCCGCACCGGCGCCGCGCATGGGCTTGGCACCAACGCGAAGTTTTCGGCGGGCCCTACATGGCGCGGGGGGGGCAGGACGAGACGCCATCCCACGGAGCAAGGGATGGCGTCTCCGGCGTCGTCGGACGGTGCGGACGGCCGTCGTCACCATGGGGCGGCCTCGCGTGGCGCGTCGACGTGCGCGAGTGTCCCGAAGGAGCAGCTTCAGATCGTGTTGGGGTCGAGGAAGTTGTTCTCGATGTAGACGTTGTCGGCCATTCCGACGTCGGTGGCCGCCAGCGCGCACTTCAGCGCCTTGGAACGAGAGATGGCGTTCGACGGACCGAGAACCCTGAATCCAGTCCCGCAGGACTTGGCGCTGCAGTTCGTCAAGAGGTTCTGGAATCCGGTCACGTTGAAGCCGTCATTCGTAGCCTTGGTCGCGCTGCAGGTGTCGAACACGTTGAACGATCCGTCGACGACGAACGCTGCGGCGCCGCAGGGCCCGACCGTGATCTTGCGGAAGGAATTCCGGCTCGCGCCGGGGTTCACACTCAGACCGTTCGCGGTGGCCGACGAGATGATCACGTCGAAGAACGAATTGTGGTCCGCATTCGGCGTCGCGACGACACCGGTTGCGGTCTCACCCTTGATGCGCAGGTTGACGATGACGTTCGTCAGCGAGGTCGCGGACGCGCCGAGCGAGAATCCAACCGCAACGGCGTTCTCGCTCGTGCATTTCTCCACGCGATTGATGTTTCCATTGATCGCGATGCCCGTGGCCTGGCTGTCGCGCGCGACGAGGCCCGAGATCAGGCTGGAGTACGTCTCCACGTCGAAGCCGTCCTCCTGACAGCCCTTCGTCGAGCACGAAACGAGTTGATTGCCGAGGCCTCCGGTGAGCTTGATGCCGTCCGATCCGACGTTTTCGACGCGCACCTTGCGCAAGATCGTCGCGGTCGCCAAGGACAAGTCGATCCCGGAGCCGGTCGCGTTCCGCACCGTGACGTTCTCGATCCGTGTCGAAGTGACGGTATTGCCTGAAATCCCGTTGGAGTTGCCGGTGGCGTCGATGACGACCTTCCCCTTGCCGAGAATGGTCAGTCCGGTGACGTTCGTGAGGTTGAGCGTCTCGGCGTAGGTCCCCGGCTTGACGGAGATGACATCGCCCAGCGTGGCGGCGCTGATCGCGGATGCGATCGTTGGGTGAGTGACGCTCGGTACGACGAGTTCGGCGGCACTCGCAACCGACATGAGCGAACCGAGGATCAGAGCGGTGAGAGCGTGGCGCATCGAGCTGGTTCCTGATCTGGGGAAAGGCCCCTGGAGTGGTACTCAAGGCGAAGCAGCGACACCAGACCCTGGCGTCGAGTGTCGCTACACAAGTTCTCGGATCGCCACCGGTCCCTGCGCACCCAGAGAACTGGTGCGGATCACTCGGCGAACGGCGTGTCGTCGCTTGGCGACGGATTCGTCAGAACGTGTCCGGGTCGGGGAAGTTGTTGTCGACGTAGTGATTCGCCGGCGTCCCGACTTCGTTGGCCGTCGTCGCGCACTGAAGTGCCTTGCTCCGCATCACCGTGTTGTCGTCGCCGGCCAAGCTGTAGCCGATTGGACAAGCCTTCGCGGTGCAGTTCACGAGTAGGTTCTCGTTCGCGTTCGCGAGCAGCAGGAACCCCTCCCCCGCGGATTTGAAGGCGCTGCACGTGTCGAGCACGTTCGTATCGCCGCTGATCTGGATTCCCACGGTGCCCGTGTCCTTCACGCTCATCTTGCGGAACGAATTGCCGTTCGACCCATTGGCGACGGAGCATCCGGCGGAGGTGCAGGACGAAATGATGACGTCGATGAACGAGTTCGAATCGGCCAGCGCGCCAAGGATGATCCCGGTTCCGTTCTCCCCCTTGATCTTCAAATTGGCCACCGAATTGGCCGTCGAAATGGCATCGAGACCCATCGACAGCCCGAATTGATCCGCGGACTCGATCGTGCAAGCGACGACGCGATTGCGGTTGCCGTCGATCCGGATCCCGACGAACTGGTTGAGGCGTGCGACGCACTTCGAGACGAGCGTGCTCGTCGCGAAGAGGTCGAACCCATCTCCATCGCAGCCGACCGCCGTGCACTGCACGAGCTGGATGGCGTCGCAACTCGCGAGCTTGATCCCGTCGGTGCCTGCGTTCTCGACCCGCACTTTGCGCAGCAGGGATGCGCCGCCGCCCGTCAAATCGACGCCACGAGCCTGCGGGTTCCGAATCGTGATGTTCTCGATCCGGTTGAACGTGAAGTTGGTGGCGACGATGCCGTTCATGTTGCCCGCGGCATCGATGATGACCTTGCCTTTGCCGATGATCGACAGGCCGAGCGTGTTCGAGATGTCGATCGTTTCCGCGTAGGTCCCCGCCTTGATGATCACGACGTCCCCGGGGTTCGCCGCCCCGACCGCCGCGCCGATCGTCGGGTGCGTCGCACTGGGAACGACCAGGTTGGCTGCGCTCGCGGACGAGGCAACGGCACACAGGAGAGCGACCAAGAAGACGTGGCGCATGGAGACCTCCATTCCAAGGGGAAGGAGGATGATCCACGCCAATGCGCCCGCGTCACGCGAAAACGCGGTGTGCACCCTGTCACGAAGGGCATCGCACCCGGACCGTCTCCGATCCGGACACGATGCCCCACATTCGGCGAGAGGGTCGCGGCCGATTCGACGGCCGGCCCGATCCCGTCCCGATGGCGCGTGCGGGATCAGCAGTTCGACTTGAACCACGCGTCGGCGCGGCGCTTCATCTCCTCGGGGGCGACGTCTTCCTTGTGCGTCGCGACGCCCCATTCGTGTCCGAACGGGTCCTTCAACTTGCCGTAGCGGTCGCCCCAGAACGCGTCCATCAACGGGTACATCACGGTGCAACCCGCCTGTTCGGCGCGTGCGAACGCCGCGTCGCAGTCGTCGACGTACAGATGGAGGCCGACCGGCGTGCCGCCGAGCGTCAGCGGCGACTTCGTTCCCCACTGCGCGTTCTCGCTGGAGAGCATGAACGTGGAGTCGCCGATCGTCATCTCGGCGTGGATGATCGAGCCCGGGGTGGGCCCGGACATGCAGACTCCGTTCTCGGCTCCGAACGCGCGGGCGTAGAACTCGAGCGCCTTCAAGACGTCGGGAACGATGAGGTAGGCACTCAGCGTGTTGAACCCAGCGGGAACTGCTCGAACCGTCATGGTGATGCCTCCGATCCGGAATGGACTTCGATGTTGGAACTGAACGACGAACCAGTCGATGGTGTGAGACTCTAGCGCCGAACGAAAGCCGAACAAACTGCCAAATCAGATGGTGCGGGATGCGGCGAACGCGACGGGCCCTTGGATCTCGTGACACGTAGATGGGCTGGTGTGTGGCCTAAAAGTCACCATCGGTGAATCAATTTGGCGTTCCACTAATACAAAACTTGAGTCGATAGACATACCGCGTTAGAAACCGGGCGCGCGGTCGAGCATTCGCTTTCGCTGGCCGGCCGCGTGACATCCCCGCGCGTCTCCCCGTTCACCCGTTCGAAAGGACTGCCATGGACTCAGGGCTTCGTGACTTCCTCGAGATCCCCTACGACAAGCTCGAAGAGCTGAACCTCGGCGCGAAGACGCAGCGCCTCGAGCGCGTCGCGGCCGATCGGGTCAAGGAAGAGCGCATCAAGTACCTGCGCGACGAGAAGCGCATCAAGGCGGTCACGGTGTGCTTCACCGATCTCGAGGGTCGGCTGCACATGCTCGACTACGACAAGAAGTTCCTGCTGAAGAGCGAAGACAACCTGACGTTCGACGGCTCGTCGATCCGCGGGTTCTCGCAGCAGGCGGAGTCGGACCTGCGTCTCGCAATCGACTGGCCGGCGTTCTACTGGCTCCCGTCCGACATCTTCGGCCCGGGCAAGGTCCTGGTGTTCGGCGAGGTGCACGCGCGCGACGGCGAACCGTATCCGGCCGATCTGCGCTGCCGTCTGAAGCAGTTCACGGAGAACTTGTTCAAGAAGGACGGCGTCACCGCGTATGCGGCCAACGAGATCGAGGGCTTCCTGTTCCAGGGCCACGACGCCGAGCGCCGCTATCACGAAGCCGGCAAGTTCGAGTTCATCTCGACCGGTGGCTACTACCACTCGCTGCCGGGCGACCCGCTGCGCAAGTTCATCGACACCGCGGCGGAAGCGCAGCGCGCGATGGGCTTCGCGAACGAGAAGGACCACCCGGAAGTCGCTCCGTCGCAGTTCGAGATGAACTACTCGTACACGGAGGCGCTGATCGCCGCCGATCAGGTCCAGCTCTACAAGCTGCTGTGCCGTCAAATCGCCAACAAGTTCGACATGACCGCGAGCTTCCTGCCGAAGCCGGTGACCGGTGTGAACGGCAACGGCATGCACACGAACCTGTCGATCGGCAAGGGCGCGAAGAACCTGTTCTGGGAGAAGGGCGGCGAGGACGGCGTCTCCAAGATGGCTTGGGACTTCATCGACCGCATCCTCTACAGCGCGTCCGACATCTGCTTGATGCTGAACCCGAGCGTCAACGCGTACCGCCGCCTCGATCCACACTTCGAAGCGCCGAACCAGATCAAGGCGTCCGCGATCAACCGCGGCGCGATGGTGCGCATTCCGCTCGGCAACGAGCGCTCGGCGCGCGTCGAGGTGCGCTCGGTCGCGCCGGACGCGAACCCGTACATGGTCATGTATACCCTGCTGAAGACCGGGCTCGAAGGTCCGCAGGATCCCGCGGACACGGAGACGAAGCGCAGTCGGACGCGCTTCCTGCCGGACAACATCCATGACGCGATCCGGCTGTTCAAGGGCAGCGAGTTCTCGCGTTCGTTGCTCGGCGAGGACGTCCACGCGAAGTTCGCCGACGTCAAGCTCGCGGCGGCCGAACGCTGCCCGAAAGCGCTCGGCTCACGCGTCAAGTCGTCCGAGATCCAGTTCCACCACGAGGTGACCAACCAGTACCTGTGGAGCCAGTTCTGACCGAGCGCCCACCGCGCGCGAAGCGGAGGGGCCGCCCCCTCTGAAGCCGAGGGGCATACCCCTGCGGCGCGGAGCGAGTGGAGGGGCCGCACCTTGCGGACGCCCGTGGACCAGTGGGGTCGAACCCGCATGGAGTCCTGGGGATCCGCGGGTTGTGGCGGGCGGTTAGCGAACCCCCCCCACCAACCCACTCCCGCCGCGCAACGGGG
>JBPOIU010000225.1:0-25692 GCA_052034255.1 Planctomycetota bacterium | reverse complement strand
GGCCCCTGCCAGGGTGGATCGCCTGCGGCGATCCGGCCCTGCGGCCCGAGCCTGTATAGGTAATTGAGCAGCGTCGGACGATTCAGGCGCGCCGCGGATGCGAGTGCGGATTGATAGGCCGCCTCGGACTCCGAGAGTTCGAGCGACGCGTCGACGAGATCGGTGTCGATCAGCTCGCTCTCGCGGGTTTGTAGCGAGAGCGAGATCAGATCGAGCGAGTTCTCCAGGCGTTCGAAGCCCTGGCTGCGCGAGCCCAGATCCGACGCGCCGGCGAGCAGGAGCGTGTGCGCCTTGTCGAGGACTCCCGCGCGCGCCTGGATGCGCTCGACGCGACCCGTGGCGCCGAACGCATTCGATCCGCGGATCTCGTCGCGCAGTTCGATCAGCGCGTCGAAGATCGACTGCGTGCCACCGAACGTCAGCAGCGCCTCGCCTTCGCGGAACACTTCGCTCGTGTTCACGTGGACGACCCGGCCGTCGGCGCTCTGGATCGCCATGTCCGCCGCGAACGTGAGGTTCTGCGGCGTTCCGCCGTCGAGCGCGATCTGACCGTTGCCCGTCAGCGCGACGTTGCCGCTGAAACCCGACGTCAGCGCCGTCACGTCGACGTGCACCACGTCGCCGCTGCCGCTGGTGACCGCGAGGTTCGTTTCCGTCCCGCTGAACTCGACCGCGGTGCCGCCGTCGAGTTGCAGCGTGCCGCCGCCTCCCGGGGCCGAGACCACGGTGATCGAATGTTCACCCGCGGGACCGAGGATCGTGTCGTTCGCGGTCGACGCGCCCGGCTTCAAGCCCGACACCGAGTCGCCCGTCGTCGCGACCGCGCCGTCGCCGAACACCGTTTGCGTGTGCGTCAGCACGATCTTCGCCGAACCGGTCATCGTGTCCGAAGCGCCGAGCACGCCGTCGAGGCCGGTGTTCGACGTCACGATCGTCGGTTCGCGCGAGAAGCGGAAGAACGCTTCGTTGCCCGACAGCTCGATCGACTTGAGGTCGTTCGGGCCGAGTCGCACGCGACGCGACGCGTCGTCGCCTTGATACGTGATCGCCGTGATCGAACCGAACGAGCGCGTCGCCACGAACGGGACCGTGTTGACCTTCGAGCCCGCGAACACGTAGCGGCCCTCGGTGCGCTGATTCCCCAACGCCAACACTTGATCGAGGATCGAGTCGATCTCGTTCGCGATCGCGGTGAGGTCGGATGGGCTGTTCGAGCCCTTGGCGGCCTCTTGCGCCCGCGCGCGTGCGTCGACGATCAGGCCCGAGATGTCTTGGAGCAGACTCGCCTGCTGATCGGTCGCGGTCCGCGCCGCGCTGACCGCATCGCGACTCTTCAGCGTCGCGAGCACCGTGCGTCGCAGATCGAGTGCGCGCGACGCGGCCGCGGTGTCCTCGGACACCGACTGGATGCGCTTGCCCGACGAAATCTGGTTCTGCACGCGCGCGAGCCGTGAGAAGGATGCCGCGAGGTCGTACTTCGCGCGGCCGAACATGCTGGAGGGCGTGACGCGGAATCCCATCGTTGCCTCACAGTTGCAGCAGGGTGTCGTCGAGCTCGCGCAAGACTTGGATGAACTTCACCGACGCGTCGTAGAGCTGCTGCATCCGTTCGAGATCGAGCAACTCCTCGTCGGGGTTGACGCCCGACACGTTGGCGCGTTGCTGCTCGAGCGTCAGCATCACGAGCGTCGACGAGTCGAGCGCGGCTTTGGTGCCCGCCGACGACGCACCGAGGTCCGCCGCGAACAGGTTGTAGAAGCCCGTCAACGACACGTCGTCGAGCTCCTGCAGCGACGTATCGCCGACCGCGGCCAAGGCGAGGAAGTTCTCGCCGTCGCCCGGACCGCCGCCGGCCGAGCCCGCGACCAGCTCCGGATTCCCCTCGAACGCGGAGTTGACGCCGATCGATGCCGAGTCGTCCCCGGTGAAGAACGCGTTCAAGCCGAAGGCGGCCAGGACGTCGGAGGTGTCGGTCTCACCGGGCACCTCGAGTCCGAAGAACTGCTGAGCGCTGCCCGCGATCGAGCCCGCGGAGAACGCCACCGACACGCCTTCGACGATCTCGAGCTTCGTGCCGGGCTCGTAACCCTCGCCGATGTTCAGTGTCGTCAGCAACGCGCCGTTCGCGTCGTACACCTCGACGCCGAGCCCGGACGTCACACCGATCTGGCCGTCGCCGACTGCCTTGAACGTGTAGTTCTGCGCCGCGGCGTTCGCGGCCGAGCCGGAAACCGACACCGTCACCGGCGTCGCCGTGCCCGTGGCCGACAGCGCGAGCTGCAGCGCAGCGGCGGGCGCTCCCGCGCCGTCGGTGATCTGCAGTGCCGACGACGTGCCGTTGGTCGTCGACTGGATCACGAGCTTGCCGTCGACCGCCGAAGCGATCGCTCCGGTCACCTGTGCGTTGATCGCCGCGGCGACCTCGTCCACCGTGGCATTCGCGATGTCCGCGAAGTCCGTCGTGTTGAACGTGACGGTCTGCGCCGCGCCGCCGTTCACGGCGATCGTGAACGAGCTGCCGGCGGTCAGCGCCAGCGGGTACGTCGCTTCGCCGGCGAGCACCGCGTTCGCGGCGCCGAACGTATTGCCCTCGACCGGCTGGCCGTCGAGCCGACTCGAGAAGTCGAAGCCGTATCCGGTCTGCGCCTTGATCTGCAGCTTGCCCGCGCCGTCGAGGAACGCCGACAAGTGCGGCACCGCGTTCAGCGCCGACACGAAGCCGGCGATCGACATCGATTCGGCGTCGACGTCGATGTCGAAGCGCTCGACGTCGCCGGTCGCGAGCGTGCTGACCGCGAGCGACAGCTTGCCGTCCTTGATCGCGAACGGGAGGCCGGAGTCCTTCAGCGACGTGTTCTGTAGATCGCCGATCTCGGCCAGGTCGATGGCGAACGACGACGACAGCGAGGTGAATGGGCCTGACGCCGGCACGCCCTTCGAGTGCACGCGGTTCGTCGCCAGCACCAGGTTCTTCGCCATCTTGTCGAGCTCGGCGAGCCGGGACTTCAGGTCCTCGTCGACCATGTGGATGATGCCGCCGAGACGACCGCCGTTGGGCTTCAGCCCGAGCTTGCCGTTCTTCGTCGTCAGCTTCATGTCGCCGTTGCTGTCGAGCGAGACCTTGATGCCGTTCGCCGAACCACCCGCGACCAGCGCCACGCCGTTCACCGCGACCGTGACCGAGCCGTCCCCGATCACGGTGGACTGCGCGCCGATCAGCTCCGCGAGTTCTTCCACGGCCCGCGCGCGTTGATCGCGCAGGTCGTTCGACGTCACGCCAGGGGCCTCTTCGGCCTTGATCGTCGAGTTCAGCGCGGCGACCTGGCTCAGCAGCTGATTGGCTTCCGCGACGACGCCCTGCGCGTCGAGCAGTGACTTCGTGCGCAGTTCCTTCAGGCCGTTCGAGCGCATGCGGAAGCTCAGCGCGAGGTCGGACGCCGATGCCAGCAGGTTCTGGCGCAGCACCGGATCCTCGGGCGACGTCGCGGCTTCGGTCGCGCCGTCGAAGAAGTTCTGCAGCTTGGTCGCGAGCCCGTTCTCGGACAGGTCCGCGAACAGCGTTTCGACCTGGTCGAACAAGTCGTTCTGCGCGAGCGAGCGGCCGGCCGACGACAACTCGGTTCGGATGCGCGCGAGCAGCGCTTCGTTGACCGAGGAGCGCACGGCGGCGACTTCGACGCCCGTCCCGAAGCGCAGCAGGTGATTGCCTTGCACCGGAGCGGTGGTCGCGAGCAGCGCGAGTTGGCGGCTGTACCCCGGCGTGTTCTGGTTCGCGAGGTTGTGGCCGATGACGTCCATCGCCCGACGAGAGGCGATCAGCGCGCGGAGAGCAGCGGAAGATCCGATGGACATGGCAATACCCTCAGGCCGTCGCGTCGAGTTGGGAAAAGGCGGGAGCGCCGTCGACGTGCACGTTCGCGCCGTCGAGGATGCGGCGGGCTTCGGCGACCGCGTCGAGGCCGGCGCGGGCGAGACGCGCGTTGCGCTCGGCCTTCGCTTGCCATTCGCGTCGCGTCGCCGCCAATTCGGTGCGTGCCTGCGCGAGGTCCTTGCGCGCGCGCTCGGGCAGGTGCAGCAGGACGTCGCGTAGCTCGGCGCCGGCGTGCAGGCCGAGGTCGAGGTCCGCGATGAGCTGTTTGCAGGTGTTCGACGCGACCGCCAGGTCGTCGGTCACGCGTTCGAGTCCGACCGTCGCCGTGACGATCGCGTCGGGGCGGCCGCCTTTCAGCGCGCTGTTTTGCTGGTCGAGGGCCTGCGACAGCTCGCGCTCGGCGGCCAGTGCCTCTTCGAGGCGGCGCTTCAGTTCGTCGACCTTGGATTGCAGCGGGTTCATCGCGTCTCCTCGCGCACGCCGGCGAGCCGGTCGTCGTCGAGCGCATGCAGCATGGCGGGACGCGCGCCCTCGATCGCGGGTGAACCCGGCGTCGCGTGGCGCGCGATGACTTCGTGGACGCGGTCGGTCAGCGCGTCGAGACCGTGCTTCGCCAGCGATTCGGCGAACGCGTTCTCGGCCAGGCCCTTGTAGACGTCGGCGCCGGGGCCGTCGCCGAACGGGCCGTTCTCCGATTCCGACACACTCTGGAACATCTCGCGTACGAGCGTCCCGACGAGCAGCGAGGTGAAGTCCTGCGCGACCTTGCGCGTGGCCGTATGCGCCGCGTCGTCCTTCGCGGACGCGTCCGTCGTCGCGCCGTCAGCGCGCGGCGCCGCCGCGGCGGCGAGTCGTGCGGCGCGCGGATCGATCGACGCGCCGATGGCTCGGATTGGATCGATCACAGAACCTCCAAGTCCGCTTCGAGAGCGTCGGCTTGCTTCAGCATCTGCAGGATCGTGATGAGGTCGCGCGGCGTCGCGCCGAGCGCGTTCAGCGCGGCGGACAGTTCGCCGATCGTCGACGTCGTCGGCAGCACCGTGACTCCGTTGCCGGAATCGACCGTCGCCGACACGTCGGTGCGATCGACCGTGGTGGTCTCGCCGTTGCTGAACGGCTGCGGCTGGCTGACGATCGGGGATTCGGCGACCGTGACCGTCAGATTGCCGTGGGCGATCGCGACCGAGCGGATCCGGACCCATTCGCCGGCGATGATCGTGCCGGTCTTTTCGTTGACGACGACGCGCGCGCGGGTCGCGGGCGTCAGCTGCAGCTCCGACACCTGAGCGACGAACGCGATGACCTCGTCCGATTTCAAGTCGGCCGGGACCCGGACGCGCACGGTGGCCGGATCGATCGGAGTGGCGATGCGCTCGCGGAACTTGTTCAGGACGTCGACCATGCGGGACGCCGTCGCGAAGTCCGGCTTGCGCAACCGGAACGAGAACGAGTTGTCTTCGGCCAGGAAGCGGGTGTCGAGGTCGTCTTCGACCGTCGCTCCCGCGGTCAGGAAGCCGACGGTGGGGTGGTTCTGCGCGACGCTCGCGCCCTTGCCCTCGGCGGAGAAGCCGCCGATCGTCACGGGGCCCTGTGCGACCGCCCAGACCTTGCCGTCCGCGGCTTGGAGTTCGCTGAACAGCAGAGTCCCGCCGAACAGGCTCTTCGCGCCACCGGTTGCCGACACCGTCACGTCGAGGCGATCGCCTTCGCGCGAGAACGGCGGCAGCGTGGCGGTGACGATGACCAGCGCCGAGTTGCCGGCGGTCAGATCGCCCGGCTTCAGGTTCAGGTTCTGCTTCGCCAACAGGTTGGCGAGCGCCTGACGCGTGGCCGGCGTCGAGTCCCCGGTGCCGTTCAGACCGACGATGATGCCGGTGCCGATCAGCGCGTTCTCACGCACGCCTTTGACGTCCGCCAGATCGGCGATGCGCACGAGTAGATCGCCGTGCCGTGGTGCGGGCGCGGATTCGGGCGGATTCTGGAGCAGGGCGGCGAGCAGCAACGGGACCAACATCGGAAGCGTCCTCGCGAGTTCGAACGGGAGCCGGAACGCGTGGAGCGCTCAGAACGGCCAGAGGATGTCGACGATGCGCTCGAACCAGTTCTTCTTGGTCGAACGCGAGAGCGGCCCGCAGGCCTCGTACGTGACCGTGCCGTTCGCGACCAATTCGGAAGCGATCGAGTTCGCCGCCGTGACGTCGAGCGGACGGACGATGCCGGTGATCGTCATGAAGCGTTCCTCGCCGTCGAGGATCACGCGGCGCTTGCCTTCGACCACCAGGTTGCCGTTCGGCTGGACGTCGATCACCGTCGCGGTGATCTTCGTGTCGAACTTGCCCTCGCGATCGACTTCCGCCTTGCCGTCGAACGTGCGGCTCGAGCTCCACTCCATCGGCAGCACGTCCTTCGCGATGTCCGGATACGGCTGGAAGCTCGTGATCTCGGCCTTCGCCGCCGACGACTTGTCGAACTTGGCCTCCGCGTCGTCTTCGACCTTCGAGTGTTCGCTGACCATGATCGTCAGGATGTCGCCGACGCGATGCGCGCGATTGTCCGAGATCCACGACACGTGGTTCTTGCGCCCGCGCTGGTAGAGGGACTGGGCGTGGACGTCCGCGGTCGCGGCGCACGATGCGAGCAAGGTCCCGAGCATGACCAAGGTGCGGAGCTTCATGAGGTGCCTCACGGGTTGAGTTGGACCAGGCCGGGGCCGGCGACACGGCCGACCACGACGCGTTTGGTAGTTTGGTTCTCGACGTGGATCGCGTCGCCGATGGCGCCGGAGTTCTTCGCGATGCCGAACGCTTCGGCGCGGAGCTGGCCGCGCGCGAACACGATCGTCACCGTCGAGTTCTTCTGCACCACGATCGGCGCCGCGAAATCACGCGCGGTCAGTGTCGCGCCGGCGGTCAACGGTCGCAGCGCGACCTGACCGACGAACGCCTTCGGGTCGACGAACGCGCGTCCGCCGATCGTCGTGGTCTCGACGCGTTCGACACGCAGATGACGCGCGTCGAGCACGTCGCCCTTTTGCAGCGGTTCGGCGAGTACGTGGACTTGCGCGAACGTGCGGACCAGGAACGTCAACGGCACGACCACTTGCAGCTTGTCGTCGACCAGCACGTCGACGTCGATCGCGATCGGACCGCGACCCGAC
This sequence comes from Planctomycetota bacterium, assembly GCA_052034255.1. Taxonomy (GTDB): domain Bacteria; phylum Planctomycetota; class B15-G4; order B15-G4; family JADJEK01; genus JADJEK01. Next base: position 18,664 of record JBPOIU010000225.1, on the reverse strand, counting down.
GCGCCGGTGTGGAAGCGCGGACGCAGCTCGCGGCCGGTGCGGCCGTAGGGGACTTGCGTGTCGAAGGGCGCCCGCTGGACCTCGATCTGCGCGTCGGCCGGCGGCGCGGCGTTCTTGCGCAAGAACGCTTCCGCGCAGGCCAGCAGTTCGTCCGACTTGATCGTCGCGGTCTCGGTGCGCACCAGGCACTCGTTCGGCCCGGCGCATTGGATCGACGTCCCGGCCAACGCGAGTTTGATCGCGTCGGTCGTGATCGAACGCGCATAGCCGGGCGATGGCGAACGACCGAGGTCGAAGGCCAGGGCGTCGGCTTGCAGCGCCGCCGCCGCATCCGCGGTCACGACGTCGCGCAACTCGATGCGCGTGCCGCGCACCGTGGCTTCCGGACGCAGCGTGATCCGCAGCGGAGCGGTCTCGGCGCCGAGCGCCACGACCAGCGCCAGCATGGACAGGAGCGGCGCCATCAGCGCACCAGCCCGTTGACTTGGCTCAGCATCTCGTCGCCGGTGCGGATCGCGCGCGAGTTCACTTCGTACGCGCGCTGCGCGACGATCAGGTTCACGAGCTCCGACACGACGTCGACGTTCGACCGTTCGAGGTAGTACTGCGACAGCGCGCCGGTGCCTTCGGTGCCCGGCGTGACCGGCGTCGGCGTGCCCGACGCGGCCGAGTTGCGCAGGATGTTCGTTCCCGACGCTTCGAGGCCCGAGGGGTTCGCGAAGCGCGCCAACTGGATCGTGCCGACTTGCGTCGGCGTGTCCGGGCTCGCCGCGGTCGTGACGGTGACGACGCCGTCGGCGCCGATCGAAACCGATTGCGTGTCGGTCGGGACGGTGATCGCGGGCTCGATGCGGTAGCCCTGCGACGTGACCATCTGGAGCTGCGAGTCGAGGTGGAACGAGCCGTCGCGCGTGTAACCGGTGGTGCCGTCGGGCATCGTCACCTGGAAGAAGCCGTCACCCATGATCGCGACGTCGAGCTCGCGATTCGTGCCTTCCATCACGCCGGGTGTGAACACGCGCGTCGTCGACACGGCGCGGACGCCGGATCCGATCTCGAGTCCGGTCGGGCTCTGGACCCCGATCGACGAGTCGCCGGGCTTCTGCAGGTTCACGTACAGCAGGTCCTGGAAGTTGACCCGGCTGCGCTTGAACCCGGCCGTGTTGACGTTGGCGATGTTGTTCGAGATGACGTCGACCGTCATCTGCTGGCCCTTCATGCCCGTCGCCGCCGTGTACAGCGCCTTCATCATGGTCGTGTTCTCCTGCCTCGGTTTCCGTTCGCGTCGTGTGTTCGGTGGGTGCGTGTCGGGAGTCGCGTCGCGGTCAGGCGCGCGGGTTCGTCGCTTCCTGGCGGATGCGGTCGATGCTCGACAGCGCCTTCTGCGCGGCTTCGAACGCGCGGAAGCCGGCGATCATCTGGACCATCTCGTCGATGACGTTGACGTTCGCGCGTTCGAGGTAGCCCTGCTGGACGGTGGACGTGCCCGCGTCGCGCGGCTCGCTGCCCGAGTCCTCGCGGAAGCGGCCGTCTCGATCGGCGATCAACTTGCGCACGTTGCCGAACTCGACCAGCTTCAGCCGGCCGACTTCGGCGTTGTTCTGGATGATCGCGCCGCTCGCTTGGACCGAGATCGGGCCCTGCGTCGGATCGACCTGGATCGGTCCGCCCTGGCCGAGCACGCGCGCGCCGTCGGCCGAGACCAAGAAGCCCTCGGCGTTGGTGTTGAACGCGCCGTTGCGCGTGTAGCGCGTGCCTTGCGCGGTCTCGAGCGCGAAGAACGCCGGACCCGAGATCGCGAGGTCGTTCGGGGAATCGGTCGACTTGAGTTCGCCCTGGGTGAAGTCGACGTCTTCGGCGAGGTCCGGCAACGTCATGCCCGACGCTTTGCGCAGCGAGTTCGAGAACGCATCGGCCGTCGCCACGCGCCGGCGGTAACCGGTGGTGTCGGCGTTGGCGATGTTCTGCGCACGCACGTCGTGCATGCGGCTCAGGACGTCGAGCGCCGCCGCTGCATGAAGTGATCCGCTGTCCATACCGTTCTCCTGGGGGTCCGGTCTTCCATGGCGAACCCGATGCCAATCGCCGCGGAAATCACGGGGACGCACCCGAACTCTCGTCCCGAGGGGTGGTTAGAGTGACCGGAGGCGTTCTCGGAGGGCTGCCGGAGCGGCCTCGCCGACGGAAAGGTTTTCCGGCGAACGCCGGTTCGACGGAAGCGATTGCCGCGCACGCGGCGGAGGCGATGGCGATGAGCGTCGGAGCTTGGTGGGTCGGTCTGCTGGCGTTCGTGCTGTCGGACTCGACCGGCGTCGGGGATCGCTACTACCCCGACTACGGCAATCCGGGCATCGACGTGCTCGCGTACGACCTCGATCTACGGATCGATCCGTCGGCGAACGAAGTCGTCGGCGTCGCGACGTTGAAGGTGCGCGCGACCGAGGAGCGAGCGGCCTTCAACCTCGATTTCATCGGTCTCGACGTCGACGGCATCGACGTCGGCGGCGCGGCGGCCACGTTCACGCGCGCCGCGCGGGAGTTGACGATCGAGCCGGCGCAGCCGTTGCGCGCGGATGCCGAGGTGGACGTCGTCGTGCGCTACCACGGCGAGCCGGACGTGGTGCCCGATCCCGCGGTGCCCGTCGAGGGCGTGGGCTGGTTCTGGCACGGTGATTCGATCTGGGTGATGTCGGAGCCCGGCGGATCGGCGGGCTTCTTCCCGTGCAACGACCATCCCTCCGACAAGGCGACCTACACGTTCGACTTGACGGTCCCGAAGCCCTACCAAGCCGTCGCGAACGGCACGCTGGTCGGGACGACGGAAGGCGACGCAGGCGTCACGTACTCGTGGTCGTCGCCGGAGCCGATGGCGACGTACTTGGTCACGCTGGCGATCGCGGAGCTCGACGAGAAACGCATCCCGATGGACGACGGTCGCGAAGTCGTGCTGCACGTGCCGAAGGGCGCTCCGGCGAAACGCTTCGCGGCGATGGAGCGCAGCGGCGAGATCGTCGCGTTCCTCGAGACCAAGTTCGGGCCGTATCCGTTCGCGACGATCGGCGGCGTGTTGACGTCCTTGCCGATTCCGGCGGCGCTCGAGACGCAGGGTCGACCCGCGTATGGCCAGGGGACTGGTAGTTCGATCACGACCGTCGCGCACGAGCTCGCGCATCAGTGGTTCGGCAACAGCGTGTCGGTTGCGCGTTGGCAGGACATCTGGTTGTCGGAGGGCTTCGCCGAATACGGAGCTTGGCTGTGGGTCGAACACGAGAGCGGTCGGAGCGCCCTCGAGCAGGAGGTTCGCCAGGCACGTGAGATCGCGCGCCGATCACGCGCGGCGCCGAGCGGAGACCCCGGCGTGCGCCAGTTGTTCGGCACGCCGAGTTACCAGCGCGGTCCATTGGTGCTGCATGCGCTGCGTGGACAGCTCGGTGACGAGCCGTTCTTCGACCTGCTCCGCGCGTGGCACGACGCGAAGAAGCACGGCAACGCGACCGTCGACGAGTTCATCGACTTCGCGGCGACGCACGCGGAGGACGAGGCCGCGACCCGCGCGCTACTGCGCGCATGGCTGTTCGACGCGGTCATTCCGGACGACTGAGAGCGTCCAAACCTCGGACGAGTCGCCGTAACTCCGCTGCACGAAAGGGGTGCACCCGGACAAGATTGCCGCCGGCAAGTTCGTCCGGGTAGCCGGACAGGATTGCCGCCAGCAAGTTCGTCCGGGTAGCCGGACAGGATTGCCGCCGGCAAGTTCGTCCGGGTAGCCGGACAGGATTGCCGCCGGCAAGTTCGTCCGGGTAGCCGGACAGGATTGCCGCCGGCAATTGCGTTCGGGGGCGGCGGCGGTTGGATCGCGGCGAGGGCCGCATGAGGCCAGACCATGATTGCCTGGGGCAGTCATGGTCTGGAACGTGCGCCTGGTGAATCCGGCGGCTCCGCCGGCTACAGCTCGTCCGCGAGGCGGCGCACGATGTCGGTCGTGGTCACGATGCCGACCAGTTTGCCGCGTTCCGTCACGACGACGCGGTGGATGTTCTCGCGCGCGAGCACCGAGCAGACCTGCTTCAACGTGGCCGTCGGCGCGACCGTGATGACGGTCGGCGTCATGAACTCACGCACGGTTGCGTCGGCGAAGCCCTCGTCCGACTGCACTACTTCGTCGTCCTCGTCCGCATCGTCGAGCACGTCGGCGAGCGTGGGTTCGGCCGGGCGCGGCGAGATTCCGCCGTCGCGTTCGTGTTCGATGCGCGCGAGGTCGTGACTCGTGATCATCCCGACCAAGTTGCCGTTCCCGTCGATCACCGGCAGACCGCTGACGTGATCTTCGTCGAGGATGCGCACCGCGTCTTCGATCGATGCGTCCGCGTCGATCGTGATCACCTCGTCGATCATCAGGTCGCGGGCCGTGAGGGCGTCGAGGCGTTCCTTGGTGGTCTTCATGTGTGGATCTCCGGATGGACCTGGGACAGCCGCCGCGGTGAGGTCGCCGCGAGGATGCGACGCACGTCGCTGAGCTGACGCGACAGCCAACGCACGATGTCGTCGAGACTGATCACGCCGATCAGCCGGTCGTTCGTTCCTACGACGGGGGCGCGCCGGACACCGTGCTTGCGCATCAAAGCCAGCGCGCGTTCCAGTGGGCTGTGTTCGGAAACCACGACCGGGTGCGGTGTCATCACGTCGCCGACGGTCGTCAGCGCCGCGTCCCAACCGAGTCCGAGCACACGCAGCGCGAGGTCGCGATCGGTCAGCATCCCGATCGGCTTGCCGAAGTCGTCGACGACGACCAGCGTGCCGACGCGCCGAGCCGACATGCGTTGCGCGGCCGTGCGGACATCTTCATAGGTGTGCGCGACGTCGACCGCGCGCGACAAGACATGCGTGATGCTCATGATCGGCCTCCGCGATGGCCGAGCTCCATCGCGGCCGACCGATCACAAAACGGATGCCGAACCACGATTCACGAGTTACGGCGATCGCGTGGTGAGACGTCCTCGACCGAACCGTGCGAGCGGTGAAGTTCGCGCGGCGCGCGGAGCCGCGGCTATTTGCCGTCGTCGTTCGCGTCGTCCGGCGCGTCGTCGGTGACGACTGGCTTCGGGATCGCCAGCACTCCGTGCCCGCCGAAGAACTTGAACTGACGGCGGGAGTCCCCGAACTCCTGCACCAGTTCGCCGGACTCGGTCGTCGCTTCGAAATGCGCGAGGATCGTGCGACGGCGCGTCTTGCGCTCCTTGCTCGAGGTCTCGCTGCGCTCCCAGACGACCACGGCATCGGCGCCCGCGCGCGCCGCGAGTCCGGACTCGTCGCGCCGCCACCGCGCGTACTGCGATTGCCGCCCGTGCTCGCGGTTCTTCGGGTGATCGAGCACGAACACGTCGGCCGCGTCGTGCAAGTAGAAGTCGAGTTGCGCGCCGAGCTTGTAGTTGTCGGCGACGACGATGGGGCGGCTGCCGGCCGCGGCCCCGGGCAAGCGCTCGCGCGTCGCCGCCGCGGTCTCCGCCCAACCGGCGAACGGATCGACGAACGCGTCGATGCCGAGGGCGTGCGTCGCGAGCTCGAACATCGCGACGACGACCACCAACGCCGCGCACGCCGGTAGCGCGTTCGCGCAGAGCCGACGCCAGGCCGCGGCGCCGGCAGCGGACCAAGCCCGCAACGTCGGCACGACGAACGGCGTCAACGGCAGGAAGCCGACGGCCGTCCACAGCACGGTGGTGTGCTCGCGGTCGGTGATCGGACTCAGCACGAGGAACGGTCCGATGTGGACCAGCGTGAACGCGAGCGCCAAGCCGGCCGCTGCGTCCCCGGCGCGTGCGCGCTTCCACGCGACGCCGAACGCGCCGAGATAGGCGAACCACAGCGGACCGGACGTCACCGCGATCTGCCCGAGCACGTGCTCGACCAGACCGTTCCACGAGAAGCCCTCACCGTGGCGGCCTTGGCCCTGATAGCGCAGCGGAGCCCAGTCGAGTTGCAGGTTGTGGATCAGCACCGGCAGCAGTCCGGGCAACAGCGCCAATAGGCCGAGCCACGGTCCGGGGCCGCGCAGCTTCGCGCGTCCCGTGCGCGTGAACAACAGGAACGCGCCGAGCGCCGCCGGCAGGAGCACGGCGCGCAAATGCGTCGTCAGCGCCAGCGCGCCGCAGAGACCCGCGACGATCCACGCGCGTTTGGAGTCGGTGCGCAGCGCCGATTGCGCGGCCACCAATGACGCGAGCGTGAACACTTGCAGCGGCGTGTCGGGGATCGCCAACACGCCGTGGAACGTGAGACCGAGCGAGATCAAGCCGATGCCGACCGCCGCGACGCCGTCGCGGTCGCCGACCAACGGCTGAGCGAGTCGCCACAGCAGCCACGGGATCAGCGCTCCGAGCGCCAGGAACGCGGCGCGCACACCGAACGTCGTGTCACCGAACAGCAGCGTGCCGACGCGCACCAGACCGGCGGTCATGAACGGATGATCGGCGTACGCCCAATCGAGCCGCTGCGCGCATTGCCAGTAAAACGCCTCGTCGCCGAACAACCCGAGTCGCGCCGCGGCGACGGCCTTCGCGATCAGCAGCGCGAGCGCGAGGACGAGGACGACGCGTTTCACTGCGGACGCGGCTCGGTGCTGGGCTTGGCGCGGAACAAATCGAAGCGCCCGAGCCCCATGCGCTGCAGCAGGAACTGCAGCATGGTCCACACGGTGTGCCAGCCGTAGCGCATGCTGCGCGTGAAGTCGATCGACGACGCTTCCGAGAAGTAGCGGGTCGGCACCGGCACGTCGCCGATGCGGAACCCGAAGTGCACGCACTGCGCGATGAACTGCGAGTCGAACACGAAATTGTCCGAGTTGTTCTCGAACGGCACGGTCTCGAGGACTTCGCGCGTGTACGCGCGCATGCCGGTGTGCGCATCGCCGATGTTCTGGCCCAAGCAGACGTTCTCCCCGAACGTCAGCAAACGGTTCGCGAGGTATTTCCACCACGGCATGCCGCCCGCCAGTGCTTCGCGCCGCGTACGGATGCGCGAGCCGAGCACGACGTCACAGATGCCGAGCCGCAGGAACGTCAGCATCGCGTCGATGACGCGGCCGTCGTACTGGTAGTCGGGATGGAGCATGACCACGACGTCCGCGCCGCGCTTCAGCGCCTCGCGGTAGCAGGTCTTCTGGTTCGCGCCGTAGCCGCCATTCTTCTCGTGGACGATCACGTCGATGCCGAGCGAACGCGCCTTGGTGACGGTGCCGTCGCGGGACACGTCATCGACCAGCAGGACGTCGCCCTGATACTGCTTCGGGATGTCGCGCCACGTGCGCTCGACGGTGTTCTCGGCGTTGTACGCCGGCATCACGATCAGCACTTTGCGGATCGTCTTCTCATGCACGTCGAGAGAGTCGATTCTCAAGGCTTTGCGTGTCCTGGTAACCAAGAGGCCGGCACCTCCCACGGATCCGTCGCGGCGGCATTCCAACGCAACGCCCGCCGCGAGACAAGCGGGCAGATGCAGCGGCGGAACGACCTGGCCCCGGAGATCGTCCGGCTTCGCCGGCATCCCCTTCCGTCGCCCCGCGAGCCCGCACTAGAGTGTCGCGGTTCGTATCCCGACGCGGCAACTCGGTGCACCCGGATCCATGGTTCTGCGCGAAATCGTCGTTCAAGGCGCCCGCGAGCACAATCTGAAGGGAGTCGATCTCCGACTCCCCCGCGGCTCCCTCACGACGATCACCGGCGTGTCGGGGTCGGGGAAGTCGTCGCTGGCGTTCGACACGATCTTCCAAGAGGGCCAGCGCCGTTTCGTCGAGTCATTGTCGTCCTACGCGCGCCAGTTCCTCGGCAACGTCGAGAAGCCGCGCGTCGACCACGTCGAGGGCCTGTCCCCAACGATCTCGATCGACCAGAAGACCGTGAACCGCAACCCGCGGTCGACGGTCGGCACGATCACCGAGATCTTCGACCACCTGCGGTTGCTGTTCGCGCGCCTCGGCACTCCGCACTGCCCGGGCTGCGGCAAGGAGCTCGCGGCCCAGACGAAGGACCAGATCGCGGATCGCCTGGTCGCATCGGCGGACGGCAAGCGGCTGCAGGTACTCGCGCCGGTCATCCAGGGCCGCAAGGGCGAGTACCGCAAGGAACTCGAGCAGTTGCGTCTGAAGGGATTCGTGCGCGCCCGCGTCGACGGCACCGAGCGTCGCCTCGACGAGGAGATCAAGCTCTCGCGCTACGTGAAGCACACGATCGAAGTCGTCGTCGATCGCTTGGTCGGTGCGAAGGACAAGGCCGGGCGCATCGCCGAAGCCGTCGAGCAGGCGTTGAAGTTGACGAACGGCGTGGTTGCGGCGCTGATCGACGACCAGCACGTCGAGTTCTCGGCCAAGCGCTCGTGCTCGGCGTGCGGCACCGACTTCCCCGATCTCGAGCCGCGCCTGTTCTCGTTCAACTCGCCGTACGGCGCGTGTCCCGAGTGCAACGGCCTCGGACTGCGGCGCACGTTCGATCCCGCGCTGCTGATCGAGGACGAGAACCTGTCGATCGCGCAGGGTGCGCTGAAGGCGATGACGAAGACCGGCTACCTCGCGTACGCCCGGCTCGGCCCCGAATCGCTGAAGCGCGTCGCGCAACACTTCGGGTTCACGCTCGATCAACCGTGGAAGACGCTGACGCGCAAACAGAAGGACGTGCTGCTCCACGGCTCCGGCGAGGAGAAGGTCCGCCTGCGCTGGGAATACGAGACCGAGGACGGTCGCGTGGTGAAGGGGGAAGACCATCGGCCGGTCGAAGGCGTGCTGCCGGCGATGGAGAAGTTCTGGCGCATGACGAAGTCGCCGCACGTCGAGAAGTTCATGGCGACGACGACGTGCTCGGCGTGCGCCGGCACGCGCTTGCGCCCCGAAGCGCGCGCCGTGCGTTTCCGCGAGCGCTCGATCACGGACTTCGCCGCGACCACGATCGGTGAACTCGATGAGACCTTGCGCGGCGTGAAGCTCACGGCGCGTGAGGACTTGGTCGGTCGCCAGGTCATGAAGGAGATCCGCACTCGCCTGCAATTCCTCGTCGACGTGGGGCTGGCGTATCTGCCGCTCGATCGCGGTGCGGCCACGCTGTCGGGCGGAGAAGCGCAGCGCGTGCGCTTGGCGACGCAGGTCGGCGCGCACCTCCAGGGCGTGCTCTACGTGCTGGACGAGCCGTCGATCGGTCTGCACCAACGCGACAACCATCGTCTGATCGAGACGCTGCGCCAGTTGCGCGATCGCGGCAATACGGTGCTCGTCGTCGAACACGATCGGGACACGATGTTGGCGTCCGACGTGCTGGTCGACGTCGGACCGGGGGCGGGTCGCGAGGGCGGCGAAGTCGTCGCGGTGGGCACTCCGGCGAAGGTGTGGCGCTCGCAGAGCTCGATCACCGCGCGCTACCTGCGCGGCGAGCGCGCGATCGCGGTCCCCGCGGCGCGGCGCAAGGGCAGCGGCGCGCGTCTCGTCGTGCGCGGCGCGCGCCAACACAACTTGAAGGGCATCGACGTCGCGATCCCGCTCGGCTGCTTCGTCGCCGTGACCGGAGTTTCGGGCTCCGGCAAGTCGACGCTGGTCGACCTCGTGTTGAAGCGTGCGCTCGCCGCCGAGTTGCACGGTGCGCGCGAACCGGTCGGCGCGCACGACTCGATCGAAGGACTCGAGCACGTCGACAAGGTCATCGAGATCGACCAATCGCCGATCGGCCGCACGCCGCGCAGCAATCCCGCGACGTACACGGGCGCGATGGACTTGATCCGCGATCTGTTCGCCGGGCAGCCCGAGGCGAAGGTCCGCGGCTACGCCAAGGGCCGGTTCTCGTTCAACGTGCCGGGCGGCCGTTGCGAGGAATGCGAAGGCGCGGGCGTGAAGCTGGTCGAGATGAGCTTCCTCGCCGACGTCGAGATCCCGTGCGACGCGTGCGCGGGACGGCGCTACAACCGCGAGACGCTCGAGATCACGTACAAGGACAAGAGCATTCGCGACGTGCTCGAGCTGACGATCGCGGAAGCGGCCGAGTTCTTCGGCGCGGTCCCGCCGCTCGCGCGCATCCTCGACACGTTGCTCGGCGTCGGTCTCGGCTACATGGCGCTCGGCCAGACCGCGACGACGCTGTCGGGCGGCGAGGCGCAGCGTCTCAAGCTCGCGACCGAACTCGCGCGCCCCGGCACCGGCCGGACGCTGTACCTGCTCGACGAGCCGACGACCGGCCTGCATTTCGCCGACGTCGAGAAGCTGCTCGGTGCGCTGCAGCAACTGGTCGAACGCGGCAACACCGTCGTCGTCATCGAGCACAACCTCGACGTGGTGAAGGTCGCGGACTGGGTGCTCGATCTCGGTCCGGAGGGCGGCAAGGGCGGCGGCGAACTGGTGTTCTGCGGCACGCCGGACCAGATCGTCAAAGCGAAGCGTTCGCTGACTGGGCGCGAGCTCGCCGCGTACCTCGCTCCGCTCGAGGCGCCGCAGAACGGCGTCGTACGCGAAGCCGACGTCGACGACGGCCGTGCGCTGCGCGTGTTCGGCGCCACGTGCCACAACTTGAAGTCCGTCGACGTCGAGATCCCGCACGGCAAGTTGACGGTCGTCACCGGCTTGTCGGGTTCGGGCAAGACGTCGCTGGCGTTCGACACGATCTTCGCCGAGGCGCAGCGGCGCTTCGTGGAATCGATGTCGACCTATGCGCGGCGCTTCCTCGCCCGCATGGACAAAGCGCCGGTCGACCGCATCGAAGGTCTGGCGCCGGCCATCGCGATCGACCGCAAGGCGGCATCGAAGAACCCGCGCTCGACGGTCGCCACGTCGACCGAGATCCACGACTACTTGCGAGTGCTGTTCGCGCGCGTCGGTATCGCGCACTGCCCGAAGTGCGCCACGCCGTTGCGCGCGCAACCGCCGAGCGTGGCGGCCGGTGCGGTGCTCGACGCGTATCGCGGTCGCCGCATTCGCGTGTTGGCGCCGCTGTGGCGCGCGGAATCCGCGATCGCGCTGCCGCACGCGGCGGCCGCCGACGCAGTGGCCGCGTTCGACGCGTTGCGCCAAGCCGGCTTCGCGCGCATCGTCGTCGACGACACCGAACTGCGACTGGACGAGCTCGGGGCGAAACCGCCGCGCGCGACGCGTTCGATCGATCTGGTGATCGACCGCTTGGCGCCGAAGGGCGACGAGCGCGCACGCGTGTCCGACGCGATCGAACAAGCGTACGCGCGTACCCACGGCCTCGCTCTGGTGCGCGACGAAGCCGGCAACTCCACGTGGCTGACGCACAAACCGGTCTGCGTCGAACACGGCGAAGCGCAGGACGGGGAGCTGCATCCGCGCCTGTTCTCGTTCAACTCGCACCTCGGCGCGTGCCCCGCGTGCGATGGCATCGGGCTGGCGCAGCGGCTCGACGTCGGCGCGTTGCTCGTAAGGCCCGACAAGCCGTTCACCGCCGGCGCGTTGGCGCCGCCGTGGGACGTCGACATCTCGAAGTACTACTTCGAGTTGATGCCGGTGTTCACGGCGTTGGCGAAGGCGCTCGACGTCTCGCTGAAGACGCCGTTCGCGAAGCTGCCGCAGCGGGCGCGCGACGCGCTGCTGTACGGCCACGCGCAGCCGCTGTCGATCCACCTGGTGCGCGCGAGCCGCACCTCGAAACGCGAGATGCGCTTCGAGCAAGTGTGGCCGGGACTCGTGCCGTACTTCGAAGGCAAGTACCGCAACAGCCCCGATGGCAAGTGGTGGCGCACGCGCTTGGCGCCGCTGATGCGTGAAGGCGTGTGTCCCGCGTGCGACGGCGGTCGCCTGAACCCGTTCGCGTCGGCCGTACGCGTCGCCGAGCGCACGTTGCCGGAGCTGTCGCGCCTGTCCGTGCGCGACGCACTGGCGTGGTTCGGTGGACTCGACCTGCAAGGCGGCGCGGCGAAGGTGGCTGCGGAACTGAAGCGCGAAGTCCTGAACCGCCTGCAAGTCTTGGAAGACGTCGGCGTCGGCTACCTGACGCTCGATCGCACGTCGGCGACGTTGTCGGGCGGCGAAGGGCAGCGCATCCGCCTCGCGACGCAGCTCGGCAATCGACTGGTCGGCGTGCTCTACGTGCTCGACGAGCCGACGATCGGTCTGCATCCGCGTGATACGAAGCGACTGCTGACGACGCTCGCCGGCCTGCGCGACCTGGGCAACACGATCCTCGTCGTCGAACACGACCTCGACGTCATCCGCGCGGCGGATCACGTGATCGACGTCGGGCCCGGTGCGGGCGTGCGCGGCGGCACGATCGTCGCGTCCGGCGATCTCGCCGCGATCGAGCGCCACCCGGACTCGATCACCGGGCTCTATCTGCGCGGCGAGCGGCGGATCGCGCTGCCGGCGAAGCGACGTGCGGTCGATCGCGGCGCGATCGAGGTGAAGGGCGCGCGGTTGCACAACCTGAAGGGCATCGACGTCACCTTCCCGATCGGCGCGTTGACGGTCGTCACCGGCGTATCGGGTTCCGGCAAGTCGACACTGGTGATGGACGTGCTCGAGCCCGCGCTGCGCTTGCGGCTCGCGGGGGAAGCGCGCGGGGCGGAGCCGTTCTCCGCGCTCCACATGCCGAAGTCGATCCACGAGATGATCGTCGTCGACCAGAGCCCGCTCGGCCCGACGCCTGCCTCGAACCCCGCCACGTACACCGGTGTCTTCGATCGGATCCGCGCGATCTTCGCGTCGACGCCGGAAGCGCGCATGAAGGGCTTCACCGCCAAGCGCTTCTCGTTCAATCAAGCGGGCGGGCGCTGCGCGGCGTGCGAGGGCAAGGGCTTCGTGCAGATCGAGATGCACTTCCTGTCCGACGTCTACGTTCCGTGCGAGATCTGCGACGGCAAGCGCTTCGATCGCGAAACGCTGGCGGTCACGTACGGCGGCAAGTCGATCGCGGAAGTGCTCGATCTCGAGGTCGACGGCGCATTGGAGTTCTTCCAGAACCACCGCGCGATCCAACGCACGATGCAACTGCTGCACGACGTCGGCCTCGGCTACCTGCGCCTCGGGCAGCCCGCGACCCAACTGTCCGGCGGCGAGGCGCAGCGCGTGAAGCTCGCGGCCGAGCTCGGCAAGGCCGAGCAGGGCTCGACGCTGTACTTGCTCGACGAACCGACGACGGGCCTGCACGTCGACGACACGGCGCGTCTGCTCGAAGTCCTCGGTCGATTGGTCGACGCCGGCAACACGATCGTCGTCATCGAGCACAACCCCGAAGTCATTCGCAGTGCGGACTGGATCGTGGATCTCGGCCCGGGCGGTGGTGAGGAGGGCGGTCGGTTGCTGACGCAGGGCGCGCCGGAAGACGTCGCCAAGTGTGCGAACTCGGACACCGGTCGATTCCTGAAACGGGATCTGAAGCTCGCGCGCAAGGCGGGAGAGGCGAACGCATGAACGCGCAAAGTCCCGACGTCCGGTCGCTGACGGTCCAAGGGGACCGCACGGTGTTGCTCGAGGTCGCGTCGCCCGGCTTCGCCGAGTGTCGTGATTTCCTGTCGCTGTTCGCCGAACTGGAGAAGTCGCCGGAGTTCTTCCACACGTACCGCATCACGCCGTTGTCGATCTGGAACGCCGCGGCCGCGGGGCTCGGCGCCGACGCGATCCTCGAGTTCCTACGCGCGCACGCGCGCTATCCGGTGCCGCAAAACGTCGAGCGCGACGTGCGCGAGAACATCCGCAAGTTCGGCATGCTGCGCCTCGAGCGCCGCGCCGAAGGCATCGTGCTGACGTCGACCGAGAAGGGGTTGCTGCCCGACTTGGTGAAGAACCCGTCGGTGAAGAAGCTGATCGTGAAGACCGCCGACGAGGCGGTGGTCGTCGTGCCGCCGGAGTTCCGCGGCGAGGTCAAGCAGGCGCTGATCCGCATCGGCTACCCGGTCGAGGATCTCGCCGGCTACTCGGCGGGCGCGCCGCTGCGCTTCGGTTTCCGCGGCGTCGCGCGCTCCGGACTGGACTTCGCGTTGCGGCGTTATCAGGTCGAGGCCGCCGACGTGTTCTGGGCCGGCGGCAGCGAGAAGGGCGGCTCCGGCGTGATCGTGCTGCCGTGCGGCGCCGGCAAGACGGTCGTCGGCCTGTCGTGCATGGAACGCCTGCAGACCCATACGTTGGTCCTGACGACGAACGTCGTCGCCGTGCGCCAATGGAAGAACGAGATCCTCGACAAGACGGACATCCCCGAGGATCAGATCGGCGAATACACCGGCGAATCGAAGCTGGTGAAGCCGGTGACGATCGCGACCTATCAGATCCTCACGTACCGGCGGAAGAAGACCGATCCGTTCGTGCACTTCGACTTGTTCTCGGCCAATCCGTGGGGGCTCGTCGTCTACGACGAAGTGCATCTGCTGCCGGCGCCGGTCTTCCGCGTGACCGCCGAGATCCAGGCCACGCGCCGACTCGGGCTCACCGCCACGCTGGTCCGGGAAGACAAGAAAGAGGATGAAGTCTTCTCGCTGATCGGACCGAAGAAGTTCGACGTCCCGTGGAAGGTGCTGGAGCGCCAGGGGTTCATCGCGACGGCGCGCTGCATCGAGCTGCGCGTCCCGATCCCCGACGACATGAAGCACGAGTACCTCAGCAGTTCGCCGCGGCAGCAGTTCCGGCTGGCGTCGGAGAATCCGGCGAAGGAGCCGATCGTGCGCCAATTGCTCGAGCGGCACAAAGGCGAACGCGTGCTGATCATCGGGCAGTACATCGATCAGCTCGACCTGCTGGCGGAGCGCCTCGCCGCGCCGCTGATCACCGGCAAGACCCCGAACAAGGACCGTGAACGGCTCTACAAGAGTTTTCGCGAGGGGGAGATTCCGGTTCTGCTGGTCAGTAAGGTGGGCAACTTTGCAATCGACCTGCCGGATGCATCGGTGGCGATCCAGGTCTCCGGAACCTTCGGATCACGGCAGGAAGAGGCGCAGCGGCTCGGTCGCATCTTGCGGCCGAAATCGAACGGCTCTTCCGCGTGGTTCTACACCCTCGTGACGAGGGAATCGAAGGAGTCGGAGTTCGCGAATCACCGCCAACTGTTCCTGACGGAACAGGGCTACGCCTACGAGATCCGCGACGTCGATCAGGACATGCCGGAAGTCGAATGCCATGGCTGAAGCGGTGCGAGCCCGAAGGGCACCCAGCCTCGAACAACTGTTGCGCGAGCGGTCGCGCGCGGAGCTGTCCGAGTACTTCGCGTTCTGGGACGGCAACGGACCCGCGCCGAAGACGTCCGAGGAACTGGTCGCGTTGCTGAAGGTCGTCATGACCGAGGAAGAGGCGGTCCGCAAACGCCTCAAGTTCCTGTCGCGCAAGCTGGTCGACCTGCTGAAGTTCCTGCTCCGCGACGACGGCTACACCGCGAACCGCGAACAAGTGCTCGGCTCGCGGCTGTTCAACTACATGAGCCAGTACGAAGTCGAAGCGGCGTTGAACGCGCTGCAAAAGCGCGGCTTCGTGTTCTGCCTCGGCGAGCGCGGGAAGAACGGCGACGCCGACCTCTCGTTCGCCGTGCCGCAAGACCTCGGCGACGTGCTGTCGGCGTTCCTGTGGGACGAAGAATGCCCGCTGGCCGCTCTGTTCCACGTCCGCGAGTACGCGAAGCACGCGTTCGCGCAGGATCTGCCCGGGCTCGACGTGGTGCTGACGAAGCCGACCGGCGCGGCCGAGCTCGAACCGCTGCTGGCGCGCATCGGTGAACCCGACGAAATCGCGAGTCGCTTGCGCAAGCTCGAGCCCGAACTGCTCGAAGTCGTGCGCATCGTCGTCGCCGAGGCCGGCGGCTTCGCGCCGAAGTCGGTCTACGAACGCGCGCGCAAGGGCGCGCCGCGCTGGGATCGCCGGCGCTTCAAGCGCGCGCTGGAATCGCTGGTGCTCGGCACCGTGCGCCATCTCGCGCTCGGTGAGTACGGCATCAACCAATTCGACGACACGCTGGTGTTGTTCGACGAGGTCGTCGAGGTGTTCCGGCGCGAGTTCTGCGCCGATCCGTCGACCGAGATCGACGAGCTCCGCACGTGCGGCGTCGACTTGATCTCGGACATCGCGAACTTCTTGTCGTTCGTCGCGCACAACCGCATTCGGCTGACGCTGAGCGGGCAGATCTACCGCACCGTCACGAAGAAGCTGTCCGACGACTTCATCCTGTCGAAGAAGCCCGAATTGGGCGGCCTCGACGCGTTCGACTACATCTACGAGTTCTGCGTGCGGCACAAGCTCGTGCTGACGCGGCCGGATCGTTCACTGCATATCACGGTGAAGGGGCGGCGTTGGGAGATCGAGCCGCTCGAGCGCAAGCTGAAGATCCTGCTCGACTCGGCGTTCACGGAGCGGATGCAGGACGGGGACGCGTTCCACGCGCCGAAGTTGCGCGAGCATCTGCTGGCGATCCTGGCGACGCAGGAAGTCGGACGTTGGATCGATGCGATGGCGATTCCGTTCGCGGCGCGCGCCGCGTATTTGGCGCGCCTCGAGATCGACCACGTGCGTGACGCGTTCCAGAACCGCTACCAGTACGCGCCGACCGCGGTGATGCGCGACTCGGTCGGCCTCGGGCAGGCGTTGTTCCACTGGTTGAAGGACCGGCTCTACTTGCTCGGCATCGTCGATCTCGCGTTCAAGGGCGATCGAGTGCAAGCCGTGCGGTTGACGCCGCTGGGCGCGCGCGCGCTCGGGCGCACGTTGCCGGCGGAGCAAGCCGCAGCCGGTCGGCCGATCATGGTCAATCCGGACTTCGAGGTGTTGCTGTTCCCCGAGGAGGGCGACACCTACGACCTGATCACGCGGCTCGATCGCTTCGCGGAGCGCGTGAGTTCGGATGCCGTGTATCGCTATCGCGTGACCGAGGCGTCGGTCGAGAAGGCGATCGCCGAAGGGCTCGACGTCGCGGAGATCCTGCGCGTGTTGTCGGAGAACGCGCGCGCGGCGATTCCGCAGAACGTCGTGTACTCGATCAAGGAATGGGCGCAGAAGGTGCGCTTCGTGTCGGCGCGGCGCATGACGGTGCTGCGCGGCCGCAATCGCGAGATCATGGACTGGGTGTTGAAGAGCCTCGCGCAGCTCGGGGTGCCGCTCGAGCGTTTGTCGCCGACCGCGATCGTGGTCGAGGACGGCGCCGATCTCGCGCGCATCGAGGCCGACCTCGCGCGCGAAGGCATCTTCCTCGAAGGGCACCAGCCGCACGCGAACGGTCATCACCACCGACCGAGTGGCGAGCTGTAACGCCGCGTCGCGCGCGATCCGCGGCGAACAGCCCGTTGAAGACGTCTGCCGGCGTTCGGCCGGCTGCGAGCGAGCATGGCTTGCGCCATCGAGATCGGTCGCTTCGCGACCGGGGTTCCTCGCCGCCATTCGTTCCAATGCGCACTCGTCAGCGCGCCTCGCCCTGCTCGTTCGTGCTCGCCCGACTGCGCGGCAGACTTTTTCAACGGGCTGCTACGCTGCGCAGCGTGCGCATCCCACAGACGCTGAAGCTGATCGCCGTGTCGCCGGGTCGGGGCTCTCTCGCTTCGATCGAGGAGTTCGCGCGCGCGGCGCTGGCGGGAGGCGCGACGGCGATCTGGCTGCGAGAACGCGAGCGCGCCGCACGCGAACTCCGCGAGTTGATCACGCGCGTGCGAGTGCTCGCCGATGCGAGTGGAGCGGCGGTGCTCGTCAGTGGGGCCGAAGCGGATTTGTGTGCCGCGGGCGCGCACGCGCTCCAGCTCGGGCGCCATGAGCCAGCGCCCAGCGCCGTGCGCGCGCGCGTCGGCGGCGAGGTCGTCCTCGGGAGTTCGCAGCACGATCCGATCGACGCGGCGGCTCTCGACGTCGTCGACTTCGCGATTCTCGCCCCGGTCTTCGCGGTGCCGGGAAAGGGCGCCGCGCTGGGAGTTCTGCGTTTCCGTGAACTCGCGCGCCGGGCGTCCGTTCCGATCGTCGCACTCGGCGGGATCGACGCGTCGAACGCGGCGAGCGTCGTGCGATCGGGCGCGTGCGGAGTCGCCGTGCTGCGCGGCATCGCGGGGTCCGCCGACCCGGAGCGCGCGACGCGAACGCTACGCGCCGCGTTGGAGGCAGGATCGTGAGGAAGGGCGCTCCGTTCGATCCGAAGCGATTGCTGCGACCTCTGCGCTGGGTGCTGCTCGCGATCGTCGCGATCTACGTATTCGGTTCGGGCTGGCGGTATTCGCTGTTGAAGTTGCCCGAGGGCGTGTCGCCGCTGTTCGACGTCCATGCGGGCGACCGCGCGGTGGTGATGCATGTCGGCGCCGAGGATGCCGTCGAGGTCGGGCACATCGTGCTGTGGCGCGATGAGGCGAACAGGTTGCATCTCGGGCGCGTCGTCGCGGTAGGCGGGGACCGCGTCGCGGTGGACGGCGCGCAGCGCGAGGCGCGGCGCGTCGGCGACGAACAGGCGTATCCGCTGCCGGATGGGCTGAACGTGCCGACGCAGCTTGCGAAGGATCAGGTGCTCGTGCTCGCGGAAAACGCACTGACGCGGGGCGAGGGCGGATTGGTCGATCGACGTCACGTCGAGTTCCGGGTGCTAGGGGTCCTGCCCTTTTGAGGAATGCCCGCTCGGGCATTCAGCGAGGTAGGGGGCCAAAGGCCCCCTACGACCCGTCCGACTGGCCGGCCGAAGGCCGCTCCGCCTTCTGCGGAGGCGGGGGGGGGGGCGCCCCCGCCCCCCCCCCCGGGGCGCCG
>JBPOIU010000107.1:0-9158 GCA_052034255.1 Planctomycetota bacterium | reverse complement strand
ACACCCGCGTCCAATGCATGACCCAGCTGTCCTCCCAGGTCTTGCCGTCGTCGCGCGAGACCGCCTGATACCAACGGCACGAGCGCGGCGTGATCTGGTCCCACGCGCCGCGCACGATGATCGGCGTTTCGCCGTCCTTGTCGTCGCCGTCCCACAGGCCGACGCCATCGACGAAGCTCCCCCACGCGGGCACGGATCCGACGATGCCGCTCTTCGCGTTGACCCAATAGTCGGCCCACAGTTTCGACTCGAGATCGAGCACGCGCAGCCCCATGCCGCTGAAGTCGCGCACCGGGATGCGCAGCTCCTCGATACTGACGAGGCCGCCGAGGATCGACGTCACGGTCGCCTCGCCTTCGAACTCCTCGAAGCCGCCGCCCGCGCGCGGCTGCTTGTTGTGGATCTTCCATTCGCCGGTCAGGAAGTCGAAGTCGCCGAGCTTGCCGGTCGGCGCGGGCTTCTTGGCTTCGGCGAGCGCGATGCGCGTGCCGAGCGAGCCGGCGACGGCCAAACCAGCCGCGATCTGGAGCAACCCTCGGCGCTGCGGATCGGTGGGAGCATCGGAACTCATGGAGAGACCTCGGGAATGGGCGCTCGACGCGCGAGCGCGGACTCGCGGCGACCACCCACCACTGCGGCGGGGTCCGCGCGCGATGTCGTCAGGGTCGACTCCCATGCTGACACGGAATGTCATGTTTTGCGGCGTGAGCGCGATTTGCGCTCGTAGAGCGCGGACAACTCGCGAACGCGGCGACGCAGCGTCGCGACGAGAGCGGGCGGTCCGAGCGCCACGACTTCGGGACCGAATCGCAGGAGTTCGCCCGCGGCCGCTTCGATCGACTCGATCGGAATGCGCAACGTGTGCCAGCCTTCGCGGTCCGCGGCGCCCGCGGCGGCGACGGCTTCGGCCAGCGCGTGACTCGTGCGCCCCAGGGCCCGCAATGCGGCCGGGCGCGCCTTGATGCGCGCTTCCATCGACGCCATGCGAGCTTCGTAGTCGCGCGCGAAGCGCTTCCAGTAGCGGCGGAGGTCGAACTTGCGCGGCGTGGGCGCCGCGACGTCCTCGACGCGCAGACTCTCGATCGACCCGACGCGATACGTGCGCGGCTGTCCGTCGACCGCGGCGACGAGGTACCACAGCCCGGCCTTCTGCACGAGGCCGAGCGGCGCGACGGTGCGCTCGACGACCCCTTTCCAGCTGTCGTAGCGCAGATGCAGCAATCGTCCGGTCCACACGGCGGCTGCGAGTTCGGGCAAGCGGCGCTGCTCGTCGGGCCCGTGGAACCACGCGACCGGATCGAGATGGAACCGCGCCGCGACGCGCTGCGCCTCGCGTGCCGTGTCTTCGGGCAGCGCAGCGAGCAGCTTCATGCGCATCGTCTCGAGCGCACCGCCAAGTCCAAGCTGCTCCGCCGCGAACGGCGCTCCAGCGAGGAACAGACTCTCGGCTTCGGGGCGATCGAGCCCGGTCAGCCGCGTGCGATACCCGCCTTGCAGCCGAAATCCACCGTTCCGTCCACGGTCGGCGACGACAGGGACGCCGGCGCCGGCGAGCGCATCCATGTCGCGGTAGATCGTGCGGACGGAGACTTCGAAGGCTTGCGCCAACGCCTCCGCCGACGCATGTCCGTCGGTTTGGAGGCGGAGCAGGATCGAAAGCAGGCGGCTCGAGTGCATGGTCCGCAGTGTGGCACGAAATGTGGACATGACTTGGCGGGATTTTGCCGTGCGGTCCGAGCTGGGCCGCGGCGACCTCGGTCGAGCGCGAGCTGCCCCGCTCGAGCGCGAGTCGGCGTTCGTCGTGCCGACGCCGAGCATGGGGACTTCGCCCGTCGATTCCGCTTCGCGCCGTTCACGTCATCGGCCGCGCACGCGTCACGAGTCGGTAGCCGAGATCGAGTTCCGCGAGCATCGACAGCCCCGCATGGCGACGGCGCCACGCTCCGCTGTCGAGGTCGCTTCGCAGCTTGGTCAAACCTGGTTCGACGTCGCCGAGCTTATGGAACGCCGAGATCGCTTGCCGCACGGAGTCGTCCAAGTACGCCTCCGGACGGCGCCAGTACGCGCCGAGGAACCCATCGGTGCAATCGTGCGGAACGAGGACGGGCGCGACGCGGATGGGGCCGAGCTCGCGCTCCAGGTCCGCCATCGACGGAAAGATGCGGCGGTCGGTGTCGAGGATCTCGGGGAAGTAGTCGTCGACCAGCCAGAACCCCGTGGCATTCGGATCCCACGTCAAGATCGCGACCTGGCTGCGCGCCACGCGTGCCATCTCTCGAACGCCCGAGCGCCAATCGGACCAGTGATGCATGGTGAGGATCGCGGTCGACGCGTCGAACGCTCCGTCGCGAAACGGCAGAGCCGTCGACGCGGCTTGCACAACGGGCGCCGCGTCACGCGGCCGCTGGCGGATCATCACCGCGGACGGCTCGACGGCGACGACGACCCGATCCCGCGGCTCGTACGAGCCCGAACCAGCACCGACGTTGACGACGGAAGCGCAACCATCCAGTGCCGCCACGATCGAGCGAGCCACGCGCAGATCCGGCCGCCGATGGAGCGCGTAGCCCATTCCGATCGCGTCATAGAGCTCGGTCATGTCGGATCTCTCGCGCGGTACGGGGAGGACGAATCTCGATACGGGCTCCGAAGACGCGACCGTAGGGAAGGGACGCGTGTGATCGGTGATCGAAGTTCATCGACCGCCCCTCTCCCGCCAGCGGCGACACAGGTCGGCCGCGGCGCTCGGCCAGTCTGGGAATCGGAACAAGAATCCCGACGCCAGCAGGCGGCCCGGCACGACGCGCCGACTTTTCAAGACGAGTTCGGTCTCCGTGCGCAGGAAGACCGCGCCGACCTCGAGCATCCAGCGCGTCGCCGGCAGCCCGAATGGCGCGCCCCAGGCGCGGCGCAGCGCGCGCATGAACTCGCGGTTCGCGAGCGGATGCGGCGACGCGAGATTGACCGGACCGTCCATGTCGTCGTGTTCGATCAGCCAGGAGACGGCGCGCACGAAATCCTCGTCGTGGATCCACGACACGAATTGCCGACCGTCTCCACTCGTCCCGCCGAGGCCTTTGCGTACGAGTCCGAGCAGGACGTCAAACACACCGCCGCGCTCCGGACTCATCGTCATCGCCGAGCGCATCAGGACGCGGCGCGTGCCTGGGACGTTCGTCGCCATTGCGGCGCGTTCCCATGCCATCGCCACGTCGACGCTGAACCGCCACGAGTTGGGCACGTCGTCCTCGTGGCCACCGAGGATGCCCGTCGCCTCGTCGTTCGGTGCGTCGTAGCGGTGCGCATAGATCGTCGCCGTGCTCGCCTGCAGCCAGACGCGCGGGGGGCGCGAGGCCGCGGCGATCGCCGCGCCGACGACGGTCGTCGACTTCACGCGCGATTCCAGGATCTCGCTTCGGTTCGCAGGGTCATAGCGACAGTCGACGCTGCGTCCCGCGAGTTGGATGACCACGTCGGCGCCATTGATCTCTTCGACCCACGGCCCGAGAGTCTCCGCGTCCCATGCCACGGTCCGGAATCGCGACTGCGCCCCGTGCCGCATGCGTCCGAGGACGACGACGTCGTGTCCTTCCGCCGCGAGTGCGCGACATAAAATCGTGCCGATCTGGCCACTACCCCCGGGAAGGACGATCTTCATAGGAGGTCACTCACCCCGAGATCGCCACACGCGACGGACGAGGACGACACCTCCCACGAAGGCCACTCCATAACTCGCCGTATGAGCCCACAGATCGGCGAGGAACGCGACATGCCGATCGGGCGGCACCTTCGACGCCAACGGCTCGACGAGGATCACCGCGCCCACGCGCGCCAATCCATAACCCGCCACGCCCGCGATCAGCGCAACACCTCCCATCCACGCGAGCAGCTTCGCGATCGGTGTCACGAGCGAACCTGCTGAACGCACGGACCGAGGACCACGCATCGCCGCAATGGCCAGCGCGAGTCCCAGCAACGCACCGACCCACCACGTTGCAGCGACGCCCCAGCCCAGCGCGAGCAGTGTCGGCGACTCCGTGGCGAAGATCCGCGGATGACCGATCGTGAAGTACTCGACGCAGACATGCGCGGTGATCAGGTCGTGCGCGATGCCGTAGAGCACCGCCGCGCCTGTACACAAAAGGATGATCTTGGCGGCATTCATGGAGACCCCGCCGGCACGGTAGCGCTGCCGCTCGCGATCCGCATGGCGTCGTGCTTGCAGTCCATGAAGCTACGGCGCTGCCGCTCCGTGAGTGACAGCGCTGCGACGACGTCTCCCTTCGCCAGCGCCGCGAGACGTCTCGCGCCGCCGATCGCGTCAGGGTCGAAAGACGTCGACCACCGGCCTCGTCAGTCCGTTCGTCGCATCGAACACTTGCGCGACCAAAGCGACGCCGATCCAAACCGGACTGGAGGGAACATGGATCGTCGTAGTCGCGACGCCGTTCGCGATCGGTGCGATCAGCATGGGCGCCGCGGGATCGACGAAGAAGGTGCCTTGCGCGAGATCGACCGGCGCTCCGGTCTGGGTCGAGAGCACGAGGAGTTGACCGCTTCCGGCGGTCCACTGCAGCGTCGTCGATCCGCCGAGCTTCAGGGGCGGGCTCGACGTCAAATCGTTGTTCAGCGCGACGACGACGACTCCGGCCGCGTACGGAGCGCCGTCCGGCTGTTGCCCCCACGGCACGCCGCCGGAGCAATCGCTGACGAGCGACATCCCGGGCCCGCCGGTCACCAGGGAGTTCGTCACGTAGACGCGTTGCGCGCGGATGCCATCGCCGCCGTAGCCGCCCTTGTACGCACACGGGCACGGCGGTGGCCCCCCGTCGCCGCAAATGCCGCCGAAGCAAGCCACGGTGTCGCTACCGCGGCCGCCGCGGACGACGCTGTCGAGCACGACGATGGTCGAATTCGGCGCATCGATCCCGAGCGGTCCGAACGGAGGCATGAAAGCGCACGGCATATCGGTCGTGTTCTCGCCGCCGACGATCGTCGTGGACGCGAGGTGGATCAATGGGATCGAGGTCTTGATCGCCGCGGCGCCGGGACCGACTCCGGTCGAGAAGATGCAGTCGGGCCCGGTGACGGACCCGCCCACGATGCGGAGGGACGTGAAGCCGCCTCCCGCGAGCATCGCGTCGAACGCCGAATAGAAACTCGCGTCGGCGAACCCGCCTGCCGTCACGTCGACCAGCGTGACCGTGCCCGTGCCCGGTCCCGCGAGCGTGATCGCGGGCGGACACGTCAAGGTCGTCCCCGTGTACTCGTTCCACTTCGGCGGTCGAATCGTCGGCATCGGATCACCGACGATCGTCACCGGTTTCGCGATCGTGATCTCGACGTAGGTTCCGCCTTTGACGCGGATCACGTCGTTGGGAGCAGCCGCGTCGAGCGCCGCCTGCAGGCTCGTGAAGGCTCCTCCCGCACCGCTCGGATCGACGACGAGCACACTTGCGCTCGCGTTCGACGCGAACCAAACGACGAATCCCAGGCCGAACGCCCACGCACTGCTGGATCGTTGCACGTTGAACCCCTTCGAGGAATGGACAGCCCTTCGTGATCCGCCCCGGCCCGGATGCTAGCCAGCGTCCGCCGCATCGCACGTACCCGGTTCGATGGTGATGCCGCTGCGAGGGGCAGGCCGCTTGCGGCCCCGGGTTGATCGATATGCGCGGCCGAATTCGACATGCCCGGCGTCGGAACGTACGGTGCGACGCGAGTTCCCGCACGATCCGGAGTCCGCGCATGACGACCGCCGAAGCCCAACTCGACAGCTACTTCGCGAAGTACGAATCGAGGATGGTCGAACTCGGCAAAGCGCTCCGAGCGCGCATGCGGAAACGACTGCCGGGGCTCCACGAGATCGTCTACGTCTACGAGAACCAGAACGCCCTCGTGATCGCGTACTCGCCGACCGAGAACGGCTACGAAGGCGTGAGCTCGATCGCGCTGTACCCGAGCGAAGCCAAGCTGTTCTTCTCGCAAGGCGCGAAGCTGTCGGCGGCGGATCCGAAGAAGCTGCTGAAGGGCAGCAGCGGCGTGCGGCATATCGTGATGGAGGCGGTCGCGGACTTCGATCGCCCCGAGATCGAGGCGCTGTTCGTAGCCGCGCTCGGGCTCGCGAAGTTGCGCCCCGATCCGCGCGCGAAGGGCTCCGTGATCATCCGGGCCGAGTCGCAGAAGAAACGCGCGGGCCGCGCTTCTACGACGAAGGCGGCAAGAGGAGCGAAGGCGGCGAAGACTACGAAGACGAACAAGGCGAAGGGGCCAGCGGCGAAGCGCCGCGATTCCAAGAGCGGGCGCTGACGACGTCGTTGACCAGCGGACCGAAGTCGTCGTGAGCGGTTTGCGCGGCCATGGAGCATGGCCCACGAATCGCCGCGAACGCGACGGATCGCTCCGCCGCGTTCGCGCGCTCGAGCTCACGTCCTCGTCGTGACGATCACGGCACGTCGCCGCGCAGCGCGTTGCTCATCGCCACGCCACAGGGCGCGGCCGCGTCGGCGATCAGGTACTGGAAGTGCAGGCTCAGGCCGGAGAGGCCGGGGCTCCACGCGCCCCACGGCAGGTGGATCTCACCGGCGCCGTCGGTCGCCAACGCGATCGTTGCGATCGCCGGCAGCGGCACGATGGTTCCGCACAACGCTGGCGTCGGACTCGCGCTGAGCGCCGCCACCAGCAGCACCGGCGTGAGGGCGTTCGCCTGCACCAGATCGATCGAGCCGCTCGAGCCCATCGTCAGCGTGCCGGTGCCCGAGAGCAACGGATCGCCGAAGACGCCGGTCTGCGCGGAACCGAGGTTTGCCCACGGTCCCGCCGCCGGGGCCGTGTAGACCTCGCCGAAGAACTCATCGTCGTCGATGAACGGCGTGTTCGTGACGTCGATGATCGTCACGCGGTCGAACGGCGTCGAACTGGACACGCCGAGGAACGCGAGTTGGTCGACGACGATGGCGTCGAACGCGGCCTGGGAGACGAACGTCCCGCCGAGGTAGAGAGCGACTTCATACGTCGAATCGATGGGCGTGCCGGCCCACGGCGGCAGCGTCGCATCGGGCTGCACGAAGTCGATCCCGAGCGCGACGACCGGCTCGTCGAGGTCGAGCTGCAGGTTTTCATACCCCATCGCGACGTCGTTCCCGGGGTTCTGCGGACACCAGTCGCCGAGTCCGGGGATTCCGAACGCGCCCATCGCCATGTTGTCGCCGCCCGGCGCGACGCTGAATGTCACGCTGCCGAGCTTCACCGCCGTCGCCAATCCGAGGTTCGGCAGCGGCCCGCTCGCGTTGGCCGCGCCGGTCGCGCCCAGGAACGTCGATCGATCGGTGTACTTCGTCAGCGTCGGCAGTGGCGTCATGCCGGTGAAGAACTCGCCGAAGAACTCGTCGTCGTCGACGAACGGGCTCGCCGTGACGTCGATGATCTCGGCGTACGTGAACGGAGCCGAACTCCAGACGCCGAGGAACGTCACCACGTCGGTCGGGATCGACGCGAACTGGACTTGCCCGACGAGGGTCGCGCCGTTGTACAGCGACACTTCATACGTCGAATCGACGGGCAGCCCCCCGAAGCTCGGCATCGTGGCGTCGGGCTGCGCGAACTCCCAGCCGAGCGCATAGACCGGTGTCGCCAGCGTCGCCGACAGGTTCTCGAAGCCGAGCGCGATGTCGTTGCCGGGCAACGGGGCGTACCAGTCCGGCGCCGCCAACGTCCCGACCGCTCCGATCGCGATGTTGTCGCCGCCCGGTGCCAAGCCGAAGGTGACGCTTCCCACGGTCGCCGACGTCACCAGGCCGAGGTCGGGCAGCGCGCCGGTCGCACTGACCCCGCCCGTTTCGGCGAGGAACGCGCTGCGGTCGTAGTAGGTCTTGATTTGCGCTGCGGATGCGCGGGGGGCCGAGGCGCTCAGGACCACGAGAGCTGCGGCCCCTGAAATCAGGGGTGCGAGTTTCGGAAATCGGCGGGACGACATGCACGTGCTCCGTGGACGGTGAGCCGCGATCGGCGGCTCCGCGGAACACCGGAGACTCGCCGGTGTCCGACGGTGCTCACGGAGTTTTGGCGGCGCCCCCCGCACGAAAAATCGGCGCCGTCGCCGTCATGCGCGTCGAGTCGCCTTCGCATCGGTCCCGGTTGGGCCGTCGCCCGCGCTTGCCCGTCGCGCGACGACCTGGACCACCGAAGCCATCCCCGTGTGGTACGCGCCCTCGCGGACCTCGCGATCCAGCTCGACGGCGTGCATGAACTCGAGGCCGGCGAGCTCCTCCTCGAGTGCCGCTCGCGTCATCAGCATGTCCGGATCCTTCGGGCCGCCGGTGTCCCGTTCGAGTTGCCGCGGTGTGTAGGCCTCGAGCACGAGGACGCCGCCAGGCCGCAGCCCACGGACCACGGATGCATACAGCGGAACGCGAATGTGCCGCGGCAGGTGGCAGAAGATCGAAACGACGCCGGTCCACGTTTCAGGTTCGATCGAGAAGTTCGCGAGGTCCGCGACGCACGTCTCGATCGTCAACCCGCGTTCCGCCGCCAATCGCCGCGCTTTGGCGAGCCCGACCTCCGATTGATCGACCGCGAGGACGCGATGACCGAGGCTGGCGAGAAAGGCGGCGTTCCGCCCTTCGCCTTCGCCGAGCGACAACACCGGACCGATCGGAATCCGCGCGGCGACGGAGGCGAGGAACTCGTTCGGCTCAGTGCCGTAGACGAATCCTGGTTGCGAGTACCGCTCGTCCCACATCGCATGACCTCCGCTTCACCGGACCACCCGCTGCGCCCACCGCATGCAACGCGGACGCGCGAGGCAGCGTAATGCCGACCCTGTCGAGGATCATGGCTGGACTCCACGCGATTCGCGAAATCCAACGGCGCAAGCGCCGTGGCGCGGCGGTGCGTCGACGTTTGGTTCGCCCGTCGGCTCGTCGTCCAACGCTCTTGTTCGCTCGTCACGTCGCACGTTTCGAACTCCGCGCGGTATTACGGATTCGCGGACTCCGACTTAGGCTGCGCGTTCGTGCCTTGGGCGACTCTCCGCTTCCCGGCTCAGAGGCCGTGAAAGACCCCCCCGCGAGCGGCGGAACGAGCGAGAACGGCGAGCGCGAGGAGGATGGCCGAGGCGACTCAATGGAAAGAGTCGGTGAGGCTCTCCGGTCGCGGAG
>JBPOIU010000022.1:0-89553 GCA_052034255.1 Planctomycetota bacterium | reverse complement strand
GGCGGCCCGGACGGCGGGCGGGGCGCCCCGGGGGGGCGGCCTCGCCCGGCGGGCGGTTCCGGCGGTCAGACAACCCCCCCACGCGTGGTTTTGCCCCACGGCCTAAGACCGCTGGACCGGATACCCTCGACCCCGGGCGCTCTACACGAGCGCGCCGCGCCGCTGCCCGTCGACTCGGGTCGGCGCGCGCGGCCGCGGGATCTCGGGAGGATGTCATGGTCGATGCGTTCGCCAGCGGTCTGCTGATCCTCGTATCCGCCTTGGGAGCTCCGGTCGGTGGCGTGACGCACCCTCCGCGGCCGGCGCCCACGTTCCCACCCCGCGCGCCGGTTTCGCCGCCAAGCGTCGTGCCCACGGCGCCGCCGCCTCCGCCGACGGGCGGGCTCGACGCCGGGCAGGATCCGCTCGGGCGCAAACTCCGCATCGAGCCCGAGCGGCTGCGCGAACTCACGGACGATGAATCCACGGACAAGGACGGCGAGCCGCTCGTGGTCCGAGGGGTGCTCGGGGAACGCCTCGAGCTCGAGCTCGAGAAAGCCGCCGCGGCAGCGTTCGAGTTCGATGCGGTGGCCAAGACGCGCTTCGAGTTCGTTGCGCGGGTCGAGGGCGGTCGCGCGCGCGCGTCCGTGCGACTGATCGGTCCCGACGGCGGCCTGCGCGATTCGATCGACGTCGGGCCCGGCGCCGCGGCGCGTCTCGATCGCGTCGTGGCCTCGACCACCGGTACGTACCGCCTCGAGTTGCGACCGCAGCCGGGGCTCGGCAGCGGCCGCCTGGTCGTCACCACGCGGGGCATCGTCGAACCGATCGTGCTCGATCCGGCCACCCTGCGCGACGGCAAGCCACTGACGATCCCGTTCGGCGGGATGGAGGGGCGAACTCTGCGCTCCGTCGTTCTGCGCGTGCCGCGCGACGCCGTCCCGCCGCGCCCGTTCGTCGACGTCATTTCGCCGTCCGGCGTGGCCACGCGCCTGCCGGCGCGCGTCGCCGACGGCGATCCGACCCGCGTGCTCGTCGACGCCGTCCCGGTCGACGAGCTCGGCGACTGGACGTTGCGGCTTGCGGACTTCAGCCGCATCGAACGCGTGGGGGAACTCACGCTGCGCTTCGACGAGCCCCGCCCGAGTCGCAAGGTCGTGACCTTCGAGGTGCGCTGACCGACCGCTGCGGCCCCGGCGCGGCAACGGCTTCGCGGCGACGCAATGCGCGCTCCCGACGCGGCGGGTGTCGCGGACCTTCGGCTTGTGGTCGAATGCCACCGCCACATAGGGGTGCGCGGTGGAGCGGACGGTGCCGGATCCGAAGCGTTGGGAACTCACGAAGGACATCGTCGGTGAGGCGCTCGCGCTGCCCAGCGCGGATCGTGCGCCCTACATCGCAAAGCGTTGCGGTGACGATGCGGCTCTCCACGCCGAGGTCGTGTCGTTGCTCTCGGTCGAGACGCACTCGGGATTCCTGAAGGCGCCCGACACCGCGCTGCGGCGCGCGGCGCAACTCACGGGTCCGCCCGTGGTCACGATGCAGGAGAGCGCGGGCGATTGGGAATTGAAGTCCGTGATCGGGCGCGGCGGCATGGGCATCGTGTATCGCGCGCAGCATCGCGGGAGCGGGCAGATCGCGGCGGTCAAGGTGCTGCCGGCGAGCCAACTACCGTCCACGATCGAAGTGCGCCGCTTCGAGCGCGAATCGGCGGCCGTGCGCGCGCTCGCCCATCCCGGCATCGTCACGATCGTCGACGCCGGAGGGGACGAGATCTCGCGGTGGTTCGCGATGGAACTCGTCGAGGGGCACGACCTGGCCAAGGAGATCCGTGCGCTGGCGGGCGTCGCGACCGAGGTCGAGCACTACCTGCCGTCGTTCCGGGCACCGGGCTACGAACTCGCCGTCGCCGAGTTGATCGCGCGCGTGCTCGATGCGGTGCAGCACGCACACGAGCACGGCATCGTCCATCGCGACTTGAAGCCGAGCAACATCCTGATCGACGCGGCGCGCACGCCGAAGATCGCGGACTTCGGGCTCGCGCGCTCGTCGGACGACACGACGATCACCCGGACGAACGACGTCGGCGGCACCGTGCACTACATGAGCCCCGAGCAGACGCGCTCGCTGCACGAGCAGATCGACGCTCGCAGCGACGTGTGGTCGATCGGCGTCGTGCTCTACGAATTGCTGACCTTGGAGAAACCGTTCGAGGCGCCGACGCCGCAATTGGTGCAGCGTTCGATCGACTTGATCGATCCGGCGCCGCCGCACGAGCGCAATCGACACGTGCCGCGCGCGCTGTCGGCGATCTGCCTGCGCGCGCTCGAGAAGGCGAGCAAACGGCGCTACGGCACGGCTGCCGAGTTCGCCGTGCACCTGCGACGGTTCATCGCTGGCGAGTCGGTCGATGTGACGCTGCCCGGGATCGCCGCGCGCGCGCGGTCGCTCGGTCGGCGCCGGCGCGTTCCGTTGATCGCCGCTGCCGTCGCCGTGGTGCTGACGGTCGCCACGGTGCTCACATGGGCGCACGTCTCCGATTCGTCGCGCGCGCGGAGCCTGATCGGCGCGGTCGGCCGGGTGGTCGGAAACGCGCCGTTCTCGCGCAGCGACGTCGCGGACGTCGCGCGGGCGCGCGACGACGCGCTGGAGGTCGCCGCGTTGCGTCCGGAGCTCGCTGCCGCCGATGCGACGTTGGCTCGGTTCGAAGCGGAACGCGCGGCGCTGGTCGCGCGACTCGCGGCCGACGCGCGGATCCTCGAAGCGACGGCGCGCACCGAGTCCACTCCGGCGCAAGAACGCGTCGCGGCGGAAGCCAACGCCGTGCGCCTGTACCAGGACCTGCACGTGCTCGAGCCCGCGGACACGCGCTTCGCCGCCGGGGCTGACCCGAACTGGAGCCTCCCGATCGTCGAGGTCGTCGCGCGCGATGCCCACGGCGCGCCGATCCCGGCGGTTCTCGAGCGGGTCGTGCTCGATCCGCGCACCAATGTCGCGCTGGTGCGCACGGTGCTCGGTCCGGCGGATCGGGCGCACGCGGTCGAAGCCGGCCACGCCCGCTACGTCGTGCGTGCCGGGAACGGAGTGGTGCGTGAGTTCGACCGCTCGCCGGGCATCGACGCGATGCGGATCGTGCTCGACGCGACGCAAGTCGAGCACGCGCCGGGGACGCTGCCGGAACTCGTGGCGTTCACCGGCGGCACGATGCGACTCGGCACGGAGCACGAGACGTCGGGCTGTCGCTTCGTCGGCGAGAGCGTCGAGGTCGCTCCGTTCTTGCTCGCGAAGCACGAGACGACGATCGCGCAGTACCGAGCGTTCGTCGTCGCGACCGGCGGCGCGCGCCCGCTGCACTGGGCGGACGTGATGGAGGAGTGGTGCGACGACCTGCCGATCACGGGCTTGTCGCTCGCGGAGATCGATGCGTATCTGGCGTGGGCGGGCATGCGCCTGCCGACGCACGCGGAATGGGAATACGCGCGGACCGGCGGTGGCGTGCGCTCGATGCCGTGGGGCGACGCTCCGGATCCAGCACGCGTCGTCTCCGGGATGCCGGCATTTCCGATCCTCGCGTGGGTGGATCCGCGGTCGGACGACGCGGCTCGCGCGCGTCGCGAATTGTTGAGGAACTACCTGCGCCCCGTCGGATCGCTCCCCTCCGGGAACACGCCCCAAGGAGTCGCCGATCTGCTCGGAAACGTCGCTGAAGTCGTGTCCGGGCCGCTCGTCGAGTTCAACGGTGCGTTCATCGAGCTGCGGGATTTCGACCGGCTGCTGCTCGGTGGAAGCTCGACGTACGACGCGAAGTCGCTCGGGGGAACCCACTCGTTCCAGTCGATGTTCGGACCTTCGAATCGGCCGCCACTCGTGGGATTCCGCTGCGCGCGAAGCGTCGACCCCTGAACGTCGCGCACCGTGTCCGGTCGTCGATCGATGGTTCGCCATCGAGAAGGAGCGATCGTCATGGTTCTCGCATTCTCGCATCGTGGTTCGTCGGCACCGCAGCGCGCCAGCACCGACGGCATCGTGCTGCGGACGCGGCTGGCCCAGAACTTCGCCGGGTACGGCGCGGAGGCGCGGCTCGCGAGCCGCACGCGCGGGGTCGGACACGACAGCGACCACCTGCGTTCGAGCCTCAGCCTGACCCTCGAATCCATCGAGGACGAGCTGGCGTCGTACCGCTGGGCGCTCGAACGCGACGACATCCGGTTCGATCGCACGCCGACCATCCCGGAGATGATCACGACGTTGTTGACGCTGGTGCGCGACGCCTACCCGAACGGCGAAGTCGTGCCGGTCAATCTCGAGCACATCATCATGCCGCCGGTGGGCTGGGTGCGCGTCGGAGGGCGGCAGACGTTGCCCCTGCCCGCGGTCGGCGCCGTGATCGCGCTGCACGAGAACGACGGGCACGGTGGGCCCGGCGCGCCGATCGGCTTCACCGCCACGGCGGGTGACGGTGGCCTGGTCCAGGTGAGTGCGCTGCTGGTCCTGAGGCCGTGAACGCGGCGAACTCCGGACATGCAACGGGACGAGGCACGCCTTGGGCGTGCCTCGTCGCCGCGCTCGCGAGCATGCCGGATGACGCCACGACGCGAGCGCGACGCTACTTCGCCGACATCGAGGCGCATTTCGACCTGCTGCTGGCGCCGTTCTCGGACGCGCCGGTTCCCGCGGCGACGCGCGCGGAATGGATCGAGTGCGTTCACGAACTGATGCTGGTCCTGCTCGCTCGACTGCGAGCGCGGTTCCGCGCGACGGCAGCGGACGCGCCAGCGCTGACGCAGCGCCAACATCGGACGGCGCGCATGACCGCGACGTTGCTGCGCGCGATGACGTCGCGCCATTTTCCCGAGTTCGAGAGTGACCCGACGCGCTTCGTCGACGCCATGGAGCGGTACGCGAATGGCGAACTGCGCTGGCTGTACGAAGTGCCGCTCGATGACGGCGGGAGCGCCACGTTCGTCGCGTGCGAACCGGACAGCTCGTACCACGCGCTGTGGACCGAGTTCGCGCTGCTCGCGCTCGAGCACGATGCCGACCCCGGGTTCTGGCGGCGCGTGCTGCCGACGTACGTGGCGACCTTGCAGCTCTACGGCGAGGTCTACATCGGCGCCGATGCGCGCGAAGCGATCGGCACGCCCGGCCGGTTCGAGAGCACGCGGCAGGCGTCGCCGATCCTGAAGGAGTTGTTGCGCCGCGAATGCGGCGCGCTGGACGGCGACGCATTGATCGCGCGCCACGTGATGTTGGTGCGCCGTTATTGCGTCGTTTGAAGGACCGTGACGCGACGCGCCGGACTCACGCTCCTTGCCTCACGCGGTGGCGTGGGCTGCGATCCGGTCAAGTGCGGCGACGCCGTGCATCACGGACTCGGATCGTCGCGACGCTCGACGAGGACGCGCGCGCATGCGATCGCTTCGTCGAGCGTCGCGATCTCGCCGTCCAGTTGCTTCTCGAACACCGTGGCCAGGAGCACGCCCATCGCGGGGCCGGGCTCGACCCCGAGTTCGATCAAGTGCCGGCCGAGCAGCAGCGGCTTCGGCGCGGCGTCGCGGACGCGCAGGCGTTCGGCGTGCTCGAGCAACCACCGCGTGTCGTCGCACACCCGTCCCGGCAGCACGCGGCCACGGCCATCGGCATCGGCGACGGCGACCAACATCCGCAAGTCGGCTTCGACCGCGAGCCGCCGCACGGCGCCGTCACTCGGTTGGCCTTGCGCGTGCAGTTGCGCGGGACGCAGATGTAGGCGCACGAGTGTCGCGACCTCGTCGACGACGTCGCGTTGTGGCGTCAATCGCGCACACGCCGCGCGCGCGAGGAGTTCCCCTTCGGTGTCGTGGCAGTGCGCCCGCAGCCGCGCGTTCTTCCACGCGGTGGTCTCGGCCTTGCCGAGATCGTGGAACAACACGGCGAGCATGAACACGAGCGGTCGCGGCACGTCCTCGCGCATCGTCGTCGCGTGGTCGAGGCACAGCGCCGTGTGGTCGAACACGTCGCCTTCCGGATGCCAATGGTCGTCTTGCGGTACGCCGCGCAGAGCGGCCAGTTCCGGGAACAGTGCGAGCGCACCGGTTTCCACCAGCGCATGCATGCCGGTCGACGGACGCACCCCGCGCAGCAGCCACTTCCCGACCTCGTCCCACGTGCGTTCCGGGGCGAGCTCGCCGAGGTCCAACGTCCGGCACAGCGCCGCCGTCGCCGGATCGATCGCGAAGTCGAAGCGCGCCGCGAACTGCGCGACCCGCAGGACGCGCAGCGGATCCTCGACGAACGCCGGCGACACGTGACGCAGCGTGCGCCGCCGCAGGTCGCCGACTCCGTCGAACGGATCCAGGATCGCTCCGGTCAGCGGATCCTCGAGCATGGCGTTGATCGTCAAGTCGCGGCGGGCGCAGGCCTCGGTTTCGGACATGAACGGATCGGTGGCCACGGCGAAGCCACGATGGCCGCGCGCGACCTTCGAATCGCGCCGAGGCAAGCCGACGTCGATGGTCGTCCCATCGCGCGTCAGCTTCAGGATGCCGAACGAGCGCCCGACGTCGTCCACGCGACCGAGCGTCGTGAGCGTGGCGAGCAGTCGTTCCGGAGCGAGG
Organism: Planctomycetota bacterium; assembly: GCA_052034255.1. Classification (GTDB taxonomy): domain Bacteria; phylum Planctomycetota; class B15-G4; order B15-G4; family JADJEK01; genus JADJEK01. Next base: position 82,978 of record JBPOIU010000022.1, on the reverse strand, counting down.
CGATACACCTCGAGATCGGCGTCCTTCGCGCGTGCGCCGAGCATGCGGTCGCGTACCGCACCGCCGACGAGGAACGCGCGCCCGCCAGCGGCGGCGACGGAGCGGGCGACCGCGCGGGCGAGTTCGAGGGCGGCGGACATGTGCGGCATTCGACCCGGCGCGAGGGCCGGCGGGAAGGGTGGCCCTCGACGCTCGGCGTCGATCGCGAAGGACGCTCGGCGACGGCGATCGTGAAGGTTCGATGAGCGCTCGGTGGATCGTTCGTGACCGACCGCGGTCGATCCGGTGGTGCGTTCGCGCCGCGCGACAGCGCGACGCTTCGTCTCGCATGCGGTGCATTGATCCGGTGAGTCCGGCCGCTATCCTCCCAAGACTCTCCCGCTCTCGCGGCGCCATCCGTTCGGGCGTGGATCCAGTCGCAGCAAACACCCGGGATTCCCGAGAGAGGTTCCGCCATGGTCAAGAAGTCGTTCCTCGCGCGTCTGTTCGGTCGCGACGAAGCCAATGGAGCCACGGAAGAACCGGTGATGCCGCGCAAGGCGCCGCAAGCCCGCGCGGCCGAGACGTCGCGTCCGGCCGCGCCGCACGCCGCGCAGCGACCCGAACCGCGACTCGTGATCCAGGAAGCGGTGCAGTCGACTCCCGCCTCGCGCGCGAAGGTCGAAGAGGTCGAGTTGACGCCGGTCGAGCAGGCTCCGCCGTCGCCGCCCTCCGAGCCGCGCCCGGCGACCGGACCGAACCTCAAGGCGACGGAGATGACCCGCCAGGAGGAAGTCGCCGTTCGCCTGCAGGAAGGCTTCCAGGGCATCAATCAGGTGTTGAGCGGCATCGATCGCAAGATCGATCAACAGCAGCGCTCGTCGGACGAGTTGATGCTGTCGGTGCGGAAGATCCCCGAGTTGATGAAGGACGTGCCGGACGCCTCGCGCGCCGGACTCGAGCTGCTGGCGACGATCTCGTCGGTCATGGAGCAGCAAAGCCGCACGTCGCAGGAACTCCTCCACCGCCTGCAAGACGTGCCGAAGCTGATGGACGCCGTCGAGGCGCGCCTGCGCAACGAGTCGAAAGCGACGGCGGAGGCGGCCGCTGCGGCACGCGTCGCTGCCGAACGCAGCGCGTCGAGCGCCGAAGCGACGCTCGGAGACGTACGCACGAAAGTCGACGGTCTCGCCGACAGCTACTCGAAGCGTCAGGAAGAACTGATGGCCGAATTGCGCCGGCAGCAGACCGAGAACGATCGCCGGATCGATCTCGTGCTGAAGAAGTCGGCATCGACGACGAAGGTCATGATCTTCCTCGTCGTGTTGGCCATCGCCGCGTTCCTGCTGGTCGTGAACGCGCTTTCGGGGCATTGACGCCTCGGGATGGGGTCGCGCGCGGAGCGCGCGTGGCTCCCACGGTGACGGATCCGCTCCGCGGGCTTCGAGGCTCGGCGGTGTTCGCGACGCGTCGAGGTGGTCCGGGCGACGCGGTCGAGCCGGATCGCGCGGTTTCGCACCCGGTCCGTGGTCCCTCCAAGGTGGCTTGCGCGCCCCAAACGCGGCCGCGCTGCGCGGCCAGGTCGCATGGAGTGCGCCCCCGGTGTGCGACTGCTTGTGGAGAACTCGGGGATAAGTCGGAATTCGTTCGGCTTTCGGCGCGGCGGAATGGACGTCCACGTCGTCATTGAGAATGACGGAAGTCATTTTTCAGTAATGACTTCTGTTCGAGTGTAAACATGAGGACTGCGTAAACGCTTTGGGATTGGCCAACGGAGCCTGAACTGTGGATGAACATGCGTCGAATCGCCCAATACGCGCGGTTTTTCGCGAGAGTCCCAATCTTGGATGAGGCGTCGTCGCGGGCCACCGGGCGGCGCGGTGGCCGTGAGCGAGCGAGGCGCGACGCGCATCGCGAGGAACGAGCGTCCCGATGACGAACGCCCCGAGTGCGCGAACCGCGTCGATGCTGGTCGCGGCGCTGTGTTTGGTGTGGGGCAGCACGTGGGTCGTGATCGCGGCCGGCCTCGACGCGATGCCACCGTTCACGTCGGCGGCGATCCGCTTCGCGATCGCCGCGGTGGCGATGGTGTTCGTCGTGCGGTGGTTGGCGGGTCGAGAAGGGGGCGCGGCGCCACCGCTGACACTCGTGCTGTCGTCCGGAGTGCTGAACTTCTTCGGCAGCTACGGCGCCGTGTATTGGTCCGAACAACACCTGCCGTCGAGCCTGTGCTCGATCCTGTTCGCGGTGTTCACGCTGCTCGTCGCGGGCTTCTCGCGCCTATTGCTGCCCTCGGTGCGCATCGGGCCGGCGCAACGCGTCGGCATCGTGGTCGGGTTCGCTGGCGTCGTGCTGCTGTTCGCGACGGACGTCGCTGCGCTGGGCGCATTCGGCTCGACCGCGGCGTTGGTGTTCTTGATCAGCCCGGTCGTCTCGTCGCTCGGCACCGTGCTGGTGAAGAAGTACGGGGCGGGCGTGAACTCCCTGCGCTTGAACCGCGACGGCATGGCCTTGGGCGCCGTGCTCCTCAGCGCCTGTGCCGTGGTGACGGAGCGCGACGCGACGATCGTATGGACGCCCGGTGCCATCGCGTCGATCGCCTACTTGGCGCTGATCGGCACGGTGTTCACGTTCGGCGTCTACTTCTGGCTGTTGCGCACGATGCCGGCGCACAAACTCGCCGTCGTGCCGTACGTCACGCCGGTCGTCGCCGTATTGCTCGGCGTGGTGTTCCGCGGCGAACCCGTGCATTGGACGACGCTCGCGGGCTGCGCCGCGATCCTCGCCGGAGTCGTGCTGACGACGAAGTAGCGCGGACCGATGGTGCGGACGAACGCCCTCGCAGCGAGAGCGTTCGCCGTGGCCGCCTGTCCGCCGGCGCCGCTGCGCGCCGCCCGCGTCGCGCAACGAGCGTGGATCATCCGAACGACGTGTTCGCTCATTGCTTCGCGCGCTGCACCTCGACGCCCAGCTGACGGCGGTTCGTGTTCTGTTTCCAGGTCGCGTCATTGCGGAACTGCGCGTCTTGCAGCAGTTCGTTCTGCGCGTCGTCCTCGGTCTGATGGCCATCCTTGCCGGACTTGTCGGCGTTCTCGCGCGGGCCCGCGGCCGCGCGCGTCGTCGTGCCTTGGAAGAACGCGTAGTGGCCGCCGCTCTCGGCGATCAACGCCACCGGACCGGTCGCCTCGGTCAGCTCGGCGACACCGCGCACGTCGGCGCGATGGGTGATGAACCGTCCGGTGGCGGCGTCGAAGAACGTCACCGTTGCGCCTTCGACCGGCGTCTTCGCGTCGCCGCGCCACAGATGCACGCGCACTCCGCGCGTCGGGTCGTCGCGCACGTCCAGCGCGAGGTCGCTGCGAATCGCGATCGAACGCGTCTGTTGATCGCCCGCGCGCAGCGCCAACAGATAGGCGCCGGGTTCCGCGAGGTCGAGATCGAGGAGCAGCGCTTGCGCGCTCGCCGCCGGGACCGGGATGGAGAACGTCGCGTAAGGCGGCAAACCGGCCAAGCGCACGTCGCGCAAGTGGTCGAAGCCGCGCTGTTTCAGGTACAGCAGCCGCAGATCGACGCGATAGACCTGGATCTCGATCGACTTCGCTTGCCCGCGGACCTTCGCCGACAGCCGCATCGGTTCCGCGCCGCGCACGGTCGTGAGCGCGGGAACTTCGATGCCGGCGCGGTCCAGGAACTCCAATTCGCTCGCGGCATCGGCGAATCGGTCCTTCACTTCGGCGTAGGCCGCACGCGCGCCTTCGTAGTCGCCGGTGACTTGGAGGACTTGAGCCTCGACGTGGCGACCCTGAGCGGCCAACCGTTCGATCACCGGGTCCGCCGGGAAGTTCGTCCGCGCGGCGACCACGCGGCGCGCGGTCGTCAACGCATCGTCGAACCGACGCTGCGCCAGGGCCGCGACGGCGCGCTGGAACTCGAACGCGGGAGCCAGGCGACCGAGATCGTCACGCCCGAGGGCTGCCGCCGCGACGGCATCCATCGCCGCGTAGTCGGCGCGCTCGCGATGCACGTCGGCGAGAGTCAACAGCACTTCCGCCGTGTCCGCGGCGCGTGGCGAGCGAACGACGCGGTGCTCGAGCGTCTCGATCGCGATCGCGCGCATGTCGGCCGCGAACGACGTCGGATCGGGCACGGCGCCGGGGGACCGTGCGTGCTGGGCCGCGCGCTGCGCCAGGGCGAAGGCGGTCTGGCGCACGAGTTCGGTATCGGGCGCTTCGCGCAACAGCCGCACCATGACGCGCGTGGCTTCGAGTGCGCGGCCGACTTGCTCGAGCGCGCCGACGATCTGCGCTTCCTCGAGGAAGCCCGCTTCCGCGAGCGCGAGATCCACTTGACGCGCGCGCTCGTGCTCGTGGAGCGTCCGATACGCGCGGGCCACGCTGGCCGTGGCCGCGAACGGGACGACGAAGTCGGGATCGCGCTCCTTCGCGAACTCGAAGCACTGGACCATCCGCTGCGCGTCGTCGGCGGCGACGGCGCACAGCAGCGCCATGCGATTCACCTCGCGTGCCGGCTCGGGCTCGAGGTCCACGTCGAGCAGCGGCGCCAGCAATTCGGTCGTGCGCGCAAGATCGTCGCGCGCGAACGCGACCCGCGCGGTTTCGAGGCGCTCGACCGGAGTCCACTCCGGCGCCGGTGTCGAGCCGTCGGGGGCATCGGTCGCGAGCATGCCGGGACCGCCGCCGCTCGGTCGCGCCACCAGATCACCCGGCGAGCGAGCGAGGAGCAGTGTCGGCACCGCGTACGTGCCCGGAAGTGCGGCGTGGATGCGCACGTTCAGTTGGAGCGAGACCTCACGCTCCTTCGGCGTGGCGATCTCGAGCCACGTCCCACGTGCGTCCTGCAGCACGCGCAGCGCGCCGTACTCGACGGTGAACGTGTAGCCCTCGACCTTCGGCATGAACCACCAGGTCGTCGGCGCGTCGAGTTCCGTGATCCTCGGCGACAGCATCATCGCCACGTTGCGCGTGGGCGATAGCGACGTCGGCGCGTTCCAGTCGAGCCTGCGGAGCGGAGCCCGCAGCACGTCGTCGCCGACGCGGACGAGGATCCCGTCGCGGACGTCTTCGCTGCGCCAGAAGCGATGCTGCGCGTCGACCTGCGCCAGCGGCAGGCGTTCGAGCGCGACGCAGCGCACCTGCGCCAACCGCGCGCGTGCGCCGACGGCCGGTCCGCTGCGCGCGAGTTCCACTCCTGCGGCCAACGTCTCCGTGGTCAACACGACGCGCGCGCTCTGCCAGGGCTTCGCATCGACCAGCGCGGCGAGTGGGGCACCGGCCGCGGTCGCCTCGAAGCGCGTCGCGGACGCGCTGGCGGCGGCCGGTTCGGCGCGGAGCGCGAGAATGCGCGCCATGCGGTTGCTCAGAGCCGGTGACGCCGAAGCCTCCAGGCCCGCCGCGAGCGCCGCCAATTCGGGCGCGGTCGCCGCGTCCTGACCGAGGGCGCGCGCGGCATCGATCGCCAACGCGGCGATCTCCGTCGGCGTGACCTCGGCGAACGGGGACACGGTCGGAGCCGGGCGACCGGGCGCGAGCCGCGACCGCAGTTCGGTGAATGCGTCGTTCGCGCCCGTGGTCATGTGCGATGCGGCGAGCGCATTCGCGAGCAGCGCGAGCGTGCCCGCGTCGAGCTTCGCGCGCGTGCGCATCAGGCGGTTGACGCGGCCGAAGTCCTGATCGGTCAGCGTGCCGCGGCAGAACAGCAGCCAGGCCTGTTCGGCGTCGGAACCAGCGTGCGCGAGTCGCTCCGCCAGCGCGGCGTCGAGTCGGGTGCGCAGTCCATTCGACACGTCGAGTCCAGCGGTCGGAGCGCGCGCGAGCGCATGCACGAGCAGCGGATCGAGCGCCGTCGCGTCCTGGATCCAGAAACCCAGGCGGTCCAAACGCCGCTGGGCGCGGATCCGGATGGGCTCGCGGCGTTGCGCGGCTTCTCGCGCGAACGGCTCCGTGGCGCGCAGCGCTTCGATCTCGGTCCAGAGGCGCAGCGCGGTCGCCCGCAGATCGCCCTCCACGTCGTCGGCGTCCGATTCCTCCGCCAGCGACAGCAGCGCCGCGGGCGCCGCCGCGTCGAGCACCAGTTCGGCGACCCCGGCCGCATCGCCGTCGCGCACTGCGAGCTGCGCGCGTTCGACCGCATCCGTCGTCGCGGCGGCGAGCACCATCGGCACACCGTCGGGAACGACCGTCAGCGGGCTCTCGTACGTCGTTCCCGCGGCGCGCACGCGCAACATCCCGGTCCCGGGTCGCAAGCCGGGCAGTTCGAGCGTGACATTGCGACCGCCACGCGCGGCGAGTTGCACGGTCGCGCGGACGGGGGCGTCGGACAGCGTCGTCTCGAGCTCGACGTCGACGGCGGTCGCGACGTCGGAGCGCCGCTCGAGTTCGATGCGCACGCGTGCGCGGTCCGAACTGCGCAGCAGGGTCGGAGCCGCCACGCGCACCGCCGTTTCGGTGGTCACCGTGAACGTCGTGCTCGCGGTGCCGACGCACGTCGCGCCCGCCGACGCGATCGCGAGCACCGTGTACGAGCCGGGCTCCAACCGCGCGGGCAGCGTCCATACCGACCGACCCGACGCGTCGGAGCGTGCGTCGAGTCGGCGGGCCACTGCGGGAACCGCGACCACGCGTTCGCCTCCATCCGTCTCGCTGCGCTGCTTCTTGCTCTTTCCGCCCGCGCGCCGTCCGTAGCGGGCCCCGCCTCCGCCGCCGACGCTCGGCTCGGAATCGAGCCCGGCGCGGACCTCGGCCTCCGGGACCAGAGGCCGGATTCGCGCCAGCTCGCCCAACTCGAGCGATTCGACGAGCAGCGCCGCCGCGTCCGCGCGCGTCGCGGACGCGATCTCGCGCAACGCGTTCTCCAGCGCCGCGTCGACGGTCGAACGCGATTGGGGCAGAGGCTTGTCGCCATCGAAGATCAGCGCCGATGCAGTGGACGTCGATTCGAGGCCCACCGACGCGGCGGTGGACAGCGAGCGCTGGACGCGCGGCGCGTCGTCCGTGCGCATCAACCAATACGCGACATCGGCGGCCAGTGGGGCAGCGCTGGCATCGGTGATCCGCGCCGTCGCAGTGCGTGGCGCGCCGTCGTCGACGGCGAGCGCGATACGCAGCGGCTGGTCGAGTCGAATCGTCGTGGTCGCCGCGTACGTCGTCGCGCCGCGCAGCGCGCGCGCCGACACGACGCAGGCGACTTCCGGCAGCCGCGGCAACGTGACCTCGATCGTGTTCCAGCCGCGCTGGAGTTGCACGATGCGCGCATCCACCAACTGCCGCGCATGCGTGACGAACAGTGCTGGACCGGCGTCGATCGCGGCATGGACGCGCAGCGCGATCGTCGCACCGTGCGGCGCCTTCTTTGTCGGCGGCAGGATCTGCAATCCGGGCTCGGCGGAGTCGCCGAACACGAGGAGCGTGAACGACGTCGTCCGCAGCGTGCCGTCGGGCGCCGTCCATTCGACCCACGCCTGACACGGGCCCGGGGCAGGCGGCGTGAACGTCACGCTCGCGCGTCCGTTCGCGTCCGCCACGAGCTCCTGCGTCGGCAGCAACGGCCCCCGCGCCCACGCCCCGAGACTGCGGATCGTCAGGCGCGCGCGCGCGCCTGCGGCCACCGCGCCGTCTTTGGCCTCGGCCGCCAACACCAGAGGCGACGGTTCGTGGACGACGAACGGGACCGTCGCATCGCTCGGCCGCGTCCAGTCCACGCTCGGATGACGGACCGGGATCTCGAACGCGTACGACTCACCGAGCGCGTTCGCCGTCACGCTGACCGAGTCGGTGAACGTCGTCCGTGCGCCGTCGATCGTCAGGTGGACGCGGCCGAGCTCGTCGGTGAGCAGGCGTCGTTCCGCGTCGTCTTCGACGCGCACGAGCACCGCGACTGCCGGCATCGGCTGGTCCGTGCGCAGTCGCAGCGTCACACGCTGCGCGACTCCAGCGGTCAGTGCGGCCCGCGAGCCATCGTCGTTCTCGCACGTCAGCGACAGCGTGCGCGGGACGGCCGGCGTGATCGTGAACGTCGAGGTCGCCAGGATCAGCGGCGCCTCGCCGCTCTGCTGTCGTTCGAGACGGCAACGGATGGTGCGCGCGGCCTTCACGTCGCGCGGCACCACGTAGGACCCATGCACGAATCCCTCGAGCGTCGCCGGTACGAGTGGGTCGACGCCGAGGATCTCGGACTGCTCGTTGGTCCACACCATGCGCAGGCGCGCGTCTTGCGGCCACGGCGCCACTCGTCCTTCCGTCGCCGAACGCACCATGCCGAACACGTGGATCGTGTCTCCCGGCCCGTACGTCGGCGATTCCGCGGTCAGGGTCGCGAGGGGCGCGTGGACGGTCGGCGCGGGGAGCGTTCCGAGCTCGTAGGCGGCGAAGGCGTCGCCGAGCGGCGTCCGGGCGAACACGCCAGCCGTCGTGAAGCCGCCGGGCGGTGGCGTCGGGGACGGTTTCGTCGACGTCACGCCGTCGAAGGCTGCGCGGAACGGCGGTCGCTCGAGCAATGCGCCGGTCGTTCGATCGAACGCGATCGGCTCGATGGCTCCGCGCGCGACGACGGCGGCCAGCGCGGCGTTCGAGAACAGAGCGATCGCGCGCGCTTCGTGATCGCCGGAGCGCGCGGTGACGATCAGCGTCGTCGACGCGTCCTCGGCGGGGAGGTCGACCGGCACGTCGAACCGTCGATACGGGGCATAGCCGTCGACGCCGACGGGGAACGAACGCTCGGGCGTGACGAGCGTGACGTCGATGGAATCGAGCGCGGCCAGCGTCCCGTGCGCGGTGAACACGTCCTCGGCGCGCACGCGGTAGATCGCGATGGTCGCCGATGCGAGGTTGCGCAGATGCAGCAGCAGTCGTCCGGCGTTGGCGGGCTGGAGCACGGCCGAATCGAGGTCGATCTCCGGCGCTCGCCAGGCAGCTGCGAGATCGGCGGCCGATTTGGCGAGGCTCGAATCGGCGGGGACTTCGGCGAGCGCCGCGAAGGCGGCGTCGTAGTTCCCGCGCTCGCGGGCCAGGATGCGCGCGCTCTCGATCGCGGCGCGATGGGCTTGGATCTCGTTCGGGAACCGCCGGCGCACATCGGCGTAGCGCTCCAGCGCGGCGTCGAACGCGCGCTCGCGCACGTCGATGGCCGCCAGCTCGAAACTCGCGTCCGCAGCGCGCTCGTCGAGCGGATATGCCGCCAGGAAGTCGTTCCAGCGCGCCCGCGCGGCCGCCACGGCGGTGGTGTGCGTGGCCTCACCGGCGCGGATCGCGTCGGAACTCGCCTGCACGGCGAGATCGAAGCGGCGGTCGCGCAAACGGTTCGCGATCTCGCGGGATTTCGCGTCCGCCGGTCGCGCCGTCAGGAACGCGCTCAAGCGCAGGGCTCCCTCGTCGAGTCGCCCTTGCGCGATCAACAGCTCGTCTTGCAGTTGGATCGCGTCCGCCAGCAAGCGGTGCTCGGCGTAGGTGCGGATGAACACGTCGAGCAGTTGCAGCGCGCGCGCGGAGCCGACCTCGCGCGCCGCCAATTCCTGCAACACCGTCAGGACGACCGTGGGAGTGCGCTCGAAGCTCGGGAAGCGCTCGAGCAGGTCTTGCGCGAGGTCGACCGCCGCGTCACGCATCGAGTGGAAATCGTCGGAGGTCGCGAACAGCAACGCCGCGTCCTCGAGCGCCTTCGCGGCGAATGGCTGCGCCGGATCCGTCGCTGCCCGGCGCCATGCGTCCCACGCGCCGGAAGCGTCACCCGACCGCGCGCGGGCGTGGCCTTCGAGGTAGTCGATTTCTGCGAGTTCGCCGGGTGCAAGATTCGATGCGCGCAGCAGCGCGGCCCGACGCATGACGTCGGCGGGATCCTGTGCGATCGCGTGCTCGCAGCGCATGACGTCGAGCGAGATCGCGTTCGCGTCGGCTCCGAGCGCGGACAGACCTTCGGCGAGCAGCAGCAGGACGAGTGCTTTCGCGGGCTGCGGTGCGGCGGTGACCGCGCCCGGGGCATCCTGCGCCGGCCGCAGCAGTTCGGCCGCCGTCCGCGCGTAGATGGGGGCCAAGGTGTGCCGGCGTTTTGCGCCGCGGAGGTCCGCGACGGCCTCGGCCGTCGCGGCCGAGGCTTCGGCGTGGCGTCCGAGCGCGGCGAACCGCTGCGCGATCGCGAACCGCGCTTCCAACCCCGCGGGTGATTCGGGTTCGGCGCGCGCGATCGCGGTGAAGTCGGCGATCGCGGCCGTGTCGTCGCCGGCGGCGACGCACGCGAAGGCGCGCAGCGTCCGCGCATCGACCCACCCGGGGTCGGTCGCCAGGGCCGCGTCGAGCACAGCGCGAGCGGCGGCGACGTCGCCACGCAGCAGAGCGGCTCGCGCTTGGGTGAGCGCCGTGTCCTTCGATGCCGGGGCCGCCGCCGGGTCTTGGGTGCGGAGCGGCGCGGCCAGTCCAGCGCTCGGGGAAGCGCAGAAGCACGACGTGGCGATCAGACTGCCGACGAGTGCGCGGAGGGTGGCGACCATGTCGAGGTTCCCGAGAAGAGGGCGGTGAAGGACGAAACCCGAGCCAGCGGAACGAAAGTCGAATGGACCAGTCGACGGACGAGCGGGTTCCCGCTTCGTCAAACGGTTGTCACGAGGACGAGTTCGTCGCGTCGGCCGAAAGCTCGCGGACCCCGTGCCCGCTCTCGATCGCGGTCAGGTCCAGCACGTCGCCGCGCTGTACGTAGCCGCCACGGAACGGATTGGTGCGCATGAACATCGGCGTGTCGAGGTCGACGTACGCGAACCCGCCGAGCCCTGCGGCGAAACACGCCGACGCGCTCATCGCGAGCACCGTTTCGACCATGCCGCCGATCATCAGCCCGTACCCCGCGGCCTTCGCGATCGACGCGATTGCGAGCGCGTGGGCGACACCGCTCTTCATCAGCTTGATGTTGAACGCGGCACACGCCCCCGACCGGACCAGCGCCAGCGCATCGGCCGGGGTCGTCACCGACTCGTCGGCGCAGACCGGGACGTTGCAGCCGTGCGTGACTCGCGCCATGCCGTCGAGGTCGTCCGCGGCGCAGGGCTGTTCGAACAGCGCGATCGGGACTTCGTGACGATCGAGTTCGCGGACCAGGCGCAGCGCATCCGCGGCCGCCAGGCCGCCGTTGCCGTCGAGCAAGATGCGCCCGCGTGGCGCGACGTCGCGCACCGCGACCACGCGTTCGACGTCGTGCGACCAATCGGTGGCGCCGACCTTGATCTTGAACGTGGCGATGCCGCGGTCCGCGATGTCCTGCGCCGCGTCGCGGGCTTCCGCCACGTCGCCCGTGGTGACGGTCATGCCGGTGCGCAACGTCGACTCGACGCCGCCGAAGAACGTGCGCAACGCGATGCCGGCGCGCTTCGTCCAGGCGTCGAGCAGCGCGACTTCCAACGCGCAACGCGCGGCCTTCGCGGCGGGGGCGGCTTCGCGCCACGCATCCGCGAGCGCGCGCCACGACAGCGCGTCGGCGCCGAGGACGCGTGGGCGCAAGCCGTCGAGCGCGGCCAGCGTCGATGCTTGGGTCTCGCCGGTCACGGCGGGGAACGGCGCGGCTTCGCCGAGGCCGCAGGTGCCATCGGCGAGGATCACGCGCACGAGCACGTTGTTCGCGCGCGGTTGAGCACCGCTCGCGATGCCGAACGGAACCGTGAGGTCGACGTCGAGGAGTTCGGCGTCCAGGCGAACGATGGTGGTGGGGGAGCTCACGGGACGCCTCGCGACGACGGGTCCGCGATCATGCGCGCGCGGGGAAGTCGCGCAAGCGTGAACCCGGCCCGCCCGCGCACCCGTGCGGTCGTTCGTCGCAAGCGCGCGTTCACCTCCGCGGCGCAGTAGGCTCGCGCACCCCCGCCATGGAGTCCGCGTGATGAACGAACTCGACCTGCGCACGCACTGTCGCGATCGCGGCTTGGCCGAACACGAACTCGACCCCGAGCCCATGCGCCAGTTCCACACGTGGTTCGACGAGTGGCTCGCGACCGATCCGATCGAACCGAACGCGATGGCGCTGGCGACGGCCGACGCGTCCGGCGCGCCCTCGGTCCGCATCGTGTTGTTGAAGGGGCTCGCGGCCGACGGCTTCTCGTTCTTCACGAACTACGAGAGCGAAAAGGGCATGGACCTCGCCGCGAACCCGAACGCGGCGCTGTGCTTCTACTGGATGCCGTTCGAGCGTCAGGTGCGCGTGGCGGGCAAGGTCGCGCGCCTGTCGCGCAAGGAAACCGAGGCGTACTTCCGCTCGCGTCCTCGCGGTTCGCAGATCGGCGCGTGGGCATCGAAGCAGAGCGCGGTGCTCGCGGATCGAGCGACGCTCGAGCGCGAAGCGCTCGACGCCGAAGCACGCTTCAAGGGCAAGGACGTGCCGCCGCCGCCGCAATGGGGCGGCTACCTGCTGAAGCCCGACACGGTCGAGTTCTGGCAAGGCCGCTCGAGCCGCCTGCACGATCGGTTCCGTTACACGCGAAAAGGGCGCGGCTGGCTCGTGGAGCGGCTGTATCCGTGAGGTTCGCCCGCGTCAGCGACGCGGGACCGAGCGAGCCTCCGCCGCATCCCGCTCCGGGATCGTGCCGCGGTCCTTCGCCTTCGTGATCTCCTCGCGGGCCAGCGGGTCGATGAAGCCGTACTCCTGCCACGCGTAGCGGCCTTCGAGCACGCCGTTCGCGACCGCGACCACCGTGCGGTCGTCGTTGTCGGACATGCCGTCGAACGCCACCGCGATGCGGCGGCGCGCCATGCGGCAGAACAAGTCGGCGAGTTCGGCCGGGGACGCGTCGTTTGGGTTCTTCTTCAGCATCATCGTCGCGCGCGCGCACGTCGCCGACATCACGGTCAGCTCGATGCCGACGTCGACGACGCGGTTCAGCAGCAGTTCGCGCCGCTCGAGCGTCGGTCCGTGGCGCAGCATCTTCACGAACGTGGTGCGCGCGAGCTTCTTCGCCGTCTTGCGCACGAACGCGAGGTGACCCGCGAGCGCGGACGGCACGCCGTCGGGCAGGGGCTTGCCTCCCGGCAAGAACTGCTTGACGAACCAGAACGGATAGAACGCCGCGCACTTGGCCGCGATCTTCGCCATCTGCCCGAACGGCAGCTTCTTCAGCACGAGATCGCCCGCCTTCGACAGATGGAAGTCGAGCGCTTCGCGCGCGAGGAACAGGTGCAGGATCTCGGTCGTGCCTTCGACGATCGTGTTGATGCGCGCGTCGCGATACATGCGCTCGACCGGCCATGGCGTCTCGCCGCGCGCACGCAGGCTCTGCGATTCTTCGAAGCCACGTCCGCCGCGCGTTTGCACCAGTTCGTTCAGGATCATCTCGAGCGTCACCGAGCAGAACAGCTTCGCCATCGCGGCCTCGAGCCGCACGTCGGCGTCGCCGCGGTCGACGAGCGCCGTCGCGAACTCGGTGATCGAGTCCATCGCGAAGCTGTGCGAGGCCATGAACGCGAGCTTCTGCGCGACCGCCTCGTGCTTGCCGATCGGCGCGCCCCATTGGACGCGTTCCTTGGCCCACATGCGCGCGATGCGCAACGCCGAGCGCGCGACGCCCGAGCAGCACGCCGGCAACGTCAAGCGCCCCGAGTTCAGCGTGATCAGCGCGAGCTTCAGGCCCTTGCCTTCACCCCACAGCACGTTCTCGTCGGGAACGAACACGTTCTCGAACACGAGCACGCCGTTCTGGATCGAACGCAGGCCCATGAACTGGCAGCGGTGCTCGACCGAGATGCCCTTCCACGCGCGCTCGACGATGAATGCGGTGATGCGCTTCTTCTCGCGGCCGTCGACCATCTCGGACGGCGTGCGCGCCATCACGATCAGGATGTCGGCGATCGGGCCGTTCGTGCACCAGAGCTTTTTGCCGGAGATCAGCCAGCCCTTGCCGTCGGGCGAACGCACCGCGTGCGTTTCCATCTTCGCCGGGTCGGAACCCACGCCGGGCTCGGTCAGCGCGAACGCCGACAACTCGCCGTTCGCGAGGCGCGGGAACAGGCGGGCCTTCTGCTCGTCGTTGCCGAACATCTTCAGCGGGTTTGGCACGCCGATGGACTGGTGAGCCGAGAGCCACACGGCGGTCGACGCGCAGTAGCTCGCCGCGCGCGAAACCACGCGGTTGTAGTTCGCTTGCGAGAAGCCTTTCCCGCCGTACTTCTCCGGGATCTTCAGCGCGAACGCGCCCATCTCGATCAGGCCGTCGATGACGTCCTGCGGCATGACGCCGTCGCGGTCGGCCGTTTCGGCATCGTGATGGGTCAGCAGGAAGCGTTCGAGTTCGGCCGCGAATGCCTCGCCCTTCGCGCGGTCGGCTTCCGGCTGCTCGGGGTACGGGAACACGAGATCGGGGTCGAATGCGCCGGCGAACAACGATGCGGCGAAGCTCGGATGGCTCCACTGTTGTTCGCGCGCGGATTCGGCGACGTCCATCGCCTCCTGGCGTTCCTTGTCGTGGTGGGTGGTCATCGGGAACTCCAGATCCAGGAATAGGACGAACGGCATTCGCTCGCGCGTGCCGGAACCCTTATAGGAGCGGCGCGATGGGCGTCGCATCGGGCATGCATGCGGCATGCCGCCGCGATCGATTTCGACGCGATCGACTGCATTCCTTGAGCAAGCGGATTGCCGCAGTGGAGGGTGGACGCGATGGGTCTGGGTTCCGTGTTGCGCAACGGAAGCGCGCTGGTCGTGACGTTCGCGGCTTGCTTCGGCGTCCTCGGCTGCGGTTCGACCCAGACGATCGCTCCACCGAAGCACGTCCCGGTCACGAGCCGACCCGCTCCGCAGAAGCCCGCGCCCAGTGTCACCTCGATGCCGCCGAGCAAACCCGCGCCCGCCGTCACGACCCCGAGCAAGACGACACCGCCCGCGCCGGCGCCGACGGCGAGCCGCGGCGAGTTGCGTGGAGCGACGATCGTGGTCGACGCCGGCCACGGCGGCACGGATCCCGGAACGCAAGGTGTGTCGAAGAGCCCGGAGAAGTCGATCACGCTGGCGATCGCGAAGGAGCTGGCGACGAAACTCGATCAACACGGCGCGCACGTGACGATGACGCGCACGAAGGATGTGTTCATCGAGCTCGATCGCCGCGCCGCGACCGCGGACAAGACGAAGGCCGACTTGCTCGTGTCGGTGCACGCCGATTCGCACGAGGATCGGTCGATCGCGGGCGCGACGGTCTACGTCGCGCGCTCCGCGAGCCCGCAGAGCCGTCGCGTGGCCGAGGCAGTGCTGCGCAATCTGAAAGCGTCGGGCATCGCCACGCGCGGAGTCCGCAGCGCCGACTTCCGCGTGCTGGTCGGGCACCGACGACCGTCGATCCTCGTCGAGTGCGGCTACCTCACGAACCAGACCGACGCGCGCAATCTCGGCAGCGAGGCGTATCGCAAGACGATCGCGACGGCGATCGCGAACGGCATCGCCGACGGGATCTGACGCAAGTCTCATTCGTTTGGGGGCGGGGTACGCCCAAGGGACCTGCCCTTTGCGGCGGATCGATCGGGGTCGCCGCCACGGACTCCGCTGCTCAGCGAGTCACGGCAGCAGCGTCACGGTCCTCGGAGTGGGTGGCTGGCGCTTGCCAACTGAACACCGCGTTCGCACCGACGGCAAGTCCCCAAACGCTCGAGCCCCCTCGATCGTCGCGTCGCGTCGCCGTCGCTCGGACCGCGCGAACGATGCGCTCGCGCCGTTCGGGCGACGTGTCGCGCCCGAACAGATGCGCGTACGCGAACAAGCAGTAGTGCGACGTCTCGCGCAGCGACAACGCGAGCTGGGTCTCGACGACGTCGAGGCTGCGTGCGGGATCGATCTGGATGCCCTGGACGAACGCGACGCCGGAGTCCTGCGTCGCGTGGCCCCACGCGGACGCTCGCGTGCGGAACAGCGAGATGTCGGCCGTGTAGTTCATCGGGAACACGGCATCGACCAAGCCTTCGTCGACCCAACGTCGGCTGTCGCGCTGGTGCTTGTCCTGCGGACCCTCGGGGCTCGATCCGACCGCCGCCGTGAGCACGACGTCGCGACCTTCCGCGTCGACCATCGCGCGGATGTCGCGCACCAGCGTCGTGACCTGTTCGGCCTTCCACGTGCGCCACGTGGCGAGATCCTCGTCGGGAGCCAGGCCCGTCGCCGCGCGGAAGAGCGCGAGCGTCGTCGCGTCTCGCGGATACGCGTCGGGGTCGGGATCGAGGTCGTCGACGAAGCGCACGTAGTCGAGATGGAGGCCGTCGATCGGGTAGGTCGTCACGAGCTCCCGGCAGACGTCGACCAAGTACGCGCGGACTTCGGGCAGGCACGGATTCAGGCTCACGTAGAAGTTCGGTCGCAGCGGCTGGCGCGCACCGCTCGCGTCGAACCAATGCCATTCGGGATGCGCCGCGTACAACTGCCGCGCGTTCGTCGGCGGAGTCGTGCCGCGCCAGGACGGCATCACGTTGATCCACGCGTGGAGCTTCATGCCGAGCGCATGCGCCTCACGGCACGCGACGTCGAGCGGGTCGTAGCCCGGGTCGACGCCGCCGAGTTCGTCGGCCCAGGGCTCCAATGCCGAACGGTAGTGCGCGACGCCATGGCCGCGCGCCTGGAACATCACGTGGTTGAAGCCGGCGTCGGCGCAGTTGCGGATCGCTCCTTGCACGTCTGCGGCGGTCTTGGTGTCGAAGCGCGTGACCCAGATCGCGCGCGTGGGTTCGTCGAATGCCGACGTCGCACACCCGGTCGTCCATGGCAATGCGAGAACGATCCAGCGCAACGCGGCGCGAGCGATCATCGTGCGGGCTCCAGGGCGGCGGTACGTGGTCTGCCGAGAACGAGCGCGAACACGAATGCGAACAACGCGCCGAGCGGGGCTTGATACGGGAATGCGATCGCGATTTCGTTCGCCGTGCCGGTGCTGGCGTCGATCCGCGTGAACGTGCCCCAGCGATTCGCGGCGAGGATCAGCAGGACCGCGAGCACGAGCCACGGCAGCTTCGCGACGCTCGCTCCGCGCACTCCGCGGGCGCAGCAGGCGCAATAGATCAGGACCGCGACGAATCCACACGCGCCCGAGAACCACGCACTCGCGTCGTTGTGCCATACGAGTGCGTAGACGAACACGGCCGACAGCGGCGCGGCGAAGCAGTAGCCGAAGCCGTCGACCTTCACTTGCGGCAGGAACGCGAGCAGGAAGCCCGCGAGCAACGCGCCACTCGTGTACCCCGCCATCGCCAGCGCGAGGTCCAGGATCGACTTGTACGACTTCGCGACCTCGATCATGCCAATCGCCGCCGCGGTCAGCACCACGCCGGCGATGACGATGAACCATCGCCCGACCGCGACCTGTTTGACGTCTTCGTCGGGAGGAAACGGCTCGTCTTGCCCGAGCCCGAGCTTGCGCCGACGCAGCGGTTGCCAGATCGCGGACAACGACGTCTGCGCGAGCGCGGCAAGGATCGAATCGAGGCTCGAGATCGCCGCGGCGAAGATGCCGGCGATGATCAGACCCGTCAGACCCGGCGGGATGACTTGGACGATGAAGATCGGGAAGATGCGCTCGGTGTTCGCCTGATAGCTCGCGAGCGTGTCGCCGGTCATCGGATGCTGCGCGTAGTACGCGTACAGCGCGATGCCGACCAACATCACGGTCAACGTCACGGCGTTGCCGAGCCAGCTCGCGATCATCGCCTTCTGCGCGTCGCGCGCGTTCTTGCAGCAGAACACGCGTTGTGCCATCAACTGGTCGGTGCCGAAGATGCCGATGTTGCCGAGCGTGGTGCCGAACGCCGCGGCGATCACCGTGTAGGTCTTCGTCGGGTCGGTGTCGAAGTCGAGCAAGCGGAACTTGCCTGCTTCCCAACCGACGCGGAACAGCTCCGCGAAGCCGCCATCGAGGTTCCACACGACGCAACCGAGTGCGGCCAGCGCGCCGACGAAGAACACGCCAAAGAGGATCACGTCGGTCCAGATCACGGTCGTGATGCCGCCGAGCAACGTCCACACGATCGCGATGACGCCGATCAGCACGATCGACTGGATGACCGGGTCGATGCCGAGCGCCTGCTGCACCGGCGCGAAGAACGAGGGACCGAGCACGACCTCGAGCACGACCGCGGTCAGGTACACGCGCGACGACTGCGCGAGGATGCCGCCCAGCGAGAACAGCGCGGTCGTGACCTTCTTCACCGCGGCGCCGAGCTTGTGGCCCATGTAGTCGTACGGCGAGTAGATCTCGCGCTGGTAGTACGCGGGCACGAGCACCAGCGCGACGATGACGCGCGCGAACAGCGCGCCGAACAGCGCGTGCTGGAAATAGCGCAGGTCACCGCCCGGTTTGAACACCACCGACGGCACCGACACGAACGTCACCGCGGAGATCTCGGTCGCGATGATCGAACCCGCCACCGCCCACCACGGGAGTTTGCGGCCGCCGAGGAAGAACTCGCGAATCGTCGTGTTCTTGCCCGCGAGCTTGGCGCCGAGCACCGTCGTCAGGGTCAGGTACCCGATCAGCACCAGCCAGTCGAGCCACGTGAAGCCGTACGTCGCGAGGGTGGGATCGAGCATGGTGCGACCCTACCGGGGGGCAGGGAGGGGCTCAAGCCGACGCGTGGCTCGTTCCAGACAGGCTGTCCCGTACGCTTCGCGTCGTCCGTTCTGCCGGACCGGAGGACCCCCGCATGACCCGCTCGTTCGACTCGCGTTTCGTGGCGCTGCTGTTCGTTTCGTTGTGGGCGCCGACGGCGGTCGGACCGACCTCCGCTTCCGCGCAGGAGTCGCGCGCGTCGTTCGACGCCGCGTTGGTCGAACTGGACGCGCTGCACCGCTACCAAGCATTGGTCGACCTGAACGGCGACGGCCGCATGGATGCGGTCGGAGCTTGGCCCGACAAGTTCACGAACCACCGCGCGATCGTCACCGGGTGGATCAACGACGGCACGAAACTCGTCGAAGCGTGGTCGGTGATGCAACCGGTGGGACCGACCGTCTACGCGTTGCCGAACCATGTCGCGGTCGGCTCGGTCGACGGCAACGCGAACGGCGACTTCATCGTGACCGCGGGCACGACCGTCGCGGTGTATCAAAGCAACGGCGCCGCTCCGCCGACCGTGCGCTCCATGTGGACGGAGGCGAACATCCCCAGCGGGGTCGTGCTCGCGGACTTCGACGGCAACGGCGTCGACGATCCCGCGACCGCGCACCTGCACGGCTATTCGATCCGGCTCGATCAGGGCTTCGGCGTCGAACCGGCGATCACGCACACGGCCTTCCTCGGCGGCGCCGAGTTCTCGATGTTCGACGTCACCGAGGTCGACGGCGACGGCGCGGCCGATCTGTTGTTCTTCGTCGACGACTTCCTCGTCCTGGTCCCGGTCGCGAATGGCCAGCCGGGGACGCCGCAGGCGTTCGTGCCGAACGTCGCGATGCCGATGCCCGCGACCGGCGACGTCGATGGGGACGGCGACGACGACATCGTCGTGTTCGGAGCGATGCCCGACACCTACGTCACGCTGCGTCGTACGGGCGCGTCGACGTTCGTCATGGAAGCGCCGGTCGTCGGCGGGCCGGCGACCGAGCTCGCGGACGTCGACGGCGACGGCGATCTCGACGGCATCTGCTGCAGCAGCGGCGGCTCGGATCCGCCGCTGAACTCGAGCGCCTCGAAGTTCGAGATCACGATCAACGACGGGACTGGCTCGTTCGCGCCGGCGATCACGTTCCCCGGCGTCGGCTCGGAGCACATCGCGGGCGCCACCGATCTCGACGCCGACGGCGACGTCGACTTGGTCGCGGGGCGCTGCGTCTACTACGCGCGCGGACCGATCCGCGGTCCGACGAACCTCGCGAGCAGCGCGTTGGTCGGGCTCCCGACCGTGCGATCGACGTTCGATCTCGACGGGGATGGCGACGTCGACCTGCCGCGCCAAGCCACGTTCGAAGGTCCGATCGGGTCGTATCGCAAGAACGGCGGTGAGGGCACGTACGCCGACTTCATGCCGGTCCTGCCGGCGCCGCCCGCGAACGTGAGTTGGGCGAGCCACGGGTACTTCGGCGACGTCGACGGGGACGGCTCGATCGATCGCTTGATGCGCGGCTACGACTCCGTCGCCCGGCTGTACCGCATGTACCTGTGGAGGAACCCCGGTGGCGGCGAGTTCGGCACCGCGGTGCCGATCACGCAGCCCGGCACGCAGTTCGGCGTGTCGTTCGAGTCCGACCGCGCGGTCGTCGCCGATCTCGATGGCGACGGTGACACCGACGTCGCGGCGGACGCCGTCCTCTACTTCAACGATGGATCCGGTTCGTTCACGACCGGACCGACCATGGCCGCGCGCATCACGCACGTCGTCGATCTGAACAACGACGGCACCAAGGACCTCGTGATGCGCGGGCGCACGGCGCTCGGCCTCGGCGGCGGAGCGTTCGCGCCCGCGGTGGCCTACCCGTTCTTCGTGCCGGCGTCCGGGATCGAAGCCGTCGCGGACTTCGACCACGACGGCGATCTCGACATCGCCGAGATCGCCTATGGCACGAATGCCGGGCAGGAGTCGGCGATGCTCATCAACGACGGCACCGGCGCGTTCACGGCGACGACGCCGCTTGCGGGCCTCGGCGAGGTCGACATGAACTCCGGGCCGATGGTGCGCGCGGTCGTCGCGGGCGACGTGAACGGAGACGGGCTCACCGACATCGCTCGCTATCCGGGCATCCTGGGGTCGAACACGACGACGTTGATCAACCTGCGCAAGTCCGACAACAGCGGTTACCTGCCGCCGATCGAGATGGCTTGCGACGCGTCCGTGTTGCGCGACGTCGATGGCGACGGCGACCTCGACCTGTTGCGCTTGATGCAGACGCTGAATCGGACGTACTCGCCGCAGGACGGTGGGGGCTCGCGACGTCAGTACGGCGCGGCCGCTGCGGGCAGCGCGGGCATGCGGCCGACGCTGGGCGCGAGTGGTCCATTCCGCGTCGGCGAGAACGCGGAGCTGCGGTTGCGCGGTGCGGCCGGACCGGGCGCGGGCCTCGTCGTCGTCGGTCTGGCCGAGTCGAACCTCGTCGACAAGCCGAACGTCGGCCTCTCGATCCTCACGTTCCCGTTCGCGGTCGTCGTGCCGGTGCCGGTGCGTGGGACGGGCGAGGCGGGCTCGGGCCAGTTCACGCTGCCCTACGTCGTGCCGGTGTCCGCGGCGGGCTTCCACTTCTTCCACCAGGCGTTCGTCGCCGACCCCGGCGCGCCGTCCGGTGCGACGTCGACGAACGGACTCGATCTGTTCTACGGCCCCTGAACGTTCGCTACGGGAGGCACGGCCCGCCGGACCGCTTCAACCCAACAGCGTCGTCGCGTCGCGGTCGGCGTAGATGGTCACGTTCGGATGCTCGCGCAGGAAGCTCGCGGGCACGGAGCTCGCGATCGGCCCTTCGAGCGCGGCCTTCAGGATCTGCGCCTTCTTCGCGCCGAAGCACAGCATCACGATGCGTCGCGCGTCGAGGATCGTCGCGATCCCCATCGTGATCGCGTGTCGCGGCACGTCGTCCGCGCGCGCGAACGCAGCCGCGTTGTCGGCGCGCGTTCGCGGATCGAGTGTCACGAGCCGGGTGCGCGACTCGCGCGCGGAGCCGGGCTCGTTGAAGCCGATGTGCCCGTTCTGTCCGAGCCCGAGCAACGCGAGGTCGATGCCTCCCGCGGCCACGATCTTCGCTTCGTAGTCCGCGCAGTGGCCCGCGATCGCAGCTTCGTCCAACCAGCCGTGCGGAACGTGACGCTGTCCGCGCGGGAGGTCGACGCGATCGAACAGTCGCTCGTGCATGAACCGATGGAAGCTGGCTGGGTGGGTCGGTTCGATCGGCCAGTACTCGTCGAGGTTGAACGTCGTCACGAGCCGGAACGACAAGCCTGCGGCGTGTTGCTGGACGAGACGGTCGTAGATCCCGATCGGAGAACGTCCCGTCGCGAGCCCGAGCACGACGCGGGCGCCGGAGTTCGTGCGCGAACGCACGAGGTCGGAGAACAGAGCGGCGGCCTCGCGCTCGGCCTGCGCACGGTCTTCGACGCGGATCAACGTGGGTCGATGTTCGATCATGTTTCGCTCGACGGAGGGCGGTCGCGCGGGTGCGGACACTATCTTCTTGCGCAGCGTCCCGAACCCATTCCTTCCCAGTGTGCGCCGGATTCGGAGCTTTCGAATGATCGGCCTCGTCGGCAGCGTCGTGCTTCTCGCAGGGCTCGCCGACGGACGGACCGACATGGGTGGTGCGATGGATCCCGCTCGACCGTTCGTGCACGCGCTCGTGCGCCAGGAACCGCCGAAACTCGACGCGGACGGCGTCGGCGACGTCGTCGCTGCGGCTCCGTTCAACGAAGCGCTGCTGTCGTGGAACGTCGACGTTCCTGCCGACGGTGGATTCGTGATCGATGCGCGTGTGCGTGCGAATCGAGACGACGGCACGCCCGGTCCGTGGTCGCCGTGGTTGCGCTTCGGTCGCGGCGGCGCGGTCCCCGCCACCGATGCCGTGACCTCGTTCGCGGGTGGTGCGGTCGACGTCGACGTGTTCAAGAGCCCCTCGCGCTGGACGGCGATCCAGACTCGAGTGACGTCATTCGGGGACGCGCCCGTGCGGGTCGCGCGGTTGGCGCTCTGTCTCAGCGACACCACGGTGGAACGCGGTTCGCCCACGGCGTGCAAGATCACTCCACCGCCGCAGGGCCAGCGCTTCGAGGTGCCGTACCTCAGTCAGCGCGCCGAGGATCCGAAGCTGGCGTCGCGCGTGTGTTCGCCCACGTGCGTGGCGATGGTGCTCCGCTATCGCGGAGTCGAGACGACGACGCGGGAGGTCGCGCGCCGCGCGTACGACGCCGAGCACGACGTCTACGGCAATTGGCCGAACGCGATCCAAGCGGCCTACTCGTTCGGAGTTCCCGGGTATCTGACGCGGATCACCGACGTCCAGGACGCGCGGACGATCGTCAGCTTCGGCCAACCGTTGATCGTCAGCATCGGCTTCGAGGACGGAGCGCTGCGCGGCAGTCCGATGCGCTCGACGAAGGGCCACTTGATCGTGCTCACGGGCGTCGACGCGAACGGCGATTTCTTCGTCAACGACCCTGCCGCGGAAACCGCCGAGCGCGGCCAATGCGTCTATCGTGCCGAAGATCTGGAACGCGTATGGATCCAGCGCAATGGCGTGGCCTACGTGCTGCTCGAGCGACCGCAGCAGGCGGCGCGATGATGCGTGCCGTCGGACTCGCGCTCACCGCATCGCTCGCGGGCGGTTGCGTCTGCCCTGCCTTCGACGCGGCAGCGCTGCGGGACGAGCCGCTCGTGCGCATCGCCGCCGTCGACCCGCGGATCCGGATCGACATGCGCTACGCGACGGCGAACAACTTCACGCAGCGCGTGCTCTACGACGCGCCCGAGGCCTACTTGCGCGCGAGCGTCGCGGAGCGACTGAAGCGTGCGCAGGACGATCTCGAGCGCGATGGCTTGTACCTCGTCGTGTACGACGCCTATCGGCCGTGGTCGGTGCAGTGGACGCTGTGGTCGGTCGTCGCCGATCCCGACTACGTCGCGGATCCGCGCAAGGGCTCGCGCCACAACCGTGGAGCGGCGGTCGACGTCGGGCTCGTCGATCGCGACGGGAACCCGTTGCCGATGCCGAGCGCGTACGACGAGTTCACGCCGCGCGCGCACCGCGACTACGCGGGTGCGTCGCCACAGGAGCGCGCGAATCGGGAGCGCCTCGAGTGCGCGCTCTTCGCGCAGGGCTTCACCGGCCTCGCGACCGAGTGGTGGCATTTCGACGCTCCGCACTGGGCGTGGTACCCGATCGCCGACGAGTCTCTGCGCGCGTTGTCCACTCGCCGCTGACGGAGCCGTTACCGTCTTGGCCTCGCGTCCAGGCATACTTCAGCCGATGGAACCGCGGCGCTCCGAGTCGAGTGCTACGGATTCGAGCCGAACGAAAGGACTGCCATGCGAGCGATGGTCACTTCCAGCAAGGTTGCGCGCCGATCGCGCGGATTCTCGAGCGCGCTTCTGCTCGCCGCGGTCACGGCTGCGTGGTCCTGCACGTCCGTCGCGACGGATCCGGTGGTCGACGAGCGCGGCGGCAGTGCGGGCAGTGGCGCCCCGGTCCACGCTGGCGCAACGGCGCGCGCGCGCTTCGAACCCGAGGACGGGCGCGTGCTGCATTTTGCGGGCGGCACGGTCGGCCAGGACGACGCGGTCGCCACGTACACCCGCATGACGGGGCCGGAGCGCGCCCCGGTCGGAATCGCCATGTGGATGAGCCTGCCCGGGACCCGGCCTTACAACATGGCGTTGCGTCGCCTGGCGGGCACGCTCGATCAGGCCAAGAACCTCGGCCAAGCGCTGAACTTGACGATCGACTTCCGACACAAGGACGTCGCCGGGTTCTCGACCGCGAAGGACCAGGAGTTCGTCGAGTCGAACCTCTACGACGATCTGGTGCTCCAGACCGCGCGGATGATCCAGTCGAAGGGTGTGCCGGTGCTGTTGCGCATCGGTGGCGAATTGAACGGCGAATGGGAAGGCCTGCATCCCTACGTGTTTCCGCGCGCCTATCGGAAGTTCGTCGAGTTGTTCCGCTCGGTCGGCGTCGAGCACGTCGCGTTCGTCTGGTGCGTCGAAGCGCGCGGTGACGAAGCGCTCGAGGAGTACGACGCCGCGGGCAATCCGCGCTGGTACCCGGGCGACGAGTGGGTCGATTGGCTCGGCCTCGACGTGTTCGCGGTGCAGCACTTCGACGAGCGCAGCGCGGCACGCACCGGGCGCGGTCGTGGCGCCGCCGAGACCACCATCACGCAAACGCTGCTGCGCATGGCGCGCGAGAAGCGCAAGCCGGTGCTGATCGGCGAAACGACGCCGTTGAACATGAACATCCCGGCGGCCGAGCGCGACCCGAAGGGCATTCGCGGGCAGGCGATCTGCGACGCGTGGTTCACGCCGTTCTCGCGCTTCCTCGACGCCCATCCCGAGATCAAGGGCGTGACGATGCTGTCGGTGGACTGGACCAAGACGAAGGAATGGACCACGTGGGGCGACGCGCGGATCCACAACAACCCGCGCGTCTCCGAGGTCTGGCGGGCGGAGCTCGATCGTCCGCGCTGGATCCACCTGCCGGAATGGCGCAAGCAGAACGGCTACGTCGCGCCTCCGGCGGGCACCGAGGCTCCGCGCCGTCGCGGGTGATCCGCGCGAGCCCAGTCGGTCGATGTGTCGTCGTGGATGTGAGGAGCGCGGGCGCGGCGATCAGCGCGCGTCGAGCTGGCGCAGCTCCTCGCGCAGGATCGGCTCGAGGACGTCTGCCATCACCGCATGGCCGCTGCCGAATGGATGGACTTCGTCCATGAACAGCGAGGCCCCGCCCGCACGTTGCAGAGCGGGTGACGGGTCGACGACGACGGCTCCGAACTCCTGACCGACGCGTTCCATCGCGGCGTAGAACTCGGGCTTCCACAAGCGTGGACCGTTGCCGCGCACGGGTTCCTTGATCAGCACGAGGCGGAATCCTTGCTCGCGCGACAGCGCGCCGAAGCGGCGCAGGACGCCCTCGAAGATGCGCGCGGGCTCTTCGCCCCATGCCGGGTCCCACGTCGGGCTCTTCGTCGGGTCCTTGCAGTACGCGATGTTCATCGCCGTGAAGCGGGGTTCACCTGCTGTGATCGCGCGGCGCACCCGCAGGTCGTCGAACAGGGAGCGCCGGTACTCCGGAGCACGGATCCGCTCGAGGTACGCCGGTTCGTCGAACTGGGTGAGCCCAGGGGCATCGTTGTAGTAGAGGCTCAGGCACACGATGTCCGGAGCGAACTGCAGGCCCACCTGCTCGAGGAAGTGGAATTGCCGAATGCCGCTCGAGCCGGGGTAGGCGCCGATCAGCACTTCGACGGGTGCGATCGGTGCGCCCGCGGGGTCCTTGGCCAAGCGCTCGCCGAGCAGAGCGCCATACGCGTCGCGGGTGCCGTAGCCGAACGTGCTCGACGTCCCGAGGAACAGGATGCGCCGCGTTCCCGCGGGCTTCCGCAGTTCGTGATGACTGCGCCGCAGGCGGTGGTCGGTGACCCACGGATTCCAGCGCCGCAGCAGCGGATGCCACGCATGCAGCAGTTTGCCCTCGATGCGGTCGCCGTCCCATTCGACGGCCGTGAACGCATTCATGCGCGCGACGTCGGGGGGCCAGTGGCGCGCCGTCAACGTGCGGAACGACAGGGCCCCGAGTCCGATCGCGACCGCGAACACCGCATAGAACCGGACCACTCCGGCCGCACGCACGCGCACCATGCCGGCGAGGAACACGAGCAGCGTGGAGGCCGCCGCCGCGAGTAGGGCGGTGCCGCCGCGAGCGGCTTCGCCGACTTCGCCGTCGAGCCGGGTGAGCAACCATGGCACCGTGCTCGCCGCACCCACGACGAGTCCGGCCGGTCCGTGCAGCAACGAACCGCGCGCGAGGAAGGCGAGCAGCACGGCTGTGACCAGCGCCAGCACGAACGGGACGACTGCCGCTCGCAGCCGCGCGAACGACAGGTCGGCGTCCGGCGCCGACGATTCGACCGGCGTGATGGACAGCGCACGGACTTCGGCGGCGCCGGTCATCGCGAGCAGTTCGTAATCGCCGCGCGGGAACAGGACTTCCTCGGCGCGAGCGACCACCGTGTCGCCGATGCGGGCTTCGAAGGAGCGGCCGCGCGCATCGATGCGCAAGCGCAACGCGTCGCGGGCCGCCACGGCGCCGGAGCGCGTGCCGATGCGGGTCAGCGCGTCTTCCTCGATGCGGACGAACGACGTCTCGATCGCAGGATCGGCCGACAGCAACAGCGCGACGCCTTCGCCGCGCCGATTGCGCGCGCGGACCTCGAGCACGGCACCCGGAGCCAGAGCCACCGTGCCATCCAACGCGAAATCGCGATGCGCGTTGCGGACCGCGAGATGCGTCGCCGCGTTCAGGCGCACCCCGTCGCGCAATTCGAAGCGACCGTCGTCCGCAGCTGCGGCCAGGCGCAGGTCTTCGCGCAGGGGTTCGACGCGAGCGGTTTCGTGCGCGAACTCGATCTTGGCCGCGAACGCGGTGAGAGCGAAGAACACCGCGACGCAAACGACCGCGGGGACGCGGCGCGCGGCCGGCTCGGCGGGCGTCGGCACGGCGAGCGCCGCGCGCAACGCGAACAGCGCTGAGCCAAACGACGGCAGCGCGAGCAACAGCAGCAATGCGGCGGGCGGGTGCGGCGCGCTCGACGTCGTGAACCATGCGGAAACGCATGCGAGCGCGGGCAGCGTGACCGCCCGCAACGTCGCGGCGACCAGCGCCGCACGATCCGGCCGTCGGCCGCAGAAACCGAGCAACACGACCGCGGCGAACGCGAACGCCAGCGCACCACGACCGAGGCCGAACGCGAACGACGCGACCGCGCTGGTGGCCGGGAGCGCCTTCAAGTCATCGGTCCAAGTGAAGCGGCTTTGGCCCTGCGTTCCCGAGACTTCGAGCTGCAAGACTCGCACCGGGCCCGTCGCCGCGTCGAACGTCAGGTCTCCGGCGCTTCCGTCGACGGGCTCGCAGTGCAACTGCGGCACGCGATTCACTTCGGCGTCGAGCGCCGTCTCGGCCAATCGCAACGACAGCTCGACCGGCTGGAACAGAGCACCGGCGAGTTCGACGTCGGTGCGTTGGGCGAGGTTCTTCGGGGCCGCGCCGCTCGCCTCGCGCAAGAACGCCAGACCCCACGTGTACGAAGGCGTCAGGCGTAGGCGCACGCGGCCGGCTTCGGATCCGCGCGCGGTCAGGTCGAGCGCGGACGCTTCGGTCATGCGCTCCGCGAGCACGCGAACCGTGTCGATCCGTCGGACTCCGTCGTCTTCCGGTCCGAAGCGGATGCGCTGACCCTGCGTCAGGACGAACCCGCGGTCCTTCGCCGGTACGCGCAAGCCCGCGCCAGCGGCGTCTTGCGCGCTCCAAAAGGTCCCACGCGCATGCGAGGTTTCACTGGGGGCATCGACGTCGACTTGCGCCTTGCCGAGTCCGAGCCAGCCGGCGGCGACGAGCGCGGCCGCGATCCAGCGTCTCCAGGTCGGCGCCTTGGCGGCGGGTTTCGAGGGAGTCATCCGGTCGTCGATGTCCTGCGGATTGCGAGTTCGGCGGGGGGAGGCGCAGGAGAGTACGCGGCCACGAGACGCCGAGGAAGTGCGCTGTCCTGCCGCTCCGACCGCCGCGCGTCGGACGCGCGCCGAAAAACGCACACGGGCCGGACGCAGGGGCGTCCGGCCCGTGTGGTTCGACGAACTCGTCGCCGATCAATTCTCGGCGGCGTCGGCTTCGATTTCCTTCTCGAGGGCGTCGAGCTCGGCGGACGCGTTGTCCGCGGTGATCGACTGCTCCGCTTCGGCCTGAGCTTGCGCCTCGGTCGGGACGACGACGTCCACGTCCGGGCTCTCGAAGAACTTGTTCTCACAGGCCGTGAGGGGCAGGAACGCCAGCGCAGCGGCGACGCCCTGCGCGAACTTGCGGATCTTCATGCGATATCTCCTCCGTTTCGGATCGTGATGATGGGTCAGTTGCCGCGCGTGGCCGGCTGCTCGCGCGTGGCCGGCGCTTCGCGCGTGGGCTCGCCGCGCTGCAGCTCGGCTTCGTCGGCCTGCTGCTTCTGCCGACGGCGCTGGTCCAACTCACGCTGCTTCGCTTCCAGGCGCTCGATCCGCTTCAGCATCTCGGCATCGTTCTTCTGCGTCGCGATGGCGCGCAGGCGGGCGAGCTTCGCTTGGCGCAGCGTGACGTTGCGCTGATGGACCAACCGCGCGCGCTCGAGGCCACGGCGCTTGGTCTCGGCGTCGCCGTTCGCGCGCTCGGCGTTGGCGCGACGCTCGGCATCGGTGTCGCCGGCGCTGTCGGCGCGGCGGGCATTCTTCTCACGCTCGGCCTGCGCGCGGCGGGCGGCTTCGTCCTGCGCTTGATCGGCCTCACGGCCAGCCTTGGCGCGCTCGGCCTGGGCGCGACGCGCGGCGTCGTCCGCGGTCTTGTCGGCTTGCGCCTTACGGCCGGCGGCGGCGCGGCGGGCCGCATCGTCGTTGTTCCCGCGGTTCTGCGCCAAAGCGGATCCGGTCGCGACGAGCGACAGGCCGGCGAGCGCCGCGGTGATGAGTCTGCGATTCATGTCTTCTCCATTCCTTTCGAACGAGGAGCGAGCTTGTTCTTCGCGCGCGACCTCGGATCGCCGAGCCGCGCGCCGGGATCAGGTACGAACCGCGGGCGTTCGGGGATGCGGGCGGTTTTGGCTGCGATGCGTCATTGCAGGGCCTTCAGCGCCGCCGCATGGCGTTGCGTGCGCTGAGCGACAGCGGCCGGCGTCGTGGCGCTGGCGACGCCACCTTCCTGGCCATGCAGATCGGCGGCGCGCGAATGGCCGGAGGGGTGGGTGTCGAGCCAACCCCCGGCGCCCTTCTGTTCGGGCAGGCGATCGAGGACGGTCGACAATGCGGTCGGCGCGTAGCCCGCCGCGGCGACCAATCGGATCGCGAGTTCGTCGGCGGCGCGCTCCTTGTCGGCGCCGTAGCCGCCCGACAGCAGCGTGAACGCGACCTCGTCGCAGCTCTTGCCGAACACCTTCGAGATCTCGCCGAGCTTCTCCTCGAACTTGGCGCGCTTCTTCGGGTCGTCCTTGAACTTCTCGTCCTTGTAGAGGTTCAGCCCGAGTTGGCCGGCCTGCACGAAGTTGCTCTGGTTGACCGACGAGAGGCCGTGCTTCAGCGTGACGTGCGCGATCTCGTGGGCCAGGATGCCCGCGAGTTCGTCTTCGCTCCGGGTCTGCTTCAGCAGTCCCGTCGTGATGAACACGAATCCGCCCGGGGTCGCGAACGCGTTCAGCTCGTCCGACTCGAGCACCGTGAAGCGGTAGCCCTTGTACGTCTGGCGCACGAAGTCCACGCTCTGCGCCACGTTCTGCCCGACCAGCGCGACGTAGTCCGTCAGCGCATCCGCGGGACGCACGGGATAACGCGGTTCGACCAGCACCTGCGCGGCGACTGCGCGACCGATGTAGTGCTCCTCGGACGGCAACAGGTCGTTGTAGTCCGTGATCGTGCGCGCGAGCGTGTCGCCGATCTCGGAGTACCGCTCGTCACCGGTCACCGCGGTCGCGAGATCGCCGGCGCCCTTCAGCAGGCCGCCGCCCCCGCTTCCATCACCGCCGCAACCGGCGACGACCAACGCCACGGCCGCGATCGCACTCGAACCGAGCAACAGGGTGCGCGTGTTCATCAGTTCTGCCCTCCCTGCTTGCGGAACGACAGGATCGCTTCGAGCGTCGTCGACTTCGCTTCGATCTGGTCGACGCGCGCGTAGCCGGCGTCGAGGTTCGGTTCGTCCTTGCGGTGCTGCTCTTCGACCTTCGGGTTGAACCCACGCGCCGCGGCGGTGCGTTCGGCGTAGGTCACGCCGGTCGCGCCGGTACCGACGGCGACGCTGTACGACTTCGCGTCGAGCAGTGCCGAACCGTGGATGTAGCCTTCGGTGCCCTGGGCGCGGGCGCGGTACCACGGGCTCTGCGCTTCGATGATCTCGACCGTGTCGCCGCCCGCCAGTTGCTTGACGGAAGCCGACAACGACCGCGGCTGCGCGCGTAGGACCGCGGTCGAAACCGTGACGCGGGCTTGGGTGCCCGGTGCGAAGGTCGGCGCCGGGGTCTGTGCGAGCGCGCCCGCGATGCACAACAGGGCGCAGACCGCGCCGAACGTGGAGAACATGGGACGTGGACTCATCGAGATCTCCGTGAGCGAGGCGGGCGGATTCTAGAGCGCGACCGGGCCGAGTTGCGCACCGGCTGACTCCATGTTGTGGACGCCGACGCGCGTACGCCGTCGCAAGTCGGGTTCATTTCTCGGTCAATGTGATGATGCCGTCGAAGTCGCCGGCGGCGTACTTGACGCGGTACTCCTCGCACAACTTGATGTAGCGCTGCGAGACGGGGTCGCCCCCCGGGCGCGCGGCGTGGCTGCGTTCGAAGGTCGCCGCGGCTTTCTTGAACTCGCCCTTCTGGAACAGCGCGAGGCCTTCGCCAAACGTCGCGGCCCAGGCCGGCAGCGACGTCTCGAGGGCGCCGCCGGCTCCGAGCAATTCGTGGACGCCGACCGGCTCGTTCTTGCCCTTCACGCGTAAACGGCCGAGCGGGCGCACGATTGCCGCGCCTTCGCCGGCGGCGGCGAGCGTCGCGTCCGTGACCATCACGATGCTGTCGAAGAACTTGTTCGCGCCTTCGAGTCGCGACGCGAGATTCACCGAATCGCCCATGACCGTGTAGTCGAAGCGGCGGTTGCTGCCCATGTTGCCGACGACGACGTGACCGGTGTTGATGCCGGTGCGCGCCATCAGCTTCGGCAGGCCGAGCTGGCTCTTCTCCTCGACGAACTTCTGCAGTCGTTGTTGGCAATGCGCGACCGCGGACAACGCGAGACGCGCGTGGTCCTCGCGCGGGATCGGCGCGCCCCAGAACGCCATGATCGCGTCGCCGAGGTACTTGTCGATGACGCCCTGGTGATCCAGGATGATGTCCGTCATCGCGGTCAGGTACTCGTTCAGGAACGTCACGAGCTCTTCCGGCTTCATGCGCTCGGAGAAGCCCGTGAAGCCCGCGAGATCGGAGAACTGGATCGTCATCTCGCGACGTTCGCCGCCGAGGCGCAGTTGCTCCGGATGTTCTTCGAGCGTCGTCACCACCTCGGGCGCGAGGTAGCGCGAGAACGACTGCCGGATCTCACGGCGCTTCTTGCCTTCGGTGTTGAACAGGTACAGCGCGGAGCCGGTGTAGGCGAGCGCGGCGCCGGAGAACGGGGTCACGACGTCGAGGACCAACCCGTTCGCGAACGCCAGCGCGACGATGCCGAAATAGGCGAGCACGAGCGGCAGGACGAGCACCAGCGCCGAACGCTTGCGGCTCGCGAGCACGGCGGTCAGACCGACGGTCGCGCCGAGCACGATCGGGATCAGGAAGTTCAACCAACCAGGCAATCGCGACCGTGCGTCGCCACGCAGCAGGTTGTCGATGACGGTCGCGATGAACTCCGGACCGGGGAGGCTCTCGTCGACCGGAGTCGCTTGGACGTCGGGATGGCCGGTGACGTTCGCGCCGATCACGACGATGTCGCCCTTGCGCAGGGATTGGCGCCAGGCTTCGCCGGCAGCGCTCGGCTTCAGGGCCAACGCGCTCGTCAGCGAGGCCGTGGGGAACGTGCCGCGCGGCCCGCGGAAGTTGACGAGCAGCTTGCCGTCGACGACCGGGACGTCGATGCCGGCGAAGCGGCGCAGCGTGCGCTTCTCGAGCGCGAGCGACGAATCGCCGGAATACGCCATCACCGCTGCGACGGGCAGCGACGGGGTGATCGTGTCGAGGTAACGGAACGCGATCGGCATCGTGCGCAGCAGGTCGCCGCGGTCGACCTTCACGTACGCGTTCCCGAAGCGGGCGACGGCGTCTTGCACCGCCGGCATCGGTAGCTGCGCATTGGTCACGAGCGGCAGCGCATCCGGAGCGCCGTAGAGCTCGATGCGCGCGGGAGCGGGCAGCGGTTCCGGTGGCGTGTCCGTTCCGGCATCGAGCGTCGTGCCCTCGGCCGCCCCCGGCGGGAAGACGGCCATCGCCATCGCGACGTTGCCGGCCTTTCGGACCGCCGTCGCGAACACCTCGTCGTCGCCGGGGATGTTCGAGCTCTCGGACATGATGATGTCGAAGACGAACGCGCCGGGCTCGACGCCGATGCCGCGGATCTGCTCCATGACGTCCGCGTAGAACGAGCGCGGCGGCGGATAGCGCAGCTCCGGGTACTCGCGCTTGAAGATCTGCACGTCGTCGTCGGTGTACAGCAACACCTTCACGCGCGACGTCGCGCCGAGTTCCGGGCGCGCGAAGGCGGACACGAGGACGTCGTAGGGCTTGGCCTCGATGCGCTGGATCAGCGACGTCTGGCCGAGCAGAGCCGCGATCATGCCGGCGGTGGCCCCGAGCACGAGACCGATGCGAGTAGGTGTGAGCGTGATCATCGGTCCGGGTGTCGTCGTCTCGCGGGTCACGGGTCGCTGCCGCGCATGCCTTCCGGGGTGCGCGCGGGCCGCGTAGCATAGCCAGCCGTATGGGAGCTTTTGGAACGCGCGATCGCCGCTTCGTCGCGGCCGGGTGGGTTCTCCTGGCGGCATGCGTCGGCGCGTCGTTCGCGCTGGCGTCGTCGGCGGCCTCGCGCGCGTACGAGGCCACGAAGCGCGCGTTCGCCGCCTGCGCGCCCGGACACCAGCGGTTGACGCTGGACGACGAAGCGGGCTACGCGGCACTCGCGGAACGCTTCGAATCCTTGGCGCGGGACGAAGCGCGCGACGTGAATACGCGCCTCGGAGCCGCCGAGGTGGCGTGGGCGGCCAATGCCCTCGGTCGCGCCAACCTGATCGGCGACGGATTCGAGCGCGCGTTCGACGAACTGCTGACGTTCTGCGACTCGTTCCCCGACGAGCCGGCGTTCCTCGGACTCGCCGTCACGGCGTTGCGTGACCATCGCTCCGCGGTGGTGCCGAGCGACACGGTCCAGAACCGTGCGGACGAAGCGCTCCTCGACGCGCTCGCGCAGGTTCACGCGAACCTCGATCCCGACGACGGCACGGTGCCGCTCGTGCTCGCGGCCGCCGCGTTCGATGCGGGGCGGACGACCGAAGCCGCGGACCTGCTGACGCGCGCCGCGTGCGCCGTCGTGATCGACGAACATCCGCTGCGGCGCATGTTGGCGGCGGAACGCGTGTTGGTCGAAGCCGGCGTCGACGACCTCGAGGCTCGGGACTTCCTCGTGCGGCGCGCGTTCCAACGCCCGGGCACGCGCCCCGGCGAGTTCACGCGGTCGTTCGCGGAACGGTTCGCGTTGGCCGCACCGAGCGCGTCGACGACCGCCGACCTGCGCCGCGTCGCCGAGCGCGTGGCGGCGACGACGCTGCTGCGCTCGGACGCGCGGGTCGCGGCCGAGGTGACGTACGCGGCGCCGGTCCCGAATCGCCCCGACGCGCAGCGGCGCGGTGATTCGACGGTCGCAGGCGCCGACCAACCTCCCGGACTCGGGCGCGGCGACGCAGCGCGTCCCGTGCGCGCCTTGCACGACCTCGTGTTCCTGTGCGCCGCCGGATTCGCGCTGCTCGCGTTCGCGTTGCGCTCGCGCCGGCAAGCGCCGCCGCCGCCCGCGAAGAACACACGGCGCTCGCGATCCGTTCCGGTGTTGGCGTCGGTCCTCGCCTTGGCTGCGCCGATGGCGACGTTGCTGTTCCTCGGGGTGACCCGCACGTGGCCGTTCGATCGCGGCGATGACTTCCTCGACGTGCTCGGCGCTCCGCATCCGGCGCTGCTCGCGTTGCCGTTGGCGTCGCTGCCGTTCGTGTTCGGCGGCGGCGTGGGGGGGACGACCGGCGGCGTGCTGGCCGGTGCCCGGCGGATGTTGTGGATGCTCGCGATCGTCTATGCGCTGGCATTCGCTTGGACGAGCGCGGCCGTCGACCACGTGGAAGCGCTGCGCGCCCGCGCCCTCAACGACCAGCTCCAATTCGATCCGGCGACGGCTTCCGCGGATTGACCGCCGCAGCGCCCGCGCGATCGGCGTTCATTTGGCCGGGCGGGGTCCTCGACGCGTACGTGCGGCGAGCAGCGGCGGCACGATCACGACCATTGCCGTGAACAACACCGAGAGCGCGCCGATCAGCACGCACGTCCACGCGCAATGGCTGGCGGTCGTGCCGCGTTCCGCGAGCAGCATGGCGTACGACCACAGCAGGGTCAGCGGGACCAACGGCATGCCGACGGCCCCGTTCGCGATCCCGAAGAACAGCAGCGTCTGCGCGAACGCGATCAACGCGTGACCGAGCACGAGTCGCGGCAGCAGCGGTGTGACGCTCGCGAAGGTCTCGGTCTGCAGCAACAGGCGCACGATGTCCCGTCCGAGCAGATGCGTGAACGCGACGGCGGCAGCGAGCCACAATGCGACCTTGCCGAGACTCTGCCACAGCTCGGGGAACGGAGAATCGCGCGTGAACACGCGCAACCGCGTCCGCGTCAGCAGCGCGAGCGCGAGCGGCGCCGCGAGGAGTTCGGGGAAACGCGCGATCGCCGACAAACCGACGTAGCGCGCGGCTTCGTCGGGCGGCAGCCGGATGTTCGCGAAGACGACGTCGATGAACGACAGCGTCCCCGCGAACGCGAGCGTCAACCAAGTGCGCGGTTGGAACTCGAGCGGGCGTCGTGCGCTCGACGTCGGTGTCGTGGCGTCGCGGCGCGGCAGCAATGCGCGGCCGACGAGCAACGTGATCACCGGCGCGGCCGTCATCGCGATCGATGCCGCCGTGGCGTCGTCGCACCAACGCGGCAATCCGAGCGCGAACGCGAGGCGCAGCGCCGGTTCGGCGATCGTCAGCGCGGCGAACCAACGCTCGCGCTCGTGTCCGAGCAACGCGCCATGCACCACGCGCGTCGACGCCGCCCACGCGCCGATCAGCGGCGAGGTGACCGCCGCGAGCAGTAGCGGCCAATGCAAGACGGTGCGTACACCGGGGACGAACGCGATGCACAGCCCGCAGCCGAGGGCGACGAGCGAGCCGACCCCGAGCAGACGATCGAGTCGCGCGAGCCATGGCGTAGATCCGTCCCGCCGCGCGGCGTGCTGCGCGAACGCGGCCTGCAGCACGACGGTCGGCAGATACAGCCCGCCGAACGTCGACGCCGCGACCAAGACGACCGCGAAATCGGGCAAGGCGAGGCGGTAGACCAGACTCTTCAGGAACAGCAAATGCAGCAGCAGCGCGCTGCCGTAGGCGAGCGGGAGCGCATACGAACCCCGCGTCACGTCGAGCTGCGGGCGGGAGCGTCCAGCGGGTTCGAGCACTCGGGCACTCCGCAACGAGGTCGGTCGACGTCGAGGCCGAGTGTAGCGCGCACTCGCGCGCGGGGAGCGGTGGGGCGCGTGGGGATGCTCGCGCGCGAACCGCGCGTCGCGGAGACCCTCGCGTGTCCCGCGGCGTCGATCAGTGCCCGCCGTCGCCGTTCGCGTCGTCGGGCGCGGGCGTCGGTTCGTGCTGCGCCGCTTCGAACGCGGTGCGCGCAGCACGCTGCGCCGCATCGTTCAGCAACCGTTGCTGCGCGCGCGCGTCGTCGGTGTTCGCCAGCCGCGCCAACGAACGCAGCGCATCGATCGGCACGACCGTGTCCAGCGTCACGTTGCGCACGGCTTGCTCCCAAACGAAGCCGTCGGGGGTACGAACGCCCGCGTTCACGAGAAAGGTGCGGGCGCGGTCGATCGCGGTCACCGGGTCGTTCGTCACGAGCCAGCGCGAGAACTCGAGCTGTTCCAGCAGGTGCGCCAGGGTCTCGCCGAGCCGCGTGGCTGCATCATCGCGCACCACGACGACCGCTCCCGACGTCAGGGCGCCGGCCGGGCCGACTTCTTCCGCCGGCAGGAGTCGTGCTCCTGCCCCGAGCGCCGCCGTCGACGCGTGCGGCTCGGGCAGGATCGCCGCGTCGAGCGTGCCCGCGGAGAGTCCCTTGATCACGTCCTGCGTCGACAACAGCTCGACCGCGCCGACGTTTTGACCCAACACCGCGGCGACGTCGAGCGTGGGCGGATCGGCCAGTCCGAAGCGGTACGACGTGAGGTCCTTGAACGTGATCTTCGTCAGTCCCTTGCCGATCACGTACTGCTCGTCGCGCGTGGCCGCGCCGGCGATCACGCGCACCGGGCTGCCTTTCGCGACCAGCGCGACCGCGTCGCGCAAGGGCATGCATGCGAGGTCGAGCTCGCCGGCGTCCACGGCGTTCGCCAACTCGGCCGCGCGCGTGAAGATCTCGCTGTCGACGCGACCGTGCTCTTGCAGCAGCACTGCGAACAGGTTCGCTTCGAGCGCGTTCAGCACCACCGCGTGGGCCGCTCGATTCATCACGCCGATGCGCAGCACCGGCGGGGCGGTCGGGTCGATGCCGCCGGGCTGGTCGCCGGCGACCGGATAGCGCGTCACCGTGGACTCCACGATGGGATCGCTGGCCGACGGTGCGTCCTTCTTCTCGCTGAAGGGTCCGACCCACGCCAACCAGCCGATCACGGCGAGACACAACCCCCAGAACACGAGCCGCCATTTCGAGGGCCGGATCACGATCTGGCGCTTCTTCTGCGGAGCGTTTTCGTCTGCGGTCATCGGGCGCTCCTCGTCGGACGAGCGGTTTTCGATCGAAGTCAGGGCGTAGCAACGGAGCAGCGTCGTACCCGTTCAGCTTGCGTCCAGCAACGCCTGCCGATTTCACCGCGGGCGGGCGGAGTCCCTACGATCCGGGGCGTCGCACCGGAGGTGAACATGCGCCGCGAGTTCGAACTCTCGTGTCCCAACTGCAAAGGCTGGATCCTGCTCGATCTCGAGACCGGCGAGGTCGTGCGCCACGGGACCGAGCGGCCGGCCAAGGCGCCGCCGCGCAAGAAGGGTGACGTCAAAGCGTTCGACGACGCGCTCGATCGGGTCCAGAAGCGCGCCACCGATCCAGCCGACGCGTTCGACGACGCGCTGCGCTCGTTGAAGGATCAGAAGAAGAAACTCGACCGCGCGTTCGACGACGCCAAGAAAAAGGTCGAGATCGACCCGGACGAAGAATTGCCACGTCGCCCGTTCGACATGGATTGAGGCAGCGAAGCCGCCGCCTTCACCAGGTGGAGTTCGGCGTAGCTTCGAGGCGGCGGCAGCCGCCTCGAAACGTGAACGAATCAGGGGTCGGACCCGCTGGGTCCGACCCCTGATTCGTTCACGCCGCGCCAGGCCTGGTGAGTCCGGCGGCTCCGCCGCCTAAAACAAGAACCCGCTCGACGCGCCCTTCTCGACGCGCGTGATCTTGTCCAAGCGGAAGGTCTTCACGATCCCTTCATCGGGGCAATACGCCTCGAGGACGTCGGTGCCGTACCAGGAATACAGCAGGCGCGGCGAGACGATCTTCTGCAGCGTCTTCGCGCCGCCGGTGTCGAGGTGCAAGTTCACCTTCGTCTGCGAGCGCGCGGCGTCGGACAGCAGTTTCAACGCGAACGGCAGCGCGGGCTCGACGGGCAGGTATTTCTCGAAGGTGTCGATCCCTCCCGCGCAGTCCACGAACTTCGCCAGCGGCGTGCGGTCGCCGCCGAGGATCTCGGTCAAACGTCGAACGAGATGACGCACCAATTCGGCATCGCCGAGCGCACGGTGACGTGCGTCCTGGCGCGGCAATCCGGCCGTCTCGATCAACGTGTCCAGCGAATGCGATGTCCCGGGGTACGAGCGGCGCGCCGCCTTCAGCGAATCGAGGATCGGCATGGACGGCGCGGGCAATTTCGCCCGGCCGAGTTCCAGGCCGACCATCGATGCGTCGAAGCTGGCGTTGTGCGCGATCAGAACTGCTCCCTGGGCGAACTCCAGGAACTTGCGCAAGGCTTCCGGCGCCTTGTCCTGACCGCGGACCATCGCGTCATCGATGTTGTGGATCGCCGTCGACTCCGGCGGGATGGGTTGCTCCGGGTCGATCAGCGTTTGGAACGTCCCCTCCAACCGGTCGCCCACGAAGCGCGATCCGGCGATCTCGAGCAATCGCGTTCCGGCGCCGGTCCCGGTGGTTTCGGTGTCGAACGCGACGAACACGACATCGGCGAGGGGCTGGTCCTGGTTCAGCATGGGGGCGGAACATAAGGAGCGGACGCACGATCGGCTACCGATCGGTTCGCCGTTCGCCGAGCTGTCCAGCACGCTCGTTTCAGTCCGGCGGCAAAGAGTGCCGAAGCTCGCGGGGGATCCTCGCGGATGACGCGCACGCGGACGCTGGTAGTCTGCTCGCCCTTCGCGTTCGTCCCTCGCCCGTTTTCCGAGCACCATTCCATCGTGAAGCTCCCCGAGTCGCTGTCGCTGCCGTTCATCGCCTGGCGCCACCGCGAGCTGGTGACGTCGTTCGTATGGCGCGACCTCAAAGCCCGTTACGAGGGCTCGTTGCTCGGCCGCCTGTGGCCGTTGCTGAACCCGTTGATCCTGTTCGGCGTGTACTACCTCGTGTTCGTCGAGGTCTTGCAGCAGCGCTTCGAAGGCGGCAGCGGCGACGCCGCAGTGCTCAGCGATCGCTCGCACGCGGCCTTCTACATCATGGCCGGCTTGCTGCCGTGGATCTCGTTCTCCGAGTCGATCGTGCGCTGCACCGGCGTCGTGCTCGAGAACGGCAACTTGGTCAAGAAGATCGCATTCCCGTCGCAGCTGCTGCCGCTGTACGCCGTCGCCGTCAACGCGATCTACTTCCTGATCGCGCTCGCCGTGTACGTCGTCGTGCGCCTGATCGTGCTCGGGAGCCTGCCGCAGCACTTCTGGCTGATCCTGCCGGCGCTCGTGCTGCAGGTCGTGTTCACGACCGGGCTCGGGTTGTTCCTGGGCGCGCTCAACATCTTCATCCGCGATACGTCGCAGATCGTCCAACTGTTCCTGATGCTGTGGTTCTTCACCACGCCGATCGTCTACCCCGCGCAGTTGATCACCAAAGCGGAGAACCTCGCGCAGTGGTCGTGGCTGATGCAGGTGAATCCGTTCTTCCACTTGGTCGAGATCTATCGCGCCGCGTTGACGTTCGAGACCGCGGCCGTGCCGTGGACCGCTCTGCTCGTCATGGCGCTGTGGGCGCTGCTCACGTTCATCCCCGGCCACGCGTTCTTCCTCGCCACCAAGGGGAGGTTCGCCGATGAGCTCTGATCTGGCCGTGGTCGTGCGCGGCGTCGGCAAGAAGTACAAGATCTACGACTCGCCGTTCCAACGCATCCGCGAGGGTCTGTCGTTCGGCAAGAAGCGCTTCCACAAGGAAGTGTGGGCGCTCCAGGGCGTCGACCTCGAAGTCCCGCACGGCAAGGCGCTCGGCATCATCGGCAGCAACGGTGCGGGCAAATCCACGCTGTTGAAGATCCTCGCGGGCACCACGCTGCCGACCGTCGGCTCGTTCCGGTTGGCCGGCAAGGTCGCGTCGCTGCTCGAACTCGGCACCGGTTTCCATTCCGAGTTCACCGGCCGCGACAACATCTTCCTGAACGCGTCGGTGATGGGCTTCTCGCGCGCGGAGACGCGCGCGCGACTCGATCAGATCATCGACTTCACGGAGCTCGGCCACTTCATCGATCAGCCGGTCCGCACGTATTCGTCGGGCATGATCATGCGCCTCGGCTTCTCGGTCGCGACGGCGATCGACCCCGACGTACTGATCATCGACGAGATCCTGGCGGTCGGCGACTTGCACTTCCAAAAGAAGTGCATCGACCGCATCTTCGACTTCCGCAAGCGCGGCAAGACGATCATCTTCTGTTCGCACTCGCTGTACGACGTCCGCCAGGTCTGCGACGACGTCATCTGGGTCAAGCAGGGCAAGATCGAGCAGCGCGGCGATCCGCTGACCGTCACCGCGAATTACGCGAACTACGAACGCAGCCTGCTGCACGAGCCCGAGCTCGCGGTCGGCGGCGTGCCGATCTCGCCCGAACGCAATCCGCCGAAGCTCGACGCGGTCACGCTGCTCGACGAACGCGGTGAAGCGGTGTCGCTGACGCGCACGGGCCAGAAGCTCGTGATGCGCCTCGAATACCACGTGCCCGAGGGCTGGACTGCGCCGATCAACTGCGGCTTCGCGATCTGGCGCTCGGACAACGTGTTGATCGCGGCGGCGTCGTCGGGGCACGACGGCGTCAAGGTCCCGCAGACGCCGGGCGGCCGCCATCGCGCGTTCATCACGGTGCCGCGCGTCGACCTGAACGACGGCGAGTTCACGGTGATCGGGTACCTCTACGACGAGAACTGCCTGCACATCTACGACCACCGCATGAATGAACTGCCGCTCGTGATCCAGCCGCAAGCCGGACACGTCGGCGTGATCTCCCTGAATCACGAGTGGCGTTTCGAAGACATTCGTTGATCCCGATCTGCGCGGCTTTGCGATGTACGACGTCGGCGTGGTGATCGTGAACTTCAACTCCGGCCGCCTGACGGCGTCGGCGGTGAGGTCGTTGCGCGCGCAGTCGTTCCCCGGGCGCGACGGCGCGCCGGGCTCGTTGCAGATCGTCGTCGTCGACAATCGCTCGCCGGTCGATCAGCACGCGGAGCTCGATCCGCTGCGCGAACTCGGCGTCGACGTGATCTACCACGATCGCAACGATGGCTACGGCCCGGGCATGAACCTCGGCATGAAGTCGATCGACGCCGAGTTCGTGCTGTTGTCGAACCCCGACGTGTTGGTGCTCGAGGGCGCGCTCGCGGCGTTCGTCGACGTGCTGCGCTCGGATCCGCGCATCGGCGCGGTCGGTCCCCGCGGCTACCTCGACCCCGATCGGTTCATCCTGCTGCCGCAGAACGATCTGCCGACGTTGTCGCTGCACGTCGCCGAATCGCTCGGACGCGTGCATCCGAGCGTCGCGAAGCGCGCGTCGTTCCAACGCTCGCGCCGCTTCCTGCACGCGTGGCTCGCGCGTGAGCCATTCGACTGCCGCATGATCTCGGGCTTCGCGATGATGCTGCGCGCCGATCTCGCGCGCCGACTCGGGCCGTTCGACGAGGAGTTCCCGTTCTACTTCGAGGACGCGGATCTTTGTCGGCGCGTGCGCGCGGCCGGCGCGCGCGTGGTGTTGGCGCCGGCGGCGCGCATGATCCACTTCTTCGATCAGAGCGCGCGGACGCTGCGCGAAGAAGTCCAGCGCCGCTATCACGTCTCGCGCGGGCGCTACTACCGCAAGCACTACGGCAAGCTCGGGGCGTGGGCGTTCGATCGCCTCGAGGCCTACGCCGCGAAGCACGGCCCGCGCGGGCAAGGTTGGCGCTTCCTCGAACCCGTCGACCTCGGACCGCGCACGGAGCCACTCGCGATCGATTTGCCGGCGCACACGACTTCCTGGGTCATGGAGTTGGCGACCGATCCGGCGTTCCTGTTCTGCGGCGGACACGTCGGTACCGGAACGCGCCTCGAGTTCCCGCAGCGCGCGTGGAACGCGCTCGAGGCCACGACCTGGTTCGTGCGCGTGCTCGACGTCGCGACGCTGGCGCCGCTCGCGTACGTGACGTTCGCGAAGTCGGTGCACTCGACCGGCCCGATCGCGTTCGAGGCTCTCGGATGAGCGCTCCGCCGCTGCTGTCGATCGTGATCCTGTCGTGGAACACGCGCGACCTGCTGGTGCGCTGCCTCGAATGCGTGCGTGCGGTCGATCCGGAATTGTCGCGCGAGGTCATCGTCGTCGACAACGCCTCGTCCGACGACAGCGTGGCGTGCGTCCGCGAGCGCTTTCCCGAGGTCCGTCTGATCGAGAACCCGCGCAACGTCGGCTACGCCGAAGGCAACAACGTCGGGATCCGTGCCGCGCGCGGCCGTTTCGTGTTCCTGTTGAACAGCGACACCGAAGTCGCGCCCGACGCGCCGACGCGGCTCGTGCGCTTCCTCGAGGACGATCCGTGGGTGGGCGCGGTTGGCGCGCAGTTGTTCAACGTCGACGGCTCGATCCAACGCGCGTGCATGCGCTTTCCGACGCTCGCCGTCGCCGTCGGCTTCGACACCTGGTTCGGCAAGCGTTGGCCGTTGCGTCGCGTCATCGACCAGTACTTCTGCTCCGACTTCGATCACCTGTCGACCCGTCGCGTGGACCAGCCGCCGGGCGCGGCGCTGATGCTGCGTAAGAGCGCGCTCGCGGAAGTCGGCTTGCTGGACGCCGACCTGTTCCTGTTCTTCAACGACGTCGAGTTGTGCCGGCGCTTGGTGGCGCGCGGCTTCTCGATCTGGTTCCTGGCCGGTGCGCGTGTCGTGCATCACGGCGGCGCGTCGACGCGGCGCTACGGCGACTTCGCGCTCGAATGGCACAAGAACCGGGCCCGTTATTACCAGCGTGCGTACGGCCCGTTCGGTTTCGTGCTCGCGAAGCTGATGACGGCCTGGCGGGCCACCGAGGAATGGTGGCGGACGGCACGCCGGATGACCGCGCCGGCCGAGCGGGCCGCCGCGACGGCGGCGATC
Organism: Planctomycetota bacterium; assembly: GCA_052034255.1. GTDB lineage: Bacteria > Planctomycetota > B15-G4 > B15-G4 > JADJEK01 > JADJEK01. The sequence continues at coordinate 39,996 of JBPOIU010000022.1, read as the reverse complement.
CGGCGCGTGGTCGACGAAGTTTGGCGCGACTCCGGCCGCCACGATCCCCGCGTGCGTTGATCGCGGCCCAGTGGGAACTGTCGGTCGTACGCACCGACGAGCGCGCCTCGGCGCCTATGATCGCGCCCCTCATGGCCGAACGCCTGCTCCTCGACATCCTGCCGCAACCCGACGATCGCACGTGCGGGCCGACGTGTTTGCACGCGGTCTACCGCTACTACGGACTCGAGCTCGAGCTCGAGGACGTGATCCGGGACGTGCGGACGCTCGACTCCGGCGGCACGCTCGCGGTGCTGCTCGCGAACGACGCGCTCGAGCGCGGCTTCGAAGCGATCCTGTACACGTACAACCTGCAAGTCTTCGATCCGACGTGGTTCTCGACCGAACGCGTCGACATCGCCGAACGGCTGATGCGCCAGCGCGCGGTGAAGAGCGGTCGGCGTCTCCAAGCCGCGACCCGCGCCTACCTCGAGTTCCTCGATCGCGGCGGCGACCTGCGACTGGTCGATCTGACGCCGGCGCTGATCCGCAAGTACCTGACGAAGAAGCAACCGATCCTGACCGGCCTGTCGTCGACGTTCCTCTACCGCGCGAAGCGCGAGCACGGCGACGACGACGAGCCCGACGACATCCGCGGCGAGCCGCAGGGCCACTTCGTCGTGCTCGCCGGCTACGACGCGGACGATCGCGTCGTCCACGTGGCCGATCCGTATCTCGAGAACCCGATGCGGCGCAAAGCGCATCACTACGAAGTCGACATCGATCGCGTCATCGGATCGATCCTGCTCGGCGTACTGACGTACGACGCCGTGCTCTTGGTCGTACGTCCCAAGCGGGAGAACTCGCGCGCGTCATGAACGCTCGTCCGCCGAATCTCATCGTCGTCCGCGATCCTTCGGATTGGCCGCTCGACGTGCCGGACACGCGCGTCGTCGCGTCGAAGGACTACCTGACCGATCCCGCGTACGTGGAGTTGCCGCGAACGCGCGTGTTCAACCTCTGCCGCGCGTATCGGTATCAGAAGGCCGGCTACTACGTGTCGCTGCTCGCCGAAGCGCGCGGGCACAAGCCGAGCCCGAGCGTCGCGACCATCCAAGAGCTGAAGTCGCCGGCCGTGATCCGCGTCGTGTCGGGCGAACTCGAAGATCTGATCCAGAAGAGCCTGACGCCGATCCAGTCGGACCAGTTCACGCTCAGCGTCTACTTCGGTCGCAACGTCGCGAAGCGCCACGACGAGCTCGCCGCCGCGCTGTTTCGGCAATTCGCGGCGCCGCTGCTGCGCGCGGAGTTCGAGCGCCATCCGAAGTCCGGGCGCTGGGGCATGACCGGCATCAGCCTCATCGGCTACGTCGAAGTGCCGATCGAGCACCGCCCGTTCCTGTTCGACGTCACGCGCGAGTACTTCGCGTGCCGGCATCGCACCGCGCGCAAGCGCACCGACACGCGCTACGACCTCGCGATCCTGTGCGACGCCAGTGCCGAGGATTCGCCGAGCGACGAGCGCGCGCTGAAGAAGTTCCAAAAGGCCGGTGAGGCCGTCGGGTTCGACGTCGACTTCATCGATCCCGACGACTTCGCGCGACTCGGTGAGTTCGAGGCGCTGTTCCTGCGCGAGACCACCAGCGTGAATCACCGCACCTATCGGTTCGCGGAGAAGGCGAAGGCGCAAGGACTGGTCGTCATCGACGATCCGGATTCGATCCTGAAGTGCTCGAACAAGGTGTTCCTCGCCGAGATGCTGCTGCGCAACAAGGTGCCGCATCCGAAGACGATGATCGTGCATCGCGGCAACGAGCAGCGCGTGCTCGAGACGCTCGGCTTGCCGTGCATCCTGAAGCAGCCGGACAGCGCGTTCTCGCAAGGCGTGAAGAAGGCCGACACGCGCGAACAGCTCGAGGCGTTGATCGACGAGTGGCTCGAACGCTCGGACCTGATCGTGGCGCAAGAGTTCGTGCCGACCGAGTTCGACTGGCGCATCGGCATCCTCGATCGCCAGCCGCTGTACGCGTGTCGCTACTTCATGGCGACGCGCCACTGGCAGATCGTCAAGCGCGACGCCGCGTCGCAGCAGAAGACGTTCGGTCGCGCGGAAACGCTGCCGATCGAGCACGCGCCGACGCGGGTGGTGAAAGCGGCGCTGAAGGCCGCGAACCTGATCGGCGACGGGCTGTACGGCGTCGATCTGAAGCAGATCGGCGACAAGGTCTACGTCATCGAGGTCAACGACAACCCGAACATCGATGCGGGAGTCGAGGACGCGGTGCTGAAGGACGAGCTGTATCTGCGCGTGATGCGCGTGCTGATGCAGCGCGTCGAGCGTCGTCGCAATCGGAGCTTCGCATGAGCGATCGTCGTCCGCTGCACCTGTTCGAAGGCTTCGGCATCGAGCTCGAGTACATGATCGTCGACCGCGACACGCTGGACGTCGCGCCGATCGCCGACCGTTTGCTCGAGGCCGCCGCGGGCAATCTCAGTGGCGATCACGAGGACGGGCCGATCGCGTGGTCGAACGAACTCGTGCTGCATGTGATCGAGCTGAAGACGAACGGCCCCGCGCCGAGCCTGCTGCCGTTGCCGGGCGCGTTCAACACGTCGCTCGCGAAGATGCAGCGCCTGCTGGATGCGCACAACGCCCGCCTGTTGCCGTCGGCGATGCATCCGTGGATGGACCCGTCGCGTCAGATGAAGTTGTGGCCGCACGGAAGCGGCGAGGTCTACGCGACCTACGACCGCATCTTCGACTGCCGCGGGCACGGTTGGTCGAACCTGCAGAGCTGCCACGTCAATCTGCCGTTCGGAGACGCGGTGGAGTTCGGCCGCCTGCACGCGGCGTTGCGCGTCGTGCTGCCGTTGTTGCCCGCGCTCGCGGCGAGTTCGCCGTTCGTCGACGGTCGCGGCACCGGTTGGCTCGACAACCGGCTCGAGGTCTACCGCAAGAACCAGGCGCGCATCCCATCGGCGACGGGGCAAATCGTGCCCGAAGCGGTGTTCACGCCGCAGGCCTACCGCACGGAGATCCTGGAGCGCATCTGGCGCGACGCCGCGCCGTTCGATCCCGAAGGCACGCTGAAGGACGAGTTCTTCAATTCGCGCGGCGTCATCGCGCGCTTCGTGCGCGATGCGTTCGAGATCCGCGTGCTCGACGTGCAGGAGACACCAGTCGCGGACATCGCGATCGCGTGGATCACCGTGGAGACGCTGAAGGCGATGTTGTCTGGTCGTTGGCTCGACGACGCGCACCTGCGCTCGTTCTCGACCGAACGACTCGCGAGTCAGTTCTTGCGCTGCGCGCGCGACGCCGACGAGGCGATCATCGAGGACCACGAGTGGCTCGCCGCGTTCGGTGTGCGGGCGCAACGGATTCGAGCGGGTGACGTCTGGCGCCAGATCGCCGAGCAGGTGATCGTCGAGACCACGGAGAATCTCGACGTCCGGCTCGCACTGAAGACGATCCTCGAGCGCGGACCTCTGGCGCGCCGCATCGTGCGCGTGACGGGACTCGACCCGACGCTCGGCACGTTGCGCGCGGTCTATGGCGAGCTCGCGCAATGCCTCGAACACGGCACGCAGTACGGCGCATGACGACCGTTTCCCGCCGGTCGCCGCGCGGCGCGCCGGCGCTGGTCGTCAGTTGCGAACACGCGGGTCATCGCATTCCGGCGGCGTTGCGCGCACGCTTCGCGCATGCCGCGGCGGTGTTGGAATCGCATCGTGGGCATGACCCCGGGGCCTTGGTGTTGGCGCGCATGCTGCGGGATCGACTGGGCGCTCCGTTGGTCGCGACCACCGTGTCGCGCCTGGTGGTCGACACCAATCGGTCCGCCCACCATCCGCGGCTGTGGTCGGAGTTCACGAAGGACTTGCCGGCGGCGCTCGCACGGCGCGTGTTCGACGCTCATTGGCGCGCCCATCGGGACCGCGTCGCCGAGGAGCTCGCGCGCGCGCACCGCCGCGCGGGCCGCGTCGTGCACGTCGCATGTCATTCGTTCACGCCGATCCTCGATGGAGTGACGCGCCGCGTCGACATCGGACTGTTGTTCGACCCGCGGCGGCGGTTCGAACGGCGCCTCGCGACGACGTGGCGCGCGGCGTTGGTGCGCCGACTCCCGGACGTGCGCGTGCGCTTCAACCAACCGTATCGCGGCGTGTCGGATGGGCTCACGACGGCGACGCGCCGTTCGTTCGCGGATGCGGCGTACGCGGGGATCGAGCTCGAACTGAATCAAGCCGTCGTCGCGCGCGCCTCTGCCGTTCGCGTGCGCTGGTTTGCCGCGATCACCGACGCCTTGGCCGAGGCGCTCGCCGTGGTCTGATGGCGACGGGTCGACGTCCACCGACGAGCCGCGGGTGGTCGTTGATCCGATGGTGGTGAGGAACTCATGGGCGCAAACGACGACTTGCTGCGTTTCGAACACGTGTCCCGCGAGTTCGCGGCGGCGGCGGCCACGACGTCCGTGCTGGACGACGTGAGTTTCGGACTCGGCCGCGGTCAAGTCGTCGCGTTGCTCGGGCGCAGCGGCAGCGGCAAGTCCACGCTGATCCACTTGGCCGCCGGCATCGACGTGCCGACGCGTGGGCACGTGCGATTCGAAGGGGTCGATCTCGCGGCATTGCCCGACGCGACGCGCACGCGCTTGCGGCGCGACGCGATCGGACTCGTGTTCCAGTTCTTCCATCTGCTGCCGCATCTGTCGGTGCTCGAGAACGTGCTGTTGCCCGCGTCGATCGCCGGAGCTTCGCGATCCGAGGCGCGAGCCAGGGCGCTGACGCTGCTCGAGCGCGTCGGTCTGCTGCCGCGTCGTGACGCTCCCGCCGGAGTGTTGTCCGGGGGCGAGCAGCAGCGCGTCGCGCTGTGTCGCGCGTTGGTGATGCGGCCGCGTCTCGTGCTCGCCGACGAACCGACCGGCAATCTCGACGATCGCAACGCGACGATCGTGATGGATCTGCTGCTCGAGCTGGTGAAGGACAGCGGCGCCGCACTGCTGTTCGTCACGCACGACCACGAGTTGGCCGCCCGCGCCGATCGCGTGCTGACACTGCATTCCGGTCGCTTGGAGGCGCCGTGCTCCGCGTCTTCCTGAGGACCGAGCTCGCGCAGCTGCGCGCGTCGTGGTCGCTAGTGGCCTTGTGCATCGTCGGCGTTGCGCTCGGCGTCGCGTCGGTGACGAGCATCCGCCTGTTGAACACGAGCGCGGTCGGCGCGTTCCAAGCGTCCGTCGACGCCGTGTCCGGCGATTGCGAACTCTCGATCACCGGTGCGGAAGCGACGTTCGACGACGCCGCGTGGGCGCTGGCGCTCGACGACGTCGACGTAGCGGGCGCGCGGCCGCATCTGCGCGTCATCGCGATCGCGACGCGCGGCGACGAGCGCGTCCCGCTCGAGTTGTTCGGCGTGGATTTCGCTGCGGTCGGCAGCGGCGCGCTGGACGCCGGCGACGTCGTCGGTCCCGCGCTCGAGCTCGGGCAGCCGCTGTCGACACCGGGATTCGTCGCGCTGTCGGCGCCGCTCGCGGAGCGCCTCGGGTTGCGGCGCGGCGATGCGTTCGACGTGCGGAGCGGCTCGCGGACGTTGCGACTGCGGCTCGGGCTCGTGTTCGACTTCTCGCGCAAGTCGCCGCTGCTGTCACCGCGCACGGCATTCGCCGATCTGGCGCAGGTGCAGGCGATGTTCGGCCTCGACGGTCGGGTTTCACGCATCGACGTGAAGCTGCGCGCCGGAGCCGATGCGGACGTGGCTCGGGCGCGGCTCGCGGCGCGCATGCCGGTCGGAGTCGAAGTGCGGACCACCGCGGAACAGCGCGCGCGCGCGGACGGCTTGCTCGAAGCGTTCCGCGTGAACCTCACAGCGTTGTCGTTCGTCGCGGTGTTCGCCGGCTTGTTCCTCGTGACCAGCGCGACGCAGGCGATGTTGTCGCGGCGAAGGCGCGAGTTCGGGGTGTTGCGCAGCTTCGGCGCCACGCGTGCGCAGATCGTCGCGCTCATCGTCGGCGAAGCGACCGCGTTCGCGGCGATCGGCATCGCGATCGGATTGCCGCTCGGCTTCGCGCTCGCGCGCGGCAATCTCGGCGCGATCAGCGCGACGATGACGAACCTCTACCTGCTGGAAGAGATCACCGCCGTGCATGCGACGTGGACGCTGTGGCCGCTGGCGGGACTCGTCGGCTTCGGCGGCGCCTGGCTTGGCGCGGCGTGGCCCGCGATCGACGTCGCGCGACGCGATCCGCGCACGTTGCTCGCCGCGTGGCAGGCGCACGAAGAGGTCGCGCGCCACGCGGGTCGCAGCACGGTGCTTGGGTTCGCGGTCCTGCTCGTTGGCGGCTCGACGTACGCGCTCGTCGCGGAGCATTGGCGACCGGCCGGGTTCCTGCTGGGCCTCACGGTGCTCGTCGCGGCGGCGTTGGTCGCGCCGGGCGTCGTCGTGCTCGCGGGTCGCTCGGTGCGCGGCACGACGTTCGGCTTCGGGTTCGGCGTGAAGAGCTTGCGCGCGCGGCTGTTGACCGCGTCGTTCGCCGTCGCCGCGTTGTCGATCGCGGTCAGCATGATGCTCGGCATCACCTTGATGGTGTCGAGCTTCCGCCGCACGGTCGCGTCGTGGATCGAAACGACGATTTCGGCGGACGTGTACGTCGCCGGCATGGGGCATCGCACGGGGCTCGAATCCGGCGGCATCGACGACGCGGCGCTCACGCGCATCCGCACGACCGCGGGTGTGCGCGCCGTCGATCGCTTGCGCGACACGTTGGTCTGGCAAGACGGCGAACGCATCCGCGTGCGCGGAGTCGACATCGCGTTGGAAGGCGGCGAGCACCGCTTTCCGCTGTTCGCCGATCGCGCGGGCGGCGACGCGACGGCCGCGTTCGCGGCGGTGAAGGCCGGCGGCGTGCTGCTCGGCGAACCGCTGGCGCGGACGCTGCGTTTGGGCGTCGGCGACACGTTCACGCTGACGACCGCGCGTGGCGCGTTCCGGTTCCCGATCGAGGGCGTGTTCTACGACTACACGTCGGAGTTCGGCGCCGCGGTGCTCGACCTCGAAACGTACGCGCGCGTGTTCGGACCTGGGCCACCAACGGATCTGTCGATCTACCTCGTGCCCGGTTCCGACGCCGAGCGTGCGACCGAGGCGTTCCAGACCGAGTTCGCCGCGGTCGGCCTCGTGTTCGCGAGCAGCGCCGCGGTGCGCGCGGCCGGCATGCGGATCTTCGATCAGACCTTCGTGATCACGGGCGTCTTGCAAGGCATGAGCTTGCTGGTCGCGGTCGCCGGCGTGACGCTCGCGTTGCTCGTGATGGCGCGCGAGCGCCGCGCCGAGATCGCGCTGCTGCGATCGCTCGGCGCGACGCGCGCGCAACTGTTCGTCGTGTGGGTCGGCAAGGGCGTGGCGCTGGCATTGCTCGGCCTCGTGCCCGGAGCCATCGGCGGACTCGCGTTGGCGTGGGTGCTCGTGGTCGCGATCAACCGCGCGTACTTCGGTTGGACGATCCCGATCGAAGCGCCCGGCGTCGACGTGTTCGCGCAAGTCGCGACCGTGCTGGCGGCCGCGGTCGCCGCGGCGATCGTGCCGGCCTTGCGCGCGAGTCGAGCGCCAGCGACCGAGCTGTGTCGGGAGGACGTCTGATGCGGAAGCGATGGGGCGTGCTCGCGCTGGTCGGGCTCGCATTCCTGGTGCGAGGCTTCGCGGCCGAGGAGTCGACGACCTCGCCGTGGGTCCAAGCGTCACCCGACCACGTCTTCGAGTTCCCGCGCGATCATCGCGCGCACGACACCTCGAAGACCGAGTGGTGGTACTTCACGGGGCATCTCGATGCGGCCGACGCGCCCGGCGTCGCGCGATTCGGATACCAATTCACGCTGTTCCGCATCGGGATCGACCCGCAGCCCGCGCGCGAGGGTTCGCGTTGGGCGGCGAACGCACTGGTCATGGGGCACGCAGCGCTCACGGACCTGCGCACCGGTGAGCACGTGTTCAGCGAAACGCTGTGGCGAGCATCCGGAGACCTCGGCGGCTTTCCGCGCGAGCCCGATCCGGTCATCGCATGGTCGAAGGCTCCGGCGGGCACCAGCGGGCGTTGGGAGTTGCGTCTACAGGGCGACGGCTTCGCGTTCACGATGCGCGACGACACGCGGGGGGTAGCGTTCGCGCTCGACACGCAGCCGACTCGACCCGTCGTGCTGCATGGGGAGCGCGGGTACTCGAAGAAGTCGGAGGACGGCTCGGCCGCGAGCCAATACGCGTCGTTCACGCGCATGGCGACGCGAGGAAGCGTGCGCTGGCGCGGGGACGAGTTCGCCGTGGTGGGCTCCAGCTGGATGGATCACGAGTTCTCGAGCGGGCAACTCGCGAAGCGCCAAGTGGGTTGGGATTGGTTCAGCATCCAGCTCGAGGACGGGCGCGATCTGATGCTCTACGTGCTGCGGCGCGCGGATGGCGCGGTGGATTACGCCAGCGGAACGTGGGTCGACGCGACGGGCCACAGCGCGGCGCTGCGCGGCGACGAGTTCACGATCACGGGCAAGCCGCCAAGCGACGGCTCGCGCTATCCGACCGGGTTCGACGTCCGCGTCGGCGACGAGTCGTTCGCGATCGAAGCGGTGACGCCGCGTTCGATCAACGCGAGCGTGTTGGTCGACGGCATCGAGTACTTCGAAGGCCCGATCACCGTGAAGCGCGATGGGCGCGTGGTCGGTCGCGGCTACGTCGAGCTGACCGGCTACGACCCGGACGCGAAGCTGCCGATCTGACCCCCCGCGGCAACCCGTTGGACCCGCGGTCTCGGCCGCAGCCGGTCGCGCGCGGCGACACGCGAAATTTCCGCGGGCCGATGTCGATCTCGTGCGGTCGGCTCCGACTTCCGTTCGGATCCTCGTTCCCGTACCACGTCATCCATCGGAGGTCGACCCCATGAAGTACATGCTGTTGATGTCATGCACCCGCGCGAACTTCGAGTCCCTCGGCAGTTGGACGCCGGCCGAGTTCGGCGCTCACATCGAGTTCATGATCGGTTTGAACCGCAAACTCACGGAGTCCGGAGAACTCGTCGTGGCCGAAGGGCTCGACGTCCCGCACCACGCGAAGGTGGTCCAGGCCACGCGGGCCGACGCGCCGATCGTGTCCGATGGACCGTTCGCGGAATCGAAGGAGTTCCTGGCCGGCTTCTGGATCGTCGACGTCGCGTCGGAGGCGCGCGCCATCGAGATCGCGGCGTTGGCGTCGACCGCGCCGGGTCCAGGCGGCAAGCCGTTCGCGATCCCGATCGAGTTGCGCGCGGTCGCGGGTGCGCCGCCGATCGAAGCGTGAGTGCGGAAGCACCGCTGGCGCCGCTGGACGACGCGCTGCGCGAGCTGGCGCCGCGCGTGCTCGGTGCGTTGTTGCGCCGCGGGCACGCGTTCGACGCGGCGGAGGACGCTGTCCAAGAGGCGTTGATCGCGGCGTTCCTGCAATGGCCGCACGCGGGCGTTCCGGCCAATCCCGGCGGTTGGCTGCATCGCGTGGCGTGTCGCCGACTCTCGGATCGCATCGCGGCCGAACGCGCTCGACGCGCTCGCGAGGTCCGCGTGAGCGCGCGCGAGTCGACCGCGATGCGCGAGCTCGACGCCGTCGACTCCGCGGACTCGATCGAGCAGGACGACGCCTTGGTGGCGCTGTTCCTCTGTTGCCATCCGGCGCTGTCCGCGACCTCGGCAGTCGCGTTGACGTTGCGCACCGTGGGAGGACTGTCGACGGCGGCGATCGCGAGCGCGCTGCTCGCGCCCGAGGCGACGATCGCGCAGCGCGTCGTGCGCGCGAAACGGACGCTGCAAGAAGCCGACGACGCGCTGGCGCGGCCGGACGCGTCGCAGCGCGCGGCGCGTCTGCCCGCGGTCTTGCACGTGCTCTACCTGATCTTCAACGAGGGCTATGCGGCCAGCGCCGCGGACCGTCTCGATCGCGTCGAGCTCTGTTTCGAAGCGATCCGTCTGGCGCGGCTCTTGCATCGGCTGTCGCCGCCGTCCGCGGAGATCGACGGCTTGCTCGCGCTGCTGGTGTTGACGCACGCGCGACGTGCCGCGCGCGTGGGCTCGAGCGGCGAGGTGATCCCGCTCGACGAGCAGGATCGAACGCGCTGGGACCAAGCTGCGATCGCGGAAGGCGTCGGGTTGGTCACGTCGGCCTTGACGCGTGCGCCGCCCGGCATCTACGCCGTGCAAGCCGCGATCGCCGCGGTCCACTGCGAAGCCGCGCACGCGGACGCGACCGATTGGCCGCAGATCCTCGCGCTCTACGACGTGCTCGTGGGGCTCCAGGACAATCCGATGGCGCATCTGAATCGAACCGTGGCGCTGGCGATGGTGCGGGGGCCGCGCGCCGGACTCGAGCGGCTCGAAGAGTTGGCGCACGATCCGCGCCTCGCGCGGCATCACCGGCTCGTCGCCGTGCGAGCGCATCTGCTCGAGCGTGCAGGTGATCGCGACGCCGCGCGCGAGCAGTTCGAGGTCGCGGCGCAGCTAACGTCGAACCGCGCGGAGCACGCGTACTTGATCGCGAAGTCGCGCCGGATGGTGACCGGATGAATACGCCGTTCAGAGTCATCGGCGATGCGCGTCGCGGTCGCTGCGCCCGTGGTGGCGCTCGGCAAACTTCGCGAGAAACATGGAACGGCATGTCGAGCCGTCGCCGTCAGCGCCGACTTGGGGAAAACCTGTCCCCAACGAGACCTCGATCATGCTCACGTTCCCTCGATGCGCCGTCCTCGCCGCGCTCGTCGCGAGTCCTTTCGTTCCCCATTCGTTCCCCGAGGAGCAGGAGTCAACCGTGACGACCCGACCGACCGCCGCGACGCCGACGCTCACGCCGTTCCTGTGGTTCGAAGCGAACGCGCAGGATGCGGCGAAGTTCTATTGCTCGATCTTCCCGAACTCGAAGATCACGAAGTCCACGGCGCAACTCGTCGAGTTCACGCTGAACGGCCAATCGTTCATGGCGTTGAACGGTGGGCCGCACTACCGGCTCACGGCCGCGTACTCGACGTTCGTCGCGTGCGAGGACCAGGCCGAGGTCGACCGCTATTGGGACGCGCTGCTCGCGGGAGGCGGCAAACCCACGCAATGCGGCTGGCTCGAGGACCGCTACGGCGTGTCGTGGCAGATCATCCCGAAGCGATTGATGGAGCTGCTCGAGCACGCGGACGCGACGACGCGCCAGCGCGCGACCGACGCGATGATGAAGATGGTCAAGATCGACGTCGCCGGGCTCGAGCGGGCCCTCGCGCCGCATTGACGCGGCGCGTCACTTGAACACGCGCGCGTAGCGATACGGCGCCTCGGCGCACAAGCAGAGGATCGCGGTCGCATAGACGCGGCCGCCGCGATGTCCCCACGGATCCACCCGCGGATCCCATGAGCCGGCGGCGCAACCAGTCGTCTGCTGGTGCGTCCGCAGCGCGGTGTTCAGCTTGGATTCCCAGCGCTGCCAGTCGGCCGCGCTCATCTGGAACATGGCCTGCGAGCCGTAGTACCAGTAGTAGAAGTCGGCACGCTCCCAGTTCGGCGACTGCGCGTGGAGGAGGCCGGCGCCGCCCTTCAGCGCCGGGGAACGCGTCGGCTCGGTGCCGGTGACGATGCGGCACAGCATCGCCACCGCCGTCATCGCTTCGGTGTATTCCGGGCGCCAGAGTTCGGCCATTCCGGCTTCACGCGCCGAGTAGCCGCCCTTGGTGATGTAGCCCGTGCGCCACGTCGTGGCGTCGGTCATCGACTCGATGTAGCGCATCGCGTCCACGATGGCGCTGTCGTCCACGGTGATCCCGACGTCACGCGCGGCGCACAGCGTCAGCACCATCCAGCCCGTGACCGAGACGTCGTTCTCACCGGTCGGCGGAACGTCGTACCGCCACGCGGAATTCGGATTCCGCGCGGCGAGGACGAACCGCACCCCGGCGTTTGCCGCGTTCTCGTATTCGGCCGCGCCGGTCAATCCGTACGCCTCGACGAGCGCGAGTGTCGCGATCGCGTGGTCGTACAGGAAGTCGCGCGGCTTGCCGATCGTCCCGACGCAGCCCGACTTCGCGTCCTGCCGGGCGAGAAGGAAGCGCAAGCCAGCCTCGACCTCGCGCGCGTACGGACCGGACGTCGGCGTGTGGCCCGCCCCGAGGAACGCGAGGACCGCCAATGCGGTGATGCCGATGTCGTGCTCGGACACACCTTCCCCGACGCATCCGTCGTCGACGCAGTTGCTCATGAACTTGGTGGCGGACCACGAGCCGCTTGGGCTTTGGTGCTTTTGCAGCCACGTCAATGCGGCGGCGACCGTCGGCAGCTTGGCGGCGCGCGAGCGGTTCGCGTACTTCGCGGGGATCGCGATTCGCGTCGTTGGTGCCGTGCTGGACGGCGTGTCGTCGGAACGCGCGGTACTCGCGGAGTCGCTCGGGGCGGAATCGGTGTCGGTCCCGGCAGCGGCGGGGGCGCTGGCGCTCGTCGCTTCGAGCTTCTTCAAGCGCTCCGCGGCGAGCTGGCGGCGGAGACCCGTCAAGCCGGGCTCCGCGCTCTTGAAGCGCAACGCGGCGCGCAGCTGGGAGCCGGCGCGCAAGTCCTCGCGCGCGGATTCGGCGTACTTGAACCACGCCTCGGCGAGTTCGAATTGCGCGTCCGCGGAGCGAGGATCGTCGAGTTCGATGCGCGCGATCGCGGCGAGCTTCGGATCGGAGCCCTTCACGAGCCGCGGCAGGCCGCGGGTCCAATCGCCGAGCACGAAGCACTCGTGGGCGCCGAGTTCGAAGTTCGTCGTCGGATCGTCGGGCTTCGTTTCGAGCTGCGTACGCCACGCGCGGACCTTGAGGCGGAGGTTCACCGTCGCGCGCAACGCACGGAGCCGCGACTGCAGGGATTCATCCGGGGACGACTTCAGGCGTTCAGCCAGTGCGCGCGTGATCTTGTTCGCGCCGGTCTCGTCGCCGAGTTGCAAGCACTCGTCGGCGCTGGCGAACGCCGCGTTCGCGACCGCCGTCGGGTCGGCGTCGGGTTTCGCCAACAATTGCGTCACGGTCTCGAAGCGTTCGGTGCGCCCGTCGACGACGTACTTCGTCGCCAGGCGCTCGACGGCATCCAGGGCGCGTTGCGCGTGGGACGCTTGGATGGACAGCGTGCGCGCTTGATCGAGGAGGACGTATCGCCCGACCGGGTCGTCGGTGAGCGCGCTCTCCATGTCGAGCAACGTCGCCGCGAGCGCCGCGCGCCCCGCCGCTGACGTGTCCGCGTACTCCGTCGCGAAGTGCGCGCGCAGCTGCTTCAGCGCGTCCTCGCGCGCTTCCACGGTCGGCAGCGCCAAGCGCTCGTCGCGGGCCGTGTTGCCGAAGGTCGTCGGGTGCGCGCCGACCGCCAGCGTCATCACGAATGCGAGTGGAAGTCTCATGACGCGGTCCCTTCGAACGACGGCGGACTTCGGCATCGCCAGCACGAGCCAGTTCGGAACACGACGGCGATCGCACCGCGCGCGACCGCCCGTTCCGGCTCGCCCCGAAGAATCCCTCGAGCGATGCGCGCCGCGCGAACTTCGACGCGGCGTGACCGTACTGCCCGTGCCGGGCGGCCTCAAGTCAACCGCGGGTCAATCCGCCTCGCGCAAGCGGTGGCTGTCCGCGACCGTCAGGTCGAGTCCGTAGACGGCCTTCAAGCGCTCGATCTGTTGCAACGTCTCCTTCGAGAACGGCGCTTTGCCCGCGAACGCATGTAGCACGATGCCCTCGAGCAGATCGCCGAGCGTCAAATCGTGGATCTCGGCGACACCTTTCAGGACTTTCAGGATCCGCTTCTCGATGCGGAGGCCGGTTTGGATGCGCTCGACGACGCGTGGCGCGTCGTTCGCTGCGGGTTTCGTCCGGGCGCGTTTGGGCATGGCTCGTGTCCTCGAAGGGGTGGAGCTGGTCTCGCGAGCGCTCAAAGCGGCAGGCGATCGGGGAAGACGAACGTGCGGCGGGCCTCGTCCGTGGCCAGCCGCTGCGGGGAGTAGTGCTGGGCGACCGCGGGGTGCGTGCGGTCGAACAACTCGGCATTGCCGCGCGCGAACGCGTCCCACGACTGAGCTTGCGCGCGACGCGCGTCGACGAGCACGAGGTAGCACCACGTCAGCGTCGCGTGGAACTTCTGGGGGACGCCGGCGGCCGTCGCGATGCGCCGGAGGCGATCGCAGAACACGCCGATCGCGCGCTCGAGCGGCATGGCTTCGAGCAGTCGCCACGCGACCTCGACGTGGTCGCGATGCGTGAACGGAGCGCACGGCGGGACGCCGTCGAGGAAGCGGGCGAGCAGCGGATGTACGGGCGCGACGGAGCCGCGGCCCTGTTCGGTGGCGAGGTCCATGGGTTGCAGGGTACCACGGTAACCCGGTGTGCAAGCAAGGGGTCCGCGAGAGCGCGCGGCTTCGTGCGGATCAGAACACGTCGGAGTCGCCGATCGTCCAGTACCAGTGCGCCCTGACCCAGTCCTCGGTCAGTTCCGGGCGGTAGATCTTGATGCAGAGGTTGAAGGGCGACGACTCGACCGCGAAGCCCTCGGCCTGGATCGCGGTGAACTGCGGGTGCGTCGGCGGCACCCAGACCTCGATGCGTTGTTGGCCATGCGCGCGTGCCCACTGCGTCACCGCATGCAGCAGCGACGACGTCGCGACCACGTCGTTCGGCTCGACCAGCCATTCGGCGACGGCGAGGATCGGCGGGCCGGTCCAATCCGGCCGCAGCACGCAGACGCCGCGCTGCGCACCATTGGCGTCGACCAGCCGCAACGCGACGTAGCGCGCCAGTGGATTGTCGAGGTAACGCCAATTGAGGTATGCGGCGTCGCGCCGGATCGCCATCGGATAGAGCGGTTCGAGTCGCGCCCAGAACGCGTCCGCCGACGCGTCGAAGCGCTGCACGTCGACGACGCGCAGGTCCGCGGAGCGGTGCCGCCCGACGGCGTCGTCGTTCGCGCACTGGAACAGGTTGCGGAACAGCGTTGGCACCGGCGCGGCGATCGGCAGGTACTTCAGCAGCTTCACGCCGATCCCGAACGCCTTGCTGTTCGGGAAGCCGTAACCCCACGCGTTCTTGTCGGCGATGCCGATGTGGTCGAAGTAGTACTTCGCGGTGCGCAGGAACGCGCCCTCGCGCTTCAGCCCGCGGCGGTAGTCCTTGTGGACCACCGAGTCGATGCCCTGCCCGATCCACACGCGCTGGCCGTTCAAGTTCGCCCAGGCCGGCAAGCACGCGTACTGCGCGACGATGCGCTCGGTGCCGGGCTCCTCGGCGACGACGATCTGTTCGCCGGCGGGGTTGTGGACGAACTCCCATTCCCATTCCGCGAGCGTGCGCTCGTGGAAGTTCGGATCGCCTTCGGCGAAGACCTCGTTGAACAACGCGAGGATGCGCGGCGCGTCGCCCTCGCGGTACGGACGGATCACGAGCTGTTCGGAGGGCACGGTCATGCGGGGAGCTTCGACCTTCGTCGGCGTGGGTTCAAGCCCATCGTCACGAACTCCGGCGCGCCTTGAACTTGGCTCGGCCGCCGACGGACCGCGGAGGCCGGTCGAGGCGGGACGCGTCCCCCGGTTGCCCGCGGGCCACTGGAGCGCGTGCCGGTCGGGCCGGTCTTTTTCAGCCGGCAGTTGATGCGGGCCGGTGGAAGTTCGAAGCTCTCGCGTCATGCCGCCCCTCTTCCCGGACCTGGTCGTCGCCGAACCGGATCGCTGGCCCGGCCTCGCCGCCGTGTTGCGCGAGCTCGTGCCCGAGCATCCCGCCGTCAAGCAATGGCGGCGCGAGCGCAACACGTTCCATGCGTGGGTCGAACCGACTCCCGCCGCGCCCCGCGTGTTCGTGAAGCTCTATCGCCCGCCGTTCGCTCGCAACGCATTGACGCCCTGGAGCCGGTCGCGCGCGCACCGCGAGTACGACAACTCGCGGACGGCGTTCGAACGCGGCCTGCCGGTGGTTCCCGCGATCGCCTACGGCGAGCGTCGCGCGCGCGGGTTCGTCGTCGACCAACTGGTCGCGTTCGAGGACCTGGGCGACGTGAAGTCGTTGGCGCAGATCCTGCTGTGGAGCGGCACGCCGGAAGCACGACGCGACGAAGGGCGGCTGCAGTTCGCGCGCACGCTGAGCCGCATGCATGACGGCGGCTACCTCCATCTGGCGGCGAGCCCGCGCAACCTGCTGCGCGTGCGTTCGCGCGACGAAGCCACGCGATGGCTGTGGATCGATCATCCGTCGGGGGTGCTGGTCGATCATTCGGTGCGGGCGCGCGAAGCGGCGCTCGCCGATGTGTTGTCGGCATTCGAGAGCGCGGCGTTGGTGCCCGACGACGAAGCGGCGCGCGCGTTCCTGCGCGCCTACGCGCCCGACGCGACCGGATTCGCCGACCGCGCGCTCGCGTTGCGCGAGAGCGGTGCGCGCGCGGCGACGTACTGCTCGCGCGCGAAATGGCGCGCGCTGTGGCAAAGGCCTGCGCGCAAGTCGGGCGATGGCCCTGGCCGAAAGACGTTGGCATGAGCTCCGACTTCACGATCCGGCCCTATCGGTCCGGCGACGAACACGGGATCCTCGCGCTGTTCAACGCAGTGTTCGCCGAGGGCAATCCGACGTTCACGCCGCGCACGCTCGCGCACTGGCAGTGGCAGTTCGCGCACAACCCGCACGGGCACCACACGTTCGTCGCCGAGGACGCGAGCGGAGCCATCGTCGGCAACTACACGGCCATCCCGGCGCTATGGCTCGATCGCGGCGCGCCGATGCTCGGGTCGCAAGCGGTCGACACCTGCGTCGCACCGGCGTGGCGTCGCGTGCTGAAGAAGGAGGGCCTGTTCCTGTCGCTCGCGCGCGCGTTCTTCGACGCCTACGGGCGACCGGATCGCGATCGCATCGTCTACGGCTTCCCGAATCCGCAGGCGTTCCGCATCGGCACGCGCATCCTCGACTACCGACCGGTCCACACGCCGGTCGTCGCGCTGGTCCGCGACTTCGCGCAGGACTGGATCGACTACCTCGGACCGATGGGTGGGGATGCGGTCCAGGTCCGCGAGGTCGCCTCGATTCCAGCGGACGTCGACGCGTTGTTCGACGCGACGATGGCGAAGCTGCCGCTGGTGCTATGCCGCGATCATGCGTACCTCGAGTGGCGCTACTCCCGCTGTCCGTCGTTCCGCTATCGCGTGCTCGAAGCGCGCGCGGCGGGGCGCTTGCGCGGCGTGCTGGTGCTGCGCACCGAGTGGTTCGACAAACCGCTCGCGCCGCTCGTCGACTGGATCGTCGAGGGCGAGGATCGCGAGGCCGTCGCCGGCCTTGCGCAACGCGCGGCCATGCTCGCGCGCGATGCCGGGAAGTCGCGCATGGAGACCTGGGCTCCCGGCTGGTCGAGCCTCGCGCAGACGCTTCGCACTCTCGGTTTCGCACCGGATCCGTCGACGTTCAACCTCTGCATCCGTGTGTTCGGCCCGGAGTTCGACGAACGCTGGGCGCAGGATCATTGGTTCTTCACGATGGGGGACTCGGACATCTACTGAGAAAACGTGAATCCAT
Organism: Planctomycetota bacterium; assembly: GCA_052034255.1. GTDB lineage: Bacteria > Planctomycetota > B15-G4 > B15-G4 > JADJEK01 > JADJEK01. The sequence continues at coordinate 22,477 of JBPOIU010000022.1, read as the reverse complement.
CCGATTGATTCACGGTCTCGGAGTCGCCTCGACCATCCTCCTCGCGCTCGCCGTTCTCGCTCGTTCCGCCGCTCGCGGGGGATTCTTTCACGACCTCGAACGGTTTGGTGGGATGCGCGGCCTCGGAAGTCCACGACGACCGCCGTCCACCCTCGGAGTGCCCAAGCTCTCGCCCGTATGACGCGCTACCTCGAACCTCCCGCTCCGCCGATCCGCTTGAGCGCGCCGCCTGCGCGGGGTCGCGTGCTCGTGCTCGCTCCACACCCCGACGACGAGACGATCGGACCCGGAGGCACGATCCGGTTGCATGCGGAGCTCGGGGACGAAATCCACGTGCTGTTCCTGACGGCCGGGACGTCGGGCGATCCGACCGGGCGCGAGGACAAGCCGGCGTACGCGGCGCGCCGGCAGGCCGAAGCGCGCGCGGCGGCCAAGGTGCTCGGGATCGCCGCGCAGGAGTTCTGGGGCTTCCCCGACAACTACCGCGTCCACGAGGACGACCTCGGCGCGATCCTGCCGCGGTTGAAGGACGCGCTCGTGCGGTTCGCGCCCGACGTGGTCTACGCACCGCATCTCGGCGACCAGCACTCGGACCACTACACGACCGCAGTGCTGACGCAGCGCGTGCTCGCGCAACTCGATCGTCCGCCGCGCGCCTTCGGCTACGAAGTCTGGAGCGCGTCGCGCGCGACGTGGATCGTCGACGTCTCGCGCGTCTACGCCACGAAGATGGCGGCGCTCGACTGCTATCCGAGTCAGCTCGAGCACACCGACATCCGCCGCTTCGTGTCCGGTCTGAACGCGTATCGCGCGGTGTTCCTCGACAAGGGAGCGACGTACGGCGAGGCATTCGTCGCGCTCGAGCCGGACGCACGCGCCGGAACGCCATGAGGATCCTGCACGCGGTCCACAACTTCCCGCCGGAGTTCGTCGGCGGCACCGAGGCGTACCTCGCCGCGCTGGTCGTCGAACAGGCGGCGCGCGGCCACGAGGTCGCGGTGTTCTCGGGCAGCGAGCGCGACGGCGACGGCGTCCTCGAAGAGACCCATCACGGCGTGCGCGTGTGGCGCGTCTTGCATCGCGGACCGCGCTTCTCGGCGCACCTCGAGGTGCCGGAGGTCCGAACGCGGTGGGCGGATTGCCTGCGAGCATTCGCGCCCGACGTGGTCCACGTCCATCACTACATGAACCTGTTCTGTCCGCTGGTCGCCGACGCCAAAGCGTTCGGCGCGCGGACCATCGTCTCGCTGCATGATTTCCTCGCCGCGTGTCCGCGCTTCTTCATGGTGCGGAACGACGGCGGCTTCTGCGGCGACGACACGCCGGTGCCGCTCGAGCGCTGCGTGACGTGTTGCGCGCCGGAATTCGGTGGCGACGAGGCGCGACCGCGCGCGGAGCTGCTCGCGCGCCGCGCGTTCTTCGACGCCGAGTTGCGCGCCGCCGACGAGGTGTTGGCGCCGTCGGCCGCGGCCGCGCGCACGCTGCGCGATTCCGGCATCCTGCCGCAAGTCGTTCCGATCGACGTGTTGCCGCTCGGGCTGACGCGCACGCTCCATCCCGAAGCGTGGCGTGCCGATCCCGCGGGGCGGCTCCGGATCGCGTGGTGGGGCAACCTCGCTCCCGTGAAGGGCGTCGATCGGGTGATCGACGCGCTCGAGCGACTGCCTGCGGAAGTTCGGGCGCGGCTGCGACTGACGTTGCTCGGTCGCGCGACGGATGCCGTCTTCGAACGCGAGCAGCTCGGCCGACTCGAGCGCCTGGCCCCGCTCGAGGTCGTCCGCGAAGGAGCGTTCGACTCCGATCGACTGCAGCGCCTCGCCGCGGAGACCGACGTCGCGGTGTTCTTCAGCGCGGCTGCGGAGACCTATTCGTTGGTCGTCGACGAGGCGCTCGCGCTCGGCATCCCGGTGGTCGTGGCCGACCGCGGCGCTGCGCCCGAGCGAGCCGGCGACGCCGGTTTCGTGGTCGCGGTGGGGGACGTGGACGCGCTCGCGCGCCTGCTCATGCGCCTGCTGCAGCGGCCGGCCGAGCTGGCGGCCGCCCGCGCGCGGACCGCGGCGCGTCGGTTCGCGATTTCGGACCATGCCGTGACGTTGGAAGCCCTTTACGCTTCGCCACCTCCGTCGACGACCGCCCCGATGTCCGCCCCGATGTCCGCAGGCCCGCTGCCCCCGCAAGAAATCCCGCCGTTCGATCCGCGCTTCACGTTCGTGCCGCTCGCCGAGTTCGCGCGCGTGCCCGGCGGTCGGGTGGTCGTGCTGGCGCCGCATCCCGATGACGAGATCATCGGCGCGGGCGGAGCCCTGGGTCTTCACGCGCAACGCGGCGATCGCGTGGCCGTCGTCCATGTCACCGATGGCGCCGGCGGGGATCGTGACGGCAAGGAGCGCGGCCGCATCGCCGAGGTGCGCAAGGAAGAAGCGCGGGCCGCGGGACGCGAGCTCGGCCTCACCGAGTTCCACGCGCTCGACTTCCCCGATGGCGCGTTGCGCCCCGACGGGGCATTCCTGTCCGGGTTCACCGGCCTGCTCGAAACGCTGCGGCCCGACGTGCTGTACGTGCCGTCGCCGTGGGAACACCATCCGGATCATCGCGCGACGTACTGGCTCGCGGCGCACGCGCTCTTGCAGAGCGGCATGCGCCCGCGCGTCGTGCTGTACGAAGTGAACGAGCCGCAGCCGGCGTCGTACTTGCTCGACGTCACGGCGCAGCTCCCGAAGAAGCGCGCCGCGCTGAACGCGTTCGCGAGCCAACGCGCGTACCTCGACGTCACCGACAAGACGCTGACCGCGAATCGCGCGCGCACGGTCAACGTCGACGTGCGCGGCGTCGAAGCGGCCGAGGCCTATCTCGAGATCGACGCGGATCGCCTGTTCGCGTGGGCCGAACTCGCCGCGCGCGCGCGAGCGTTCGTCGCTGGTGCGACCGCCGTTCGCCCCTCGGCAACCGATGTCGTCGCGCCAACCGCCGCGCCGGCCGCCCCGAGCTCGCGCGAAGTCCCGGTCAGTTGCGTGATCTCGACGTGGAACAAGTGCGCCGACGTCCGCGAGAACTTGCTGGCGTTGACGCGGCAGACGGCGCGACCGGCGCAGATCGTGGTCGTCGACAACGCGTCGAAGGACGGCACCGCCGCGATGATCCGGCGCGAGTTCCCGCAGGTGACGCTGATCGAGATGCCGCACGACAAGGCCGGAGCCTGCGAGACGTTCAATCTCGGCATGAAGGCCGCGACGCAGCCGTTCACGGCGATCATGGACGACGACGTGGTCGCGCCGCCCGAATGGCTCGGCCGCCTGTACGACCGCATGTTGGCGGAGCCGAACTCGACCGCGATGGTGTCGTCGTTGGTCGTCGAGCCCGGCATGCCGCCCGAGTTCCTGCTGGCCGAGAAGCGCGAGCGCTACATGGCGACGTTCCGCGGTTGCGGGACGTTGGCGCGCAGCGACGTTCTGAAGGCCGCCGACTACTACGACGAGCGCTTCTTCATCTACGGCAACGAGCGCGATCTCGCGAGTCGCGTGCTGCGCCTCGGTCACCGCATCGTGATGTGCCCCGATGCCGAGCTGTTCCACAAGACGCCGTTCGGCATGAAGGGCGGCAAGCGCTCGCTCTATTTCCACGTGCGCAATTTCTGGCTGTACGCGTTCAAGCACTGCTCGATCGGTCAGATCGTCCGCGCGGCGTGGGTGCTCGGGCTGAAAGGCCTCGGACTGAAGCGCGGCAACGCCAACGACGCCAGCGGCACGATCGGCATCGACAAGGCCGTGAAGCAGACGCCGGGTGGCTTGTGGATCGCGACCAAAGCGACGTTCGCGGCGCTCGCGATGCTGCCGTATTGCCTGCGTCACCGCGTCGTCTGCCGCGCTCCCGATTTCGAACCGCCGGTGAAGTGACGCATGGTCGTCCCGGTGTCCGTCTCCATCGTGTCGTACAACGGTCGCGACGACCTGCGCGACTGTCTGCGGTCGCTGTACCAGCCCGGGCAGTTCCCGTTCGCCGAGATCCTGGTCGTCGACAACGCGTCGACCGACGGCACTTCCGAGATGGTGGCGGCCGAGTTCCCCCGCGTCCGCGTGATCCGGATGCCGACCAACGATGGTCCGTGCCCGGCGCGCAACGTCGGGTTGAGCGAGGCGCGCCACGACCTCGTGTTCCAGCTCGATCAGGACGTGCTGGTGCGAAACGGCTGTGTCGAGCGCTTGCTGCTGGAGTTCGAGCGCGAGCAGGACGTCGCGGTGGCCGCACCGCGTGCGCTGGATGCGGCGCGACCGGACGTCGTGCATTACGACGGCGGCTCGTTCCACTACGCGGGCGTCATGGCGCTGCGCCATTTCTTCGTGCCGCTCGATCGGTGTACGCACGAAGCCGCCGACGTCGACGCGTTCATCTCGCTGGCGGCGCTCGTCGATCGGGTGAAGCTGCGTGCCGTGGGCGGTTACGACCCGGCGTTCTTCATCCTGTTCGAGGATCACGATCTTTCGTACCGACTGCGGCTCGCGGGCTGGCGCATTCGTGCGCTGCCGGACGCGTTGGTCGACCATCGGGCCGGCACCGCCGGCATCTCGTTCCGCGGCGGTCCGAGCTACCCAGCGCGACGCCTGTTCTTGCATTCGCGCAATCGTTGGCGCGTGGTGCTGAAGAACTATCGAAAGCGCACGCTGGTGCTCGCCTTGCCGGGCCTGCTGTTGCTCGGGCTCGCGTATGTCGTGTTCGCGCTGCGCGAAGGCGCGCTGGGCGAATACGTGAAGGCGAAATCGTCACTGATCGCGCAGTTCCCGGAGATCCGCGCCCAGCGCAAGGCCATCGCCAAGTTCCGCAAGCAGGGCGACCGCCGCCTGCTCGGGGCGCCCGACCTGACGTTTTCGCCGCGGATCGACCGCGGCAAGACCGGCAGTTTCGGCGAACGCGTGCTGTCCGGGCTGCTGCGCGCCTGGTGGGCCTGCGTTTCGTGGCTCGTCCCGTGAACGGCTCGGACGATTCGCCGCTTCGGCTGGCGCGAGCCTGACCCCGGCCGCTCGAGCGACCGCCGGAAGCGCGAGGCCGACGATCGTGGGGCCGTGTCGAATCGGCGTCGAGGGCGTCGCGTTCTTCGCCGCGGTCGGGGTGTAGACTCGCGGCCGATGTCGGCACCCCGGGTCAGCGGCGGCACCGTCGCGGTCGTGCTCAATTGGAACGGAGCAGAGCACACGCTGCGTTGCGTGGCCGCGGTCGAGCGTTCACGTCCGCGCCCGCCGGCGATCGTGGTCGTCGACAACGCCTCGCACGACGATTCGGTCGCGCGCATCCGGGCGCGGCTACCGCACGTCCAACTTCACGTCGCGCATTCGAATCTCGGCTACGGCGGCGGAATCAACCTCGGGATCCGACTGGCGTTGGAGCGCGGCGCCGACCGCGTGCTGTTGCTGAACAACGACATCGAGGTCGACCCCGATTGCGTCGCGCGCCTCGAGGCCGCGCTGGACGCGGACGACCACGTCGGCGTGGTGGGGCCGATGGTGCTGTTGCCCGGCGCCGAGCGGCGGATCTGGGCAGCGGGTGGTGAAGTCACCCACCGACAGAACGTCTCGCGTCTGCGCGGTCACGGCCGGGTGTGGAACGGCCGCTTCCGCGAGGACTCGACGGTCGATTACGTACCCGGCGCCGCGCTGCTCGTGCGGCGCACGGTGTTCGAGCGCGCGGGCGTCTTCGACGAATCCTTCTTTTGCTACATGGAGGACGTCGAGTTCGGGCAGCGTGCCGCGCGCGCGGGCTTCGAGAATCGCTACGTCGCGAGCGCGGTCGCGGTCCACGACGCGTCCGCGTCGACGGGCGGCGGCTACACGGCGGCGCGCAAGTACATGAACGCCGTGAACTCGGTGCACTTCCTGCGTCGCCACGGCAGCGTCCGCGGTTGGATCGGGCTGTTCGTGTTCGACGTCCTCGCCTGGCCGCTCGCGTTCGTCGTCGCCGCGAGCCGCGGCCGCGCGGGGGCGGCGGTCGCGAAGTGGATCGGGCTGAAGGACGGCTTCCTCGGCCGGGCAGTCACGCCCGAGCGCGTCGCGCGCTTCTTGAAGCCAGGACGGCGCGCATGAGAGTGCTGCTCGTCCTGCACTTCTTCTTGCCACGACACTCGGCCGGCACCGAGGTCTACACCGACAGCATCGCGCGGGCGTTGAAACAACGTGGCCACGACGTGCACCTGTTCTTCACCGAGAAGGTGTTGTCGCGGCACAACTACACGCTCGAGCGACGCGAGTGGCACGGCATCCCGTGTCACGTGTTGACGAACAACCTGCTCTACGCGTCGTTCGACGAGACCTTCGCGAACCCCGAGGTCGAGCGTCAGTTCCGCGTGGTGCTCGACGACGTCCGGCCGGACGTCGTCCACGTGCAGCACGTGATGCTGTTGTCGATGGGTTTGCCCGCCATCGCGAAGGAACGCGGCATCCCGGTGTTGATGACCCTGCACGACTTCTTCCTCGCGTGCGCGCGCTTCGGCCAATTGCTCGAACACGGTGAGCGCGTCTGCACCGGCCCCGAGCCGAAGAAGTGCGCGAACTGCATGGCCGACTTCAAGTTCGCGCAAACGAAGCTGCAGCAACGCATGATCTCGGCGATCCGCTGGACGAAGAACGTCGCGGGCTTCGATCTCGCGCCGGTCGTCGACGTCTTGCGCGGATTGCCGCTCGTGCGCGGCGGCGGCGACGCGCCGAGCGCGACGCAGGACGAGAAGGCGGATCGCGCGCGTCGTGCGCGCGTGGACTCGTTCGCGCCGTTGTTCAAGCGTCGCGACAAGGCGTTCCACGCGCTCGCGCGCCACGTCGATCGATTCCTCGCGCCGTCGAACACCGTCCGCGAGGGCATGGCCGCGTTCGGCTTGCCGAAGCGCAAGATCCACGTATTGCCGCTCGGGATCGAGATGCCCGCGCACGCCGAGCGCAAGCGCCGCGAGCACGACCACGTCGTGTTCGGGTTCATCGGCACGTTGGCGCCGCACAAGGGCGTCCACGTGGCGATCGAAGCGATGCGCTTCATGAAGGGCCACGGCCGGCTGCTCGTGTTCGGACGCCGCGATTACTACCCGGACTACGTCGCGCGCCTCGAACAACTGGCGCAGGGTCTCGACGTCGATCTGAAGGGCCCGGTGCCGCGCCGCGATCTGGCGAAGGCGTTCGCGCAGATCGACGTGCTGGTCGTGCCGTCGATCTGGTTCGAGAACTTTCCGATCGTGATCCAAGAAGCCCGCGCCGCCGGCGTGCCGGTCGTCGCGTCGAACCTCGGTGGCATGGCCGAGGCCGTGCGCCACGACGTCGACGGCCTGCTGTTCGCGCCGGGAGACGCCAAAGCGCTGGCCCGCGCGTTCGCGGTCTTCGTCCAGGACCGTGCCGTGATCGAGCGCATGCGCGCCGCGGCGCCGCAGCCGCTGACGCTTGATGCGCACGTCGATCGCGTCGAGGAGGAACTGATGGCGCTCGTCGGTCGGCACCCCGTCAGCGAGGTCGGTTCGTGAAGATCTTGCACGTCGTCCACGGCTATCCGCCCGAAGTCATCGGCGGCACCGAGCTCTACGTGGCGCGCCTCGTGCGTGAGCAACGGCGCGCAGGCCACGAGCCGCACGTGTTCGCCGGCTCGCTCGAGTGGCGCAAGGACCTCGAAGTCGAGCGCGGAGTCGTCGACGACGTGCCGGTCACGCGCGTGCACCGCAACGACCTGTACTTCGACCGCTGGGACAAGGGGTACCACCCCGGCGTGTCGCAGGTGTTCGAGCGCCACATCGGCTCGTTGCGCCCCGATCTCGTGCATGTGCATCATTGGATCCGGCTGTCGACGAACCTGGTCGCCATCGCGACGCGCCTCGGAGTCCGTGCGGTCGTGACCGCGCACGATCTGTATCCGAGTTGTCCGCGCGTGTTCCGGCTCAAGGGAACGAACGGCGACGAGCCGTGCGAACGGCCGATGAGCGTGGACGCGTGCCTGACGTGCGTGCCGCGCTGGCGCTTCCAACGCGACCCGGAGATCACGGCGGCGATTCGCCGCTATCGCGCGGACATGCTGCGCGAGCTCGAACTCGCCGCGTGCGTGATCACCCCTTCGACGTCGCACGGGACGTTCCTCGGACGCATGCTCGGCTACACCGCGGCGCAGCTCGTCACGTTGCCGCACGGTTCGCTCGAAGAAACGCCTCGGACCGCGCCGGCCCGCGGGGCGGACGGCAAACTCCATGTCGCGTACTGGAGCCATCTGCATCCACTGAAGGGCGCGCACGTGCTGCTCGAAGCCGTGCGGCGGTGCGCGCGGCGGGATCGCTTGGCCGTCCACCTGCATGGCGAAGCGTCGTCGCCGGAGTACAAGGAGCGCCTGGAGCTCCTGGCCGAGGGTTCCGACGTCCACTTCCACGGCCGCTTTCGCGTCGCCGACCTCGAAGGCGCGACGATGGACGTGGCGGTGATCCCGACACTCGCGCGCGAGTCGTACTCGTTCATCCTCGACGAGGCCACGCTGTTCGGAGTTCCGATCCTCGCCGCGGCGGCGGGCGCTCTCGCGGAACGGGCGACCGGACGCGTGCTGACGTTCGTGCCGAACGACGCGGACGATCTCGCCCGGAAGCTCGCGCTGCTCGTCGACGAGCCGGGGCGGCTCGATGCGATGCGGACGGCGGAAGGGCCGCGGCTCGCGACGTTCGTGGAGCACGCGTCCCGGCTCGAAGCCATCTATGCCGACGCGCTGCGGCGACCGACGCCTCCGCCACCCGTGCGCGACGACGCGGAACGTCTGCGCGACGAATGGAATCGGCGCGAGACGGCGTTCCAGGAGTTGGTGCGCATCGAGAAGTGGGAGGACATCGTGGCCGAACAGCGGCGGCGCATCCACGAGCTCGAGGACGCCCTGCGGGCGCGCGTGGACGCTCCGCCGAAGTGAACGCGTTCGTCGGCGCGCGCGCCGTCCATTCCGCGCCGCGGCGGATCCACATGTGATGCGAAAGGGGGCCGCTCTACGTCGAGAGCGGCCCCCGTTTCACGTCACTTCGCGCAGCGGTCGGATCAGCCGTCGACTTCGGGCGCGGTGGCCTGACCACCCGTCGTGAACACGTTGAAGTTGAACGCGCCGAGCGTGCCGTCATTGGCGATGTCGGTGCGGTTCTTCTGCGCCGTGCAGTTCTGGATCGTCGTGTTGCCGCCGTTGTTCTCGATGCCCTCGGCGGAGTTCGACGAGCAGTTGTTGTTGCTGAGCGTGTTGTTCGTGCCGCCTTCGATGTCGATGCCGTCCTCGAGGTTCGATTGGCAGACGTTCGCCGCGACCGAGTTCGAGTTGCCGCTCACGCGAATGCCGTCGGAGCGCGCGTTGCGGACGTTGTTGCCGGTGACGTCGTTCGAGTTCGCCGTGACGCTTAGCGCCGCGAGATCGAACGTGCCGCAGTCGCGCAGAGCGTTGCCGGCGATCGTCACGGTGTCCGACGTGCAGACGATGCCCTCGGCGACGCAGTTACGGATGTCGTTGGCGATCACCGACGTTCCGGAACTCGCACCCGTGATGGAGATGCCGACGTTGGACTGGTCGCGCAGCACGTTGTCGCCGACGTTGTTCGTCGTGCCGACGGCCGTGATGCCTTCCGCCGAGCGTCGACCGGTGTTTCCGATCGCCGAGTTGCCGTTGCCGAGGATCGCGACGCACGTGTCGGCGTCGTCGATCACGTTGGACTGGATGTTGGCGGTATCCCCGGTGAGGGCGATGCCGGTGCCGTCCACCGAGCGCAGCTTGTTCTTGGTCACCGCGGCGTTGTTGCCCGCGACGGAGATGCCGTCGTTGCAGAGGGTCACGGTGTTCTGCGTCAGAGTCGCGCCGGCGCCAGTGATCACGATCGCCGTGGAACCACAGTTGGTCACCGTGTTCTTCGTCAGCGTCGCCGTGGCACCCGTGATCACGATGGCGAATCCATCGCTGTCGCGGACGGTGCACCGGTCGATCACGGCCGTGGCGCCCGTTCCATCGATGCCGTTCGACGACGTTCCGTTCGTCCGCACGCGACGCAGCGTCGTGGTCGCGGCGCCGAAGTTGACGCCATCGGACGTGCCGGAAATGGTCACGTTGTCGAGCAATGCGCCCGTACCGCCCAGCGCGACGCCGCTGCCTTCGCAGTGTTGAATCGTCAGGTTGCGGCCGATGAAGCCGGTTCCGGTCACCCGGATCCCGTCGCCGTCGTTGCTGACGATGTCCGCCGCATGGCGGATGACGAGGTCACGCACCGTCACGGAGTTCGCGACGACGACGATGCCGGCGCCGGAGTCCACGCCGGCCGGCCGAGCGTCCAAGATCGCACCCTTCTTGCCGCGCAGCGTCAGACCGACGAGCGTGTTCGGGATGTTGAGGACTTCTTCGTACACACCCTTGGCGACGACGATCGTGTCACCCGGGAGCGCAGCGTCGATCGCTCCTTGGATCGTCGGGAAGTTGGCCGGAACGTTGATCGTCGCTGCGTCGGCCGAACCGGCCGCGACGGCGAGGAACAAGCAGGGCACGGCGATCCGGAAACGATTCACGAAGCTCTTCATGCGATGGGTCCTTGCGATCGAGAGGAGAGGACTCACACGACACCGACGTCCGGGAGCGCGGCGCGTGAGCGCCCCGCATCGTGGACGAACCGGATGGCTCGACGGACGAGGCGGGGATTCTAGGGAGCATCGGCCTCGGAACGGAAGCTCGTATCCGGACCGATCACCCGATCACGTATGGCCTTGCGCGCAGCCCGAATCCAGCCCAGAACCCGCTGGGGGCGAACCGTTCGCGACGGTGGACCAAGCGCGGCCAAACGATCGAGCAGCAGGTCCGGATCGGCGGCGGCGAGGTCGGCCACGGACCGGATGCCGACGCGAAACAGCAGCGCCGCGCGCTGCGCTCCGAGGCCTCGGAACTCGGCGAGCCGCGCCAGCGTGATCAGGTCCGTGGCACGTTCGTCCTCGACGAACAGGATTTTCGCGAGGTCGGTCGCGTTCAACGGCGTCGACGCGGCGTCGATCACGGCTAGGTCGCGCGGGTCGGCGAGCCCGAGCTGGTCGAGGATCCGGGCCTCCCGCGCGGTCACGGTCGGGAGTTCCGCGGTGGTCGACTGGCGGGAGTCCACCGTCCAGCGCTCGAGCGCTCGAATGCCGAGCAGCGCCGTGGCCGTGACCACGGCTGGCACGGCGAACAGCCGGAACCACGGTGCGAGCGGGCGTGCTCGACCAGGGCCGGACTCCCACGGCACCGACAGACCTTGGATCTCGAGCGCGCGGACGAAGGCGTAGGCCTCGAGCGCGAAGGGCGCAAAGCCGAGGAAGCCGAGCGGCGGCATCTCGACGCCGAGCGTCCTGTCGAAGAACGGGATCGTGTAGATCCAGCGCGCGCGCGCCGGCACGTTCATGATCTCCCAGTACGCGCCGCACGCGAGGCCCGCCACGACGAGGCGCAACAGTCGGCCGGGCTGCCCGAACGCGAGGTCGCGCAGCAGACTGTTCCAGCGCGGCTGGACGTTGAACGGCTCCAGCAGGAGCACGAGGAAGCCCCACGCGAGCGGGTACGCGAGCGTCGGGAGCGCGAACACCAGCACGAGCATCGCCACGCCGGCGACGAAGCACCATGTGCGCGTCGCGATGGTCAGCGGCAACGGGCGAATGCGCGTGTTCTCGAACCAGCCGTATGCGTCGAGCAGATCGGCGACGAGGAACAGAGCGGGCAGCACGGTGGAAAACGACGCGATCAGGAACAGGCGGCCCGCGAGTGGGTCGGCCGGGGCGAAGACGTAGTACCAGTTCTCGAGGCGCAGGTTGACGACCTCGAAGAACAGCCAGAACGGTGTCGACCACGCCCACAGGCAGAACAACGCGAGCGGACGGTCGGACAGCATCGACCAGCCGCGCTTGCGCGCCGTCGCGGCATCGACGACCAGCAGCGCGGGGTACCACGCCGCGACGTAGAAGTACGTCGCGACCGGCTCCACACCGCGCCACCCGAGCACCGTGGCGACGATCCAAAACAAAGCGCCGACGGGACCGTGATGGCCGCGCCGTAACCACGCACGCATGACGTCCCCAACCGACGGACTCTGGACCAACTCTGGAACCGGGCGCTGTGGGGCGCATCGTACGCAGCGCATGTCGCGATCGCGCTTTGCCGCTCGGCGGCGATCCCCGCGCGCGCGTTCCTCGCGTGCCAGCCGTCGGACTCCCAGGCCGGCTTGCTATGGTCGCGGCATCGAGCCCTCGGAGTTCGCCGCGTGCGCATCCTCGAAGCCATCCACGACTTCTTGCCCGACCATCGCGCCGGCTCCGAGATCTACACCTACCACCTCGCGAAGGCGCTCGCGGCGCGCGGCCACGACGTCCGCGTCGTGTTCACGGAGAAGCGGCTCGATCGCCCGCAATTCGCGCTGTCGACCGGCGTCTACGACGGGCTGCCGTTCCACGAAGTCGTCTACAACCGCCACTTCGACGACATCCGCGATCTCTACGACGATCGGCGCATGGATGCCGCGATCGGCGCGGTGCTCGACGAGGTCGCCCCCGACGTGGTGCACGTCCAGAGCCTCGTCTACTTCGGCTTGGGCCTGATCCGCCAAGCCGTCGCGCGGCGCATCCCGATCGTCATGACGCTGCACGAGTACTTCCTCGCGTGTCCGCGGGGGGGCTTGCTGCTCGATCCGGCCGGCAACCTGTGCGATCCGATCCCGTTCGCGACGTGCGCGCAATGCCTCGCGCCGTATCCGATCCAGCGCCAGCGCTACCCGGACGGCGCCGATGGTGCCGATGGCGCCGATCCGTTCGCGTCTCTCGGCGAATTGCGCTACTTCGCGCGCGCGGCGCAAACGCGGTTCTTCGCGATGCGCGATGGCGTCGCGGCGGTGAAGACGTTCGTCGCGCCCTCGCAATTCCTCGCGAACCAGATGATCGGACTCGGACTCGACGCGGCGAGAGTCGTCGTCAGCGACTACGGCTTCCCGCCACTGTCCGCGCCTCCACGTGCGCCGCGCGGTGCGGGGGCGCCGTTGCGGCTCGGCTATCTCGGCACGATCGCGGACTACAAAGGTGTCGACGTGCTGATCGACGCGTTCCAGCGCTTGCCGCGCGGCAGCGCGACGCTCGTCGTCCATGGCGCGCTCGATTGGTTCCCGGACTACGTCGAGCGCTTGCGCGCCGCGATCGCGCCCGGAGCCGGCATCGACCTCGCCGGTCCGTTGGCGCCCGGCGACGCGCCGCGCTTCCTCACGGGCCTCGATGCGTTGGTCGTCCCTTCGATCTGGTTCGAGAACTCGCCACTGACGATCCACGAGGCATTCCAGTGCGGCGTCCCGGTGGTCACGAGTGATCTCGGCGGGATGCGCGAATTGGTCGCTTCCGGCGGCGGACTGACGTTCCGACGCGCGGACCCCGCCGACTTGGCCGCGGTGCTTCTCCGCCTCGTCGCCGATCCCGCGGTGGTGGATCGGCTGCGCGCGACGATCCCGGCGGTCAAGTCGATCGCGACCGATGCGGCGGACATGGAGCGCGTGCTCGGTCGCGCATGCGGTGACGGCGGCTGACGAGCGACGCCATGCGAGCGGGCAAGGCCCGGTCTATGCTGTGCGCCTTTCCCGACCCGCGACGAGCGGACTTCCCTTGCGCATTCTCTTCGTCACCGCGGCCTACCTGCCGGAGAGCATCGGCGGCGTCGAACTCCACGTTCACGCGCTGGCGCGCGAGTACGCCCGCCTCGGGCACGAGGTCGTCGTGTTCACGCGAGGCGCGGACGCGACTCGGCCGGAGTTCGCGATCGAGCGCTATCGCGTCGACGGCGTCGCGGTCGTGCGCTTGAACTACCGCTTCTCGGACTGCGTCGACTTCGCGGGCATCGTGCGCAACGCGTCGATCCGCGCCGCGTTCGATGCCGAACTCGCGCGGCAGTCGTTCGACGTGGTCCACGTCCATCATCTGACGTGCCTGTCGACCGATCTCATCGACGCGGCGCGCGCGCGAGGCTTGCCGGTGGTCATGACACTGCATGACTTCTGGATGGGATGTCCGCGCGGCCAACGAATGACGCGCGAATTGTTCCTGTGCGAGGACGTCGACGTCGCGCGATGTGCCACTTGCCTGCCCCAGATGTGGAGCGGCTGGTTCGGCCTCGGCCGCGACGGACCGAACGTGCCGGAGGCGGAGCGCGACCGTCGGGACTTGGAACAACTCGCGCAGTACCACACCTGGATGCGGGGGCTGCTCGGTCGCGTCGAGCGCCTGATCACGCCGTCGCGCCATTCGAAGCTCGTGTTCGAGCGCTATGGCATCGCGCCCGAACGCATCGTCGTGGTCGAGAACGGGCTCGACGATGCTCCGTTCCGCGGCATCACGCGCACGCCGTCGCCGCGTTTCCGCTTCGGCTACGTCGGCTCGGTACTGCCGACCAAGGGCGTCCATGTGCTGATCGACGCGTTCGTGAAGCTCGCGGACCCGGCGACGGAACTCCACGTCTGGGGCGAAGCCGGCGCTTGGCACGAGGTCACGGATTACGGCGCGAAGCTCCGGGCGGCGACGGCCGGCCACGAGCGAATCGCCTTCCATGGCCGGTACGGCGCCCACGACTTGCCGCGCATCCTCGCCGGCCTGGACGCTCTGGTCGTGCCGTCGTTGTGGTACGAGGCGTTCTGTCTGACCTTGCGTGAAGGTTGGCTCGCACGACTGCCGGTCGCTGCGTCCTGCATCGGAGCCCTCGAGGAGGCGGTTTCGGACGGGGTCGACGGACTCCTGTTCCCGGCTGGAAACGCCGATGCATTGCGGTTGGTCTTGCACCGACTCGCGCACGAGCCAGGGCTCGCCGCGCGCTTGGCGGACTCCCGACCGCGAGTACGAACCGTGCACGAGAACGCGAACGACTTGCTGCGCAACTATGCCGACTTCGCCGGGGGGCGACGCTGATGCGGATCGTGTTCGTCACGCACCAATACCCGCCGCAGTACACGACCGGTACCGAGCTCTACGCGAAACGCCTGGCGCTGAAGCTGCGTGGCACGGCCGGGCACGACGTCCGCGTGTTCACGTTCGAGCCCTCGTATCGCGCCGACGCCGCGCTGGTGCGGCGCGAGGAGACGGTCGACGACGGCGTGCCGGTGACGCGCGTCTACATGTGGCGCGGCCTGTTGCCGAACTTCGTGCTCGGCGATTCCTACAACGTCTTCCTCGGCAAGATGTTCGGCACCTATCTGTCGCAGGTGCAGCCGGACGCGGTCCACGTGTTCCACTCGGCGTTCCTCGGCGCTTCGATCCTCGAGGAAGCGAAGCTGCGGCAGATCCCGACCGTCGTGAACTTGATGGACTTCTGGTTCTTGTGCCCGACGGCGCAATTGCTGAAGACGCGCACGCAAGAGCGCTGCGCCGGGCCCGACGCATTCCAATGCCTCGAGTGTTTGTCGCATGGCGACCTCGACTACGACCGACTGTTGACGTTCACGCGTGGCGATCGTTTCGTTCCGATCTCCGAAGAGCTCGCTCCGCCCGGAGATGGCTTGCGCTGGAACAGCGCCACACCGCACGCGCAACTGACCGCGCTCGGCGCACGCAAGGAACTCCTGCGCAAGACGCTGCTCGGTGTCGATCGGATCATCGCGCCGTCGCTGGCGCTGAAGCGGACGTTCGAGCGCTTCGGCTATCCGACCGAGAGCATCCAGGTGTCGCGCTACGGCGTCGACCCGATGCCGCCGTACACGTTCGACAAAGCCCGGTCTCCGGAACTGCGCGTCGGGTTCATCGGCAGCATCAATCGACCGAAGGGTCTGCACGTCGTCGTCGATGCGGTGCTGAACACCCCGGGTCCGCTGACGCTCGACGTCTACGGCAATCCGGGTCTGTTCCCCGACTACGCAGAAGCGTGCTTCGCGCGGGCGCGCAAGGACCCGCGCATTCGACTGCGCGGTCCGACCCGGCCCGAACACGTGCCGACCGCACTGCGCGATCTCGACGTGCTGGTGGTGCCGTCGCTGTGGCAGGAGAACACGCCGTTCGTCGTGCTCGAAGCCTGCGCGGCCGGCGTCCCGGTGATCGCGTCGAACGTCGACGGCATCTCCGAGATCGTCCGCGACGGCCACAACGGCCGACTGTTCGAGCCGGGCGACGCGTCGCGCTTGGGTGCGATCCTGCTCGAGTTGGCCCACGATCGCGAAGCACTGCGCCGCATGTCCGGGAAGTTCGCCGACGTGCGGACCTTGCTCGCGAACGCGCGTGAATTCGCCGCCATGTACGAAGAACTGGTCGCGCGCGCGCGCGCGCCGCAACCGGTCGGAGGGACCGATGTCTGAATCCCGCACCGCGCCCGATCCCAACGCGGAAAAAGTCGTGATCTTGCAGCGGCACGTCGATCACTTGCTCGCGCAGCTGTACCACCAGATCGAGTTGATCCAGCAGCACAAGCAGCGCGCAGAACAGCTCGAGCGCGAGATCGCGTCGATCAAGGACACGCCGCGTGCGCTCGACGACGCGCGCCGCCGCTTCGCGTTGTTGCGCGAAGAGATCGCGGGACGAAAAGAAGTGGAGTTCGATCTGCGGCGTCGGCTCGAGGAACTCGAAGCCGAGCACATGCGCAAGGAGAAGCACATCCGCAGGCTGGAGAGCATGCTGCGGACGATCTGGGCGCGTCCGCACAATCGCGTGGGCCGCTTGCTGAAGCGCATGTTCGGGCTCGCGCGTCAGCCCGACGACGACGGTGGTGCGTCCGTCAAGGATCGACGACGCGACGGATGAAGACGGTACCGGTGACCCTCGTCGTGCCCACGTGGAACGGTGGGCGTCGGTTCGTGCAGCAGCTCGAGCGCGTCATGCGCTGCGAGCCTGCGCCCGAGCGCGTCGTCGTCATCGATTCGGGGTCCGACGACGGCACGGACGTCGCGGCGGAACGAGCGGGGTGCGACGTCGTCCGTATCGACCGCACGTCGTTCGATCACGGCGCGACGCGACAACAGGGCGTGCAACGCGCGACCACGCCGCTGGTCGCGTTCTTGACGCAGGACGCGGTGCCGGCGCCGGGATGGCTCGCACCCTTGGTGGCGGCACTCGACGACTCCGCCGTCGCCGGGGCGACCGCGCGCATCCTGCCGTTCCCCGAATCGTCGGCGCTCGCGACGCGCACGGTGCTCGCGTCGCGGTCGGCGAGCGAGCGGGGCTTCGTCGCGCGTTTCGCCGCCGGCACGTTCGCGGCGCTGCCCGCGGAGCGGCGGCGCGCCGCCTACGTCTACGACGACGTCGCGTCGTGCGCGCGGCGCAGCCTGCTGCTCGAGCATCCGCTGCCGCGCACGATGATGGGCGAGGACGTGATGTGGGCCGAAGCCATGCTCGAGCGGGGGCTCGGGATCGCCTATGCGCCCGGTTCGGTCGTGCATCACGCGCACGAGTACGGCTTGCGCTCCGCATTTCGTCGCTACCGGGATGATGCGGCGTTCGTGCGCCGACGCTACGGTCTTGCGCTTCGCCCGTCGCTCGGAGCGCTCGTGCGCGGGGTGGCGTACGAATGCCGCGAAGATTGGCGCTTCATGCGCGCTTCACGGTCGCGAGGCAGATTGCGGTCGATGGTTCGTTCAGTGGCGTGGCGCTTGGGTCAGGTGTCGGGACAGTGGTGGGGGACCGTGCGCGGAGGTTCCCCGTAAGTGAAGGTCTCGATCGTCATCCCGACCTGGAACGGCGAAGACACCATCGCCGAGTGTCTCCGCGGCGTGTTCGAGCAACACGTCGGCTTCGAGACCGAAGTGCTCGTCATCGATTCGTCGTCGACGGACCGCACGCGCGACATCGTCTCCAAGTTCCCGGTCCGACTGCACGTCATCGATCAGCGTGAGTTCGATCACGGCGATACGCGCAATCTCGGCGCGCTGCTGACGACCGGCGACTTCATCGTGTTCCTGGTCCAGGACGCGTACCCGGAGCGGCGCGACTGGCTGAGCACGCTGCTGTCGAACTTCCGCGACCCGTCCGTCGGCGCCGCGTTCTGTCGCATCGTGCCGCGCCCGACCGCGGGCATGTTGGTGCGCCGCGGAGTGCAGGGCGACCTGTGCTTCGACACCGCGCGGCAGGAGCGTCGGATCGACGATCCGCAGCAATATCTCGCGATGGACCCCCTGACGCGGCGCATCTTCGTCAACTTCAACGACGTCTGCTCGTGCCTGCGCCGCAGCGCGTGGGAGCGCCTGCCGTTCGCGCGCGTGATGTTCGGCGAGGACTTGCTGTGGGCGAAGGGAGCGCTCGAGGCCGGCTACACGGTCGTCTACGAGCCCTCGGCGCCGGTCGTCCACTCGCACGAGTACGACCCGAAGACCTTGATGAAGCGCACGCAGATCGACGCGTGGTTGAACCGCGCGTACCTCGATCGCAAGTGCATGAACCGGCGCCGCGACGTCTTGATCATGACGTGGCGCACGATGAACGAAGACCGGCGCTTCCTGCGTGAGCACGGCATCCCGCGCTTCAAGCGCGCGAAGTTGGCGTTGCTGTCGTTCTGGTACCACTTCCTCGAGTTCGAGGGCTTCCGGCGCGGCGCGCGAACTCCGGATCGGTTGCGTGCTCCGCAGGCCGTGAACCACCTGCGCCTGAAGATCCTGTTCGTCGTGCACGGCTTTCCGCCGGAGACGATGGCGGGCACCGAAGTGCTGACGCTGTCGCTGGCGAAGGCGCTGGCGCGCCGCGGTCACGACGTCGTCGTCTTGCACCGCGTCGGCGATCCCGCGCAGGAGAACTACTCGGTCGTCGAAGGCAGCTACGACGGACTGCGCGTGCTGAAGCTCGCGAACCACTTGCAGTTCGCGAACATCCGCGAGACCTACGCTCATCCGCGCATCGAAGAGCGCTTCCGCGAGGTCCTCGCCCGCGAGCGCCCCGACGTCGTGCACTTCGAACACATGATCCACTTGTCGGCGACGCTGCCGTCGATTTGCCGTGAACTCGGCATCGGTTCGGTCGTGACGCTCAACGATTTCTGGTTCCGTTGTCCGAAGGTGCAGTTGATCCGGCCGAATCGCACGCTGTGCGAAGGCAAGCCGCCGATCCTCGGTTGCGCCGCGTGCGTCGCGGACAAGCCGGCGTGGGTCGGACTCACGCGAGCCTTGTCGCGTCCCATGCGCGGCACGCTCGTGACGCTCGCGAAGCGCTACCTCGCGTTGGTGAAGAAGGCGCCGAAGTGGTTCCGGAAGCACGCTTCGGACGTCGCATGCATCGCGCTGCGGCCGAAGACGACGATCGAGCACTTGCTGCGCGCGGACTTCGTCATCGCGCCGTCGCCGTTCCTGAAACAGAAGATGGTCGAAGCCGGTGTGCCGAAGGAACGACTGATCCTGTCGGACTACGGCATGGAAACGGGTTGGCTCGAGACCGTCGTGAAGACGCCGGCGCCGGGCAAACTGCGCTTCGGCTTCATCGGTTCGCTGGTCTGGTACAAGGGCCTCGACGTGCTCGCGCAGGCGTTCCAGCGCATCGAGGATCCGCGCGCCGAACTCCACATCTACGGCGACACGCAGGGCCTGCCGGAATTCGTCGAGACGCGCGCGCGCATCGAGCAGCTCGTGACGCGCGGTGGGTTGAAGTTCTTCGGGCGGTACGACCCGAAAGCGCTCGGCCGCGTGCTCGGCGCGCTCGACGTGCTGGTCGTGCCGTCCATTTGGTTCGAGAACTCGCCGCTCGCGATCCATGAAGCGTTCCAAGCGAAGTTGCCCGTGCTGGTGTCGGACCTCGGCGGCATGCGCGATCTGGTGCGCGATGGCGCCGGTGGCTTGCGCTTCCGCGCCGGGGATGCCGACGATCTCGCGCGCACGATGCGGCGATTCCTCACGGACGACGGACTCGCCGGCCGCCTCGCCGCGGCGGCTCCGCACGTGAAGACCGTCGACGACAACGCGGCGGAGATGGAGCTGAAGTACCGTCAGGCGATCGGCCTGCACATGGCGCACTCGGAACTCGCGCGGTTCGCCGCGCCGTCGTTCCACGGGTCGCGTGGGGCGGTCGAGACGCAAGGCGCCGACTACGTATTGCTGCGACCCGACGCTGGCGATGCGGCGCTCGAGTTCGAATGGACGACGGATGACCGCGTGTTGGGCGAGCTGCGCGTCGTGACGCAGCGCTTCGCGAACGAGGTCGCGGTCGTCCAGGGTGGCAGTGTGCGCGTGAACGGCAAGGTCGTGCTGGAGATCGAACCCTCCGGCGGTGGCGAACACGCGACGACCTCGACCCACGCGGCGTGGGTGTCGTTCCGCAAGGGCAAGAATCGCATCACGCTCGAGAATCGGATCCGCGGCATCGGCGGCGGACGCTTTCATCTTCGGTTGCATTCGTGGTCGCTGCATCGCACGGGTGCGCCGATCTCCGGACGCTCGGACTGAACACGGGGCGCGCATGGTCATCAGCAAGGACAAGCTGCCCGACGTCTCGATCGTGATCCCGAACTGGAACGGGCTCCATCACCTGGAGCCGTGCTTCGAGTCGCTGAACACGCTCGCGTATCCCGGGCACGTCGATCTGATCCTGGTCGACAACGGCTCGAAGGACGGCTCGGTCGAATTCATGGCGCGGCGCTTCCCGCGCGTGCGCGTGATCCAGAACCCGATGAACATGGGGTTCGCGTCGGCGTGCAACCAGGGCGCGGACGCGGCGCGCACGCAAGTCGTCGCGTTCATGAACAACGACATGCGCGTCGATCCGGGTTGGCTGATCGAGCTGGTGCGTCCGATCGTCGACGGCAAGGCGCGCTGCACCGGGTCGCTGATCCTGAACTGGGACGGCACCGAAGTGAACTACGCCGGCGGCGCGATGAACTTCCACGGCATCGGCGTGCAGCTCGGCATGAACGACGTCGACGTCGGGAAGTACAAAGCGGCACAGCCGACATTGTTCGCGTGCGGCGGCGCGATGGCGATCGACCGCGCGCTGTTCTTGCACTGCGGCGGATTCGACGATGACTTCTTCGCGTACTACGAGGATGTCGATCTCGGCTGGCGCCTGTGGGTGCTCGGCGAGACGGTCCAATACGTGCCGAGCTCGGTGATCTACCACCATCACTCGGCGACGTCGCGGCGCGTCGACGTGCACCGCATCCGCCTGCTGCAGATCCGCAACCCGCTGTTCTCGATCTTCAAGAACTACGACGACGACAACGTGCTGCGGGCGCTGCCCGCCGCGCTGCTCTTGACGATGCGGCGCACCAAGTACCTGTTGAACGTCGAGGAGTCCGAGTTCTCGCTGGCCCAGAACCGCGGCCTGAAGAAAGGGCCGTTCGGCGGCCTACGGGTGCGCGCGGCGGGCAAATTGTCGCGCGGGAACGTCCCGCTCGCGGGCATCGCGGACGTGCTCGCGATCAACGAGTTCTCGGCCCAGATCTCGAAGTTCGCCGCGAAGCGCAAATGGATCCAGGACCGGCGGAAACGCTCGGACAAGGAGATCCTCGCGCTGTTCAAGGAGCCGTTCTGGCCGGCGGAACGGCCGGAGGAATACTCCACTTTGCAGTCGGATTTGGCCGACTTCTTCGGGCTGAAGGAGCTCTTCCCGGAGACCCGAGGAAAGGGCGGCGCGAAAGTTCCGCCGTCCGGACCGGCATCGGGCAAGGGCGCGGGGTAAGCTCCCCGGCTTCGTTCACCCAGGGACACGGGTTCCGTTTCGGATCGGCTCATGAAGCTTTCGGTCGTCATCCCCGTCTACAACGAGAAGGACACGATCACGACCGTCATCGATCGTGTCGCCGCCACTCCGTTCGAGAAAGAGATCATCGTCGTCGACGATTGCTCGAAGGACGGCACGCGCGACGTGCTGAAGGCGTTGGATCGACCCGGCGTTCGCGTGTTCTTCCACGAAGTGAACCAGGGCAAGGGCGGCGCGCTGCGCACGGGCTTCAGCCAAGTCCAGGGCGACATCGTGCTGATCCAGGACGCCGACCTCGAGTACACGCCCGACGACTACGGCGCGCTGATCAAGCCGATCACCGACGGCAATGCCGACGTGGTGTTCGGTTCGCGCTTCCTCGGCGGGACGCACCGCTGCCATTTGTTCTGGCATTACGTCGTCAACAAGGGGCTGACGACGATCTCGAACGTGTTCACCAACCTGAACGTCTCGGACATGGAGACCTGCTACAAGGTCTTCCGCCGCGAGGTCGCCGACCGCATCAAGATCGAGAGCAATCGCTTTGGCGTCGAGCCCGAGCTGACCGCGAAGGTCGCTCGCCTGCGCTGCCGCGTGTACGAAGTGCCGATCAGCTACTTCGGCCGCGATTACTCCGAGGGCAAGAAGATCGGTTGGAAGGACGGCTTCGACGCGATCTGGTCGATCCTGAAGTTCAACCTGTTCAGCGCCCGCCCCGAACCGCTGCCGCGCAAGCCGCACGCGGAACACTGAAGGGGCTCGGGCCGCATGGCCGGATCGCCGCAGGCGATCCACCCTGGCAGGGGCCAACGGCCCCTGTACCTCATCGGCCGGCCGAAGGCCGTCCTACCCGCCGGCCGAAGGCCGTCCTACTCGCCGGCCGAAGGCCG
>JBPOIU010000227.1:0-9122 GCA_052034255.1 Planctomycetota bacterium | reverse complement strand
ATCAGCCCCACTCCGGTCTGGCTCGGGGAGTGCGATCAAGCCGACGCGCGCTTCGGAACGACGGTGCTCGGAGTCGGCGACGTGAACGCGGATGGCTTCGCTGACGTCGTCATCGGAGCGCCGGGCTTCGACGACGGTCAGACGAACGAAGGCGCGGCGTTCCTGCATCTCGGAACGGCCAACGGCCTGCGTGCCGATCCGAGTTGGATCGCGACCGGCGATCTCACTCACGGGGACTTCGGGCGGGTCTTCGCCGCACTCGGCGACGTGAACGGCGACGGATTTGCCGACGTCGCGTTCAAGCCGCCCTACGCCGCTCCCGGAACGCCCGGGTTCGAAACGCGTGCGCTGATCTACTCGGGTTCGCCGACGGGCCTGTCTGCGGCTCCGACCTGGTTCGTCGGCCCGAGTGGTCCGGGCGTCGCGCAGATCAACTGGGTCGCCGGGCCGGGCGACGTGAACGGCGACGGGTTTGCCGACGTCGTCGCGGGATCTCCAACGGATGGCATGCGGCTGCACTTGGGTTCCGCGCAGGGCCCGTCGGCGACGGCGGCCTGGACCGGTTCGATCCCGCACCTGTTCGATTCGTTCGGCGGCATCGTCGCGGGGGGCGGCGACGTCGACGCCGACGGATTCGTCGAGTTGCTCGCGGGCGGCCCGTTCCTTTCGTGGCACGACGAGGAACCGAGCAAGGCCTACGCGTTCTACGGCGCCGCCACCGGCGCCGCGATGTCGACGCAGCCGAATTGGACGGCGACGCTGCCGAACCCCGGCGAGTATTCGGCCGTCGGACTCGCGATCAGTGGCGCGGGCGACGTCGATGGCGATGGTTTCGACGACGTCGTCGTCGGAGCGTCCACCAACGCGGCGAGTCCTCCCACCCCCGGAGCCGTGTTCGCGTTCTCCGGATCGGCAACTGCCTTGGGCGCGACCCCCCAATGGAAATGGAACGGCACGGCGCCGGCCGCAGATCTCGGCAGATCGCTTTCGCGTGGGGACTTCGATGGCGACGGTTTCTCCGATGTCGTGATCGGGGCGCCAGGACCGACCGGAGCGTGGCCGAGCTCGGGACAGGCGCACGTCGTCCTCGGCTCGAGCGTCGGATTGCTGCCCGCGTTTTCGTGGACCGCGACGGTGGGTCAGCACGCGACCGGCTTCGGCTCGAGCGTCGCCAGTGCGGGCGACGTCAATGGCGACGGGTTCGATGACGTGCTGGTCGGCGCGCCGACGTACGACCACGGCCAGCTGAACGAAGGAGCGGCCTTCCTGTACTTCGGCGGACCGCCGGTGGCGGCGGCGATGGTCTACGGACAAGGCAAGAGCGCGGCGAACGGTCCAGCGACGCTGACGTCGACGACGCGTCCGATCCTCGGTTCGGGCTGTGATCTGGTCATCAGCGGCGGCTTGGCGGCGTGGGGGCCCGTGCTCGTGTTCGCCGGATCGAAGCCGTCCGACTTCGCATTCGATCAAGGCACGATCCACGTCCAACCGCTCAGCGTCGCCGTGTTGCCGGCGCTCGGTGTCGGCGGTCAATTGGAATTGCCGATCCGCATCGACTCGAATCCGGCATTGGTCGGTCAGACCGTCTTCTTCCAAGCGGCATTCATGGATCCGATCACGCCAGGCAAGTTCCACATGGCCACGACCAACGGACTGGTGTGGGCGATCGGAGACTGACCATGGGAGAGTCCGACGCACCAGACGAACCCCGCTTCGGCATCGAGGAGACGCGCCGATCCAGCGATTGGCTGTCGAGACTGCTGCATCTCGTCTTCGGGTTCGTGCTGGTCGGCGGAGCGTTCTTCATCCTGATCGGACTTCCACTCGTCGGCTATTGCGACGACGAAGCGCGCGCTCTGCGTTTGGCCGCGATGATCGCGAGCGTGCTCGGCGCGGTCTTCGCCCTCTTCGCCGTGACGTTCCGCGGCGCCGCATGGCGGTGGGTGGGAGAGGTGCTCGAGGTCGTCTTTTACATGCGTTGGTAGCGGTGCACACGGGGGCTGACCCCTGCTCGTCGTGCGTGCGATGCGCGTACGATCGCGCGCCATGAACCTCTGCTCACTCGGTGCCGTTGGCGTCGTCGTGCTCGTCCTCTCCGCGTGCGCCGCGGACCCAACGGGATTCGTGCCCGACCTCAGCTATCGGCACGGCGCGATCGATCGCATCCTCGTCGCGGAGGATGCACGCGACTCCGCGGATCCCGTGCTCCTCGAATCGTTGAAGCACGAGGACCCGGTGCTGCGCCGGTTCGCGGTGCGCGCGCTCGGACGGATCGGTGACCCGGACGCGGTCGGCCGACTGGCGCGGCTCGCCGAACGCGATCCCGACCTCGACGTGCGCGTCGAAGCCGTTCGCGCCGTCGGGCTCTGCGCGCATCCGAAAATCGTCGACGTCGTCGATCCCTACCTGACGGCGCAAGAGCCGCGTCTGCGCGTCGCCGCGGCCCGCGCGTTGGGCTTGTCGCGCGACGAGCGAGCGCTCGGCCCGCTGTTGTCGATCCTCGCCGACGTCGACGCCGACGTGCGCGGCACGGCGGCGCTCGGGATCGCGCGCCTCGCGCTCGCTCGCGAGGACCGGCTGTTCGGCCGAACCGTGGGGCGATTCCTCGTGCTCGCGGATCGCATGGCGAACGACGTCGATCCGACCGTGCGGTGGCGCGCGACGTATGCCGCGGGCGTCCTCGCGCAACCCGAGTTCAAGTCGTCGTTGCTCACGGCGACCGCGGACGCGGATCCGCTCGTGCGAACGTTCGCGTGCGTCGGGCTCGCCGCGCTCCCAGCCGACGAAGCGACGCGCACGCGTCTGATCACGGCACTGTCGGATCCATCGTGGTGCGTCGCGGTCGAAGCGGCGAAGGCGCTGGGCAAGGACGTGCATCCGGCGACGCTGGACGCACTCGCGCAAGTGATCGGTGCCGGCACGAGCGCCGGCCATCCGTCGTTCCACGTGCGCGCCGCCGCGGTCGAAGCACTGCGAGGCTTCCACGACGTGCCGGGTGCTGTCGACGTCGTGCGTCGCGCGTTCGCCGATCCGGCGGAATCGGTGCGCAGCCGCGCGCTGGAGCCGTTCGCGCGCCTGGCGTCGCCCGACGTCGCGATCGAGACCTTCCTCGCGACGCTCGAAGGTCGCTCGCCGTTGCCGCCGACGCTCTACGTCCGCGCACGACTCGCGGCCGCCGCGGCCGCCGTGCCCGAACAGCGCGGCATCGACGTCGTCGAAGCACTGCTCGACGACCCCGACGTCGCGGTGCGTACGGCGGCGATCACCGCAACCGCGCAGCTCACGGCGTCCGCACCGCGCTTCGTCGCGCCGTTGCGCAGCGCGCTCGCGGCGAACGACGTCGCGTTGCGCGAATCCACCGCCGCCGCCGCGGAGACACTGGGCCTGGTCGAGCTCGCGCCCGACATCACGCAAGCGCTCGAGCGGTCCACGGGAGCCGAGTTCGTCGAAGCGCGTCTCGCTTGTCTGAAAGCGTTGGCCGCGCTGTCGGGCAACGGCGCGTTGCCGGCGTTGCGCGCGGCGCTGACCGATCCTGAACTCGCGGTGCGCCAAGGCGCGAGCGACGCGATTGCGCGGCTCGGCGGCGAGATCCCGCGCGTGCCGCCGCGTGAGGCACCGTTGCGCGCGGCGAGCCCTCGAGCGGGCATCGACTTCCTCGTCAGCGAGTCCTCGCCGCGCGTGACGCTGACCTCGAACAAGGGGACGTTCGAACTCGAGTTGCTGGTCGACGAGGCGCCGACGCATTGCGCGATCTTCTTGGAGCGCGTCCGTTCGGGCTTCTACGACGGCTTAACGTTCCACCGCATGGAGCCCGGCTTCGTGATCCAGGGCCTCGATCCGCGCGGCGACGGCTACGGCACCGGCGGTCGCTCGTTGCGCGACGAGCTGAACGCCGAGCGCTACGAGCGCGGCACCGTCGGCATGCCGAATGCCGGCGCTGACACGGGCGGTTGCCAGATCTTCGTCACGTTCCGCCCGCAGCCGCGCCTCGACGATCGCTACACGATCTTCGCGCGCGTGGTGTCGGGCATGGACGTCGTCGAGTCGCTCGACGTCGGCGACCGCGTCGAACGCGCGCAGTGAATGGGCAATCCATGGAACGCTCCCGCTCGATCACGGCTTGGATCCTTGCGTCCTGTTTGGTCGCCACGGCGCGCGGAGCGGATGAGCCGCTGACGAACGCGGTGGGTCGGACCGTGCGAGTCGAGGCCGCAGCGACGCCGATCCGATTGCGTTGGGTGGCCCCATCCGCCGGGTCATTCGTGGTCTCCGCGATCAGCGAGAGCGCGCGCCCCCAGCTCCGCGTCAACGCTCCATCGGGGACCGTGTTCGAGGACCGCGGTGGGGACGAGCGCACCAGCGCATGCGTGGTCGCCGCGACCGAGGCGAACGTCGAGTGGACGATCGAGGTCGAATCGACCGTCGACGGTGCGGCGGCGATCGACGTGCGCTGCGATGCTTGGCCGGTGACCGAGGCCCAGCGCGCCGCGGTCGTCGCAGCCGAATCCGCCCTTGCGCGTGCGCGCGAGCTCCAGGCGAACGGCGACACCATCGCCGCACGCGAGCTGGTCACCACGACGATTGCCACGCTGCTCGCGAGCGACGGTGCGGGCGAGGACCTGAGCGTCGGGCGACTGTTGTCCGCGCTGGGCTCCATGAGCGGTGCGTTCGGTGACAGTCGCTCGTCGCGGGACGCGTGGGCATTCGTGGTGCGCCAGCTCGAGGCGTCGCTCCCTGCGGGTCAATCGCGAATCCTCGCGGCGTCCGTGAACCTGGCGAACGCGCACTACTTCTGCGGGGAGTACGCGCAGGCCAGGTCCTTGTTCGAAGCCGTGCTCGCGGTCCGCGAGCCCGCTCTGGGTCAGAACCACCCGCGCGTCCTCTCGGTGCGCGCGAATCTCGCCAACGTCCTGCATGCGGCCGGCGAACTCGACGCCGCGAAGCAACTCCTCGAAGCGACGATCTCCGCGTTGTCGGCGGCGGTCGAAGCGAATGACCGGCGCTTGCTCGTGGCTCGCTCAAATCTCGCGAGTGTGTTGAAGGAGCAAGGCGACTTCACGGCGGCGTACGCGGAGTACTCCGACGTCTTGGAGGGTTACGAATCGAGCGCGACGCCCGACCCAGGCGAGCTGTCGGGCGCGCGCATGAACCTTGCGTTGGTGGAGGCCGATCTCGGTCGGCTCGACGCGTCGTGTCGCCGTCTGGAGTCCGTGCTGGCCGAACGCATCGACATCCTGGGGGACGAGCATCCGGACGTCGCGCGCGTTCGACTGAACCTGGCGAGCAAGCTCGGGACTCTCGGTGAAGTCGACCGTGCGCGCGAGTTGGCGGAGCGGGCGCTCGCGACGCTCGACACGCATCTCGATCCCGGTCATTCCGATCTGGCGTGGGCGCGCACCACGCTGGCCGTGATGGTGCGCACGCAGGGGGATCTCGTCGGAGCGCAAGCTCTGTTCGAACAGGCGCAGGACATCCTCGCGCGGAACTTCGCCGACGATCATCCCGACCTCGTGTTCACGCGCGCTCAACTTGCGGTCACGCGTTTGATGCGCGGTGACGCCGCGGGTGCGCAGAGCGTCCTCGAGCGCGTCCACGACACGCTCGCGAGCACGTACCCGGACGACCACTGGATGCTGCAGGCCGTTCGCGTCAACTTGGCGACCGCCTGCGGTCGGAACGGGGATTTCGAGCGCGAGCGCGCATTGTTGTCGAGCGTGGCAAAGGCCCGCGAGCGCACGTTGCCCGAGGGCCACCCCGATCGACTCCTCGGCCAGTTCTACGCGGCGAGTCGACCGGCCTCGGGCGTCGACGCCGCGGCGCGCTTCGGGACGATGGCTTCGCTGCTGCGCCAACTCGAAGCCGTGTTGCCGATCGATCACAGAGACGTTCGCGTGGCTCGGGACAAGACCCTGTGCGACGCGTTGCGCGCGGGCGAAACCGCTGCGGTCGCGACGTTGGTCGAGGAGCTCCGTGCGGTCGATCGACGCTTGTTCGCGCGCGTCCTTCGCGAGCGCGGCGATCGCGAAGCCAGCGTGTTCGCGGCGCAGCTCCATCTCAGTGCGCAGCGGCTTGCTTCCATCGCCGCAGGCGTCGGGACGATCGATCCGGTCGCGGGCCTCGATGGAGCAGCGTTCGAAGCGCTCGACGCGATGCGATCGATTCCGTTGCGCGCCGCCGCGTTGGCCCGATCGACGGTGCAGGACGAGGACTCCACCGCCGCCGTCCGCGAAACCGCGGCGGAAGTCGCGCGCCTCGCGACGCAGCCGGAGCGGCGCACGGCCTATTTCGACGCCGTTCGTCGACTCGACGCGCTCCGCGCCGCTCACGCGTCGGCGCTCGGCGGCGACACGAACGCGGCGCGATGGCTCGAGATCACGTCGGCAGCGGCGCTCGGTCAGAGCCTTCCGGAGCACTCGAAAGGAATCGGATACGCGACGTGGACCCGCCTGTCGTTCGACCCGTCCGCACCGGAGCGAGCGCAATGGATCGACGTCGTCTCCGCGTTCGTCCTCGATCGCGAAGGGAGCGTGACGCGCATCGACCTCGGAAGCCGCGACGCGATCGTCACGGCCGTCGAAGCGTGGCGAGCCGCGGTCGCGCTCGAGGATCCGGGATTGGAGCTCGATACGGGTCTCGCGCTGCGAGAGCTCGTCGTCGATCCGATCCTCGGGCGACTCGGGGCCGCGACGACTCTCGTCGTGGTGCTCGACGATCCGCTCCATGCGGTCGCGCTCGATGCGTTGCCCTGGCAGGACTCGGTCCTCGGTGATGCGTTCCACGTCGTGACGCGGACGTGCTTCGCAGAGGCGGCGTTGCGCGTCCCGGTCGAGGTGTCGGGGACGCTGGTCGCGATGGGGGACATCGACTTCGGTGAGCCGGCCGCTGTGGAACCCGTCGAGCGCGGGGCGGCGAACTTCGCCCAACTTCCCGGCACTCGCGACGAAGTGCGTGCGATCGAGGACTTGTTCGAGTCGGCATTCTCCGACCGGCCGGGGCCCATCGTCCTGGTCGGCGATGAGGCGACACGCGACGCGCTCTTCGAGCGCGCCGCGCACGCGCGTTTCCTCCACGTCGCCACCCACGGCTACTTCGCACCGACACAGGCGATCGGCGGCATCGACCTCGCGCTCGAAGCTCCGTTGGCGACGTTCGCGGCGTTCGAGATCGACGTCGATCAGACCGCACCCGCGGTGAGGTCGGGACTGGCGCTCGCGGGAGCGAACCGACCACCGAACGCAATCGGACGCGTCGTCGGTCGAGTCACCGCCCACGAACTCGCGACACTCGATCTCACGCGCTGCGAGCTCGCCGCCTTGTCGGCGTGCGACACGAGTGCCGGAGTGCAACGCGTCGGACAGGGCGCCGCGTCGCTGCAGGCCGCGTTGCATGCGGCGGGCGCGCGCACCGTGCTGACGTCGCTGTGGGAAGTACCGGACGACGCCACCGCGCAGTTGATGACGGAGTTCTATCGACGGCTGTGGCAGGACGGCACGTCGAAGGCCGAAGCGCTTTGGGCCGCGAAGCGCGTGCTGCGTGATGCGCGCGGTGCGGATGGAGCTCCGCTGCATTCGACTCGAGCGTGGGCCGGCTTCGTGTTGACCGGAGAGCCGTGAACCCGACCGACCGCGCTTGCGTCAGGTGTCCGCTTCGGCTGCCAGCGCGAACACGGCGCGCAGCAGGCTCGCGCGAGCCGACGGCCAGCCGACGCGACCGGCGATCGTCAGCAACGTCAGCGAGCCCAACAACAGATGCGGTCGATCCGGAACCGCGAGCGTGACCGCGGCGCGCACGATGCATCGCTTCACGCGATCCGCGCCCTCTTCGTCGAACAGAAGGGTTCGCGCGGCTTCGAGTGCCGGCTCCTGGTGATTGCGCAACAGCGCCGACAACAGCGTGTCTTCCGCGCGTTCGCGTTCGCGTGGCGTGGGCTTCGCGCCTTCGCCGAGGCCGTTCGCCAAGCCCTCGACCAACGGCACGCCGCTCGCGCGCTTCACCAGTCGTTGAGCGACGACGATCAGCGCATCGCGGCGCTTGGCTTCGGGAATGAGCTTCAGCACTTCGCGCACCGCGTCGGCGAGCAGCAGCGTCTCGAAGTGCTCGCCCGCGTTCTCCTCGGCGCGCACGACGAGCACCGTCATCGCTTCGTCGTGACGCTCGAGTCGGCACAACGCGTCGATCGCGGCGTACGCAGACGCGGCGTTGAACTCGCGGAGCGCCGTCAGCAGTTGCCCGGCGCTGGTCGCGCCGGGCAGTGGGCTCCGGTCCGGAATCGATTCGTCGGGGTCGCTGTCGCGTGACAGGCGATCGCGCTCGATCAGAGTGCGCGCCGCTTGCGCGGCCACGAGCATGCGGTCGGTGCGTCCGCCACGCTCGATCGCGTGCAGGAACGCGTTGACGTAGACCAAGCCGTTCCCGTGCCGACCGATGTGATGCAGCGCCCAATCGAGCAACTGCGAGCGCACCAGTGGTTCACGCCGTCGATCCTCGAGCGCGAGCAGCACCGTCGCGACATCAGCGAGCTTGCCCTGCTCGATCAACTCGGCGAGGGGACGCTCCGGGACGTCGGTCTTCCACTCGAGCGAGCCATTCGTCGTCTTCGGCGTCTCGGCGAGGAACGTCACGACGCCGCGCACCGCGAGGTCGAGGACGCCGAGGCGCCGCAGTTCATGATGGACGCGTTCGAGCGCGTACACCACGAACAGACCCGACGACGTATCGAATGGGCCGTCGAGATGATGACACGCGGCGAAATAGAGTCCCGCCAGCACCTCGTGCACGAGATTGCCGCGGTCGAGAAGCTCCTCGGCTTCCTGACGGGCTTCGACGAGGCGCGACGCCAGGATGGCGTCCCGGAGGCGATCCATGCGGCAGAACTCCGAAGCTGGACGCGTCAGAAGTACCGCTATGCCGCGCAGGTTTGAAGGCGCGGAGTGGGCTTTTTACGCCGGATCCGGCTGGTCCGTCGGAGGTGATGGCGCCGGCTGCTCGAGAAGGGAGGCCAGCACGACCTCGGGGCGCGATGCGTCCAGTCCCGTCAGGAAGGCGCCATTCGGCCAAGAGCAGGCGTTCGGCCCGGTCGCGCACTGTCCGAAGCAACTGACGGGAGCGACCCGCGTCGACCC
>JBPOIU010000217.1:0-21105 GCA_052034255.1 Planctomycetota bacterium | reverse complement strand
CTTCGGCCGTCGGGTAGGACGCCTTCGGCCGTCGGGTAGGACGCCTTCGGCCGTCGGGTAGGACGCCCCGCGGCGTCAGAGCGCCCGGACTGCGGCGATGTACGCCTTGCTGTCGAACTTGCGGCCGGTGCTGGCGAGGCTCATGTAGCGGATCATCCCGAAGATCGGCCGTGCCGGCGCCCACGGCCGATCGTGCTTGCCGACGATGGCCCACGCCACACCCGTGTATCCGTTCGGGTCGCGCCCATCGAGCTCGTAGCGATCGTTCAACCGAACGGCGATGTCGAACGCGTCGCGCGGGTGCTTCGTCCACTCGAGGATCTTCTTCGCCCAGTACATGCGGACGTAGTTGTGCATGTGGCCGGTCTTCACCATCTGCGTCTGCGCGGCGTTCCACAGCGGATCGTGCGTCTTCGACAACTCCATCTGCTCTTCGGTGTAAACGACGGGCCGCGTGTCGCGCAGCGCTTCCTCCAGCGTCTTCAGAGCCCACGCGTGCCCGCACTCGTAGCGGTCGTACGCGCGGTTGAACTTCACGAAGTTGATCGCGAGTTCGCGCCGCACGATCAGTTCCTCGAGGAACGCGTTCTTCGCCTCGTCGGGCGCCTTCGCGGCCATCGCCGCCAACGCGACTCCGCGCGGCCCGATGTGCCCAAAATGCAGCCACGGCGACAGCAAGCTCGAACCACGCGCGTCTTCGGGGTGATTGCGTCTCTCGTGGTAACGCGCGAGTCGCGTCTCCACGAAGTCGCGCAGCATCGCCATCCCCGCGCCCGTCCCCCCGCGGAAATGCGTCGTCGGCTGCGCGGAGCGATCGACGTCGAAGCGACGCATCAGTTCCTCGGCAGCGCACGGCTCACTGCGCGGAGCGCTTCCAGGCGCGTAGCGCTTCGTCGCCTTGCGCTCTTCGGACGGCACCAGGAACTCGTGCCACACGCGATGGATCTTCGGGCGGATCGTGCGCGCCGCGTATTCCTCGTGGTCGAACGTCGACGTCGGCACGACGACGTCCGCGTCGACGGTGAACAGAGCCATTGGCAGCCGCTCGGCCGCCGTCTTGCGCCATTGCTCGGTCTCGCGCAGCGGGTTCTCGTCGCCGACCACGAGCGCCGCGCCGACCTCGCGCGCGAACGCGTCGATGCGGTGGTTCGGGTACGGGCGATACGCGAACGCACAGCCGCGCCGTTCGACGTCGGCCGCGACATCGGCCACGCCTTGGAACAAGAACGCATACGCACGCGCCGTCGCATGCGGGAAGAACGGCACGTGCCCGAGATGGACGACGACGGGCAACTCGAGCGCGTTGCCGATCTCGATCGCCAGATCGAGCGCGGGATTGTCGACCCCACGTTGCGCGCGCTGCATCCAGTACACGACGCATCGGCCGCGCGGATCGCGCGGACGCGTCGAGCGTTGCGTGACGCGAGGATCGGTCAGCAGTCGATCGAGGACGGTGCCGGTCATGCCCGCGAAGAGTAGCGCCGCCTCCCCGTGATCACTTCAGCAGCGCGATGTTCTGCGTGAAGCGTTCCTTTTCGGACTCCGTCGCGGCCGGATGCTCAAGCAAGCTCTCGTACAGATCTCGGCTCTCGTCCCGCCGCCCGATGCGCGCGAGGAACGACGCCTTGTGCTCGGCCGCGAAGATGCGCAGGAGCGGCTTCTCGAACTCGATCGCGAGGTCGATCCACTTCTCCGCGCCGGCGTTGTCGCCTTTGCGCTCATGCAGCGTGAACACGTTGTACGCCATCAAGGACCGGTCGATCGGCGACAGCTTCTCTTTGACCAAGACGGCGAACGCCTGGATCGCCGCATCGAGCTGATCGAGTTCGGCGAGAGCATTGGCCTTGCGTGCGGCGTCGCTGTATTCGGCGTAGTTCATGGCTGGTCCTGCGGAGAGCATGGCTTCGGTCGGCCAATGAATCACGGACGGTCCGCGGAAGTCACGCGCAATGGGGCGAGGAATCGAAGCACGCGACGTTCGTCGGCGCGCGATTTGCGCGGCGAGGTCGCTCCGGGCATCGAGTGGAATCGCCGCGCGAAACGTGCTCGGAGACCCATTCCCATGCCCGAACCCTTCGACACCGTCCTCGCCGATTACGAACGCCGCGCTGCGGCCGAGAAGCTGTTGCGCTTGGCCGATCCGGACGCGTTCGATCAACGCAAAGACGCCTACCTACTGAGCGTCGGACCCGAAACCGGCCGCATGCTGGAGCTCCTCGTGACCGGCGCGAAGGCGACGCGCATCGTCGAGATCGGGGCGTCCTATGGATACTCCACGCTGTGGCTGGCGCACGCGGCACGCACGACCGGCGGAAAGGTCGACAGCCTCGAGCTGTCCTCGACGAAAGTCGACCACGCTCGCGCGCAACTCGCGCGGGCAGGTCTGGGCGCATACGTCGAGTTCCACGTCGGCGACGCGGTCGCGACGCTCGAGCGCTTGCCCGGCCCGTTCGACTTCGTGTTGCTCGATCTGTGGAAGGACCTCTACGTGCCGTGTTTCGAGCGCGTCCATCCGAAGCTCGCGCCCGGCGCGCTGATCGCGGCCGACAACATGACGTTTCCTCCGACGGCGATTCCCGACGCGCAGGTGTATCGAGCCGCCGTGCGCGCGAAGCCCGATATGGACTCGGTGCTGTTGCCGATCGGCAGCGGGATCGAACTGAGTCGGAAGAGCTCGGATTGACCCGCCGCGGAGCGCGAAGGATCCGCACTCGGTTCCAACCCTGACGGGATCTCGCGACACCTAACAGCCCGTTGAAAAAGTCTGCCGGCATTCGGCCGGCTGCGAACGAGCATGGCTTCGTTGCGCTTCCTCGCCGTATTTCGATTCAATACGCCTCGTCAGCGCGCCGCGCCCTGCTCGTTCTCGCTCGCCCGACTGCTCGGCAGACGTTTTCAACGGGCTGCTAAGCTCCGTCGACCTCGAGCCCACGTGAGCCGGTGTTCCAAGGAGTCGCGCGATGACGGAGAGTGCCGGGCCCGAGACGTCGGGCGCGGACGACGACGCGGAGCTGGTGGCGGCGTTCGTCCGCGAACGCTCGGCCGCCGCGTTCACGGCGTTGTACGCGCGCCACGCGGCATGCGTGTACCGCGTCGTTTGGCGAACCGTCGGCGGGAACGACGCCGACGCACACGACGTGGCGCAAGAGGCGTGGTTGCGCGCGATCGCCGCGCTGCCGCGCTTCGAGGCTCGGTCGCGGCTGCGGACGTGGCTCATCGGGATCGCATTGAATTGCGCCCGCGAGCAGGTCCGCCGGCGCGTACGTCATTCCGCGGAGTCGGTCGACGCAGCGCCGTCGCCCGCGGCACGGGAGCGATCGCAGGACGACCGCATGACGCTCGAGCACGCGATCGCTCGCTTGCCCGAAGGCGCGCGCGCCGTGCTCGTGCTGCATGACGTCGAAGGATTCACGCACGCCGAGATCGCGACGATCCTCGCGATCGACGCGGGGACGTCGAAGAGCCAATTGTCGCGAGCTCGCGCGCTGCTGCGCGAAGTGCTCGCATCCGGTCAGGAGAGTCCGCGATGAGCGACACCGACGAACGCGACGACGAACTCGCGCGCGAGCTCGCGAAGCTCCGCGCCACGCCGCCACTGCCGCCCGCGCTCGCGTCCGACGTGTGGAGCGCAGTGCGACGCGAAGGCCTCGCCCAGCCTGCGTCGCGGCGGTCGTGGATCGGTCGCTTGGCGCTGGCCGCGGCGTGCGTCGTGATCGGCATCGTGGTGGGGCGGGCGAGCGTCGACGCCGCACCCGCGGTCGGAGCTCCCCTGCAATCCGACTACGCGATGCTGCTGCTGCGCCCGGAGACCGACGACCCACGCTACGAGGCCGGTACGCCGGAGCAGACGTTCGGCGAGTACCGGACGTGGGCCATGGAGCGCGGTAGGGCCGGCCAACTCGTGCTCGGGGAGAAGCTCGCGGAGGCACGCCTGCTCGTCGCGGAAGGCGATCGCGCGCGCGAGCTCCCGTCGGGCGCCGCGGATGCCGTCGAGGGCTTGTTCCTGATCCGCGCGGGGACGTTGGACGAAGCGCGCGCGATCGTCGCGACGTGTCCCCACGTGCTGCGCGGCGGTCGCGTGGAACTGCGTCGCATCGACGGACCGTGAGCGAACCTCGGTCGCGTTCGGCGAGGAACTCGGCGGACTTCGTCGACGGGCTGATAAGCTCGCGGCCCCATGACGGACGCGACCCCTCCGAACGACGTCAGCGCGCATCGGATCACGGCGACCGATCTGCACCTCTTCAACGAGGGCTCGCACTTCCGCCTCTACGAGAAGCTCGGCGCGCACGTCGTCACGCAGAATGGCGTGAAGGGCGTGGCGTTCTCCGTGTGGGCGCCCAACGCCGCGAAGGTGTCGGTCGTCGGCGGTTTCAACGAGTGGGACAAGAAGGCCAACCCGATGAAGCGGGTCGGCAAGAGCGGCATCTGGCAGGCCTTCGTGCCCGGCGTGAAGGTCGGCGCGCTCTACAAGTACCACCTGGTCTCGAAGCACAACGGCTACACGGTCGACAAGGCCGATCCGTTCGCGTTCTACACCGAGGTCGCACCGCAGACCGGCTCGAAGGTCTGGATCCACGACTACGCGTGGAACGACGGCGCGTGGCTAGCGGAGCGCGGAGCGCGGCAGAAGCTCGATCAGCCGATCTCGGTCTACGAGGTCCATCTCGGCTCATGGTTGCGCAACGGCCGTGAACACCTGACGTATCGCGAGCTCGCACCGAAGCTCGCGGCGTGGGTCAAAGAGCTCGGCTTCACGCACGTCCAGTTGATGCCGATCACCGAGCACCCGTTCTACGGCTCGTGGGGCTACGGCGTGACCGGCTACTTCGCGCCGACGTCGCGCTACGGCACGCCGCAGGACTTCATGGCCTTCGTCGACGTGATGCACCAGGCCGGGATCGGCGTGATCCTCGACTGGGTCGCGTCGCACTTCCCGAAGGACGGCTGGGCGCTCGGCTTCTTCGACGGCACGCACCTGTACGAGCACGCCGACCCGAAGAAGGGCCATCACCCCGACTGGAACTCGAACATCTTCAATTACGGCCGGTTCGAGGTCGTGTCGTTC
The DNA here is from genome assembly GCA_052034255.1 of Planctomycetota bacterium. Classification (GTDB taxonomy): domain Bacteria; phylum Planctomycetota; class B15-G4; order B15-G4; family JADJEK01; genus JADJEK01. The sequence goes on along the minus strand of JBPOIU010000217.1, from coordinate 16,037 downwards.
CTGATCAGCTCCGCGCTGTTCTGGATCGATCGCTTCCACCTCGACGGTCTGCGCGTCGATGCCGTCGCGTCGATGCTGTACCTCGACTACTCGCGCAAGGAAGGCGAGTGGGTCCCAAACCAGTTCGGCGGCAAGGAGAACCTCGAGGCGATCGCGTTCCTGCGCAAGCTGAACGAAGTCGTCTATGCGGCGTATCCGGACGTGCAGGTCATCGCCGAGGAGTCGACCTCATGGCCGATGGTGTCGAAGCCCGTGTATCTCGGCGGGCTCGGCTTCGGCATGAAGTGGGACATGGGTTGGATGCATGACACGCTCGAGTACATGCAGGCCGACCCGATCTATCGCAAGTTCATCCACAACAAGATGACGTTCCGGCAGGTCTATTCGGACTCCGAGAACTTCATGCTGCCGCTGTCGCACGACGAAGTCGTCCACGGCAAGCGCTCGCTGTTGTCGAAGATGCCCGGCGACGAGTGGCGCATGCGCGCGAACTTGCGCTTGTGCTTCGCGTGGATGTTCGCGCAGAACGGCAAGAAGCTGCTGTTCATGGGCGCCGAACTCGGCCAATGGCGCGAGTGGAACCACGAGACCGACCTCGACTGGTCACTGCTCGAGAAGCCGGAGCATCGCGGACTCAAGGACTGCCTCGCGGCGCTGAACCGGCTGTATCGCGAGCAACCCGCGATGCACGTGAAGGACACGAGCAAGCTCGGCTTCGAGTGGATCGACTGCCGCGACGCCGACCAAAGCGTGTTCCTGGTCCTGCGTCACGGCGAAGAGAGCGATCCGCCGGTCGCGGCGCTGTTCAACTTCACGCCGATCCCGAGGCCCGGCTACCGCGTCGGCGTGCCGCGGCCTGGCACCTGGCGCGTCGTCGTGAACACCGACGACACGCTGTACGGCGGCAGCGGTGCCAGCAAACTCGCGCGCGTCGACACGCAAGCGCAGGAATCGCAGGGCAAGCCGCACTCGTTCTCGATGGACCTTCCGCCACTCGGGGCGATCTTCCTCGTCCACGAGCGCGCACCGGATCCCGCACCCGAACCGGTGAAGCCAGAACCGCAGATCGCAGCGACCGCGCCCGCCAAGAAGTCGCCGAAGTCGAAGCGCAAATCCGACGGCGCGCGGACTCCGCCGCCGCACGGCGCCTGAGGCGCGGCATGTCGCGCTTCGTTTGCATCCACGGCCACTTCTACCAGCCGCCGCGCGAGGTCCCGGGCCTCGATGCGGTTCCGACGCAACCCGGCGCTCGCCCCTGGCACGACTGGAACGAGCGCATCTGGGCCGAGTGCTACGCGCCGAACGCGGCGGCGCGCGTGCTCGACAAGGACGGCTTCATCGCGCGACTGTCGTGCAACTACGCGCGCATGAGCTTCAACTTCGGGCCCACATTGCTGACCTGGCTCGAGCGCGAGCGACCGGAGACCTACGTCGCGATCCTCGACGCCGACCGCAAGAGTCGCGAACGCTGCGGCGGTCATGGCGGCGCGATCGCACAGTCGTACAACCACGCGATCCTGCCGTTGTGCACCGATCGAGATCGCGCGACGCAGATCGAGTGGGGGATCGCGGACTTCAAGCATCGCTTCGGTCGCATGCCCGAAGGGATGTGGCTCGCGGAAACGGCGATCGACACGCCGGCGCTGGAAGCGATGGCGGAACGCGGCATCCGCTTCACGATCGTCGCACCGAGCCAAGTGCGCCGCGTGCGACCGCTCGGCGGCGACGCTTGGACCGACGTCTCCGGCGGGCGCATCGACGCGCGTCGTGCGTACACGGTGCGGCTGCCATCGGGGCGCTCGATCGCCGTGTTCGCGTATCACGCGGCGCTGTCGCAAGCCGTCGCCTTCGAACGCATGTTGGACGACGGTGCGCGGTTCGCGCAGCGACTACTGGCAGGGTTCGATGCGAACTCGCCGTCTCCGGCGCATCCGCTGATCCACATCGCGACCGACGGGGAGACGTACGGGCACCACCATCGCTTCGGCGAAATGGCGCTGGCGTTCGCGCTGGACCACATCGAAGCGCAGCAGGACGTGCGACTGACGAACTACGGCGAATACCTCGCGTTGGCGCCGCCGCGCCACGAGATCGAGTTGTTCGAGCCGAGCGCGTGGAGCTGCGCGCACGGCGTCGGTCGCTGGAGCACCGACTGCGGATGCAACTTCGGCACCAGCGGTCCGCAAGGTCGCTTCAACCAGAGCTGGCGCTCGCATTTGCGCGAGGCTCTGGACGTGATCCGTGACGGCGTGCGGCCGACGTTCGAGCGCGCGGCGGCGCAGGTGTTCCGTGATCCCTGGGCCGCGCGCAACGCATACGTCGACGTCGTACTCGACCGCTCGACCGCGGCGCTCGATCGGTTCTACGAGCGCCACGGCTTGCATCCGCGCGACGCGACGGCGCGCTGCGATGGCCTGCGCTTGATGGAGCTGCAACGCCACGCGATGGCGATGTACACGAGCTGCGGCTGGTTCTTCGATGATTTGGCCGGCATCGAGACCCAACAAGTCCTGGCGCACGCCGATCGCGTGCTGCAGCTCGCCGAGCCGTTCGCGCCGGCCGAGATCGGAGCGATCGAACGCAGCTTCCTCGCGGTCCTCGAACGCGCCCGCAGCAATGTGCCGCAGCGCGGCAACGGCCGCACGTTGTTCCGTGAGGACGTGGTTCCGCTGCGCGTGGAGCTCGAATCGGTGGCCGCGCACGCGGCCGTGCGTCGACTGTTCGAGCCGGTACGGGCGGACGAGCCGCTGTACGCGTACGAGATCGCGTCGACCGTCGCGCGCCGCGAGCAGCACGGCCGGAGCACATTGGTCGTCGCCCGCGTCGACGTGCGCTCGACGTTGACGCACGAGCGGGGCGCGTTCGATGCGGTCGCGGCGCACCTCGGTGAGATCTCGCTCGTCGCGGCGGCGCGTCCCGCGACCGATGCCGACACGTTCGAGCGCTGGGCGCGCGAACTCGTCGCGGCGCTTCATCGCGGCGAGCCCGTGCGTCTGGCGGCGGCCATCGATGCGACGGCGCCGCGGGGTGCGTTGACGCTGCGCACGCTGTGGCACGACGAACGCACGCGCGTGCTGCGTCACGGGATGAGGACCGCGTTGCACGACGTCGATGCCGCGTACCGGCGCATCCTCGAATCGGCGGCGCCACTCGTGCGCTTCCTCGAGGAAGTCGGCGAGCCGCTTCCCGCCGAGCTCGAGCCGGCGATGCGCTTCGCGTTGCAGCGCGAGCTCGATCAAGCGCTCGCGGCGACGGATCCCGATCTGGATCATCTCGCCCGGCTGTTTTCCGAGGAGAAGCGCGAGCGCAAGGACGCCGCCGCCGACGCGCACGCGCATCGCATGGAAGAGCTGTTGCGGCGCGCGGCGCGCGCGTTCGCGGCGCGCCCCGACGAGCGCGTGATGTTGGAGCGCCTCGTGCGCGTGCTCGACGTGGCTCTGGACGCGCCGTTCGGTGTCGACGTGACGGCGGTGCAAGACATCGTGTTCCGCGTCGGCGTCGGTGAACGTGCGTCGCAACGCACGCGAGCGTCGGCCGGCGATGAGGAGGCGCGCGCGTGGCAGGACGCGTTCGTGCGACTCTGCGAGCGCCTGCGGATTCGGCCATGACCAGGCGCAAGATCGCGACCTACCGCCTGCAGCTCACGCCGCACTTCCGGTTCGCGGAGGCGCAACGCCTGCTGCCGTACCTGCGCGATCTCGGCGTCTCGCACGTCTACCTGTCGCCGATCTTCGAGGCCCGCCGCGGCAGCGAGCACGGCTACGACGTGACCGATCCCACGCGCTTCCGCACCGAGTTCGGCGGCACGAAGGGCTTCGACGCCTTCGCGATCGCGGCGCGCGACCTCGGCCTCGGGCTGGTCATGGACGTGGTGCCGAACCACATGGCCGCATCGCCGGAGAACCCGTACTTCCGCGACGTGCTCGAGGCCGGCAGCCAATCGCCATTCGCGATGTGGTTCGACGTCGACTGGGATCGACCGTTGCCCGGACCCGCGGGGCGCGTCGTGCTGCCGCTGCTCCATGAGTCGTTGCGCGAGGCGCTCGCCCAGCGCCGGCTGCAAGTCGAGTTCGGTGGTCCGGGCTTCGAAGTCCTCTATCGCGGATCGCGCCTTCCGGTGCATCCGCGTTCGTGGCGCACGATCCTCGAGCTGCATTTGCCGCAACTCGCGAGCGTGCTCGGCACGGAACACCCCGGGTATCGAGCGCTGATCGAAGCGCTGCACGACGCCGAGCGACTGCGCGAGTCGATGGAAGCGCGGCCGAGTTCATTGCAGGAGCTCGATCACTCGCGGCGCGCGATCGCAGGACGCATCCGCTCGAACATGGCGCGTTACCCGGAGTTCGCGGTCTACCTGCAGGAAGTACTGCGCGTCGTGAACGGCGGCGAGAAGCGGGTCGGCACGGAGCTGCTGCGCTCGTTGCTCGACGATCAGGGCTACGCCCTCGTCGATTGGCATACCGACTCGACGCGGCTCAATTGGCGGCGCTACCTCGAGATCAACGAGCTGATCGCGGTGCGCGTCGACGAACCCGAGGTCTTCCGTTGGACGCACGAACTGTTGCTGGAACAGCTCGGCCGCGGCGCCGTCGACGGCGTGCGGATCGACCACGTCGACGGTCTCCGTGATCCGGTCGAGTACCTCGCGCGGCTGCGCATCGAATGCGGACGGCGCGGCCGACGCGACGTCTGGATCCTCGCCGAGACGATGAACGCGCCGGGCGAGACGTTGCCGACGGACTTCGATGCCGATGGCGCGACGGGCTACGACTTCCTGAACGCCTTCACGCGCGCATTCGCGCCGCGCGTCGCTTGGGAGCGGTTGGACGCGGCATTCGCCAAGTTCGCCGGCACGCGACTGCACACGCGCTTCGTCGAACGGTTGCGCTTGCTGCGCGAGGATTTCGCGCCGTACCTCGATCAAGTCGTCGACGTGCTGTTCTTCGAGTTCGAGTTTGCGCGCGGGCGGCGCGAGCCAACGCATCGGGATCGCGACGCCGTGCGCTTCGGCTTCGAGTTGCTGACGGCCGCGTTGCCGGTGGGGCGCACGTTCCTGCGCGGTGGCGCGTCGTCGAAGTCCGACCGGAAGGCGGTCGAGTCCGCGTGTGGCGCGTTGGCCGCGCTGGACGTGGACGGCGTCGACGCGGCGGAACTCGCCGCGCAATACGTGCTCGATGCCCACGACGGAGAGTTCGTCGCGCGATGGCAATCGCTGTGCCTCCTGCTGCATGTCCGCGAGCACGAAGAGATCCGCTTGAATCGCGAAACGCAGTGGCTCGGCTTCAACGAACCGGGCAGTGAGCCGACTCCGCCGCGCACCGAAGATCCCGCGCGGTGGTTCCACTCCGTGATGGCGACGCGCGCCGCAGCGATGCCACGGACCTTGAACGCGACGTCGACCCATGACACGCGGCGCAGCGAAGACGTACGTGCGCGCCTGCTCGCTTTGCTCGAGGCGGCGCAAGAGTTCGAGCAACTCGTGCGGACGTGGCGAACGCAGAATCGGCGATTCGCGCGCAAGGTCGGCGGACGCTATGCGCCCGACGGCGCGCTGGAGTGGTTGATCTACCAGACGTTGGTCGCCGCGTGGCCAAAGCACGATGGCGACGTCGACGCGTTCGCGGCGCGTCTGGTCGCGCACGCGCGGAAGGTCGCGCGTGAAGCCCGCTTCCGCACGAACTGGATCACGCCGGACGAGGACTTCGAAGAAGCCGTGCGCGCGTTCATCGACGGCATCTTGCATCCAGCCGCCGCGACGGACTTCCGGGCATCGCTCGAGGAGTTCGCGGAGCGCATCGCGGCGCGCGGCGCACGCTGGTCGCTGTTGCAAGTCGCGCTGCGCGCGCTGTGTCCGGGCGTTCCCGACCTCTATCAAGGCCAGGAGTTCTTCGACTTCAGCCTCGGCGATCCCGACAACCGGCGTCCCGTCGACTTCGGTCGGCGTGCGCGCGCGCTCGAGACGCTGCGCAGTCGCCCGCGCTCCGTGGCCGAGTGGACGCGCCTGGTCGACGCGTGGCGCGACGGCCGCGTGAAGCTGGCGCTGATCGCGGACCTGTTGGCATTGCGCCGCAGCCAAGAAGCGGTGTTCGAACGCGGTCGATACGTTCCCCTGAAGCTCCGCTCGGCGAACGGAACGAGCACGGGACTCGACCTCGCGTTCGCGCGAACGGCGGCGAAGCAGACCTTGGTCGTCTGCACAAACATCGGAACGCCGCCTTCGAGCCCGTCGCCGGCGAACCCGGCCGCGCGGCCGATCCAGGTCGCGCTGTCGACCGAGATCCCGGCGATCACCGCGTGGCACGAGGTCCTGAGCGGCGAGCCAGCCACGCTCCGCGCCCGCGGCCGATCCAGGACCCTGGAGCTCGCGGTGCCGGGAGACTGGCCGTTGCCGGTCGCGGTCTTCCTCGGCGAAGGCTGACCGGCGAATCTTCCGATCGCGCGCGTGCGTGGCGCACGGCGCGCTGCTACCGTTCCGCCGCCCCGGGGGGTGCTCGCTTTGGTGGAGTCCGATTCGGCGTCGGCTTCGCCCGCGGAACCGCGCATGCCGCGCGTGGTGATGGTCGTCGCCTTCGGCATGTTGCTGGGACTGGTCGGGCTCGATCTCGCGCTCGCGGCCGTACGAGGCCAGGACGAGCTCCACAATGCGTTGCATGTCGAGGACGAGCGCACGCTGTGGCGCACCGCGCCGAACTTCCGCGACGAGTGGGTGTCGACGGACTCCTATGGCCTGCGCAATCCCGGTTTGTCGCGCACGGCGGACAAGCGCGAGCTCCGGGTGTTGACGCTCGGCGATTCGCGCGTGTTCGGTGCACGCAACGAAGGGCCCACGGACGAGGAGACGTGGCAGGTGCAACTCGAGGGACAGCTGCGAACGCACGCCAGAGAAGGCCTGCGCGTGCTGAACGGCGGCGTGGGCGGCTACTCGACGATGCAGGCGTGTCAGCATGGCCTGCGGTTGATCGAAGTCATCCAGCCCGATCTCGTGCTGCTGGTCGTGTCGCCCGGCGGGCGGTGCCTCATCGACTCGTCGTCCGCGTACGCGAATGTGCTGATCGGGGGGCAGCTCGTGCCGCGCGATCTCGCGTCCAGGGTGCCGCATCGGTTCATGAAGCCGGTGATGGCGGCGCACCGCTGGCTCTCCGACCACAGCTCTCTCTATGCGCATTACCGCGCGTTCGTCGGCGAGCTCGACGGCGGGCTCGGCGCGTTGCGCGAGAGCTTCATGTACTGCGGGGATGCCGAGATGCGCCACGACGTCGCGTACTTCGTGGAGCGGACCTTCCGAGCCATCGACGAACTGAACCACGCCATCGAACGCAACCACGCGCGGCTCGTGGTCGTCGTCCTTCACGAATATGCGGGTACGAACGACGCCAGGTGGTCGAGCTTCGTTGCTGCGCACGTGGGCTCGGTCGGTCCGCGGCTCGGAACCCCAAGGCAGAAGCCGATCGAAGCGCTTCAGGAACGCTTGCGGCGCAATCGCATCGCGAGTTGGTCGATCCTCGAGTTCCAGCAGCGCATCAGCGACGACCGGCAGAAGTACTTCGCTGGCAGGGGTCAGGATCAGGAACACCTGAGTGCGATCGGCAGTCAATTGCTCGCGATCGAGCTGGCACGGCAATTCGAATCGAGCGGGATTCTGCGCGTGCTGAGCAAGTCGCGCGCGGAGCACCCGCGGCGTTGAGTTGAAACGGTCCGGACTCCGTCGGCGCGGAGCTCGGGCGAACGAGGTTCGAGACGGTCGAGCGAGAGAGACGAGGCCGGCACGGAGCCGGCAGCGCGGCGCTGGCACCGCCGCGCGGAGGAGAGAGCCGCGATCGGGCTGGATCGCTGGGCGACGGACGGAGTAGTCCGTCGTAGGTGTCGTCGTGGTCTTCCATTCGCTCGAGTTCGGCGTCCTGGTGGTCGTCGCGCTCCTGTTGTTTTGGTGGTTTCGGGACCGACGCACGCTGCGGACGTGGATCACGTTGGCGGCGAGCCTCGTGTTCTACGGCTACGGCACGGGTTGGTTCGTCTGGTTGCTGATCGCGTCGTGCGTACTCGACTACGCGATGGGACGTGTCATCGATGCGGCGCGGACTCCGCGGCAACGCACGATCGCGCTCGTCGCCAGCGTCGCCGGCAACCTCGCGATGCTCGGGTACTTCAAATACACGTATTGGCTCGCGACGACGGTCGTCGATCCGCTGCTGCATGCGTGTGGCGTCGACGCCAGCGTCGTCCGCTTCGCGTGGACGGGAGCCGTCCCGGTCGGCATCAGCTTCTACACGTTCCAAACGCTGTCCTACACGATCGACGTCTTCCGGCGACAGCTGCCGGCCGAGCGGCGCCTCGACGACTTCGCGTTCTTCGTGGCGTTCTTCCCGCAGCTCGTCGCCGGGCCGATCGTGCGTGCGGCCGACTTCCTGCCGCAGATGGCGCGACGCCCGCGCGTGTCGCTCGACGAGGTGAAGCAGGCGCTGTGGAGGATCGCGGTCGGGCTCGCGAAGAAGGCGCTGATCGCCGACGTCCTGGGTCGTTCGATCGTCGATCCGGTGCTGATGGCGCCGGGGTCGTATACGCCGTTCGCGCATCTGGTCGCGTGCTACGCGTTCATGCTGCAGATCTACTGCGACTTCTCTGGATACTCCGACATCGCGATCGGCACGGCGAAGCTGTTCGGGTTCGATCTGAGGGAGAACTTCGCGACGCCGTATCGATCGCTCGGCGTGCGCGAGTTCTGGCGGCGCTGGCACATCTCGCTGTCCAGTTGGATCCGTGACTACCTGTGGTACCCGCTTGGCGGCACGCGCTGTTCCGAGCCCCGGATCGTCGTCAACTACTTCGTCACGATGGTGTTGATGGGGCTGTGGCACGGCGGGAACACGCTGTGCCTCGCGCTGGGCGTGTTGCAGGCCGTGGGCATGACCGTGGAGCGATGGCTCGAACGCGCGCGCGGCGGCACGCCGTTTCCGAAGACGCTGCCGCGGCGGGCGCTCGCGTGGCTGCTGACGATCCACTTCTTCGCGCTGTCGCAATTGCTGTTGCGCGCGGACGGCGTCGACAACTTCACGGCGATGCTGTCGTCGTTCGGCGGGCAATCACTCGATGGCGTCGAGATGTGGGCATGGATCGCGTTGGGGATCGCGGTGTTCGCTCACTTCGAGCCGTTCGATCTCGAAGCGAAGTGCGCCCGAGCTTGGCGGCGCCTACCCCTGCTGCTGATCGGCGTGTTGCTCGGCGCGCTCGCCGGGGTGCTGTTCCTGACGATGTCGTCGCAGACCGCGTTCATCTACTTCCAGTTCTGACCGTGGGCACGCGCGCGCGCACGACTCACTCCGGCACGATCGCCTCGGCTTCGATCTCGACCAGCATCGCGGGGTTCACGAGATGCGCGACCTCGACCAGCGTCGACGCCGGGCGGATGTCCTTGAACACCAGGCCATGGACGCGGCCGACGGCTTCCCAGTGTTCGATGTTCGTCACGTAGATGCGCGTCCGCACCACGTCCTTCAACGTGGCACCGGCGCGATGCAGCGCCAGTGCGATGTTGTTCAACACTTGGTGCGTTTGGGCCACCGGATCACCGATGCCGACGATCTCCCCGTGCTCGTCCGTCGCCGTGGTTCCGGACACGTGGACGTGGGGGCCGACGCGAACCGCGCGCGAATAGCCGACGATCGGCTCCCACGGCGCGTTGGTCGAAATGGTCAGTCGCTCCATCGGCAACTTCTCCTGAATGGGGGTTCACGAAGCGGTGCTGCGGCTCACTCGGGAGACGGGGGATCGAGCACGAACATGCAGAGTCCGAGCAACAGCAAGACGACAACGGCGGTGACGATCGCGCGCGGCTTCAATTCCGCGCGTTCGCGGCGCGACAGCAGCGTCGAAATCCCGAGTCCGATGAACGGCGCGAGCGCGGGAACGAGCGTCATCCGGTAGCGCTCCATCGACACCGTCAGCGCGACGACGATCAGCAGGATGGCCGTGTGGTACCACGCCACGCGCGCGAGCGGGTCGAAGCGCTTGATCGCGACACCGAGCGCCGCGACGACGAACAGCACGAGGGACGACAGCGAGAACACGATCTGCGCGGCGCGTGAGACCGTGCCGGGCGGGAACTTCCAGGCGGCGGCGATCAACGATCGCGGCGTCGTGCCCTGCGGGAGGAACCCATCGATCGGGATCGCGAGGGTCAACGCGGGCGCGTAGATCTCCGGACCGAGCAGCGTCTTCAGGCGCTGAACGGCACGGTGCGCGGTGAGCGCGGGGTACTCGAAGAACGCGTCGGCGAAAACCGATTGCGCCATCTCGACGCGCTTCTCGATCGACGGTTGCGCGACCCACAAATCCTGGCCGAACTTCCCCTTCGGCGCGTTGTCGTAGATCAGGGCCAGATAGCCGTACGTGCCGGTGGGCAGTGCCTTGCCTTGGGTGCCCGCGGTCATCCACGAGAACGGCACCAGCGCGGCCATGAACGATGCGCTCATGATGCCGAAGGCCTTCAGCTTCGCTTCGATCGGGGCTTTGCCGATCTTGATCAGTGCGCAGACGACCGCCAATGGCAGCAGCAGCATCAGTTCCTTGGTCAGCACCGAGATGCCGAGTGCGACGCCGGTCAGCGCCGCGGCGCGCAGCCCGGGCTTGCCGCTACGCAATTGCGTGAAGAGGTGGTCGACCGACCACAGCGCCAGAGCGGCGGTGAAGCACGCTGCCGTTTCGGCCATCACCAACGTGCTCGAGAACAAGATCGCCAGCGGCCAGCAGGCGAGCGCCCACCCGGTCGCCGCCGCGGCGCGGTCGCCGAACCGCCGGCGGGCGAGGCTCATCGAGATCGCGATCGTGCCGAGGTCCGCGAGGATCTGCAGCAGGAACACGCCGGGCATCATGTCGTCCGGCACGGGGTCGTCGTCGAGACCCAGCGAAACCAGCATCGCGTACAGCGGCGGTCGGACTTGCCCATCCGTCGATTCGGTGAGCGCTCCGCCGGCGGCCATCGCGCGCGCCTTCAGCAAGTAGCCCACGGCATCGCCGACGACCGCGGCCTGCGACGCCAACCAGAACATCGCGATCAGGCGCAACAGCAAGGCCGCGACGAGAGGCGCGATCAACGCGCGACGTGCGGAGCGGGCTCCCAGGATCGAGGCGTCGGCGCGTTCCATGAGCCCGGGAGTGTATCCACCGGCAGTGCCGGGGCGAGTGGCGACCTGGCCAGGAGAACGCGACCGGCGTCGGGCGCGGGGGCCGCATGCGATGAATCCCGAAAAACGCGTGACGCCCGCACCGTGCGCCGGATGACGAAGCGTTCGTTCGGAGAGGTGCCCTCATGTTCGTGATCCAACAGGAAGCCGCGATGCCCGCCGAAACCCGCTACGACGAAGCCATCCTGCGTGCCCAGGCGATCGAAGACGAACTGCGCCGACTCGGCCGCTGGGGGAACGACAAGCCTCCGGCAGAGGCGTTCGAGAGCGAGGCCGCGTTCTTTTCCGATCGCATGGCGTTCGAGGAGTGGCTGCAGTGGGTGCTGCTGCCCCGCGTGCGTGAGATCTGCGCGGAACACGGCGAGTTCCCGGCGGGAAGTCAGCTCGGCGCGTACGCGGTCCGCCAATTCGACGGCGACGACGCGACCGGCGAGTTGGTCCTCCGGCTCGCGTCCCTCGATCAGTTGATCGAACGTGGCAACGACCCGGGCGTGATGGAGGCGGTCGCGACCATTCGTCGGTTCGTCGAGGCGACGAAACGCAAGGACGAAGCCGCCGCACGCACCGAGATGATCGCGGTCCAGCGCGATGCCGAGGGCGGTGGCGCGCCGGACATCGAACGGTACCTGGTGCGCGACGTCCTCGTCGACGGCGACCTAGTGGTCGTGTTGACCGAGGTGTTCTCGAAGAACCCCGCCGGTGAGATCGAATCGATGACGATGCCGTTCGTCAGCGTCCGTGAGGACGGCGCGGCGAAAGTCGACATGGAGCGCACGATGGCGCGCCTGATGGGAGGCACCGGCCACGATCCGGGCGCCGAACTCGAAGCGGCGATGACCGGCGCGCTCGAAGACGTCGGCAAGCAGATGCAGGCGTCGATGGACGAGTTCGAACGCGAGCGCAAGGCGCGCGAAGCCGCGGAGTTCGCCCTGGCGACGCAGGCATTCGAGACCGAACACCTTCCGGGGATCCTCGAGTCGATCGCGTCGGCGTTCGAGAAGGAAGTTCCCGTCACGATCGACTGGTCCGGCCTCGAAGAGTCGCCCTCGTTGATCTGGGACGTGCGCAGTCTGCTCGGCGACGAGTTGCCGACGGCGGTGCGCTCGATGAGCGAAGAGCGCCGAGCCGAACTCGTGAAGCGGGTGGCGCGGATCCAAGTCGTCACGGTGCGCGATCGTGCGCTGCGTTGCGCGCGGGTCGACGATGACGCGCTGACCCTGACGATCGTGCCGGGCGTCGACCGCGGCTCGTTCTCGTGGATCGAACTCGAGCCGTGGTTGAAGTGGGAAGTGTCCGGCGAAGGCCAAGAACACTTCCGTCTACCGGTCGATCACGCGAAGGAGCTCACGCTCGCGTTGCGGACGGAGCATGGACTGCCGCTCGAATGCATCGAGCTCGAACTGGTGCGATTCACCACGTACGGCGACGGCTTGCGCACGCAGTGGTCGCTGTACCAGCTCGCCGAGCTTGGCATCGATCCTCTCGGCCGCGTGCTGAAGACGCTGCTGACCGAGGATCCGGAGTTCGCACAAGTCGCGCGCGAGCGCTTGAAGTTGATCGTCTTCCAACCGGCGATCGACGCGACGCAACAGACCGTGCAGCGCGTCGACGACGTGTTGATGCTCGACATCCACGCGGATGAGGGCAGTCCTGGCTTTGGCGGTGACGACGCGCTTCGGGCGCTCGTGCGCGCAGCGGTGGTGGAAGGCTGAACGAACTCGCACGCGCGGAATGCCGCGCGCGACCGCGACGCTCCGTTCAACGAACGACGACGCGCATGGAACCGTCAGGTTCCATGCGCGTCGTCTTTTCGTCGGCGCCGGTTTCGCGGTCGTGGGCGCCGCTGCGGATCAGTCGTTGCGCGTGTTCCAGTCGATGATCCAGAACAACGTCGTTTCCCGCGACGTCGGCGTGGTCTTGAACTCGAACATGCCGAGCGGGAACAGCGAGAGTTCCGATTCCTCGCGCGCATGGCGCGTCGGCGACGGGCGGTAGCGCTGCTCGTAGTTGCCGATGAACTGGAAGATGAAGTCGAGGCACGACCACCGCGTGTAGTCCACGCCCGAGGAGTATTCGAAGAGGATCGGGAAGTGGAAGTTCGTCTCCTTCATCAAGCCGTCGTCGACCGGGATCGACGTCACGTGCGGTCCGAGCGGGCCGTCGACCGCAAGCGAGAGGCCACCCGACGCCGTGCCCATCGCGGTGGCCTCGGCGGCTTCCGACGCGTCGACGTCCGGTAGCGGGGCCGAAGCGCGGGCGTAGACGGCTTTGCGCACGTCGGCCAGTTTCGGCGCGGACTTGCCGTCCGCGCTCACCAAGCGATCGCCGCGTCGCAAACCAGCGTGATAAGCCGGCGAACCGGTCACGACTCCCGACACGATCGTGTTCTCTTCCGACGTGCCCCAGATCTCGGCGGACAAGCTCGGAGGAACCGTCGCGACTTGCAGGCCCGTGTAGTGCTGCACCGTCGTCGAGCTCTCGAGCGGGATCGAGTCCGTGCGGGAATCCGCGCCCCTGCGCATTTTCGGCGTCACCGAGATCCGCGTCTCGTTCGCGCTCGCGCCGGCGCCGCGTCGGATCGAGAGTTCGATCGGATTGGTGCCCGACAACGCTGATTTCATCACCTCGAAGAACTGCTGCTCGTTCGTCACGGGTTGGCCGGCGATCGCGAGGATCACGTCCTCGTTCGCGAGCCCTGCGTTCGCCGCGGAGGATTGCGGCGTGACGCGCTGGACGTAAACGCCTTGCCAAGCCGTCGTGCCGAGGCGCTTCGCCAGCGACGCGTTCACGTCGGCGACCACGATGCCTTGGATCTCCGGGCGCTCGAACGGTGTGGTTTGCGTGCGGTTGATCGTCGGCTTGTCGTCGACACCGGGATAGAGCCGGTACTCGGTGGACGTGCCGTCGGCTGCCTTCACTTCGCGCAGCAGCAATCCGCCGTCCTCGAACGACGTCGATTCGAAGCTGCGGCAACCGCCGACGGCCAGAGCACAAGCGATCCATGCGATTCGTCGAAGGGTCATGATTCGTCCTCTCGAGCTAGTTTCGGACTTGGTGTTTCGTGGCGAGGAACGGCGGCGCGGTGTTCGTGGGTTCCCGAAGATTCACCAAGTGCCGTACGTCTCACGGGCGATGATCGCGTCGGCGCAAGCGTCGAACCAGCGGTTCCAATAGGCGAAGGGCTCTTCGGCGACGGGCGCGTGCGGGCTCGCCACGACCAAGCTCGTCACCAATCCGAACCACGATGGATCGACCGCTGCGGTCTGCGTACGCGGTGCGACGCGCGGGAACTTCGGATCGCGCTCGAACTCTTCGCGCACGAGTTCGAGGCGCGCGATCACGAGCGCCACCACGCGAGTGTCTTCGTCGCGCAGTCGCTGGATCAGCGCGGGCACGACTTCGAGAGGTGAGCCCACCGTCTCCAAGCGCAGGTCGGACTCGTCCTGGCGCACGACGACCGGCGGTCGCGGAGAGAACGCGCTCGGAGCACCCGTCGTCATCGGCGACGCGTCGCTCTCGGACGGAGTCGTCGGGATGGAAGCGACGACGTTTTCGGGTCGCGGTTCGGTGCGGGGCAGCGGGACGGGTTTTGGCTCGGGTGCGTGAGTCGTGGGCGCTTCGAGTTCAGGCTGCGGTGGCCGTGGCATGCGTTCGGCGGCGCGGTCCATGGCGACGGCGAGTTGCTCGAGCGACGTTCGCATGCCCGCGGCGAGCCGCTGCAGCGGCGCGGGATCCAGATCGATCGCGATCATCGGTCCGCGCGAAACCGTGGGTTGGATCGGTGCGGGAGGAGCGGGCTCGGACTGCACTTCGAGTGCGCCATGCGAACCGACGATGATGCGCCACTTGCCCACGCTCTGCGCTTCGACGATGTCGCCGGGACGCAGCGTCAGCGGCCCCGCGCTGTCCGCGCCGCGCTGTCCGTTGTGCACCACCGTCAGGTCGCCGGACACGCGCAACAACATCTCGGCCGGAGGACTGACGCTGGGAGCCGGGGTCTCGATGGCCGGAGTCGACCTCGGAATCGGTTGAGCAGGAGTCGTCACGACGTCGACGGCGGGCGCATGCGCCTCGGTCGTCGGCTCGATCGGCGTCGCCGAGGGCTCGGCGTGCGAACCGTTGAACCAGAACAACGCGGCGGCGGCGATACCGACGGCGAAGCTCGCGACGTGGGTGAACAGTGCGCGCATCCGGCGCGGCGTCGGCTCCGCTTGGGGCAGCAGGATCGCGCGCTTGAAGACGCCGGAGCGGCGCTCGAGCGCCTCGCCCCCGACGGTCGACGTCACCAGGCGATCTTCGGCTTCGCGATCGATGGCGGCCATGATCGAGGCGCGCTCGTCGACCGTCGTCGCCGGCGGGCCGGCTTCGCGCAAGCGGCCGACGGCGAGGCGCAGCGATTCGAACTCCGCGAGGCAGTCCGCGCATTGCGCAAGGTGTTGATCGAGGCGCGCGGACCGATCGGGATCGAGTGTTCCGTCGATGCGTTCACTGAACCACTCGAGCATCGTGGTGCACTTCATGGAGAGACTCCTCGCGACTCGGATGCGCGCGCGGGATCGCGCGCGTCCCCTTCTTGGCGCAGATAAAGGTCTTTGAACGCGAAGCGTCCGCGGTTCACGCGGGACTTCACGGTGCCGACGGCGCAGCCCAGCGACGCGGCTGCTTCTTCGTAGGAGAGCCCGTTCACGTCGACGAGCACGACGGCAGTGCGGTAGGGCTCGGGAACAGCCGTCAGCGCGGCGGTGATCGCCGACTGCTCTTCGTGTCGCCCGTGCGGGTTGTTGGCCTTCGGAGCGGCGGGCGCGGTGCGGAACTCGTCGAGATAGACGATGCGGCTGCGAGCCTTCGAACGCTTCG
>JBPOIU010000196.1:0-14235 GCA_052034255.1 Planctomycetota bacterium | reverse complement strand
GCGAGTCGGAAGCTGGCTCATGACGCTCAAACAACTCACGGCCTTTTTCCCGGGCCGCATGCCTGAAGAGTGAACTCACCGATGCCCGCCGCGACCGACCCAAGTCCACACTTCGTCTGACACCCCCCCGATCTCACTCCCTCGGTTTCCCTGCCTCGCCTTCCCGTTCCACTCCGACGACGACCTCGACCGCACCGTCCAAGCCGAGCTTCGACGTATCCACCCGATGATGAGCGCGCGCGTACAGCGGCGCCCGCGTCTTCAGCAGTGAGCGCAGTTCGGCCATTGCTTGCGGTTTGCCCTGCATCGGTCGCCTGTCTCCCTGCGCGACCACTCGGTTCCAGTGATCCTCGGGCTTCGCTTCGAGCCAGATCACCGTGCAGTGCGACGACAGGAGTTGCCAACTCTCGGGCTCGGTGACGATGCCACCGCCCGCGGCGATCACGCACTTGCCGCGCTTGTTCAGCACTTCGCGCAGCACGCGGAGTTCGAGGCGGCGGTAATAGTCCTCGCCGTGGATCGCGAACAAGTCGGACAGGCTCATGCCGGCGGCACGCTCGACCTCTCGATCGAGTTCGATGAACGTCGCTTTGAGACGCAGCGCGGCCTTCTTGCCGATCGTGGTCTTTCCCGCGCCACGCAGCCCGATCAGTGCGAGCTTGTCGGAGTTCGCCGGAGCCTTGGCTCGTGACTCGAGCCACGCCAGCGTCGCCGTGATCGCGGAGTCGGGCAACGCGGCCAGTGCGGCGGCGAGTCGCGCGCGCTCCGGGGAAACCGTCGCCCGTGGGTCGTCGGCGTTCCCGATCACGTCGGTGAGCGTGAGGTGCAAGCTGCGCGCGACGTCCGCCAGTCGCGCGATGGAGATGTTGCCGCGGCCCGCTTCGAGTTCGCGCAGGAAGCGCTCCGACACGCCCGAGGCGTTCGCGAGCGTCCGGAGCGTGACGTCGCGGGATTGGCGCGCCGCGCGCACGCGGGCGCCGATCGCGAGCAGCAGCGGGTCGGGAGGCGACGGCGGTTCGGGGGTCGACATCGGCGCGGCACTATAGTGCCGACGGCGAGGAGGTCCAAGCGCGAATCGGCAAGATACTGCTTGCTCCTTCCCACGCGTCCGCTACCGTTTTCCCGCCATGAAGACGGAAAACTTCCAGCGTCATCCCGACTCGTACATCCATTGGAAGCTCGACGTCCAGGGGCCGATCGCCTGGATGCGCATGAACGTGCAGACGGAGAAGGGATTCCGTCCGGGCTACATCCTGAAGCTGAACAGCTACGACCTCGGCGTCGACCTCGAGCTCGCCGACGCGATCCAGCGCCTGCGCTTCGAGCATCCGGAAGTGAAGGTACTCGCGTTCACTTCGGGGCAGGACCGCATCTTCTGCTCCGGCGCGAACATCTTCATGCTCCAGAGCAGCACCCACGCGTTCAAAGTGAACTTCTGCAAGTTCACCAACGAGACGCGCCTCTCGCTCGAGGAGTACGCGAAGGAAAGCGGCGTGCGCACGCTGGCCGCGCTGAACGGCACGGCGTCGGGTGGTGGCTACGAGCTCGCGATCTCGTGCGACGAGATCCACCTGATCGAAGACGGCAACGCCGCGGTGTCGCTGCCCGAAGTCCCGTTGCTCGGCGTGCTGCCCGGCACCGGCGGTCTCACGCGTCTCGTCGACAAGCGCAAGATCCGTCGTGACCTCGCCGACGTGTTCTCGACCCTCGCCGAAGGCTTGCGTGGACCGCGCGCCGTGAAGTGGGGTTTGATCGACGCGTCGCACGCGAAGAGCAAGTTCGACGACAAGGTGAAGGAGCGCCTCGCGCAGATCGTCGCGTCGGACAAGACTTCGAAGGCGGGTTCGGGCATGAAGCTCTCGCCGATCGAGGCTTCCGGCGACGAACGCACGCGCAAATACCGCTACGTGACGCTCGAGGTCGACGAGGCCGGACGCGTCGCGACGATCACGATGGAAGCGCCGACCACTCCGCAGCCGACGACTCCCGAAGAGCTGCGCAAGGTCGGCGACCAGGCGTGGGTCGTGCGCGCGTGGCGCGAGCTCGACGACGCGATCCTCCAGCTGCGTCTGATGAACGAGACCGTCGGCGTCATCATCCTGAAGACGCGCGGCTCCGCCGACGCCGTGCTCGCGGCCGACAAGCTGTTGCTCGAACACGGCTCCGATTGGCTCGTCAACGAAGTGCGGCTGCTCGTCGCGCGCGTGATGCGCCGCGTCGACAACACGTCGAAGTCCTTGTTCGCGATCGTCGACGACGGTTCGTGCTTCGTCGGCTCGATGTTCGAGCTCGCGATCGCCGCCGACCGCTCGTTCATGCTGAACGACGGCGACGGCAAGGTCACGGTGCGCGTGTCGCCGATGTCCGACGGTCGCTTGCCGATGAGCCACGGCATCTCGCGCTTGGCATGCCGCTTCCTGCGCGACCCGAGCCAAGTGGCGCGCGTGCTCGAGCACACCGAGGCGCTCGACGCGGATGCGGCCGATGGACTCGGGCTCGTCACGTTCACCCCCGACGACATCGACTGGGAGGACGAAGTCCGCATCGCGATCGAAGAGCGCGCGAGCTACTCGCCGGACGCGTTGACCGGCATGGAACAGAACTTGCGTTTCGCGGGCGCCGAAAGCGTCGAGACCAAGATCTTCGGACGACTGTCGGCGTGGCAGAACTGGATCTTCACCCGACCCAACGCGACCGGCGAACACGGGGCCTTGACGGCCTACGGCAAGCCGGTGCGTCCAACCTTCGACTGGAAGAGGACCTGATGAGCACCGTCGACCTCCTCGCCAAGATCCCGAACAACGTCGACCTCAAGGGCGACAAGAAGCTCCAGCGCGCACTCGAGGAGTGGCAGCCGGAGTACCTGAAGTGGTGGAACGAGACCGGTCCGGCGCTGCACCAGGACAAGGACGTCTGGCTGCGGACCGCGATCGACGTCACGGCCGAAGGTTGGGCGCAGTTCGACTACGTGAAGACCCCGGATTACCGCTGGGGCATCTTCCTCGCGGATCCGGTCGCCGAGCGAAAGGTCCAATGCGGTGACCATTTCGGTCAGCCGGCCTGGCAGGAAGTGCCGGGCGAGTACCGCAACATGCTGCGGCGCATCATCGTCACGCAGGCCGACACCGAACCGGCGTCGGTCGAACAGCAACGCTGGCTCGCGCAGACCGCGCCGTCGCTGATGGACATGCGCAACCTGTTCCAGGTGAACGTCGAGGAAGGCCGTCACCTGTGGGCGATGGTCTATCTGCTCCACAAGCACTTCGGGAAGGACGGTCGCGAGGAAGCCGACGAGCTCTTGCGTCGCCGCGCCGGCGATCCCGACAAGCCGCGCATCCTGCAGGCGTTCAACAACCCCTGCAACGACTGGCTGTCGTTCTACGCGTTCACGATGTTCATGGACCGCGACGGCAAGTTCCAGCTCGCCGCGCTCGCGGAATCGGGCTTCGACCCGCTGTCGCGCACGTGCCGCTTCATGCTGACGGAAGAAGCGCATCACTTGTCGGTCGGCGAGACCGGCGTCCAGCGCGTGGTCAAGCGCACGGCCGAACTCATGCGCGAGCATCCGGGCAAGGACCTGCGCAGTTACGGCGGCGTGCCGCTCGAGGTGATCCAGAAGATCATCAACTACTGGTTCACGTACTCGATCGACCTGTTCGGCGGCGAGATCTCGAGCAACGCGGCCGACTACTTCGCGTCGGGCATGAAGGGCCGCTTCCGCGAGGAGGCGAAGGAGACCGAGCACACCGGCCTGAACCAGGCGAAGGTCATCCCGGTCGTTCAGGACGGCAAGCTCGTGAACCGCGAGGTGCCGCTGCGCAACGCGATGAACGAGTGCCTGCGCGACGGCTACATCCAGGACTGCGAGCGCGCGCTCGCGATCTGGAACAAGGAACTCGAGAAGTCCGGCATCGAGCAGCGCCTGACGCTGCCGAACCGCCGCTTCCACCGGCACGTCGGCGAGTACGCGAACATGTTCTTCGACTACGAGGGCAATCTCGTGGCGAAGGAGGCGTACGACGCGCGCAAGGCCGCATGGTTCCTCACCGATGACGACCTCGCGTACCTGCGCTCGATCATGAAGCCGTGCCTCGAGCCCGGTAAGGTCGCCGGCTGGGTCGCTCCGCCGCTGAAGGGCATCGGCGGCAAGGAAATGAACTTCGAGTACGTCCGTCTGTGACGCGATCCGAGATCGAATGAACGACGGGCTCGGGGCCGTGCGCGGTTCCGGGCCCGTCGTGCGTGATGCGATGCCGAATCCAAACGGGAGCCCGAGATGGTCGTCGAGCTGAAGTCGTATCTGTGCGGCGAGTGGAAGGCCGGAACCGGCAAGGCCGCGACGCTGAGCAATCCCGCGACCGGCGAGGCATTGGCGCAGGCGTCGAGCGCTGGTCTCGATCTGAAGGCCGCGCTCGCGTTCGCGCGCGAGGTCGGCGGCCCGGCGCTGCGCCAGCTCACGTTCGCGCAACGCGGCGAGATCCTGACGAAGCTCGCGACGCTGATGCACAAGAACCGCGACGCGCTGATCGAACTCGGCGTGAAGAACGCCGGCAACACGCGCGGCGACGCGAAGTTCGACGTCGACGGCGCCGCGGCCGTGCTCGCCTATTACGGCGAGTTCGCGAAGACGCTGCCCGCGAAGGGCCATTGGATCCCCGACGGCGGCAAGTTGAACCTCGGCATCTCCGAGCGGTTCTCCGGCCAACACGTGTGGGTGCCGATCGACGGCGTGGCGGTCCACGTCAACGCCTACAACTTCCCGGCCTGGGGGTTGATGGAGAAGGCGGCTTGTTCGTGGCTCGCGGGCGTCCCGGTGCTGAGCAAGCCCGCGACGTCCACCGCGCTGATGGCGCATCGTCTCGCCGAACTCGTGATCGACAGCGGCCTGTTGCCGCGCGGCGCGTTCTCGTTCCTCGCGGGCCCGGCCGGCGACCTGATGCAGCACGTCGACGAGCGCGACGCCGTCGCGTTCACCGGCAGCAGCGGCACCGGCGCGTGGATGCGCTCGCTCGAGCACGTGCGTGCGAAGTCGGTGCGCTTGAACGTCGAGGCGGACTCGTTGAACGCCGCGATCCTCGGCCCCGACGCCGAAGCGGGCTCCGAGACGTTCGAACTGTTCGTCGGTGACGTGTTCCGCGACATGACGCAGAAGGCTGGCCAGAAGTGCACGGCGATCCGCCGCGCGTTCGTACCGGAAGGGCTGCTCGACGCGGTGCGCGAAGCGCTGTGTGCGCGCCTCGCCGAAGTGAAGATCGGCGATCCGGCGGTCGACGGCGTGCGCATGGGACCGTTGGCGTCCCACGATGCGTTGAAGACGGCGCGCGAGGGACTCGCGAAACTCGAAGCGGCCGCCAAAGTCGCGTATCGCGGCGCGGGCCCGTTCCTGATCAAGCCGGGCGACGAAGGCAAAGGCGCGTTCCTCGCGCCGGTGTTGCTGGAAGCCGCGTGCGACGCTCCGCTCGGCGCGATCAATGAGATCGAAGTGTTCGGCCCGGTGTCGACGCTGATCCCGTACTCCGAGCCGTGCGCGATGATGACGCTGGTGAAGCAAGGCGGCGGCGGGCTCGTCGCGTCGGTGTATTCGGACGATCGCAAGTTCTTGAAGGACTGCGTCGGCGCGATCGCCGCGTCGCACGGCCGTTTGTTCCTCGGTTCGACGAAGATCGCCGGGCAATCGCCGGGGCCGGGCACCGCGTTGTCGCAACTCCAGCACGGCGGCCCGGGCCGCGCGGGCGGCGGTTGCGAACTCGGCGGCGAGCGCGGTCTGTTCCACAACATGCAGCGCGTCGCGCTCGAGGGTTACGGCCCGATGCTCGACTTCCTGACCCAAGGGTGAAAGTCCGGTGTCCGCTCCGTCGGGTCGTCTGCCGCGGTTGATGCTGACGTTCGGGCTGCTGCTGTCGGCGATGGGTTACGCGATCTACTTCGCGACCGGGCGCACGACGTTCAGCGCGATGACGCCGACGTTCCTCGGCATTCCGATCGTGCTGTGCGCCGTCGTCGCGAACACCGTGGCGCTGCGCAAAGCGGCCTGGTGCGGGGCCGTGGCGTGCGCGGTGGTGGGGATCGGCCTGTCGCTGGTCGAACTCCATGCCGTCGGCGCGTTCGACGCGAGCCGTCGACCGGCGGCGATCGGCCTCACGGCGGATGCCCCGAGTCTCCCCCCGGACATCGCGCGCCTGGAACCCGAGGACCGCGGCCTGGCCATCCACCGTGCCCAGCGTCATTGGCGAGCGGCGCTGCTGTCGTGGCCCGTATTCGCGTTGTTCTGCGCGGGTTTCATCGGGCTGAGTTGGTCAGAGATCCGGGGATCGAGAAAAGTTCCGACGCCAACCGCAACCTGAACCGTCGATACGGGTTTGGATGTCCTCGTCCCGAACGTCCACGGAGAGCTTCATGAAGCGACTCGCATCGATGCTGTTGTTCGTGTTCTTCTTCGGCGGTGTGTGCTCGGTCGACGCGTTCGCGCGGCCGCCGAAGCCCGCACGCGGCGGCGGCGCCGGCCAGGCCGAGCGCCCGGTCAAGCCGAAGCGCCCGAACAAGCCGAACAAGCCGAAGAAGAAGGTGCTCGACAAGTTCGACGCCAATGGCGACGGCAAGTTGAGCCCGGAGGAGAAGGCCAAGGCGAAGGCCTGGAAGCAGGCGAAGAAAGAGCGCAAGGGCAAGCGCCCGGCGTGACCCGAGTCTTCGGATTCCATCCCGGCCCGTGCGCGACGCGTTCGCGCGCGGGCCGTTTTCGTCGGCGGGACCGGCCGCGGCGAGTCGGTCAGCCCGGAAGCAACGAGTGGAAGAAGCCGACCACGCGGACCCCGACCTCGAACCCGGCGTCCTGGATCATCGAGCTGCCGCGCACGAGGACGAGCAGCAGCAGGATGTTGAAGATCATCCGGTTCGACGGGTTCTCCGCGATCGCGCGGAACGGCCGGACGAAGTTGCCGAGCACCGTCGCGCCGTCGAGCGGTGGGATCGGCAACAGGTTCAGGATCAACAGCACGAAGTTCAGGATCGTGCCGACGTTCAGGAAGTACTCGACGTTGCCGTACAGCGGCTCATGGACGTTGCCCAGCGCGAAGCGCGACCACAGCGTCAGGCCGAGCGCGAACAGCAAGGCCAGCACCAGATTCATCGCCGGTCCCGCGAACGCGACGAACGCGTCGGCGTAGCGGCCACGGAAACGCCACGGGCTGACCGGCATCGCGCCGAACGCGTAGCCCGTGAGCGCGAACAGCAGCAGCCCGAAACCGCCCATGTGGACGATCGGATTCAGCGTCATGTGCCCGGTGGTCACGGGCGTGTCGTCGCCGACGCATTGTGCCGCGAACCCGTGCGCGAGTTCGTGCAGGACGATCGCCATCACCACGACCACGACATGACCGATCAGGAACGCGGGGTTTTCCTGCCACAGATCCGCCACCCACCAGCCGCTCATCGACGTCTCCCGCTACGAAGGGCGTGGAGTGTAGTTCGGGACGATCGAAACTGGGATGGCGTCGTGCGCGACGTCGCGCTCGCCGACGTGAAGTTGCGCCACCCGCTGGGCCAGGACGACTCCAGCCCAGCCGGTTGACCCTATGCTTGCGCCATGAACGAGTATTTCGCGACTTGCACCCTGGGACTCGAGGAAGCGTTGGCGGGCGAACTCGGCGCGCTCGGCGCGTCCGACGTCGAAGTTCTGCGCGGCGGCGTGCGGTTCTTCGGCACGCATGAGCTCGCCTACGCCGCGAACTTGTGGTTGCGCTGCGCCACGCGCGTACAGGAATTGGTGCTGCGCGCCGAAGTCGACTCGCCGGAGGCGATGTACGACGCGGTCCGCAGCGTCGACTGGAGCCGCTGCATGACCGTCGAGCAGACGCTCGCGGTCGAGGCCGCCGTGCGCGACTCGTTCTCGACGCACTCGGGGTTCGTCGCGCTGAAGGTGAAGGACGCGGTCGTCGACTGGTTCCGCGAGCGCCATCGCCGCCGTCCGTCGGTCGACCCGAAGGATCCACACCTCGCGTTGCATCTCGTGCTGCGGCGCAACGTGATGACGCTATACCGCAACTTGTCGGGTGCGAGCCTCCACAAGCGCGGCTACCGCCCGATCCAAGTGAAGAGCCCGTTGAACGAAGCGACGGCGGCGGGACTGCTGCTCGCCTCCGATTGGGATCGCGAAAGCGCGATCGTCGATCCGATGTGCGGCTCGGCGACGTTTCTGATCGAGGCGGCGTGGATCGCTCTGCAGCGCGCGCCAGGGCTCGGCCGCAAGTTCGCCTTCGAGCGCTGGCCGGACTTCGACCGCGACGCGTGGATCGCGACCAAACAGGTCGCGCAGGAGCGCATGCTGCGCGAGTTACCGTTCCAGTTCGAGGGCTCGGACCACCACGCCGGAGCGCTGTCGCTGGCCGACCGGGCGATTCGGGCCGCGCAGGTCCATGCGCAGATCAAGCTGACGCAGTCCGACGTCGACGCCTTCGCGCCCAGCGTGCCGTTCTCGACCGTATTCGTGAATCCGCCGTGGGGTGAGCGCTTGTCGGAGGACGACAGCGGCGACGACGTCGAGGAGGCGTGGACGCGCCTCAGCCATTTCTTCCATCGCAAGTGCGGCGGAACGACGGCCTACGTGTTGTCGGGCAACGAGTCGTTGACGCGCTTGCTCGGCCTGCGCGCGAGTCGGCGCATCCCGGTGATGGTGGGGCCGATCGAATGCCGGCTGCTGAAGTACGAAATCCGCGCGAAGGGCGGGCCTCCCGCCGATCACGATCGCGGTGGGTCGGCGTAGAGCGCGATCACCGCATCGAGATCGAGGCCGACGTGGCGATGCCAGCGCACGATCGCGGCGAGGCGATCGAGCGCGTCGAGGCGCAGCGCGCGCACGCTGACGTGCGTGACGCACGGGCCGACCAACCCCACGGCGACGATCTCCTCGACGAACGTGACGTCGACGCGGTAGCACGTCGCCGCGGCTTCGATGCTCACGTACCAGTCGCCGTCGAGCTCGAACGGATCGCTGTTCATGTCGACCCTCCGCCGCCGGATTCGCGGGCCAGTTCGCGCAGCAGATCGCGTTGTTTTTGCGTCAGCGTCGGTGGCAGCACGAAGCGCACGACCGCGTAGAGGTCGCCGCGACCGCCGTCTGGTGTCGCGAGTCCTTGCCCGCGCAGGCGCAGGCGCGTGCCGGCCGCGGTCTCCGCGGGCACGCTCAACGAACCGCGTCCGCGCGGCGTCACGACCTCGATCTTGGTGCCGACGACCGCGTCCCACGGCAAGACCCGGACGTCGGTTTCGAGGTCGTCGCCGAGCACGCGGTACGTCGCATCCGAATCGATGCGCAACGTCAGGATCAGATCGCCCGCCGCAGCGCCGTCGCCGGGCTCGCCGAGGCCTTTCAGGCGCAGCACGAGTCCGTCGCGCACGCCCTCCGGGATCGTCAGTGCGATCGACTTCTCGACGCGGACGTGGCCGACGCCCGCGCACGTGACGCAGACGTGGTCGTCGACGAAGCCGACTCCGCCACAACGCGCGCACGGCGCGTCGGCGGGGATCTGCAGCGAGCTCTTGCCGCGGTGGACGGCTTGTGACGCGGGCAGGTGGAGTTCCGCATGGACGTCCGCGCCGCGCTGATGAAAGCGCGCGTGACGACGCGAACCGCCGGACTTCCTGCGCATGTCCTCGCCGAACAGGTTCGAGAAGAAGTCGGAGAAGCCGCCGGCGCCGCCGAACGCCTGCTCGAACTCCTCGCGGCTCATGCCCTTCTCGCCGGGCGGCGGCGTGAAGTCCTGGCCGTGCTGCCAGTGCTCGCCGAACTTGTCGTACTTCGTGCGCTTGTCCGGATCGGACAGCACTTCGTACGCCTCGCTGATGCGCTTGAATTGCGCTTCGGCCGCCGGCCGGTCTTTCTCCGGATGGCGGTCGGGATGCCATTTCATGGCCAACTTGCGGTAGGCCTTCTTGATCTCGTCGGCGGAGGC
Organism: Planctomycetota bacterium; assembly: GCA_052034255.1. GTDB lineage: Bacteria > Planctomycetota > B15-G4 > B15-G4 > JADJEK01 > JADJEK01. The sequence goes on along the minus strand of JBPOIU010000196.1, from coordinate 4,288 downwards.
ATCCCGCTTCACGCCGAGCGCTTCGTAGTAGTCCTGGAACTTCACGGGGCGGAGTCTAGCGAACGGCGGAATCGCCCAGGGAAGTCCGCTTCCACGATCGTCGTGCGCCGCGGATTTCGGAGCGGAGTCCACGATTCCGTGACGGCTGCGGCCGGCCGCGCAGCGCGCGAACTTCGTCGGATCGACTCCCCGACTCGTTGACATGAATCGCAACGGCAGGCCTCGTCACGCTCGCCGTCTTCGCATCTGCGGCCTCGCGTGGGAGTCTTCTGCACGAAATCGAACGGAATGGTGAAGCTCTCGTCTCGCGTCGTCGATCCGATCGTCGTCGCGGCCAGACGCACGTTCGATTCGTGGTCGGGAACCCGGTCGAAACGTAGCTCGAGCCAAAAAAAGCTGTTGCGGTAGGAATTCGAACTCCTACCGTCCTTCAATTCATTGGCTTCGGATGCCGATGAAGCGCGGGAGTGATCGAGAAGAGGTTCGGTCCACGGAATTCGAAACCGCACCACGCTCTCGTGGCGGATGCGCGGATCGCGCGACCCGGACCTTCGCGAGCCAGACAGTTTGAAGGCGTGTCGTCGTCGCCAGCGACCACGCGTGTCGGGATGGGGTTGATCACATGGGGTCGAGATACGTAGGCGTGTCGGCGATCTTGTCGATCGGGGCCGTCGCGGGCGTATGGGCCTTGTTCACGTCGACGACCCGCACCGCGACGCCCTCATCGCCTCCACCACACGAATCCTGTACGTCCGCGCCGGCGACCGAACCGTGCGGGCACAAGAAGTACGAACACGATCGCAGTCGGATCTCCGCCGCGAGCATCGAAACGGCCGAGCGCGAGCTGGTCGGCGACAGCGCGGTCGCACTACCCAAAGTCGAGATCGCGAACCGCGTAGGATATGAACTCTATACATCGCGATTGTCGAATGCGGGGCGGAGGAGGGATGCCCGAGTTCTCTTCGACGATCCCGTGATGTCGGCATTGATCAATCCGAACGGCATCGTGCTTTCGGACGCCGATGAAGCTCGGATCTTTGCGATGTACGCCGACCACTTGGAGCGGCTGGCGGCGCTCTCGGATGAGATGCTGGCCACGCGTGCAGTCGTCATCAATCGCATGTTCGCCTCGGGATGCGCCGAAGGACTTGCGCCCGCGACGACGCCGCCGATCGGTCTGTCCCCGGAACAGGCTGCATCCGTAGCCAAGTCGGTCGTCCTGCCGCCTCACACACTCGACGAAGAGGTGTATGGAAGGACGGTCGACGGCGAGATGAAAGCGGTCCGCATACGCCGCGGACACGTGCCGGAGTACGACTCCGTGAAGACGATGCTGTGCGCCGCCGCTGAAGATGTCCTGACGGAGATCCGGGGCGCGGTACTCGCTCACCAAAGCGACACGACGGCAAAATGAAGCGCGGACCGCGGACCGGCTGGTTCCGCGGGTGTCGGTGGCGCGCACTTCAGTTCGATGTGGGCGAACTCACTCGGGGCAGTGATCCGTTCGGCCGGTCGGGGTTCGAGCTGCGAGGAAGAGGGGGTGTCGGGATCGGGGACGGCCGTTTCGGCCCAATCCCAGGAGATCATCGCGATGCGTGTTCGCGATGGTCGGGTGACTGGAACGCAAAGCAAAAGGGGGGCGCCGTGATCGTCTCGAGATTCCTCGTCGTGGGTATGGTCATTCTCTTCATGTTGTCCGGGTCCGATATGGAGGCGCGCTCGAGTTGTTCGGGTTGCGGTACGAATGGACCTCAGATCTCGTCTGGAGTCGTCGGAGGTTCGGGGGCACCGACCTGTCTTCAAGTCAGCTATACGACGTCGTACGCGACGCCAGGTGAATGCGACGGTTCGGGTCCCTGCGTCGAGTCTCCCTGTGGTGTGAATCTGGTCGGCGAGGCTTTGAAATCCGGGGCGAATTGCAACCCGGACACCCCGGTCACCGTGTACGCAACGCACCCATTGGTCATTTCCGAGGCGGCGAATGGCTTGCGATTCACGACACCCGCGGGTGAATCCGTCGACGTGCGCTGCGGACAGATCTTCTTGGTGACGTTCTCGGCCGGCAACGAGTACGTCTCCGTCGTGGTCCAGTGCGGCGGATGCGCGGTCACGCCGCCGCAGTGAAATCCACGACGTACGACGAGCGTCACGTCGTCGTCTTGCGGCGAGTTCGAGCGCGGCATCGCGGAATCGTGGACTGCGATTGAGCAGCCCGCATCCCAGCGCGGGCTTTGCCCGCAACCGAATGAGTCCGCACGTTCTCACGGTCTCGCCGGACACCTGTGCCTGTTGAACGGGGCGGCGACTGCCGTCGCCTCGGACACCTGGTGCGGGATCGACTCCGTCCGAGAATCGTCGCTGGACGCGACCACTTTCGGACGTTGTCGATCAGCGCCCGAACAGCGCGTGGATCCCGAGCAGGGACAGGTACGCGAACAATGCGCTGAGCGGAATCGTCAGCACCCACGCGGCCACCATGTTGCCGGCAACGCCCCAACGGACGGCCGACAAGCGCTTGCTGGCGCCCACGCCCATGATGCAGGCGTTGATGCAGTGCGTCGTCGACAGCGGCAGTCCCCAGTGACTCGCGATCAGGATCACCGCCGTCCCGCTGGTTTCCGCTGCGAAGCCCTGCAGCGGGGAGATGCGAATGATCTTCGTGCCCATGGTCTTGATGATGCGCTTGCCGCCGGCCATCGTGCCGATGCCGATCGCCAGCGCGCATGCCCACACCACCCAGTTCGGCACGCTGTGATCGTCCAGTGGCATCATCCACTGCGGCATGCCTTCCGCGCCGCTGCGCGTCCACGCGAGCAGTGCGAGCGTGATGATCCCCATCGACTTCTGGGCGTCGTTCGAGCCGTGCGAGAACGCCATACCGCAGGCGGACAGCAGCTGTAGGCGACGCGATCCGGCGTTCACGGCTTCCGGTCGGATGCGGCGGACGATCCACAACAGTCCGATCATCAGCAGCAGCGCGAGCAGGAAGCCCATGATCGGCGAGAACACGAGCGGCAGCAGGACCTTCTTGGTCAACCCGCCCCATTGGAATGCGGCGGGGCCGAGAGCTCCAACCACCGCGCCGAGCAATCCGCCGACGAGTGCGTGCGAGCTGCTGGAGGGGATGCCGTACCACCACGTGATCAGGTTCCAGATGATCGCGCCGAGCACAGCGGCGAGCACCATCTGCTGCGTCACGGCAGCCGGATCGGCGGCGAGCCCCTTCGCGATCGTCTGGGCGACGGCCGTCGAGTGGAACGCGCCGAAGATGTTGAGCAGTCCAGCGAGCAGCACCGCGGTGCGCATCGGCAAGACGCCGGTGGAGACCACCGTCGCGATCGCGTTCGCCGCGTCGTGGAAGCCGTTGATGTAGTCGAAGATCAACGCCGCCACGATGACGGTGATCAGCAGACTAACCATGCTTGATCGCCAGGTTTCCCAAGGTCTCGGCGACGTGATCGCAGTGGTCGATCGCTTGCTCGAGATCCTCGAGCACTTCCTTCTCGCGCAGCAGTTGCTTGGCGTCGATCGCCGCGTCGTGGAATAGTGACGTCAGCGCACCGCGGAACACCGAGTCGCCTTCCTTCTCGAGGCGCCGGATCGTTCGCGTCACGTCGCTCATGTGACCGTACGCCCGCTTGCGAAGATGCGCCACGGCGGTCGTCAACAGCCGCGTGCACTCGAGCAGCGTGTCCATCAAGGCCACCATCGGCTTGGTCGGGCGCTCGACGCCGAGCAGATTGCAGGAGCGCGCCGCCAGGTTCATCATGTCGATGACGTTGTCGAGGTCGTTCGACAGTCGGTGGATGTCCTCGCGATCGATCGGCGTGACGAACGTGCGCGCCAGCGCCTCCTCGACCTCGCCGACGACTTGGTCGCCGCGATGCTCGAGTTCGTTGAGCGCCTTGGCGGTGTCCGCCGAACTCACGCTGTCCTCGCGAAAGCGGGACAGCGCTTGAGCGCCTTCGCAGGCGACGACCGCCTGGCGCTCCAGGTAGTCGAAGAAGTGTTCTTCCTTGGGCAGCAACCAGCGAATGACGTCTTGAAGTCCCATGGCGCGGGTTTTGCCAGCCGATCAAGGTCAGATCAAGAACGAACAAGGTGAGGGGGCAAAACACCGCGGCCGCGACCGTCCAAGGACGATCGCGGCCGCCGGCGCGCTTCCGCGTTCAATTCGACCCGATCCGCCGCTGGACAGCGGTTGTGGCGGGGGGTGGCGTAACCCCCCCCACAACCCCCCGATCCCCCCGACTCCAATCCGGGTCGACCCCCCAGGTACACCGGCGGC
>JBPOIU010000121.1:0-18200 GCA_052034255.1 Planctomycetota bacterium | reverse complement strand
GGGCGACGGGCGGTAGGGACGGCGGCGCCCACCCGGACGATGTAGCCGCCGGAATTTTCGTCCGGATCCCCGGACTAAAATGCCGGCGGCTACCTCGTCCGGTCCTCGTCGCGCATGACACCGCTCGGTGAGGCGCATGCGATGGAGGCGCGGTCATCCGGCAGCGATGCGCACGGCCTCGAAGAATGCGGACGGCATCGGCGTTCTCAGCCGCCATGTGATGCGCATCGGACGCTCGCCCTCGTGCTTCACGTAGTCCGCCGGACCGAGGAAGGTGTACGGCGCGGCCACGCCGTCCGCCGTCGACTTGGTTTCACGAAAGAACAACAGCACGCGCGAACCGAGTGCCGCGTGATTGCAATAGCGGCGGCCCATGTCACTGTCGGCTCGCGTCTGATGCTGGGACTCCCAGTGCACGAGCTCCGGCGAGATCGCGTGATCCTGGTACATCGTCTTCGGTGAGTAGTCCGCTTCCGACTTCCTGCGGGTGAACAAAAAGAGGTCGGTGCGCGTGCTCTTGTCGAACAGGACGCCTTCCCGCAACTCTCTCGGGCGCTGTTCCGTTCCGAGTCCAAATGCCCCCAGGACCTCATCGCGCGAGTAGTGCGCGTGCAGGACGAGCGGCACATCGGGCAAGTCGGTCGCGCGCTGGACGCCGAAAGCCGAAGTGTCGCGCAAGATCTCGATCACCTCGCGCAATTCCGCGACGATCGCTGGCTCGGCCCGCAAACGCCGCCATCCCTCGCGCAACGACGTCGGGCGGTCCTTGGCTCCCGCGAACATCCCCCACTGCCACATCAGCAGCAAGCGATGCTCGAGAGTCGAGACGGCAGCGGGATCGAACTCGGGTTGAGCCAGCCAGCGCGCATACGCGTCCAACCGCAGTCGATCGTCGAGATGTAGACGCGCGCCGATGCGCTGAACGAACGACTCTTCGTCCGCGCCTGCGGCGGGCACTGCGAATCCCGCCAGACGTCGCAGCGTCGTGAAACTGCGTCCCTTCCGCACGATCTCGGCGAGCGGCAGCTGGGTCTCGTGGGCGAATTGCGCAAGCGTCGTCGCCGGCCCGAGCCGCGCGAGTTCTTGGGCGAGGTGCGCAGTACCGCCGCGCACCGCGGACCTCAAGTTGTCGAGGATCCGCTGACGCGCCACCGGCTGCAGTTGAACCGCGCAACCGGCTGGCAAGCGCGTGAAGCCGTTGGCCACCTGTTCCTCGATCGCGCGTCGCGAGCCGCTGGCGACGAGGGCTTGGAAGCGCAGGTCGAACCGGAACTCACGCCGCGCCTGCCCGATGAAATCGAGCACCGTCACGACGCTCTTGCCTTCGGCCAAGCGCAAGCCACGGCCGAGCTGTTGCACGAACACCGTGGAACTCTCGGTCGGTCGCAGCAGCGCGATGGTGTCCACCTCGGGGATGTCGACGCCTTCGTTGAACACGTCGACCGTGAACAACGCCTGCAGAGTTCCTGCGCGCAGCGACGCAATGTGCCGATCCCGATCCGGCGTCGATCCCGTCACCGCGACCGATGCGATGCCGAACTCGTTGAATCGCCGCGCCATGAACTCGGCGTGCGCGACGCTCACGCAGAACCCGAGCATCCGCATGCGCGCCGGGTCGTCGACGTGCTGCGAGACGGCGCGAGCGATGAGCTTCGCGCGCACGTCATTGCCCGTGTAGATGCGACTGAGCGCAGCTTCGTCGTAACGCCCGCGCTTCCATTCCACGTCCGCGAGACTCACTTCATCGGCGATGCCGAAGTATTGGAACGGGCACAGCAGGCCCTTCTCGAGCGCATTCCACAACCGCAGTTCGGCGGCGATGTGCCCACCGAAGAACGTGTCCTGGACACTGGCTCCGTCGGCGCGCTCAGGCGTTGCGGTGAGCCCGATCAGCTCGCTCGGGCGCAGTCGATCGAGCAAGCGTCGATAGGTCTCGGCCTCGGCGTGGTGGAACTCGTCGACGATGACGACGGCGTACGCCGTCGGGTCGATCGATCGCGCGTCGAGGCGCGCGAGGGACTGGATCGACGCGAAGACGTGGCGACCGAAGGACGGACGCTCGCCTCCCACCAAGAGTTCGCCGAACGTCGGCTGACGCAGAACGGCACGAAACGTCGCGAGACTCTGCTCGAGGATCTCCCGGCGATGCGCCACGAACAGCAACGCGTCATGCCCCGCGGCGCGCAGGCGCTTGTAATCGAACGCCGCGACCACGGTCTTGCCGGTCCCCGTCGCCGCGACGACGAGGTTCTTGTGGCGATCGTGAACCTCACGCTCGGAGGCGAGCCGATCGAGGATCTCCTGCTGATACGAGTACGGCCGTGCCTCCAAGACCGTGAGGATGCGCGACGCGTCGGACCGGGTCCCTTTCTGCCGCCGCGCCGCTTCCGTGAATCGCTCGGCATCGAAGGGCTCGAACTCGGGGTCCTCGAAATAGCCGTCGAATGCCGCGCGGAACTTCTCCAGGACATGTTCAGCGTCGACGCGTGACAGGCGAACGTTCCACTCGAGTCCATCGACGAGCGCGGAATGCGAGACGTTCGAGGAGCCCACATAGGCGGTGTGGAAACCGCTGCGGCGTTCGAACAACCATGCCTTGGCGTGCAGGCGCGTGCGGCGACCATCCAACGAGACACGCACGTTCGCGCCGCGCTGATGCAGCCACTCGAGAGCCGCGACTTCCGTCACGCCGAGATACGTCGACGTGAGCACGCGGAGGGGCTTGTTCGCAGCGAGATGGCGCTCGAGCGCTGGCTCGAGGATGCGCAGGCCGCGGCGAAGCACGAACGCGCAGATCCAGTGGATCGCATCTGCCGACGCGATCTCCCGTTCGAGGACCGCGGCCATGTTGAGGTCGGATCGTCCATTCACAAGCAGATCGCTATCGGACAGCGGGATCTGCGGACGAGGCGGTGGTTCGTCCGCACGAATCCCGTTGGGGTCCACCGCGGTCAGCGCCAAGAGCTGCCGCATCGTCGCGTCGACGACGTCCGCCGAGGAGATCGCGTCCTTGCGAGACTCGCTCCCAAGCACCGTGATCAGAGCGTTGACGACCGCGACGGCGCGCTCTGCGCGTCCCTCCTCGGGAAGGTCGCTGAGCACTCGCCGCACCAGCGCAGCGGAGTACGTCGCCAGCACGTCCGGGATGTCCGCCGGGTCGACGTCGGCGCAACGCGCGCGGAGACGCGACGAGACCTCGGCGTCCGCGAGCCAACGGGCCAGACCATCGGTCAGCACTCGTTCGTGGAGTCCTGGCGCCGTTTCTTCCCGTTCCATGGGCGAGGACGATATCAGGCCGTTCTTGGAGTCGAACGCGTGTCGGTTCGCTTCCCGGAGGCGCACGGATGAGTTCCCTGGGCCGACTCTCGACTTCGAGAAAAACTCCGCGTGCCCGGCTTTTCCCTGTCGCGCCGACCCGCCGTCCGCGTGGTCCCGTCCGGAGCAACGACCATGCGCATCGAACTGGCTGTCCTCACCCTCTCCCTCGCGATCTCCTCCGCCTCCGCGGCGACGATCGTGGTTTCCAAGAACGGCACGTTCCAGACCATCCAGGCCGGGATCGACGCCGCCTCGGCCGATGACACGGTGCTAGTGAAGGCCGGCACCTACGCCGGAGTCGCGTTCATCGACGCGACCAAGACGGGCCTCGTGTTGAAGGCCTCCGGCAAGGTGGTGCTCGACGCGCGAGCCGCGGGAGGCGTGGGGCTCGGGGCGGGCATCTTGGTGCAGGCGACCGACGTCACGATCCGCGGCTTCACGGTTCGCAACGCGGCGGACTCGATGGTGGCCGAAGGGGACGGGATCCGCGTCACCGGCGAGCGCGTGACGATCGAGAACTGCACCGTCCGACGCAGCTCCGACGAGGGAATCGATCTGGCCGCGTTGGACGCGAGGGTCCGCAAGTGCGTGCTCATCGCCAACGACGTGGGAATCGGCGTGGACGGCGGAGATGGCTCGAAGGTCGAGAAGTGCACCTTCCGGCTGAATCGCCAAGCCCTCCGCTCCACGGCCGCCGACGGCGTCGTCGCGACCAAGCTCGTGATCCGTGACGGCGGCTCCGACGATTCGATCGTCGTCGACGGCGGACAGGGGTTCGCGCTGCACGACGTCAAGATCACCGACTGCGGCGGGATCACGGCGGTGATCGACAGCGCGTCGGCATCGATCTCCAAGATCCGCGCTCAACGCGTGCTCGGCGGAATCGACACCAAAGGCGCGAATACCGTGCTCGACGACATCGAGCTGCGCGAGTTCCGCAACAACATGACCGGTGTGTTCATCGAGGGTCCGAATACGACGCTGTCTCGACTGCGGGTGTTCGGCACGAGTGCGGAAGGCGTCATCGTGGACGCATCCGCCCCCGACTGCGAAGTGCGCGACTGTCTTGTCGCGGGCTCCGGTTTGCGGGACGTCGCGAACTACTTCATCTCAGGCGCGAACGCGACCCTCGTCGATTGCGTCGCGAAGGATGCCGGCGGCGACGCCTTCCTGATCGAGAGCGACGGCGTCACTCTCGAAGGCTGCGTGGCGCTCGATTGCGTCCGTGACGGCTTCGACCTCGATGCCGGTGCGGACGGCACGACGCTCGACGGTTGCTTCGCCAAGAACTGCCGGGGCGAAGGATTCGACAACTCCGGCACCAACACCGTCGTCGTCGACTGCACGGCCAAGGCGAACCGCATCGACCTCGCCAACGACGGCACGCTGATCGTCACCGACATCGCATTCGCGACGGGCGGCGCAACCACCGCTCCCGAGATCGATTGAGCCATAGCGCCGCAACCGCCACAGGAGACGAACCCATGAACCTGCGCAACACGTCGTTCCCATGGCTCCCGCTGGTCGGGGTCCTCCTCGGAATGGGCGAGCGTTCCGTGGACGCCGCCGTGATCACGGTGTCGAAGAACGGACCGATCACGACGATCCAAGCCGGCATCGACGCCGCCGCCGACAGCGACACCGTGCGCGTTCTGCCCGGCACGTACGCCGAGTCGGTCGTCATCCCGCTGCAAAAGTTCGGACTGACGCTCCAAGGCAAAGGCAAGGTGATCCTCGACGTGCGCGGCCCGGGCGGCGCACCGCTCGGCATCGGCATCGACATCCAGGCGAACAGCGCAACCGTTCGGGGGTTCACGATCCGCAACGCGGTCGGGCTCGGACTGGAACTGGGCGACGGGATTCGCATCGTCGGCGAAGACGTGCTGATCGAGAAGTGCGTGCTCGAAGCCAACGGCGATTCGGGCATTCGTGTGATCGGCAACACGGCGCGGATCCGCAAGTGCGTGTTCCGCTCGAACGAGGACGGCATCCTCCTTCAGCAGGCCGAAGGCGCCCGGATCGAGTCGTGCGCGTTTCGCTCGTCGAGCGGATCCGCGATCGCGCTCGAACAGGCCCACGACGCGATCCTCGACAAACTCACGATCACGACCAACGGCAATGGCTCGTCGATCTCGACCGACAACGGAGACAGCGACCGGGTCCAAGTCACGCGGAGCGCGATTCGGTTGTCCGGGGATGGAGCCGTCATCTTGAGCGGCGTCGATTGCCGGATCGCCAACGTCGACGTGATCATGGGCTCCGGCGGATTGTTCATCGCGGGTGATCGCGCCGTCATCGAGAAGTGCAAGGTCAAGACCGTGGTCGATGGCAGCGACGCGATGACGATCTCCTCGGGCGTCGACATCCGCATGGAACGCAACGTGGTGACGGGCTCGAGTGGTGGCTCGTACCAGATCAACGACTGCACCGGCGGAGTCGTGGCCGACAACGTCGCAAAGAACACCGGTGGCGACGGAAACCCCGCGTTCGAAGCGAACTCGTCGACGGGTCTCACGTTCGAGGACAACCTCGCGAGCCAAGTCGGCGGCGACGGGTACTTCATCGCCGGAGCCAATCACGTCTTGCGCGATTGCGTCGCCAAGGATGTCGCCGTCGACGGCTTCGACATCCGCCCCGACGCCACGAACGCGCGCCTCGAGGACTGCGTCGCATTGCGCTGCGACGCGGAAGGATTCGAGAACTCGGCGACCGCTGTCGATCTCATCGACTGCGTCGCGAAGCTCTGCCGCCTCGACCTTGCGAACGACGGCACGTTCGGGACGTTGGACATCCAGTTCACGACCGGCGGAGCGAACGTCGCACCCGAGGTCGACTGACGTTCAGGCCGGCGCGGCGCGACGCGCCCTACGACGCGGTAGGACGCCGTTCACGAGCAGCTCCGCGAGCGCGAACCGCGCCACGACGTGCTCGTGGATCCACAGCGTCACGGACAACGTGACGACACAGATCGTCAGGAACGTCGTCGCCATACCGAGCTGGAGCGGTTCGAGCACGACGTAGAGCGCGACGACGCACGGCGCGTGCAGCACGTAGACGGTATAGGCCGCGCTGGTCATCCGGCGAACCCAACGCGGCGCGGTCGTGATGCCGCGGAACAAGCCCAGGATCGCCAACGCGAGAGCGAGGTGGAGGAACTGCCGGACGACCAACATGGCCGAGTAGGAGCGCTCCTCGAGTCCGAGTTTCGACGCGATGGCGACGGCGAGCAGCGCAAGGACCAACACACTGCCCGCGCGACGCAGGCGCACGAGTTCCGCGAACCACGCCGGGCGCGTCTCGACGAAAGCGCCCAACGCGAAGAACGCCGCGAACTCGTAGAGCTGCGGCAGCGAGACGAACACCAGCGTCGACGCGCAAATGCGATTCCCGATGGCCGACAGCGCGGACGAAGCGATCGGCGTCAGCGCCATGATCGCCGTCAAATGCAGCGCGGTCGGCGTCGCCGGCAATGAGCACCGGCGCACCGCCCGATCGACGACGGCCCACAGCGCGCAATAGACCAGCAGGTTGCCGATGAACCACAGCGGTCCGAGCCAGACACCGCGCGTGACGTACTCGAACCACGTCAGGTCGTGATCGACGTACGTGCTGAGCGCGTGCATGACGCCGTTCGCCGTGAACCCGATGAACACCAACGGGACCCCGAGGCGTGTGATGCGATGGCGCACAGCCTCGTTCGCGCTCGTGCGATGCGCGGAGAGCGCGAAGAAGTATCCAGCGATCACGTAGAACGCGTACATGCGGAATGCCCGCATGAAGTCGGTGATCCAAGTGAACGCGATGTGCGACGTATCGGCCGATACGCGCCACGGATCACCTTCGCGGTAGATCACCGCGGCATGCGAAACGATGCCCAGGACCATGAAGACGGCGCGAGCGATGTCGAATCCGACATCCCGCTGTCCGCCCCCGGTCTGCTTCGTTGCGTCAGTCCGCGACCCACCCGTCACACCCATGTGGCGGCGACAGTTGACGCCGCCCCAGGTGGCATTTCAAGACTGCGTGCTCCGCAGGTCAGCTCCAGCGCGTCTGTCCACGCGCGGCGAGCATGCCGCGAAACGACGGGCCGTAGGCGAACGCAAGGAACAGCTCGAGGGCAAAAACCACGTACGCGATCGCCAATCCGTGCGGTTCGACGAAGTGGTGGAACAACACGATGTTCACGACCACCGGCGCGAGCAGCGCCAAACCTAGCGGTACGAATCGACCACTCAGCACGAGCAAGCCGCCGACGAACTGCGTGCCGCTGATCAGCGGCATCATGTAGCGAGTGTTCATCAACGCGCCCATGAACGCGATCACCGCTTCCGGCTGCTCTTCGGGCGCCGGGATGAACGGTTTGCCGAACACCATCAGCAGACCGTTCAATCCGAACACGGTAAAGCACAGGCCGAGAAGGACACGACAGATCGCGGCGACGACGCGCATGGTGACTCCGATTCGAACAGGTGAGGGACGGGGAAATAGCGCCGCGATCCGCACTGTCTTCGACGTGTCCGCCCTACTTCCGCGGGCTCGCGACGAACCAACGATTGCCGCACGGATCGACGAAGCCGACGGCACGCACCAACGCGTCGCCGTCGCCCCATGGCTTGTCGCACGGCGGCATCGACGTCGACGCGCCCGCGGCGAGCGCCGAGCGATGGACGGCTTCTGCGTCCTCGACGTATGCAAAGAGCTGCCCGGTCATCGGCGTGCCGGCGCCCACATCGCCGATCATGATCATCGAGTCGCCGACGCGAACCTCGGCGTGGCCCGGGGACGAGTACGTCTGGGTCGCACTGAATGTCCGGATCAGGAACTCAACGAGGCGCGGCGCGTCACGTACCGACAAGAAGGGAACGACATTCTGAAAACCAGCTCGAGTCGCAGGACGCATTCCGTTCACCTCCACTCCGAGGCGGCGCATAGGTTGACCCGGATCCTCGCGAGACCGGTCGCGTGACCGCACGCAGGCTCGAGCTCGACAGCGAATCGCGGTCTCGGTGTGTGCCCGTGCTCTTTCACGCACGATGCTCCTCGTTCAATTCGTGCGCATGGAGCGATCGATAGAACTGGAGTCCATTGCCCGCCGGATCGCGAACATGGAACTCGCGCGTTCCCCACGGCGTGTTCGCGGGCGCCGCCCACGGGCTCGACGGAGGCCGCGAACGATCCACGCCTCCACCGGCGACGAATTCGGCGTAGAGGGCATCGACGTCGTCCACCAGGAATCGATAGGTCGGCCGGTCGACCGAGGTGGACGCGGAGTCGTGCGAGGCGTCCGTCCACTGCAGGTGCAATTCGACGGCGTCGCGCACAACGGCCGCGTAGCGCGGAGCATTCGGCGCATCCTCGAACGTCACCGTGAATCCCAGGCGGCGAAAGAATCGTTCCGACGCGCGGACGTCGGGAGCTCCCAGCACCGGATGCACCGCGGCGAGTTTCGCATTCATGACGACCGTCTCCTCCTTCGACCGATTCAACGCCGGACGCCTCGTACTTCGTCCACGCGATTCCGTTTTCAGTTCGAAGCCACGGCTCTTCGCACTTCACCACGCGGACGTGGAATCCGCATGCGACCGCGAGTCCGTCAATGGACTGCTCCTCCGTCCTCGCCGATCCGAAGCACCATGAAGATGCTGTTGCCGTTCTCGACGTAGTCCGCGAACGGGCCGCATTCGCGAAAGCCCGCGCTGCGATAGAGCTCGATCGCCGGCGCGAAGCCCGGGTGACGGCCCGTCTCGAGCAAGAGTTCGCGATATCCACGCGAACGTGCCACGGCGACGACGTGCGACAGCAACGCGCGCCCCACGCCGCGTCGTCGCGCGCGCGGCGTCGTGCGCATGGACTTGAGCTCACCCCGCGTCGACGTGAGTTCCTTCAACGCGGCGCAGCCGAGCAACTCTCCGTCCTCCCACGCCGTCCACAACACGACGCCCTTGGCACGTAACTTCCGTGCATCGAAGGCGAACACCTCTTCCGGAGGCGACTGCTGGTGCATATCGCGCAAGTGCTCTTCGAGCAGCGCGAGGACTTGCGGTCGGGTGACGTCGTCGACTTCGATCTTCATCGCACTTGCACTCGCACGCGACTTCGCGCGAACGCGTTTCGCCCCGCGGAACGCGAGCGGCTCGATTCGCTCACCAGAACGAGTCGTCCTTGCGCGCTGCCACGTCGCGAACGCGCCGCCGCGCGATTTCGAGGATCAGAGCTTCGGGCAATTCCTGGTCGTAGCGCACCTTCAGGAAGTTCTTCGTCGTCGCGTAACCCTGCGTGCGATCCCGGAAGGGATCGAGCCCGACCGCCATGGGAGCGAAATCGAGGTGCTCCTTGTGCGCCGAGAACGCGAACAGGAAGCGCGGTTCGATGAAGAACGGCGTCCCCCACTTGATCGCTTCCTGCGCGTGCGGCGCCGCGCCTTTCAACAGTGCGCGGAGGCGACGCAAGTGCGCGTGTCCAGCCGGCGGTGCGGCGCGAATGTACTCGTCGATGGTCGTCGCTCGCTTCGATCGCATCGGTCGGTCTCCGCGTCGTCATGCGCCGCGCTTGGCGCGTCCCTTGGCCTGCGGCGGGCTCGCCGTCACGCCGTGACTCTCGCGCACCCAGCGCCGCAGCGTCGTCGCGTCCGGCGCTCCTTCGGATTCGATCCGCAGAGTGACCCAGCCTTTCGTCCCGACGCGGACTCCGGACGATGCCTGCCGTGCGAGCGCCATCGCCTCACCGAGCGAGGAGTCGAGCTTCAGCCGTGCGTCCTTGGCTCCGACGAACAGGAACGCCTTGCCGCCGACATTGAATGTCCGGGACTCGAGCGACGTACCCGCGCATGCGATGCCTTCGGCGACGCCGGCGATCGCGCTTGCGGCTTTGGTGAGGGTCGTCGCGATGCTCGACCCTACTTTCTTCGTGGCCATCGCTACTCCTCCGACGAAATTCCTCGCGACCGGATTCCGCGTGGCCGCCGAGCGCTCGGCGTCGACCCATCGATGGACCACGATACTGGCGCGCCGCGGGCGGAGCGAGACACGCACCCGCCCGAGCGTCGAGGGAGGACCAGGAACTCACGCAGGCGGGACTTCAAGGTGCCGGCGGCTCCCTGCGGGACGTCGTCGTCCTGCCGTCGATCGAGTATTCGAACGAGGACATCCTGCTCTCGATCCGCGTGCTGGAGCTCGACCCGGAGGACAATCAACGCATCGGGAAGTTGCTCCAGGCCGCGTCCGCGAAGTCGAGGCGATCGAGCGCGACGCGTCCTACTTCAACCGTTCCAAGCGGCCCTTCCGACGCACGATGTTCTTGTAGTCCCATTGGATGTCGCGCGACTTCTTCAGCCAGCGCCGCAACGCCTTCACGTCGACCTGATCGCTGGACGTGTAGCGAGCTTCGGCCGCCTTGAACTTGCCTTCGACGGTCAAGCCGTCTTCCTCGAACGACTGACCACTCCAGAACAGCAACCGCACGCAATCCTTGAGCTTGCTGTACCCCACGATCGGATTGCCGTCGAGGAACCACACTGGGTGCGCGTGCCAGACTTTGTTCTCGGCGTCGGGGAGTTCGGCGTCGATCTGCTTGGCCAGGAGGTCGCAGATCTTGCGATCCGCGGCGGACTGAGCCGCGTTGTATCGACGGGTGTCGGCGTGCATGTCGTGGAGCTCCGAAGCGTCGCGGCGAGCCTTCGGGTGCAGCAGCGACCGCGTGTGTTCCTCCCGCAAATGCTCGACGAACAACTCGAGCACTGGGGGGCGACCAACGTCGTAGATCGCGATGCGCATGCCGCGGGGACCCGAATCGAGAGCGGGAGCATAGCAGTGCGTCGAGCGAGTGCTCGGTGGCCTCTGCCGCGTCGAACCGCGGTTCGGTCAACGCGCGAGCACGCTTCCGAAGCGGTCGCCGGACTCCGGGCCGTCCGACACGACCAGATCGGTCTGCGTCAGGAATTGCGAGCCGGTCGGGTCGAGTCCCATCGCGCTGCCTCGAATCATGTGCACGGCACCGGCGTAGCCGCCCACGCCCACGTTCTCACCCGGGGCGGCGATCAGGAGGTCCTCGAAGCCATCGCCGTCGAAGTCGCCGGACGCGAGCTGGATGCCGAACTGCTCGAGGTCGAAGGACGTCGTCGCGATCCCAGGATCCTCCTGCGTGAGCGTGTAGTCGCCCGTCGTGGACACCAGCGCCGGACCCGTTGCGAAAACGTGCACCGACCCAGCGGCGTTGTGCATGGCGATCGGATCTCCCGGGGCACCGACGACGAACTCGGGAACGCCGTCGCCGTCGAAATCGCCGCAGACGCACGTTCGACCGAACTGCGCGCTCTGCGCGGCGAGCCCAGCGACGACGACGAGATCGCGGTCGATCTGGAAGTGCGACGTCGGATCGAGCCCCGCCGCCGTGCCGCGGAACACGTGGATCGTGCCCGCACCCAGGAACCCTCCGGCGCTCTGCTCCGGACAGCCGAACACGAGGTCGCCGTAGCCGTCGACATCGAGGTCGGCCGCGAACAGGATCGGAGTGCCGATGCTCGCGTAGACGCTCGAACCATCACCGTCGAACGGGATGACCTGCACCGATTTCGTGTCGATCCCCTTCTTCCCGCCCTTGAAGACGAACGCGCATTCGAACGTATCGGCGTCGTACGGCAGTTCGGTGCCGACCACGAGTTCGCTGCGCCCGTCCCCGTCGACATCGGCCGCGGCCAGCGACGTGCCGAACCTCGTCCAATGCGCACCGTTCGGGTCGTCGTACACGCCCACGCTGCCGGGCACTCCTTTCACGCCGAAGTGCAGGAAACGACTGCGTGCCGCTCGGAGGCCTTTCTTCGAACCGAACAGCACATGCACGGCGCCGGTCTTCTCGTGGAACGGCGTGAACGACTCGGCGACTCCGATCGCGAGATCGCATCGACCGTCGCCGTCGAAGTCCGACGCGACGAGTTCACGACCGAAGTGCTCGAGACTGTCCTTCGGGTGCTCCTCGTGATCCGGTTGGTCGGCGATCCCAGGACTGGCCTGCGACCACTTCTTCACACCGGTCGTCCGCAGTCCCGTCGGGCCACCGCGCAGGACGACGACCATGCCCACGGCGCTCGTGCCCGCGACGGTGTATTCAGGACAACCGATCGCGACGTCGTCGAAGCCGTCGCCATCGAAGTCGCCCGCGGCGATCCGCTGCGCGAACTGCTTCTGGACATCGAGTGGTCCGATGCCGACGTCCTTCGGCGTGATCCACTGCGCCGAACCCGGATCGAGGCCGGTCGCGCTGCCGGGAATCACGGCGAGCGCGCCGACGTTCAGCTCGCCGTCGACGGACTCGCTCGGAGCGGCCGCGACCACGTCGTCGAATCCGTCGCCGTTGACGTCGATGCCTGCGTTTGCGACGGCCGTGGCGGCACACGAGAGCACGAAAGCGAGCACGATTCGGTTCGAGGACATGGTGATGCTCCTTCGGATTCCGTTCAGCGCAACAGCACCGAGCCGAACCGGTCGCCCAGTTCGCACGCGCCGCCGACTCCTGGGGTGTTCTGGTCGATCGCGGCCACGGATGCGCCAAGGCCGCCGGCGTCCCCGTAGACAACGAAGACGACGCCTGCTTCGAACGCGGCGCCGATGTCGCGACCGGGCGCGCTGAAGGCTGCGTCGACGAAGCCGTCGAGATCGAAGTCGCCGGTTGCGAGCGACTCACCGAATCCGTCGCCCGACGTCGCGCTGATCCCGAACAGCGGCGTGTCCTCGCTCCAATACAGGTTGCCGACCGCGGTCAGGCCCGTCGCCGATCCGTGGATTTCCGCGGCATCGCCGGACAATGGCGACGATGTGGTCGAGCCGGGCGCCCCACCGAGCACGTCGTCGATGTCATCGCCGTTGAAATCCCCGCTCGCGAGACCGATGCCGAGTCGGAAACTCGTCGCGGTCGAACTCAGGATCCCAGGCGTGTCGCGGTGCCAAAGCGTCGAGCCGGCGGTCGACAGCCCCTTCGGCGTTCCGCGCAGCACGCGGATCGCGCCGGGTTGCGACGATCCGTCGACGGCCTGATAGGGAGTTCCGACGAGGAGATCGCTAAGGCCGTCGGCGTCGACGTCTCCGGACGCGAGGCTGATACCGCCGAAATTGCCCGACGTGTAGACACCGGTTCCCGCGTCGACCGGCAGCCAGCCGCAGCGCTTCGCGCGCAGACCCTTCTTGGCGCCGTACAACGCCAGCAGCATTCCGCGCGCACCGGTCTTCGTCAGCGCGTTCGACGCCGCGACCAAATCGTCGCGCCCATCGCCGTCGAAGTCGCCGGACGCGAGCTCGAAGCCGAGGTCGTCGAGCGCCTTGGCCTTGCCCTTCACTCCCGCAGAGTCGAGGTGCCACAGCTGATTGCGCTTTTGCCCAAGTCCGGAGCTGCTGCCGTAGAGCACGTGGATCGCCCCAGCGCGCTCGGCCTTCTTCAAGCTCTCGCGGACACCGATCGCCAGATCCGCGTAGCCGTCGCCATCGAAGTCCCCACTCACGAGCGCGCGACCGAAGGCCTCGCTGCTCCACGGCAACACGAACACGGGATCGAGGTCGACTTGGTCCTTGATGCCGCCGACATCCTGCGACCAGACCTGCGCCGTGAGCGGATCGCCGAGCACGACTCCCGTCGCCGAGCCGCGAGCGACGAACACCTCGCCGGCTCCTGGAATGCCTGACACGGCGCGCCCCGGCGCACCGATCGCGAGGTCTTCGTAACCGTCCCCGTCGAAGTCCCCAGCGGCGAGCGCCGCGCCGAACCGGTCGTCTTGCACCGCGATCGCGCCGGTTCCGAAACTCGTCACCAGCACGAGTTGAGAGCCTGCGGTGACGACGCCCGCGGCCGACCCGAAACACACGTGCACCGCGCCGGCTCGGGCCGCCGCGCCGATCGCTTCGTCGGGCACTCCGACGACTAGGTCTTCGAAACCATCGCCGTTCAGATCGTGCCCGGCGAAAGCGGGAGCGGTGATCGACGCGAAGAGGACGACGAGAGAGCAACGCATGGCGACACCTCCGACGAGGAGGCGAGCCGTGCGACGGTCGCCGCGTTACAGCGCTCGTGTCGTTTTCGTCGCGTCCCGCTCGCGAACGGCCGGTCGCATGCCGTTCCTACTCGGTCAGCCGAACGCTCCGCGCATCACTCCGGGATCTCGGGTTCGACGAGCTTGGCGAGTTGGTCGAGCGAGTCCTGCCAGCCCAGCATGCAGGCTTCGACGGGGATCACGTCGGGCACGCCTTCTTGCAGGACGTGGAGGTCCGTGCCGACCGCGACTTCCTTCAACACGATCGTCACGTGGATCTCGCTCGGGAGCGCGGCGTCTTCGAACTCGTCCGTGGATCGAATGCGTTCGTTGGGGACGAGTTCGAGGTACGTCCCCCCGAACGAGTGACCAATCCCGTGCGTCGCATCCCGTTCGGAGCTCGCGAGAGACTTCGTTCCGGCTGCGGCGACCATCGGGGTGCGAAGTCGCTTTCCAATTCTGGAATTCCCTGTCGGCGCTGACGGATCCCGTCGCCTCGCGGGTCGAACGCCTCATCCCCATCCGACAGGAACTCCAATGGAACGCACGAACACGCTCCCGCTGCGCGCACTTGCGATCACGCTCGCGCTGGCCAGCTCCGCGCTCGCGAATGTCGAGGTGAAGCAGTCCGGTGGCACTTTGAAGATCAAATGCGATCCAGCCGGCGGCTTGCTGCGTGTCGAGGGCAACGGATTCCCCGGCGAACTCGTCGTTGCGCCGAACACCCCGACCGCGAAGACGTTCGTGGGTGTCCGAAACGTCGTCGTGCGCGGCAGCGAGGGCGACGACGCAGTGCAACTGTCGGCCTTCCAAATCGGCGGTTCGCTGCGGGTCAAGCTGGACGCGGGCGACGACGCTTTCGCGATCACCACCGTGGGTCTCGGGACGACGTTGCCGGTGGTCATCGGCGGCAACGTGGACATTCGCATGGGGGGACAGCTCGTCGACTTCGTCGGCATCTTCGCGGACCCTACGTTCGGGGTCAGCGTGCTGGGGAATCTGACGATCCGAGGCACCAACTCCATTTCCGTCGCCGGGACGGGAGGTGCGCCCGCGACCGAAGCGGCGGATTGCGTGATCGGCGGCAACCTCCGCATCGAGCGCGGCCCGTCGAAGGACGGCTTCAACCCGACCTCGTCTCTTGGCCTCGTAGACGTGAACGTCGGCGGGACCACGACGATCAAGCTCGGAGCCGCCAACGACCACGTCAAGATCATCCGCTGTGCCTTCGCTGGCCCGTTCGCGGCGAAGCTCGGCGACGGCGACGACATCTGCGACTTCTTTCAACAGCCGTCGACCTTCGATGCGGCAACGCAGATCGACGCCGGCAACGGCACGGACACGATCGCCGCGGCGTTCGCGCTCACCTTCGCGGTTGAACCGACCTTCGCGTTCGACCTGAAGGCCTGATCCCCCCCGCCCTGCCGATCCGTCTTTTCCCCGCGCCCCGCCGGCATGACCCCATGCCGGCGGGGCGCGCCTTCTTGCGGAAAAGAAATCGAGATCGACCTGTCGGCGTCGCCTCGATCCGGCGCCTCGGTCGTGGACACGAAGAACCCTCTCAATCTTCCGGAGATGACGATGAACCGCTCGCACCACGCCCTACTCCTCACGCTCGCCGCGATCGTCTCGCTGATGGGGAACGCGCGCGCGGAGCTTCAGGTCGCGCAGAAGGGCACGAAGCTCTCGATCAAGGGCAACGGCGAGAGCGACGGGTTCGAGCTCGATGGCACGGGGACAGTGGGACGCGTGGTGTTCACGATCCCCGGCCTGACCACGTCGAGCTTCGTCGGCATCAAGGACATCGACATCGACACCGGGGCCGGCAATGACCTCGTCCGTCTCAACGCGATCCAGATCGGTGGCTCCGTGCGCGTCCGCACCGGGAGCGGCTTGGACGCGGTCGACGTCGATCACACGACGTCGGGCGGTCTCACGTTCCCCGTCGTCATCGGCAAGAACCTCGACCTGCGCATGGGCGGCCAGGAAATCGATTTCATCGACATCGACGTCGAATCGAACCACGCGTTCACGATCGGGGGCACGCTGTCGATCGACGGTGCCTCGGACATCACGATCGACGGCGATGGAACGAAGACCGACTACGAACCCAACGATCTGTCGATTGGCGGCGACCTGCGCATTCGGATGAGCGTGGCGATCGACTTCAACAACGACGACACCACGCTGGACCTGGACAGCCTGAACGTCGGCGGCAAGACCGTCATTCGCCTGTCGAACGGGGACGATCAGTTC
Source organism: Planctomycetota bacterium (assembly GCA_052034255.1). Lineage (GTDB taxonomy): Bacteria > Planctomycetota > B15-G4 > B15-G4 > JADJEK01 > JADJEK01. The sequence goes on along the minus strand of JBPOIU010000121.1, from coordinate 1,612 downwards.
GAACTGTCGCGCTGCACGTTCGTCGGGAGCTTCTCGCTCGATCTGCGCGGCGGCAACGACGTGCTCGACTTCAGCAGTCACGTCACGCGCTTCGAGTCGAAGGCGTTGCTGAACGGTGGCAAGGACGGCGACTCGTTCACCGCGGACGAGAAATGCGTGTTTCTCGTCGCGCCCGTGCTGAAGAACTTCGAATGAACGGCGAACTTCCGTTCGATTGCCGACGACTCACCTGAGCATCCGTCACGAACGGTTCGGTCACCGCGAACTCGCCACTCCACTCCGCAGCGTCCTCGACGTGCTCGGACTCGGCTTGAAACATCGTCCGCACGCCGCGGCTCCGGGCTCACGGCAGGTTCACGGCAATGACCCGAAACCTCTCGTTCACGCAGTCGAGTGCGCCAGCGGAAGGATCGCAGAGGGCGGCGAACCAGATCTCTCCGTCGCCGACCATCACACCGTGGCTGTTCGCGAACAGCTCGTCGACTCGCTGCGCCATCAAGGCCGCGCGGATTTGCTCCGGGAACACGTCGGGGTATTCCGAGACGAAGGTCGCGGCGTCGGGGACCATCCGATGCCCACCGTCCGAGTTCACGCGCAATGGGAATTCGACGAACTCGGCGACGCGCTCGGGCTCATGCGCACGCACGGCGTCCTGGATGGCGCGGAGAACCGCCGAGACCGTCTCACCGTCGGTCCCCGCGACTGCGAAGCGATCACGCACTTCGGACATGGCCGACGCAGCCGATGCGACGTCGGATGCGGCACGCTCGCATGAGCGCACGACGCAAGCGATGACGACTGCAAGAGCGGCAACACCGACGACCACGAACCGCTTCATGCCACTCACTCCCTACGCCGAATGTCGCACGCGCGACCGCTCGCGGGCCGACCCAGCGAGTTGCGCGATCAGCGCCCGACCGAACCGTCCGTCACGAACAGGTCGGTCACCACGAACTCGATGCTCCACTCCGCGGCATCCTCGAAGCGCTTGAACTCCGCTTGGAACGCCGTGTGGACGTCCCGACGAATGTCGGCACGCAGCTGCGTCGAGTCGAACGACGCACCGTCCCCGGACTTCAGGATCGTGTCGACGACTACCGCGCGGAGCCGCGGCTCCTTGCGTCGAACGAATCCCTGCAGTTTCGACGTCGACGCGCTCATGAAGTCTCGACGCGCGCCGTCCGCGGAGTTCACGATCGCGGTCATTCGGACGTGGACGTTGCGAATCGCCCCGTCACGCATTGGCGACACGGCGACGACGTCGTCGAGCGCGATCGACTGTTGATCGCCCACCGTTTCGACGTTCGAGGTCGTCCCCGACGACGGCCCCGCACATCCGGCGATCGAGGCAAGGCTCGAAGCGACGACGATCCACGGCGCGAGTCGTGACGACGACATGGGGTGGCCTCCTTCGTCGAGCATCCCAACGACCGCTGCCCTACCTGTCGATACGTCGACCCGATTCCCGCCGTGGATCGCCAACCGTCACACCCGCGTCCAATGCATGACCCAGCTGTCCTCCCAGGTCTTGCCGTCGTCGCGCGAGACCGCCTGATACCAACGGCACGAGCGCGGCGTGATCTGGTCCCACGCGCCGCGCACGATGATCGGC
>JBPOIU010000231.1:0-31510 GCA_052034255.1 Planctomycetota bacterium | reverse complement strand
GCGCGGACTGCGCTTCGAGGGGGCCGCCGCGCGGGCCGTCGTCCCGTTCCTTCAGCCAGTCGGTTTGCTGTCCCCAGCGCGGGGGGAAGTCCAGAAGGGGGGCCGCCGCGCTTGCGCGGTCCCCCTTCTGGCGCCGGCCGCGCAGGCCCTCAAGTCCCTAGCAACGCGATCTCACCCTTGTCGGTCACGACAAGGACACCCTCGGGCAGCAGCAGCGGGGCCGCGGCGATCTTGCCGCTGAATCGATGACGGAACAGAGGCGCTCCGGTTTGCACGTCAAACGTATGCAACCGGCCGGAGCGGTCTCCGACGTACACGCGACCGCCGGACAACGCCGGTGGCGCGGAGATCCACTCGCCGCAGTCGGCGCTCAAGCGCTGTTCGCCGGAGGTCGCGTCGATGACGATCAACTTCGAGCCGATCGCCAGCAGTAGGTAGCCCTCTTGCGCGACGGGTCGCGCGGCCACGGAGCCGAGCCCCTTCTGTTCGAGTCCGGGCGCCCCGGTCACCGCGTCCAGCGCGCGAATCGAGCCGTCGTCGTTCACCGCGAGGAAACGCGCTTCGACGCCGACCAAGCCGACGACCGGAGTCGGCGACTTCGGCGTCGCGTAGACCTCGGAGCCGTCGGTCTTCTTGACTGCGATGACTTGGCCACCGGTCGTGCCGACGGCGATGACGTCCTTGTACGTCGCCGGACCCGCGCGCAGCGTTTGACCGAGCGACGCGATCGTGCGCGTGTTGCCGTCGCTGCTGCGGACTTCGACGATGCGCCCGTCGGTCAGCGCGACCAGGATGCGATCGCCGTCGAGCAGCGGCGCCCCCGCGAACGGACTGTCGAGTGTCGCCTTCCAATGCGGCTCGAGCGTTTCCGCGTGGTACGCGGCGAGCACGCCCTCACCGAGCGGGACGATCACGTCGCTGCCTTGCAGCAGCAGCGGTTCGGCAGCGCCCGCGAGCGATCCGGTCTTGCACGACGCGGTGATGGTCCCGGTCTTGCCGTCGATGCGGTACAGCGCGCCGTCGCGCGCACCGACGAAGAGATCGACACCCTTCGCCGCCGGGCGCGCGTCGAGGGCCGCGCCGAGTTCGACCGCGAACCGTCCCTCCCGCTTCAGGTCGAGGGAGCGGCGCGACGGCGCTTCGGAGTCGACGACCATCGACTCGGCGACGAAACCGGGCGCGGACAGCGTGAGCGACTTCGACTGGCCCTTCGGCACGAAGACGTCGAGCGGCGTCGTACCGAGATCCTCGCTGCCCGAGCGCACGCGAGCCCCCTCGGGCAGCGACGTCAGACGCAGCGGAATGCCGTGCGCGCCGCCGAAGTCGATCTTCGTGAATTGCTGCGCGGCCGCATTCGCCAGCCCGGCCGCGCCTTCGATGTCGTCCACCGCGAGCGCGGCACGGATCGACTTGGCACTCGCGGCCGCGGCCTCGCACAACGCCTGGCGTTCCTCGAAGAACGACGTCAACGAACCCTTGCCATAGGTCAGCAGCAGTTGCGCCCAGCCGGCACCCGCCTCTTCGTAACGGGCGTTGCGCTCGAGGACGAGGAGGCGTTCGTAGTCGCCCGACAGTTTGTCGAGCTCCGCGGTTCGTTCCATCGACTTCGCGATCTCGTCGAGGCCCGGGCGCGCCTTGTCGATCACTTCGATCGTCGCCGCGGCGAGCTTGCGCAGCTCGTCGCGATCGCGCGCGTTCGCCGGCAGCCGATCGAAGAACGCCGCGAGCGCGCGCGTGTCCTGTTCGACCGCGGCCGAGAAGATCGGACCGAATTCGGCTGCGGCGCGCTCGAGCGCCGCGGCATCGTCCCGCGCGGGAACCTCGAAACGCGCCAGAGCCTTCGTCAGGCGCTCACGCCGCTCGCGAACGAGCGCGATCAGAGCGGTGCGCCTCACCTCGACCGACTTGCGCGCGTCGACATCACGGGTGTCGGCGTCGAGAGCCAGCCAACCGGCGAACGCTTCGGCGAGCGCTCCGGCGTCCGCGAGCTCCTGCACCGCGCTCAAGCGTTGGCGGTGCGTCTCGTCCTCGCGTGCGGCCTTCTCCTTGTCGTCACGCGCGATGCGCTGACGCACCGCCTCGAGCATCCGCATCGCCTGCTCGACGATCGGGCCCTCGCCGGCGCCGTCGACGATCGCCTGGAGTTCGGTTTCGGCGAGCTTCGACTCGCCCTTGTCGAACAGCGCCTTCGCGGTTTCGAAGCGGCCCTCGAAGCGCGCGGCGTGCATCCGTTTCAGGACGGTCATCGCGCCGCCGCCGATCACGAGCACGGCGATGATCACGCCGCCGAGCACGAACAAACCGCGGCGTCGACGCGCCGTGCGCAGTCCGGTCAGCGCGCGACGGATGTCGCTGCGCGTCGCGTCGAGTCGCAGAATCGACTCGTACAGCAGCACGATGCGCTCGGGATGTCGGCGGCCACCGACCGCTTGCGAGAGCACGTCGGCGCCGAAGGAGCGGCGCTCGGCGCGTTCGCACCATTGCTCGAATTCCTTGTCGAGCAGCGGCGAATTCGGGAACAGCCGCGCGAGGCGCGAGCCCCAGTCGCAGGCTTTTTCGAACTCACCGGCTTGCGCGCACAGCGTCGCGAGTCGCGTCGCGATTTCGGCTTCGGCCTTGTCGTCTTCGCGTGTCGCGTAGAGGTCGGCGAGTGCGGACAGGACGTCGCGGTCATCGGGGTCGATGTCGCGCGCGCGCAGGATGCAGGTGAACGCGGCCGCGTCGTTCTTCTCGCCGCGCAAGACCTTGGCGCGGGTCAGCAAGCACAGCACGGCCTGGCTCTTCGCGCCGGCGGCCGCGTAGAGCTCCGCGAGATCTTCGAACCGCGGATCCGTGTTCGAGAGGCGCGCGCGGGCGCGATCGAGCAAGCGAGCGCAGCGCGGCCCACCGACTTGGACGTCGATCTGGCGGGCGGCCTCGATCATTTCCTTCACCGACGCGAGGCGCAATGTTCCGGCGTCCATCCACCGCGCCGCGGAACGCGCGACTTCGAAGCGCGACACGAGCAGCGACTCGGCGACTTCGGTCAACGTGCGGCTGCCGTCGAGTTGGTGCGCGATCGGCTGCTCGGCGTCCGTGGCGCGGACTTCGGGGCGCGCGACGTAGTAGTCCTCGAGGTCGTCGATCGCCGCGAGGATCATCTTCCACTCGTCCATGCGCCGCGCGGCCTCGAGCACGAGCTCTTCGGTGCGGAACATGCACGACTTCGGGACCGACTCGCCGCTCGCCTCGTCCTCTTGGAACTCGAATTCCATGCGCGGACACGCGAACAGGTCGAGCAGCTCTTCGCGCACTTCCGTCGCGAGCAAGCGGTCGGCGAATGCGCGTTCGAGGATGTCGCGCTCGACCAGGCGATCGAGCACGGCGACCGACGAGAACGCATCGGAGCCGAGGCGCTCGATGCCTTGGATCGCCGCATCGAGCAGATTGCGTGAGACGCGGCCACTCGATTCGAGGAGGTGCGCGATGCGCGGCGCGCGGAACGCTTTGGCGTCGTACAGCGAGATGCCGTCGTCGGCGAACAGGACGCGACGGGCTTCTTGCCCGATGCGTAGCGTCAACAGACCCTTCTGACGGCTCTGTGAGAGCGTCTGGAAGATGTCCGCGAGCAGCAGGTTGCTGGTGTCGCCCTTGAGAGCCATGGCCCCGCATCCCGGTGCGAAGCGCTGGCCTGCATGTCCTCGGAAGCGAGGCACGCGGGGCACGGGCACGACCGGACGCGTTTCTTATCGGCCCGTCGAGCGCGGGACTTGACGCAACGTGCGGGGCGGTCTGCCGAGGTCGCGAAGCGTCGCATGCGTGCGCCACGCGGCGGCGGCGCGATCACGGAACGAGTCAAGTTCGAGGGCTTCCGCATTCGAAGACAACGACGGTTCTGTTCCGCGTGGTGGCCCGTGGGGTGAAAGAGGACGCGATGTTCGCGTTGGTCTGCCGGTTCGACAAGACGCGCCCGGTCGTCGTCGAGAGCGTGCGCACGATCCGACGGCTCTATCCGGAGGCCGAGATCGTCGTCACCGACAGCGCGTCGCAAGACAAGAGCTACTTCGCGGAGATGCATCGGCTCGGCGCGATCGTCGAGGACGTCGGCAATCGGCACTACGAAGCCGGCGCCCTGTGGCACGTCTACGCGAAGTACCCGCGCGACCATTACTTCTTCATGCAAGACACGGTGATCCTGCGCGATCGGGTCGACGATCTCGCGCAGCACGACGTGTCCGGGATGATGTGGTGGAACGGCTGGGACGGATGCGCCCCGAAGCACCTCGATTGGGGCCGCGAAGCGCTGCGTCGGAGCGACTACGCATGGCTCGACGACGGCTTCAAGATGGTGTTCGGGTGCATGTTGTTCTGCCGCCGCGAAGTGCTCGATCGTCTGGCGAAGAAGAACTTCGCGCGCGTATTGCCGGACGACAAGACCGGCTCCGAAGCGATGGAGCGGCTGTTCGGCATCGCGCTGCAGCACGAGGGCTACGGCGATCGCATCCCCGAGACGTTCGACAGTCCATGGGTCGGCTGCGAGGAGCAGGACGGCGTGAAGTACACGGCGACGAAGCGCATGGTCAAAGTGTGGCTCGGCCGCCCATGAGGGCCTGAGCGGCTCCGACGCGCGGCGTGCGGTGGCGCGCGCATCGGCGCTTCACGCGAGCTCCGTCACAACCAGAGCTCGAAACCATCGTCCAACACGACGGCACCGAGCGCCGCCAACTGCGCGCGCAGCGACGACGCGGGATCCAAACAGCGATGTTCGGGGACGAAGCGCGTCAGCAGCGCGCGGACCGTCGTCGTCTCGGCGGCGCTCGATGTGGCCGCGGGTGGGATGGCTCCGGACTCGAAGGGCGCGGCAGCGAGCAGAGCGATCGAGTTCGACGCGATCGCGTCGCGCAACGCGACGAACGGATCGATGGAACCCGGCAGATTCGGCGCGTACAGCAGCGAGCGGCGCGCGCCGCGGATCGCGAACGCGAACGGCTCGTCGGGGCCGTCGTGGGGGACCGCGGTCAGCGACAGCCCCGAGCACAGATCGATCGGCCGATCGATGGGCACTTCGACGAACGTGAACGTCGATTGCGCGCCCCGGCGCACGAGCGCACCGCGCAGGCGCCGGTCGAGTCCCGCCGGCGCGAAAATCGTCAGAGCGGACGACGCCGGGCGGGCGGCGAGTTCGAGCAGGCCGTCGATCGTCGCGTCGGACGCATCGGTCGGAACGACGCCGTCGATGACGAGACCGGACGCTTTCGACGTCGGCAGATTCGGGTTCGTGCGCAGCGCGTCGATCTGACCGACGATGCCGCGCGGGGTCCCGACGAGGAACAGGCGCTGCTCGGTCGGCGCCAGCAACGCCAGCGCCGCTGGTCGGCGCGGGATCCAACGGTAGGGGTCATCGAAGCGCGCGTTCGTCGCCGACGTCCCGAGCACCACCAACTTGGTCGAGGCGTCGCCGATGTCGAAGCGGATCGATCCGAAGCTCGCCGGCTGCTCGTTCTGGACGCAGGCGCCCACCGAGAGGGCGAGGAACAGCAACACCACTCGAAACGCCGGGGTCAGACCCGGGGGCAGGTGTGGGGTCAAACCCCGGGACCTTCCGCTGGATGGGTGGCGGCCCTGCCTCGCACGGCTTCCGCACTGCGGCGATCTGGCGTGGAGGAGCGACATGCCTTAAGAACTGTCTCCAACGGTACGGCGAACTGACGCGTCGGGAGCGTTGCCATGACAGGAGAGGCGAATCATCGCGAGGGCCGCGTCGTCCTGATCGAGGACGACGATACCTTGCGACAATCCTTGGTCGAGTATCTGCAGGACAAAGGCTTCGATGTCGCGGCCGCCAGCGATGGACGCGAAGGACTGGCGCATGTCGACGACGACACGGCCGTCGTCGTCACGGACCTGAAGCTCCCCGGCATGTCCGGACTGGACGTGCTGAAGCAGACGAAGGCGAAGAACCCCGACGTCCAGGTGATCGTCACGACCGGCTACGCGAGCGTCGACACCGCCGTGCAGGCGATGCGCGAAGGCGCATTCCACTACGTGACGAAGCCCGTGAATCCGACGGTGCTGGTGCGCTTGGTGGAGGACGTGCTCGAGAAGCGGGTGCTGCGCAACGAAGTCCGGCAGCTCAGGCAGCAATTGGGGGGCAAGTTCGGCCTCGACCGCATGATCGGCCGTTCACCGGCGATGCTGCAGATCTTCGATGTCATCCGCCACGTCGCGCCGACTCGGGCCACGGTTCTGATCACGGGTGAGAGCGGAACGGGCAAGGAATTGGTGGCACGGTCGGTCCACGAGCACTCCACGCGACGTGACCGACCCTTCGTCGCGTTCAATTGCGCGGCGCTCCCCGCGAGCTTGGTCGAGTCGGAACTCTTCGGCCATGAGAAAGGGGCATTTACAGGTGCTGTGCAGAGAAGAAAGGGGCTTCTTGGGGCCTCGGACGGCGGCACGCTGTTCATCGACGAGGTCGCGGAGCTCGACGTCTCGCTGCAGGCCAAGTTGTTGCGCGCCCTCGAGGAACGGGCGTACGTGCCGCTCGGCTCGACGCAGGAGGTCAAGGTCGACGTCCGCTTCGTCGCGGCGACGAACCGCGATCTCGGACAGGCGGTCCGCGACGGTAAGTTCCGCGAGGATCTGTACTACCGACTGAAGGTCGTCACGATCACGTTGCCGCCGCTGCGGGATCGTCGCGACGACGTCCCGCTGCTTGCCCGAGCGTTCTTGGACGCCGCCGTGACGGAGCACGGCCTGCGCGACCTGACGCTCGACCCAGAGGCACTCCGCTTGCTGCAACACTATGACTGGCCTGGAAATGTGCGCGAACTGAAGAACACGATCGAAAGCGCCGCGGTGTTGAGCCGCGGCGACACGATCTACGCCAAGGACCTTCCGGTCCAGATCGCCGGCGAGCATGCGCGGCCGATCGCGGCGCCGACGGCGGGGCTGTTCGCGGTGGGTCAGACCTTGGCCGACATGGAACGAGGAGCGATCCTCGCGACGCTCGACGCCCACGGTGGAAATCGCACGCAAGCGGCACGCGAACTGGGCATCAGCCTGCGCACCCTCCAGCGGAAGCTGAAGGAGTACGGAATTCAGCCTGGGGCGAAGATCGAAGCCAGTTGAACGGCCAATGAAAGGCCGAACGGGGAATTGATGGGCTGTTCGGAGGGGATTGAGGGTGAGATCCGCCCACCCCGGGAGCCTTTACCCACGCTTGCTCGGAAATTGTGGAAAACGCGTGGACAACTTCTGGATGCGGGCTTTTCTATTGGCGCGTCCGACTGGCGTGGCGCATTGCCTCAGGCTATCGGACCGCCCTTCTCGGGGAAGCGGGGGGCTCCAAGGAAAGAAACGGGGTCTTCGTGTACCGCAGAGCGACGAGTGCCAAGGGTGTGGTCGCCGAGTTCCAGATCTCGGGACAGAACGAACGCGGGAACGCGTTGACGGTCCGCTGGACCGCTCCCGAGTCGCTGTATTACGGCGGCAAGATGGAAGTGAAGGGCGGCTCAGAAGGCCTGCGGACGCGTTTCGATCGTCGCATGGCCGACACCGGTTGGTTGAAGAACGATCCCAATCGCGTCGCGGGCGGGCGCCCGTTCACCGAGAACTTCTTCGCCACCGTCGCGTTCCTGATGGCGTTCACGGAGGCCGAGAAGCTCGTCTTCGAGACGGTCTCCGCACCGGTCCACAGCGGGGTCGGGTTGGAACGCAACGGGTCGGCTCCGCGCACGTTCCGGGACGTCGACAACTTCGATCGCTTCGCGCGCGAGCCGGGAATCGGCAGCAAGGGCAAGGGCGGTCAGGCGAAGGCGGGCTGATCGCGTCTCACCGAGCGCGCAGCGTTCGAATCGCGCGGCGAAGTACGCCCCCCGCGCTCACGGTCTCCGCAGCCAGGCCGACATCGCCTTGGGCGCGACCGTGCCGAGCACTCCGTATTCGTGCGCGACGCGTTCATGCAGGCGGACCATGTTCGTGCGTTGTCCGAAGCCGATGAACGGAACCGAACCGGGATCCGGTTCGAGCAACAGCATCGCGTCGAGGCGGCGGCTCTCGAGGTAGGGTCCGAGATCCTCGTTCGCGATCGCGCGCGCAATGAGCTCGCCGTCGTTCAGGCCGATCAGGTCGACGACGCGCACCTCGGGCGGCAAGAAGTACCGCGCGGCGCCGGCGTCCATCACGCCGACCGATTTGAGTGGTCGAGCGGCATGCTGGGTCACCAGCCAGCGCGCCGAGCCCACGTCCAACCCATCGACGTCGCGCACGTCACGCGCGAAGCGATCGCGCGCCGCTTCCAGCTTCGGTCCGACCTTCATGAACGCGACGCCGATCAGCGCGGCGAGCAACAACGCGATGAGCGGTGCGGGCAGCGTCGACGGTCCAGCGGGTTTGGCGCGCACGACGTCGGCGATCAGCGATCCCGCGATGCCGATGCCGGCCGCGGTCCATAGATGCAGCAACGGCAACATCGGCACGAGGTAGCGCTGCCAATAGAACGCATCGAGCGTCGGCAGCTCGCGCGTCGCGCCGATCGCCGCGGCGAACAGGAATGGCGCGGTGATCAGGAACACGGATGCCGCGCGCGACGCCCGGAACCACAGCGTCGCCACACCGATCGCGGGGAACAGCCATCCCGAAGCCACCTGGAACCACGGCCCGTCGGCCCAGGTCTTCGCCAGTCCGGCCACGCCGCGCATTGCGCCTTCGACGCATCCGAACGTCTCGGCCTTCGCGTACCACGTGTTCGGCAACGGGCGTCCGGTGATCCCGAGGCAGAGCACGATCCACACGAGAGCCAGCATCACGGTCGGCAACAACACTTCGAGCGCCGCGTGCAGCGGAGTCCGCGCGGTGAGCGACGGAGCGAGCGGCGCGCTCGACGCCGACGCCGTCGTGGATAAGGGATCCGTGGACGCATCGTCCACCGACGGCGTGGACGCGATTGGGGCGGTACGTGCGGTCGTGCGCCAAGCGCACGCGGCCGCGAGCAGTGCCAGGGGCAGCAACTCGGGCCGCGCCCAGACGGCGAAGCCCGCGCAGAAGCCGGCGCGGATCGTGCGCCCGTCGATCAACGCATGGACGCACGCGACGACGCACAACGCCGCAAGGGGCGGCTCCATGCCGGATGCCGCGCTGAAGGCGAGCGCGGGATCGAGCCCGACCAACGCGGCCGCCGCGACCGCAGCGAACGGGGCGCCGGGCATCCGCAGCTTCGCCATGGTTGCCGCGCAGAGCAGTGCGAGCGCGATCCAGACGATCGCGCCGAACGTGCGCACGGCGTGAGCGATCGGCACTTCGAAGGCCTCGGCGACGCGGTGCACCGGAGCGAGCAGCAGACCCCAGGCCAGACTCGATTGCCCCGCTTCCGGTTCACCCGGGTTGTACGCAGGTGCGAACTCGTGCGCCAAGCTGCGCGCATAGACCAGGTGGATCCAGGTGTCGTCGAGCGGGAAACCAGCGCGCTCGCCCTCCGGGCTCACGGCGACCGCCGCGCGCTCGAACTCGTCGACCAGCGCGTGCTGCACGAACGCCACGATGGCCAGCGCGACGGCGACCAGCAGTGCCGGCAAGCGCGACCGAGGTTCGACGTCGTCCATCAGCGTTTTCCCGCCCGTTGTTCGAAGCGCTTCAGGCGCTCGATGAGATCCGCGCGCTGGCTGCCGCTGACGCGCACGGCTTCCCGCGCAGCTTCGACCGCCGCATTGAGGTCGCCGGTGACCGCGAGCGCTTCGGCGAGTGTGTCCTGGAAATCCGCGTTGCGCGGTTGGCGGGAAACGGCGACTCGCGCGAGTTCGAGTGCGCGCGCACCCGACGCGCTCGGGTCGCCGGTCGCCAGCGCCCACGCGAGCGCGTTGTGGGCGCGGCCGTCGGAATCGAGAGGCAACGCGACCTCGTACGCGGCCCGCGCGGCGGCGCCATCGCCCGCGCGCTCGCGCGCGATGCCGAGATTGAACGCAGCTTCGAAGCTGGATGGGTTGGCGCGCAGCGCGCGCTCGAAACACTCGGCCGCCGCGACCGGCGCGGCATTGCCGCGCAGAATGCCCAGTTCGAGCCACCCCTCTCCGTCATCGGGATCGCCGCGTAGATGATTGGCGAGCCACTGTTCGGCGAGCGCGGGATCTCCGTTCGCGACCGCCGCGCGCGCGCCGATGTGCGCCGCGGCGCGGCTGCCCGGGTCGGTCTTGCGCGCCCGCTGCGCGAGATCGAGCGCTCCCGCGGCGTCCCCTTTCGCGAGCCGCTTGCTGGCTTCGCGCAGCATGTTGTGCAAGTGGATGCCGATCTTCGGGTCGAGCCCGGACGCGCGCGCGGTGCCGCCGCCGAGGTAACCGAGCTCTTCGAGCAGCCGCTGATCTTCGGGTGCGAGCGCGACGCGCGCGCCGTCTTCGGCGCGGGCGGTCGCGCGCACGCGATCCAGCTCCACATGCATGCGCGCCGAGTCGGCGGTCGCCGCTCGGATCACGTTGTTGGATTCGCGCGGATCGGCGACCAGGTCGTAGAGCTCGGCCTCCGGCGCCTCGATGTACTTCCAGCGCGGTTCGATGCGCGCGAACAGCGGCGCGAAGCCGTGCGACTCGCGCGGGACGTGGGTCTCGGCGTACACGCCGTCGTGGCGCTCGCGACCGAGTAGGTCCAGTCCGTCACTGCGCGCGAGTGGATCCAGTCCGCACAGGTTCAGCAGCGTCGGCGCGAGGTCGGCCAAACTCGCCAAGCGATCGTCGCGACCGCCATCGCTCCACGCGGCGCCGGGCAGTGACAGCACCAGCGGGACATGGATGGCTTCTTCGTACAGGAACATGCCGTGCTCGTCCTCGCCGTGGTCGCCGAGACCCTCGCCGTGATCGGCGGTCACGCAGACGAGCGTGCGCTCGAGCCGACCCGCCGTGCGCAGCGCGTTGAGGACGACCCCGAGCGCGTCGTCGGCAGCGCGGACTTCGCCGTCGTACGGCGTGGGAGCGTCGGTCCCGGCGGGCGGCGCATACGGCGCATGGGCGTCGTAGAAGTGCACCCACAGGAACGACGAGCGCTCGACGGGCAGCGTGCGCACGTATTCGGCCGCGCGCATTGCGGTTTCGCGACCCGAGCGTTCGGCGGCGCCCGGCGGCGGAGCCTCGTATCGTGTGAACCCCCGCGCCAGCCCGTAACGGGCATCCAGCACCGTCGCCGACACGAATGCCGCCGTGGCATAGCCGCGGGCCGCGAACCGTTCTTGCATCAATGGAAGGTCGTCGGGGACTCGGCGCGTGCCGTTCTGCGTCAGACCGTGGGTCAGCGGCAACACGCCCGCGAGCACCGTGGTGTGCGACGGGAGCGTCACCGGCACCGGCGCGTACGCGCGCACGAACGTGCGTCCGGCGTCCGCCAAGGCGGCGAGGTGGGGAGTCCGCGTCTTCGGTGCGCCGCCGACCGCCGTGCGGTCGAAGCGGGTCGTGTCCAGCGTCACCAACAGGACGTCGAGCGGCCCATCCGCGGACTTCCGCGGCGGGCGATCCCCGCAGCCGAGCGGTCCGAACGCCACCCCGACGGCCAGCACGGCGGCCACCAGGCCCCGAATGCCCACCGCTCGGGACCGACCTGCGCCGCCGTCGCTCATGAACTCCATCCTCGACGGCACTTCCGTGCGGTTGCGCCTGCAACCGACGCTCGCTAGAGTCGCGCGCCTTTCGGGCGACAGATTAGCTGCCCTAGCTCAGCGGTAGAGCACTTCCTTGGTAAGGAAGAGGTCTCGGGTTCAATCCCCGAGGGCAGCTCCACGTCCTTCCTCGCTCGCTGGTTGTGGCCAGAACCGTTTTGCCGCGGGGTGCCATGACTCCACGTTTCGTTCGCCTCGGCGCCGTTGCCGCCCTCGGCATCGCGGTCGCCGTCGGGTACTTCGCGTTCCGCTCGAATGCGATCGACCTCGGGCCCGCTGAGTGGTTCGTGGTCTCTCCCTCCGGTCGCGTGCTGGGCGTCGGGCGGCCGGACGGCTCGCTCGGCATCGTCGATCTCGCGGGGGCGAACGTCGGCATGCTCACGACCGGCGCGCGGGCCGACGCGCTCGTGTTCGATCGAGACGACAACGCCTACGTGGTGGCCGGCGCGACGAGCGGAACACAGCGCTACGTCGTGCGGCAGCCGCGCGGCGCGAGCGCGGTGCTCCGGACGGACGTCGACGTTCCCGAAGGCCGACGCTTGGTGCCGGTCGTCGCCGGAGCGCGCGAACGGGGGGGACTGGAGCGCGGTGCGCGCCGCATGCTGCTCGCGGTCCGCACCGCGGAGCGGATCGAAGCGCTCAAGTGGCTCGAGCTCGAGACGTTGGCGACCACGGACGTCCCGTTCACGCTTTCCGATGAGGTCGCACGCGGTGTCACCGCGATGCCGGGGGAACAGGGTTTCGCGCTGTTGTGCGTTCCTGCCGCCAGCGCGGCGCAGCGCGTTCCGGCGCGCCTGCGCGTGTTCGATGCGCAGGGTGCGCAGAGCCATGTGATCGACGACGTCGCGCCCGTCCTTCCGTACTGGTTGCCCGAGACCGGGACGCTGTTGTTCGAGCGTGGAGTCGGCGGCATCTCGCGCTTCCATCCGCCCGACGGCAAGTCGGTTTGGGTGTGCGATGGTCGGTTCACCGACGCGGTCGACCGGTGCTACGTCGCGGAGCGCGATCTCAACGAAGCCTGGGTCATGGTCGAGAAGACCGACGGCGACGGTTACGTGCAGGTCGCGCAGATCTGGCCGTTCGAATCCGGCGCTCGCCGCACCCGCAACCTCACGACCGGACTGGTGCATAAGTTCGGCGTCGCGGTGTCGTTCGACCACCGCTTCATCGCGTTTCGCCAGGTCGACGGCACGCTCGGCGACGGCCCGGTCGACGAACGCGTGGTGCTGGTCGATCAATCGGCGTCCTACCGATCGTCGAAGGTGGTCCAACGCAACGTCGATCCCCGTGCCCCCGACATCGGACCCGAGTTTCCGGCGACGGAAGACGTGGTCCTATTCGTCGATCGGGGCCGGTTGTGGAAGTTCGCGGCGGAGTGAACGACGGGCTCGGCGCCGCGCATGTGCGGCGGCGGCTCGCGATTCCGCTGTGAACGCCCGCATGTTCCAGCGGTCTTGCGCCCGGCTTCGGGCACGAATCCACCGCGCTTGGCCCGGCCGTCGTTCAGTCCGGCGCCCGAATTCTCGATGGGACGACTACCCCGGCGCGGGGTAACCTCCGGTGACTGCGCCAGGACAGCGTCTCAAGCGTCCGAATCACGATCTCGACGGCTGGGCACTCCGTCGCGATCCGAGGGCTCAATTTGCTCCGTTCCGTCGTCGTTGCGCTGTTGCTGACCGCGCCCGCGGTCGCCGCCGAGTTGCCGCGGCTCGATTTCGCCCATCCGGTCGAAGGCGAGACGATGCACATCAGCATCGAACGGGCCCGCCCGGGCTCGGTCGTGCAGATCGGCGTCACGGACGAGAATCGCCAGCCCCTCGGCATCACCTGGCGCGTCGCCACCGACGGTGCGGGAACCGCGCGCGTCGATTGGCCGATCGAACGCGGGGCGGCCGGACGTGGGTTCTGGCTGATCGCTCAGAACGATGGCGTCACGATCGAGACGCGCGGCACGTTCCAACTGCCGCAGCTGCTCGTGACCGGCTCCGCGGCGACCGGCGAGAGCACGTTGCAGCGCATCCCCGTCGCCCCGGGCGCCGATCCGTTCGCGGCCGCGTTCGCCCCGATCTACCTCGGCGGCGGTCGGCCCGGCGGCGCGGTGCGCGATGCGCGCGGCACCAAGACCTACGTCGTCTCGGATCGCGATCGCGGCACGCTCCACGTCGTGCCCGACGATCCGCGCCTCGGGTTGGCATCGCTCGAACTGCCCGCCGACGTGCGGGACATCGCGATCACCGAAGACGGTCGCCGCATCTACGTCGTCGCCGGTGGATCCACGCCCGATCGCGGCGGAGTGCTGGCGATCCTCGACACGGCCATCGATCGCATCGTCGACACCCTGGCGCTCGATCCGCTCGGCGATGACGGTGGCCGACTGGTGCTCACGGGCGACGGGCATCGCGGCTTCGTCACGGTGCGAGGCCTCTACGTGCGCGAGATCAACGTCCGGCGCACTCAACTGGGGGCGCTCGTCGCCGTCGGCGAGCCCGGCCAGGAACGCATCACCGACCTGCGCGTCGTCGACGGTCATGTGTACGCGCTGACCTCGGGACGCAAGGCGCGCGCGGCGTCGCTGACGTCGGTCGTGATCTCGAACCTTCGCGACGCGTTCCAGCTGCGTGGCCTCGACGGCAGCGCGGGAATGGCCGTCGGCGCCGATCGCGGCGGGCGCGTGCTGTTCGTGCTCGATGGATCGGGGGGCGAAGTCACGATCCTCGATGCGCGGACGCTCGAACGCCGGCGCACGTTCGAGGTTCCCGTGGGCGCCAGCGCGCTGTTGCTGCCACCGAACGAGTCGTCGAATCGCGGCGCGATGCTCTATTCCGACGGCATCGAGCGCACGCTCGCCCGCTGGTTCGGCGCCGAAGGGCTCATCGAGGGGCCGGGTCTCGAGTTGCCGGTCGGCGCGTGGGCGCCGCAGGTGTTCGGCTCGGCGCGCTCGGTCGATTGGATGTTCGTTGCGGATGCGTTCGACCTGCTGGCGTTCCGCTCCGAAGACGCCGCCGCGGTGCGCATCCCGTTGCCGATGCGCGCGATGGTCGTCTCGATCGGTCGCTGACCCGGTCCGTTCGCGCACCGCCGTCCGCCTGCGAGCCGCTCCCGCACTCTTGGATAAAACCGGGTCTTCCCGGCCTCCCGCGCCGATTCAGGCCGTCCAGCGCTGCCGTCCGGGCCGTTCTTCGGGCTTTCTTCGGCTCGCGCCGATCAGCAGAATCGGCGCCCGCATGACCGTGCTCGTCTATGCGCCGACCGCCTGCCTCGCTCACGATCCCGGAGACCACCCCGAGTGTCCGGAGCGGTTCCGCGTCTGCAAAGCCGCGCTCGAGCGCGCCGCGCGCCGCGGTCACATCGAGTTGCGCGAGTCGCGCCGCGCGACGAAGGCCGACCTGCTGCTGACGCACCGCGCGTCCTACGTCGACGCGATCGAGCGCGTCGCGCGCGATGGCGGCGGTCGGCTCGACGCGGACACCGTGATGTCGGCCGGTTCGTACGACGCGGCCCTCGCGGCTTCCGGTGCGGCGCTCGAAGCGGTCGATGCCGTGCTGCGCGGAGACGCCGAACGCGCGTTCTGCCTCGTGCGCCCACCCGGTCACCACGCGCTGGCGGAACTGCCGATGGGCTTCTGCCTGTTCAACAATGTCGCGATCGCGGCGCGTCACGCGCAGTTGCGGCGCGGCGTCGAGCGCGTGCTGATCGTCGACTTCGACGTCCACCACGGCAATGGCACTGAAGCGGCGTTCGATGCGGATGCCTCGGTGTTCTTCGTCTCGCTGCATCGCTGGCCGTTCTGGCCCGGCAGCGGCGGGCCCCACGCGAATGGACCGTGCGGCGGCCTCAAGCACGCCACGCTGAACGTCCCGCTGTCCGAACACACCACGCCGGCGCAGTACCACGCGGCGCTCGACCAAGCGCTGCGCACCGTCGATGCGCGGTTCCAACCGCAACTGCTGCTGTTGTCGGCGGGGTTCGACGCATACGCCGCGGATCCGGTCGGCGGGCTCCATCTGGCCGTCGACGATTTTCGCGCGATCACACAGCGGCTGGTGCGCTACGCCCGCAAACGCTGCGGCGGCCGCGTGGTGTCGGTCCTGGAAGGTGGATACGCATTGGCGGCATTGCCGGAACTCGTGCTCGCGCACGTCGAGACGATGGCGCAGAGCGCAACCGACGAGGCCGTGGCATGGGAGAGCTGAGCGGAGTCGAACCGTGGGCGTGGCTGCGCCGCTTCGTGGCGGTGCGCTTCCTCGCGTTGTTCCCGGTGATCGCGATCACGCTCATCGCCGCTCAACGCGGTCAGCTCGCGCACCCCTCGGCGATCATCGGCGCCGTGCTCGGCGCCGCCGTCGCGAACCTCTTGCTGCTGGTCATCGCGCATCGCGTCGGCGAAGCGCGGCCGAAGGTCCAGCGCTCGTGCCTCTGGGGCTCGCTGCTCGCCGACGTGATCGTGCTCGGTTTGCTCGACGGGTTCTTCGGCAAGGACTTTGGGCCGCTCGTCACGCTGTCCGCGCTGCCGGTCGCCGCGTGTGCGTGGGTCTTGAGCGAACGCTCGACGCTGACCCTGGCTGGCATCGCCAGCGTGCTCGTCGCGTTCGTGTTGCCGTCGATCGCGCTCGGAGCGCGCGCCGTCACCGCGGTGCTGTTGCTCGCGCTGGCGGTGTTCACCGTGTGGCAGCGGCGTCATTCACGCTTGCTCGAAGAGCGTGTCGAACAACTCGAGCACGACCGCGTGGAGCGCGAGGCGCGCTTCGAACGCGAGCGCGAACTCGATGCCGCGCTGGCCGTCGCGACCGCCGCGGCGCAGGTCGCCGCGGTGCGTCCGCCCGAGTTCGACAGTGC
This sequence comes from Planctomycetota bacterium, assembly GCA_052034255.1. GTDB lineage: Bacteria > Planctomycetota > B15-G4 > B15-G4 > JADJEK01 > JADJEK01. The sequence goes on along the minus strand of JBPOIU010000231.1, from coordinate 15,060 downwards.
GGCCCTCGACCCCGTCGCCGAAGCGCTGGCGCAGGAGTTGCGCGATCCGACCGGGGCATTGCGCGCGGGCATCGAGCGCTTGCGTTTCGCCGCGCGCGCGGCGGCGGACGGTCGCGATTCGAACGCCGAGCTCGACCGCTTGGCGCGCGCGGCGGACCGTGTCGACGACGCGCGCCTGACGCTGGCCGTACTCGCCGGGCGCGACGTCGGCGCCGCGCCGGCGACCGACGTGCGCGTGGTCGTGAAGGAGATCCAGCGCGACCTCGAAGACGAGTTCGACCGCGACGGCGTGCGCTTGCGCGTCGAAGCCGCACGGCGGTTGCCGGAGGTGCGCGGCTCGCACAACGAAGTCCGCCTCGTGCTGATCCGCCTGCTGCGCTCGGCGCGGCTCGCGGCGCTCGCGGCGAACCGTGCGACGCGCGTCGATCTGCGCGTGCGTGTCCACGCCGATGGCGTGTTGCTGTGCGTCGAGGACGCGTTGCCGGTGCCGCAGGGGCTCGACCTCGTGCATGCGTTCCAGCCCACGGCGACGTGGAAGGAACGGCCGGCGCTCGGCCTCGCGCTGGCGGTCGCGCGCTTCGTCAGCGAGCGGCGCGGCGGCCGGGTCACGATCGAGCCCGGCGGGAAGGCGGGGCTCAAGGTCTGCGTCGTGTTGCCGGCATCGCGAGTGAACGTCCCGCCGTCCGTCGTCGCGCATGAGGAGCGCACGGCGTGATCGAGGTGCTCGCGTACGCGAAGAAACCGGTCGGCGCCGTGATGATGCGACCGCTGTTGCGGCGGTTCACGCTCGATCCGCGCTTCGCCGTGCGTGGCGCCGCGAAGTGGTTCGGCGACGATGCGGGCGCGCGCGTGTTCACGGCGGCGGGAGTCGAGCAGATCGCTCCGCTCCCCGTTTGGCGCGCGCGGTTCAAGCGTTTCGACGTCTATCTGTCCGCCGACTTCGGCGTCGTCGCGCCGCGTTCGCGGATCAAGGTGCATCTGTTCCACGGCGTGTCGTTCCGCAACCACGCGGTGCACCAGAACGCGTTGCGTTACGACCTGCTGCTGCTCGCCGGCCCGTACATGCGCCGCCAATTCGAGCAGCGCGGCATCCTGACCGCGGCGAACGCCGAGCGCTTCGTGACCGTCGGCATGCCGAAGCTCGACGCGCTCGTCGACGGCTCGCTGCGCCGCGACGACGTGCTGACGCGCCTCGCGCTCGATCCGGCGCTGCCGACGGTGCTCTACGCGCCGACGTGGTCGAAGAAGATGTCGTCGTTGATCCATCACGGCGAAGCGTTGGCGCGCGAACTCGCGCGCTTCTCCGGCAACGTCATCGTCAAGCTGCACGACAACTCGCTCGATCCGCGCAAGGCGAAGCGCGACTGGCGCGCGTTGTTCGCGATGCTCGAGAGCCCGCGCTTCCGGTTCGTCGACGCGGCCAACGTGGTGCCGCTGCTCGCGGCGGCCGACGTGCTCGTCAGCGACGCGTCGTCGGTCGCGAACGAGTTCGCGTTGCTCGATCGTCCGATCGTGTTCCTCGACATCGAGCGCCTCGAGGAAAAGGTGAAGGACAAGGCCGACCTCGACACGTGGGGCCGCAGATCCGGCGACGTGATCGACGGACCGGCCGCTCTGCTGCCGGCATTGGACGCGGCGCTGGCGGATCCGAAGCGCCACTCCGACGTCCGTCGCGCACTGGCCGCGGACATCTTCCATGAGCCCGGCCACGCGACCGAGCACGCGTGGAACGCGATTCTCCGCGCATTGACCGCCAAGGGACTGCTCGCATGAGCGGGCCGACGCTGCGGATCCTCTACGTCCATCCGCTGGCGCTGCCGGGCGTCGAGGCGAACCTGGTGCAGACGATCGAGACGTGTCGCGCGCTGGCCGACCTCGGGCACGAAGTGTTCCTGATCGTCCCCAAGCTGAAGGACACGCGCGAAGCCACGCTCGCGGCCTATGGGCTCGAGCCTCACGAGAACCTCGTTCTCGTCGCCGAACCATCGATCCGCCTGACCAAGAGTTCCGGTGTGCGATCGGTGATGCGGCGCGGCGCGCTGCTCGTGTGGTTGCGATCGCTCGTGCGACGGCGTCGCACGGTGATCTACTTCCGCACGCTGCGCGACGGCAAGCTCGCGCGCTTCTTGCTGCTGGCGTCACGCTGGTTGCGCGTGCCCGTGGTCTACGAGGCCCACAAGATCTACACCGAGAAGCGCGGCGAACAGGGCTTCGGCGCCGGCACGATCGCGCGTCACGAGCGACTCGAGACGCGCGTGTTCTCGCGCGCGCACGGCGTCGTCGCGTCCCATCCGCTGCTGTTCGAGCGTCTGCGTGCGACGTTGCGCAAGGCGGCGCCGATGATCACGGCCGAGAACGGCGTACCGCCGTTGCCGCGCGCGTCCGGCGCCGAGGCGTTCGACTGCGTCTACGCCGGATCGCTGTTCCCGTGGAAGAACGTCGACGTCTGCGTCGAGGCCGCGGCGCGCGCCGGCGCGTCGCTCGCGATCGTCGGCGGCAATCCGCCAGAACGCCTCGACGCGCTGAAGGTGAAGGCGGCCGCACTCGGTGCGAACGTGACGTTCTTCGGGCAAGTCCCGCGCGCGCAGGTCTTCGACTTGGTCTCTCGCGCGCGCATCGTGTTGGTGCCGGTCGACGGCGACTCCGGCGAGGGCGAGCGCTACACCTGCCCACTGAAGCTGCTCGAAGGCATGGTGCGCGGCAAAGCCGTGATCGCCGCGGACACGCCGGCGCTGCGCTGCTTCGTCCGCGATGGCGTCGACGCGCGCCTGGTCGCGCCGAACGATCCGGTCGCGCTCGCCGCCGCGATCACGGAACTCCTCGCGGACGACGGCATCCGTCGTCTGCTCGGTGACGCCGCGCGCGAACGCGCGCTAGGCTTCACGTTCGCCGCACGGGCGCGCAAGGTCGCGACGTTCCTGGAGTCGTTCGTCAGCGGCGTTCCCGAGGTCGAGGAGTCGTCGTGAAGGTCGTATTCGTCGCGATCAACGGCATCGGTCTCGGCCACCTGAACCGCACGCGTCAGATCGCGCGCGCGCTGCGCGAGCGCGATCCGAGCGTCGACATCGTGTTCGTCACCAACTCGATCAAGCCCGAGTTCGTCGCGCAGGACGGCTTCACGGTGCTGCGGCCGTTCCTGCCGTTCGATCCGACGCGCGAGCTGCGCGCGGCGTGGCTGGCCACGAGCAACGCGGTCCTCGAAGCGATCCTGCTCGCGCAGCAGCCCGACGTGATCGTCTACGACTACCTGTACTGGCGCGGACTGCTCGCGCGTGTGGCGAAGAAGCTCGCCGCGCGCCAAGTGCTCGTCCTGCGTCATCGCGTCGGCAAATCGGCGCGACGCTTGGTGAAGCGCGAGACGCGGCGAGCTCTGGTCGACCTGCTGTTGGTGCCGCACCGCAAGGACGACTTCGATGCGACGGGGATGCCCGCCGCGTTCGTCGAACGCCTCGCGTTCGTCGGCGAGGTCGCTGCGCCTCGGGCGACCGCGGCCGAGTGCGACGCCGTGCGCGACCGTTACGGAGTCGCGAAGGACACTCGCCTCGTCGTCGTCAGCCCGGGCGGGGGTGGGGCGGACGAGTGCGCGACGTTCTTCCGCGAGGCATTGACCGCGGCCGTGCGCGTCGCGCGTGAGCGACGCGACGTGAAGATCGTGGCGATCTCGGGACCGCTGCGCGCGCCGGAGTCGCTGGCATCCGCGCAGGACGTCCTCACGATCGTGCCGTTCGAGCCCGCGATGACGGCGCTCACGGGCGCCGCCGACGCGATGATCGCGCTCGCGGGATACAACACGACGCAGGAGATCCTCGCGAGTCGCACGCGCGCCGTGCTCGTGCCGAAGCTCGAGGGCCGCGACGATCAGGTTGCGCGCGTCCGCAAGCTCGCGCAGGCCGGGCTCGTGCTCGAAGGCGCGCAGGACGCCGATCGGCTCGAGCGCGCCTTGCACGCGGCATTCGGTGACGAGGGCGATCGTGTGCGAGGTCAGCTCGAGCGCCTGCCTGCGTTCGACGGCGCGCGCCGCGCGGCCGCGGCGATCCAAGCCGTCGGCGAGCGCGCGCAGCCGCGCCTCGGGCATGTGGTCATCGGGCCGCGCGACGCGGTCGAGGTGGCCGCGACGGCGCTGTCGCGTCGCGGCGTCGATGGCGCGACGTTGCTGCATGTCGACGAGCGCTTCGTCGCCGCGTTGGCGGCAGTCGTGCGAGCGGACGGCGCGCCGGCACGCGAACTACGCGTGCCGTTCAAGCTGTTGCTGAAGGCCGCGCGCGCGCGCGTCGACGGCAAAGCCAATTCACTGCGCCGGGCTCGTGCCGTCCGCGAACTCCTGCGAACACTTCGCGACGCCGGCGCGCCGGCGCTGCGCATCGTCGTGCATGACGAGGACGGTCGCGCGCTCGCGCGCTACCCGATGCCGTGGCTCGCGGTCGTGCGCGAGGGCGTCGCGCCGAAGTGATCGCGCGGCGCAAATCTGCGCCGAGTCAGCGTCGTGGTGGCGCCGATCGCGCGAACGCGACGAGTTCCGCCGCGACGCGATCGCGGGCTTCTTCGATCGGGTAATGGCCGGCGCCGTCGAGGACCACGAGCTTCGCGTCGGGAAGGTCCGCGGCGAAGCGGCTCGCGAACTTGCTCGGCGGATAGGCGAGGTCGCGCTCGCCCCACAGCAGCAGCACAGGAATGTGCACGCGAGGCAACTCGCTCGCGCGCGTGCCGTTCTCGTCGCGCGCGAGTTCGACCATCGCGTCCCACGTCGACGACCGCGCGCACGCGAGGAACGCCTCGGTCGCGAACTCGTCGCGCGGCGCGTTCGCGAAGTGGGGCACCAGCGCGCCCCGGACTCGCTCCTCGTCATGCAGCCAGATGCCGAACTTCGCCAGCGGATGTTCGCGCATCGCGATTTCTTCGGGCAGGAACTCCTCGCGCTCGCGCGGCAGGCCGGCGCTGTCGATCAGCACCAGGCCGCGCAGTCGGTCCTGCGCCTCGAGCGCGGCGTGCAGCGCGAACTCGCCGCCGTACGAATGGCCCACGAGCACGACATCGCGCAGGTCGAGCGCCGCCAGCGCACCGGCGACGAAAGCGCCGGCTTGGGCGAAGGTGCCGGGCTCGAGTTCGGCTCGCGCCGCGCCGTGGCGGGGGATCTCGAGCAGGACGACGTCGCCCGCTGCGCGCAGATTCGCGCTGCCGTCGACGAACGGCATCCAGGTCTGCGGTGTCGCCGGCGTGCCGTGGACGAGCACGAACGTCGGCGCGTCGGCGGGAGCATCCGCAGAGCGCGCCGCGATCCACGCGCGACCGTCGACGCCGGCCGCGGTGAATTCGCGGAGTCCGAGGTCCCGCAGCGCCTTGCCTTGCGGCAACTCCGCGAGGCGACGCTCGACTTCGTCGCGCGAGAGACCCGCGCAACTGGTCAGGACGAATGCGCCCGCGAGCAACACGAGCAACGGCGCGAGAGTGAGCATGACTGGCTTCGACATGTGGATCCGTTCGCAGCGAGTCGGCCCGTGGATGCAGACCGAGTCGAGCCGCTCGCCGAACGTCTGCGTCGGCTCGTTCAGAACTCGGGAGTCAGGATGCGCTCGATCGGCGTCCGTCGCACGCGTCGCCAATGCACGACGTCGTGGTACAGCGCTTCCATGCGTTCCGCGCGCCGCGCCGATGTCAGTGCGGCGCGGACTTCGCGCTGGCCGAGTGCCGCGCGCGCCTTGGCCGCCGTCGGATCGCGCAGTGTTTCGAGGATCGCGGCGGCCAACGCGTCGGCGTCCTTGATCGGGACGAGCAATCCGGTTTCGCGTGGTCGCACGAGTTCGACGTTGCCCGCGAGCGCGGTGCAGACCACCGGGCAGCCCATCGCCAGCGACTCACGGATGCCGCCGGTCATGCCTTCGCCCTTCGTCGAGGCCGACACGCTGACGTCGAACGTGCGCAGCAGGCGCGGAACGTCCCGCCGGAAGCCAAGCGTCAGCAGCCGATTTTGCGGCAGGCCGACCGCGTCGGCTTTCGCGCGCAGCGCGTCGACGTCGCCCTTGCCGGCGCATACGAAGTGGACGTCGTCGCGCTGTTTCGCGATGCGCGCCGCGGCGGCGATGAAGACCTTGTGGCCTTTCTTCGGGTCGAGGTTCGCGATCACGCCGACGAGACGCGCATGGGGCGGGACGCGCAGATCGAGCTCACGATCGAGGGGTTCCGCGTGCAGATCGAACGCGGTTTCGTCGAACGCGCCTTCGATCGGTTCGATGCGCGTCGGCTCGACGTCGGCGGCGGCGACCAACAGGTCCTTCAGCGCCTTCGCGACCACGACGACGCGGTCGATGCGGCGATCGTTCAGCCGTTTGGCCTGCGCGGACTCGGGCGGCTTGCTGGTTCCGACGTTCGCGATGGCCCCGAGATCCGGGACGTGGTGCGCCACGCGCAGGAATTGTTCGAGCGCGACCTCGCGATGCAGATGGACGACGTCGAACGGATTCGTCGTCAGGAGTTGCCGGAGCGCGCGCAATCCGAGGAACGACTTCAACGGCAGGCCGACGTAGCGGCAGCCGATCTGCGCGACCTTCTGCGCGGTGTCGACGTCCGGTTCGCCTTTGCGTTCGGAGAACGCCATCACGACGTCGTGTCCGCGCTTCTTCAATTCGCGCGCGAGCAGGAACGCCTGGATCGAGCCGCCGGCGTCGATCTTTCCGTGCGTCAGCAGATGCAGGATGCGCAAGCGCGCACCGCTTGCGCTCATGCGACGTCACCGAAGAACGTGTCGATGTCCTTCTCGCGTTCGCCGCGCTTCATCGCTTCGAGCTGGAGGTTGTACGCCTTCGCGTAGCGACCGTTCTGTGCGAGCAACTCGTGGTGCGTGCCCTGCTCGAGGATCTGACCGCGGTGCATGACGACGATGCGGTTCGCACGCGTGATCGTCGCCAAACGGTGCGCGATGACGATCGTGGTGCGGCCCTTCATCAAGCGTTCGAGCGCTTCTTGCACGCGATGTTCGGCCTCGGCATCGAGCGCCGACGTCGCTTCGTCGAGGATCAGGATCGGCGGGTTCTTCAGCAGCGCGCGCGCGATCGCGATGCGCTGCTTCTCGCCGCCCGATAGCCGGCCGCCGCGTTCGCCGAGCGGCGTGTCGTAGCCCATCGCCTTCTCGAGGATGAACTCGTGCGCGTTCGCGAAGCGCGCGGCTTCGACGATCGAGTGGTCGTCGATGTCGGGCAAGCCGTAGGCGATGTTCTGCTTGATCGTGTCGCGGAACAGCATGGTCTCTTGCGAGACGATGCCGATGCGCTCGCGCAGCGACTTCAGCGTGTAGTCGCGCAGGTCGGTGCCGTCGATCGTGATCGAGCCGTCGCTGGGGTCGTAGAGGCGTGGCAACAAGTCGACGAGCGATGTCTTGCCGGCGCCCGACGGGCCGACGATCGCGACCGTCTCGCCCTTCTTGACCGAGAACGTGATGCCGCGCAACACGGGGCGGTTCGGGTCGTAGCCGAACACGACGTCGTTGAACGCGATCGCCTCGGCGAATTGTCCGAGTGGTCGCGCGTCCGGCGCTTCGTGGATCTCGGGGCTTTGGTCGAGGATCTTCGCGACGCGCTCGCCGGCCGTGATGCCCCGGGCGAAGTCGTTCTGCGTCTTGCCCAGTTTGCGGACCGAAGCGTTGATGCGCTGCATCGCGAACAGCGTGGTCGCGAGCACCGCGAACTCGAGTTCGTCCTTCAGCACGAGTCCGCCGAGGAACGCGAATCCGACCGCGATGCCGACGCCGCCGATCAGTTCGACGAGCGGCTCCGTCCACGCGCGCAGGCGCTGCGTGCGCAGCTGCTTGCGGTTGATGTCCTTCGTGATCGCTTTGAACTTCGCGGTCTCGTGGTCTTCCGCGGTGAAGGTCTTGATGACCTTTTGCGCCTGCAACGCTTCTTGCAGCACGGCGAACATGTCGCCGGAGCCCGCTTCTTCTTCGCGATCCCGATTGCGGATCTTGTCCGCGATGATGCGGATCGGCACCACGGCGACGACGACGAAGGCGACCGCGAACGCGGCGACGACCCACGTCTGCGAGATCGCGAACACCAGCGCGCCGATGAAGATGAACGACTCTTTGACGCCGGTGATCATCATCGACACGAGCAGTTCGCGCAGGCGGTTGATGTCCTTCGTGATGCGCGCGACCAACTTGCCGGAGTGGTTCGATTGATGGAACCGCAGCGGCAGGCGCATCAAGTGTTCGAAGCAATCGTCGCGGATGCGGCGCACGATCTTGCGCGTGGCGGACGCCATGATCAGCGTCTGGCCGAAGCCGAGCATGGCGCTGGTCAGCACGATGCCGAGGAACATCAGCACGATCTCGAACAGCTTGGCCTTGCGCTTGGCTTGTTCCTCTTCGCTGAGCTTCAGGGCCTCGCGCTTCTGCGTCAGCGCGGCGAGCTTGTCCTTGCTCGATTGTTCGGTCGCTTCGTCGGTCGCACTGACCTTGCCCGAGGCGATCGCGTCTTCGATCGCCTTCAGTTGGCGCTTCAAGTCGGCCACGCGGTCGGCGTTGGTCTCGACACGCTCGGACGCCTCGGCGCCCTTCAGGATCGTGTCGAGGCCTTTTTGGACCAGCTTCAGCTGCGCGTACGAACCGAGGATGCCCGCGCAGGCCGCCATGATCACGGCCGCGATGATGCGCGGCAGGAACGGCTTCACGTAGACGAACAGCTTCTTGTAGGTCTTCGCGTCCTCGGCCGACACCGGCTTCATGACCTGGCGCACGCGCGCCAGACCTTTGAACTCCTGCGTCGTATTGAGGTCGATCTTCGACGGCGCGTCGAGGTCGCCCGGCAGTTCGAACTGTGAGCCGGACGACGGCGGCACGACGCTGTCTTCGTCCTCGTCGTCGTAGCGTTTCGGCGTCATCGCGTTCGCCTCCTCGGGTTCAGCCGACCACCGCGGCGTCGGCGTGCTTTACAGCGTCGATCGGCTCCATCTGCAGTTCTTCGTAGATGCGCCGCACCGCGCGCAGCGATGCCGTGCCGGGCTTGTAGAACAGGTCGTTCGCGATCTTCTGGCGCAGCGCGCTCTTCTCCGACGGATCGTCGAGCAGGCGCACGACCGTTTTCTCGAGCGTCGCGCGCGAATCGACGATGTCGCCGCCCTTGCGGCCCCACGTCGACAGGTCCATCTGCGCGGCGCGCTTGCCGTTCATGATCTCCGGGACGTCCCAGAACACGATCGGCCGGTCGAGCAGCGTGTATTCGAACGCGACCGAGGACGCGTCGGTGATCAGGATGTCGGCGGCCGCGAGCAGCGGCACGACGTCGGAGCCGAGGTCGACGAACAACCGCGGGTGCTTCCAGGTCGCGAGTTTCGCGCGCCAATCGATGCCGCAGCTCTTGTCGCGCATCGCGTGGTCGTGCGGCTTGACGATGAAGTTCACGTCTTGGCCGAGCATGGTCTCGATGATGTCCATGCCGTTGCGGTGCAGTGAGTTGCCCTCGTCGCCGGTCGGCGCGTAGAGGACCGTCTTCTTCGACGGGTCGGCGCCGAGCTTCATCAGTACTTGCACGCGGTCGATGCTGCCGTCGGCCAGGCGATCGAGCTTCGGCAGCCCGATCATCACGAGCCGCGGGTCGCCATCCTTGTACAAGCCGCGTTCGAGGAAGCGCCGGCGGTGGTACGGCCCGGGCAGGAACAAGCGATCGAACGCGTAGGTCTTGTCCGACACGGCGCAGTTCTTGAACGACACGCCGTGGAACATCTGGACCTTGACCTTGGCGAACTTCGGGATCAGGCGCTCCGAGAAGTTCGGGCTCAGGTAGAGGTCCATCGGCATGAAGCGCGTCATGCGATAGTGCGTCACGCCCTTCGTGATCCCGAACCGCGAGAAGAACCCGGTGAGGTCTTCCGTGTCCTTGCGGTCGATCCGCCGGGTATGACTCAAGTAGGCTGTGTGCAAGACTTTGAGACGTTCGTCTTGCTCCAGGTACCGCAGCAGGGGCTGGTACATCACGACACAGACACCGTTGTTCGCCGAGCACAACAGGCGCTTGCGACCGAGCAGGGATAGGCTCATGCCGTTTCGTCGACCTCGTTCCCGTTCACGGATTGGACCGGGAGCTTACAGGTCCAACCCCTCCGATCGAAGCTTCGAGTTCGTCCGTTGAAGCCCTCCCGCCTGCCTCTCGATGCGATCGTGTTACGCCGGGCTCCGTTCTCGGAGACCAGTCAGGTCGTCGATCTGCTGACTCCCGACGAGGGTCGGGTCTCGGTGCTGGCGCGTGGCTCGTATCGCGACAAGAGCGCGTTCGGGGGGCCGCTCGACGTGCTGACGCGGGGCACCGCCGACGTGCAGAAGCGCAAGCGCTCCGAACTCGACCTGCTGCACGGCTTCAAGATCACGCGACCGTGGCGCGGCCTGCGGCGCGAGTGGACGACGTGGCTCGCCGCGAGTCATGCGCTCGAACTGGTGCGCGCGTTCGCGTGGCCGCGCGATCGCGAGCCGGCGTTGTTCGACGCGCTGAACGGCGTGCTCGAATTGCTCGATCAGTCGACCGAGCGCTACGCGATCGAAGCGTACTTGGCGTCGTTCTCCGGGCGCGTGCTCGCAATCGCGGGATTCGTCCCGGTCATGGACGGCTGCGTGCGTTGCGGTCGAGACCTCGCCGACGGAGCTCGCGCGTGGCTGTCGCTGGCGCAGGGCGGCTTGTTGTGCGGAACGTGCGCGTCGCCGGACCGCACCGCGATCGCGTGTTCGGAAGGCGTCGTGCGCGTCTTGCGGCGAGCGCTCTGCGTGCGACGTGGCGACGACGGCGGACCCGCGTTGACCGAAGCGGTGGTCACGCAAGCGCGGCGCGCGATCGATGCGTACGTGGAGTATCGTCTCGAGCGTCCGTTGCTGTCGCGCCGCTTGCTCGACCGAGCCGAGCGCGCGCCTTCGCGAGAACCGGTCGCATGACGAGGTCTTGGCTCATCGGTTGTGCGCTCGTGGTGCTGCACGCGTTCGCGGGTTGCTCGCTGGTGCCGAAGGTCGACGGAGTGTCCGCGCTCGATCTGTCGTCGCGGCAAGTCGCGGACGCCGCGCAGCGGGCGTTCGACGCCGATGAGCCCGCGTATGCGGCCGACCTCGCCGAGCACGTGCTGAAGACGGATTTCGATTTCGACGATCTCGAAGCGATGCGGTTCATCGCCGCCGAGGGACGGTTCCGTTCCGGCAACCTGCGCGAGGCGTTGCCGCACTATCGACGGCTGCTCGACGAGTTCCCCCAGACGACGCACGACCGCGTGGTCTGCAAGCGCGCGTTCGCGATCGGCAAGCAATGCCTCGCGGCGCCGCGGACGTGGTTCGGCGATTTCGGCACGGAGCGCGATCTCGGCATCGAGGCGCTGACGTTCCTGGTGACGAAGTTCCCGCGCTTCGACCTGGCCGACGACGCGTGGAAGGAACTGGCGCAGACGTTGTTCGAGGATCGGCAGTATCAAGCCGCGGCCGACGTGTGGGAGCGCCTGGTGCGCGAGTATCCGGACAGCGAGTGGACCGACCTCGCGCTGTATCGCGTCGCGTCGGCGTACCGGCTGCAGACGCGGGGGCAGTCGTTCGACGCCGATCCACTGCTGCGCGCCCACGCGGCGCTCGAGCGCTACCTCGCGCGCTACCCGGACGGCAATTTCGTGGCCGACGCGAAACGCGAACGTGCCGAACTCGAGGAGCAGATCGCGCAACGGGAACTCGACATCGCCCGCTTCTACGGCGACCGCGACGTGGTGCTCGGCGAGCGCTTGCATCGAGCGAACGCGGCCCTGCGTTTTCCGAAGACGGGAACCGCGCAGGGTCTGGACGCGTCCGAACACGGCGAACACAGCGCCGACTTGCTGAAGCCCCGCGCCGACCGACCCAAATGGGAGCAAGAAGCTCGGCCGAAGGTCGCGGGTGACGAAGACGACGCCGGGTCCTGAAGCTCCATGTTTCGGGTTCTGGGACCCGGGTGGTGAAGTTGCGGGTCGGCGCGGTCCGCGCCGGGGTCCTCGCTATACTTCCGACCCTCTCCGTCCAGTCCGGGGTTCCGGACGGCGGTAAGGAACGGCGCAGGCGAAGGGCACGCATGTCTCGAAACTGGCGGCACTTGCTCGTTTTGGCGGCGGTTGCGACCGGCGCTTGTCAAGGCTATCGCACCGAGCCGGTTTTTCCGGCGAATGCTCGGCGCATCGCCGTGCCGATCTTCGAGAACGAGACCTTCTACCGCCAAGTGGAGTTCGATCTGACCCGCAGCGTATGTGAGATCCTGCGGACGCGACCGGGCATCCACGTGGTGAGCGAGGACGAGGCCGACGTCATCCTCGAGGGAACGATCAGCGCGATCGACCAGCGCGTGCTGGCGATCTCGGATCGCGACCGCAGCACCGAATCGTCGGCGACGACCGAAGTGTCGTGCAAGGTGGTGAAGGCGCGCAGCAAGGAAGTGGTGAAGGAGTTCAAGACGAGCAAGCGCATCGACTTCGCGCTGGCGACCGGCGAAGGACTCCAGACCGCGCAGCGGCAGGCCTACTACGACCTCGCGCGCAAGATCGTGGACGAGCTCGAGACGGAGTGGTGAGAGCGGCACCGAGTCCCTCACCCAGATCGACGGAAAGCAGGAACGCGTGACGCAGGATCCAAACCGCAACCCGTACCGCCAAAACGCTCCGAAGGAGCCGGACAAGAACCGGCGTCCGAAGTCGAGCGTCAACACGGTCATGACTCTGCTGATCGTGCTGCTGTTCGTGTTGTTCGCGTTCAACTTCCTCGGTGAAGACAGCGCTCTGCTGCGCGGCGAGAAGGAGATGTCGCTCGTCGAGTTCCAGGAGAAGCTCTACACGGGTTGCGTCGAGACGATCGAGCAGAAGGGTGATCTGCAACTCACGGGCACGTTGAAGGGCGAGCAGCCCGAGCGCTTCAAGGTCGAGTTCCCGACCGGCGTCCTCGCGCAACGCTCCGCCGAGATCCAATCGCTGGTGTCGTCGGAATTCGACGCGCTGTTCGAATCACAGCTGCGCGCCGCGCTCGAAGCGCAGCCGAATCTCGTGCGCAAGGCGTACACGGTGTCGTCGGACAAGGACGTGCGCCTGTTCGCGCAGTTCTGGTGGAGCCAGCGGGCCGGCGTCGCGCCGGCGTTGAAGTACTGGGAAGTGAAAGCTCCGCCGGCCGGCGCTCCGGTCGACGTGCCGGCGCTGGTGCGGCTGCTCGAAGCGAAGACGCCGACGTTGACGATCGACAACATCGCGGTGTCGAATCCGAAGGCGATCCGCGCGTCGCAGCCCAACACGTTCCTGACGCAGCTCGTCTACACGATCGCGCCGTGGCTGTTGATCCTCGGCCTGTTCTGGTTCTTCCTGTTCCGCCAGATGCGCTCGCCGGGTGGCGGCGGTGGCGTGCTGTCGTTCGGCCGCAGCCGCGCGCAGTTGATCACCAAGGAGAAGAGCAACGTCACGTTCGACGACGTCGCCGGCATCGACGAAGCGAAGGACGAGGTCCAGGAGATCATCGAGTTCCTGAAGAACCCGGCCAAGTTCTCGCGCCTCGGCGGCCGTATTCCGCGCGGCGTGTTGTTGGTCGGCCCGCCGGGTACCGGCAAGACGCTGCTGGCGAAGGCGATCGCCGGCGAGGCGAATGTCCCGTTCTTCTCGATCAGCGGTTCGGACTTCGTCGAGATGTTCGTCGGCGTCGGAGCGTCGCGCGTGCGCGACTTGTTCCGCCAGGCGCGCGAGAACTCGCCGTGCTTGATCTTCCTCGACGAAATTGACGCGGTGGGGCGCAAGCGCGGCTCGGGCATGGGCGGCGGACACGACGAGCGCGAGCAGACGCTGAACGCGATCCTCGTCGAAATGGACGGGTTCGAGACCGACGAAGGGATCATCCTCGTTGCGGCGACGAACCGGCCCGACGTGCTCGATCCGGCGTTGTTGCGACCGGGGCGATTCGATCGGCAGATCGTCGTCGGCTTGCCCGACTTGAAGGGTCGCGAGGCGATCCTGCGCGTCCACACCAAGAAGGTGAAGATGTCGCCGACGGTCGAGATCCAATGGCTCGCACGCGCGACGCCGGGGTTCTCGGGCGCCGAGCTCGCCGCGATCGTCAACGAAGCGGCGCTGATCGCCACTCTGAAGAACAAGGAGTTCGTCGAGCGTTCCGACTTCGAGGAGGCCCGCGACAAGGTTCGCTTCGGGCGCCAGAAGAAGAACAAGGTGATGGACGAGAAGGACCGCAAGGAGACCGCGTACCACGAGACCGGTCACGCGCTCGTCGCTCACTTCCTCGAGGGCATGGAGCCGCTGCACAAGGTGACGATCATCCCGCGCGGGATGTCGCTCGGCGCGACGATGGTGTTGCCGCAGCAGGACCGCTTCAACGAGAAGAAGAAGGAGCTCTTGAACTACATCGCGTTCGCGTACGGCGGGCGCTGTGCGGAAGAGCTGTTCTGCGACGACATCTCGACCGGCGCCTACGACGACATCAAACGCGCGACGGAGATCGCGCGGCAGATGGTGTGTCAGTGGGGCATGTCGGAGAACATCGGTCCGATCTCGTACGCGGATAGCGGCGAGACGATGTTCCTCGGGCAGGAGATCGGCCACTCGAAGACGTACAGCGAAGCGAAGGCGCTCGAGATCGATCGCGAGATCCAGCGCATCCTGACCAGCGGCTACGAGACGGCGAAGCAGATCCTGTCGTCGCACCGCGAGCACGTCGAGCGCATCACCGACGCGCTGATCAAGTACGAGACGCTGACCGGCGCCGAGGTGCGCGCGATCGTCGAGGGCAAGAACATCGACGACCTGAAGCGCGAGGAAACGGCGCGCGAGCGCGCGGAGGACGAGGCACGCAAGCGCGAGGCGGCGAAGACCGAGGCGGCGAAGCCGCGCGAGGACGACGGACTCGGGATCGCGCAGCCAAGAACCGCTTGATGCTCGGGCCGCAGGGCCGGATCGCCGCAGGCGATCCACCCTGGCAGGGGCCTTCGGCCCCTGCACCCCACCCGGCTGGGGCCAACGGCCCCTGCACCTCGATTGACCGGCCGAAGGCCGTCCCACCACCCGCCGGCCGAAGGCCGTCCCACCACCCGCCGGCCGAAG
>JBPOIU010000169.1:0-26835 GCA_052034255.1 Planctomycetota bacterium | reverse complement strand
GGCCGGGTTGTGCCGCTGGCGGCGCTTCCCCGACCGCAAGCCCGGCGCCGCACCGCGCTTCGCCGTCGTTGCGACGGCGGCGCGCCGCGTGATCCCCGCCGCGCGCGCGGCGGGGAAGACTCTTTTGCTCGGCGGGGAGTGCGAGCCCATCTTGCGCGCCTACGGATTGCCCGTCGCGCGTTCCATCGTCGCGAACGACGTGGGGGCGGCGATCCGCTTCGCCAGCGAGGTCGGCTATCCCGTGGTGTTGAAGGCCGAGTCGTCCGCATTCGTGCACAAGACCGAGATCGGCGGCGTGCGAGCGAACCTCGAGAACGGCGATCAGGTCTTCGAAGCGTTCACCGACCTCGAACGGCGACTGAAGCGCAAGGCTCCCGATCTACGCATTCGGGCGCAGCAGCAGGTGAAGGGTCACGCCGAAGTGATCCTCGGCGCGAGCTCCGATCCGGTGTTCGGCCCGTTGTTGCTGTTCGGACTCGGAGGCGTGTACGTCGAAGTCCTGCGCGACGTCGCGGTGCGCGTGCATCCGATCACCGACGTCGATGCGTTCGAGATGATCCGCTCGATCCGCGGCTGGCCGCTGCTGTCCGGCGCACGCGGCGCGAAGCCCGTCGACGTCGCGTTCCTCGAAGAGATGCTGCTGCGACTCTCGTGCCTGATCGGCGACCTCGACGACATCGCGGAGTTGGACATGAACCCGCTGATCATCGGCGCCGACGCGCGGCAGGCGGCGGTCGTCGATGCTCGCATCCGATTGCGACCGCGGGAGCACGGATGAACCCACTGGCGTCACCGGGCGACACGCTGCGTGTGTCCGAGCTCGCGCTGTCGATCCAGGCGGCGATGCGGCGTTCGTTCCCGCGTCGGGTCTGGGTCGTGGGCGAAGTCGCCGAGCTCGAACGCTCGCTGTCGAAGCGCAACTGGTTCTTCACGTTGGCGGAGACCAGTCCCGCCGATGGGCGCCGTTACAGCCTCGGCGCGGTGATTTGGCCGGACGAGCAGCGACGGCTGTTCGGCCCTGGCGGCACGCTGCGGGGCTCGATCGAGCCGAAGGACGGCATCGAGATCCGCGCCTTGGTTTCGATCGACTTCTATGCGCCGTACGGTGCGTTGCGGCTCGTGGTCCACGACGTCGATCCGGCGTACACGCTCGGGAAGCTGGCCCTCGAGCGGCGCTTGTTGATCGAGCGCTTGACGAAGGAAGGCGTCCTGGCGCGACAGCAGCGCCATGTGCTGTGCGACGTGCCGTTGACGATCGGTTTGATCTCGTCGTCGGACAGCGCCGCGTACAACGACTTCGTCCGCACGCTCGAGGCGAGCGGGGTCGCGTTCCGTGTGTTGTTCGTCGACGCGCGCATGCAAGGGGAGGACACCACGCGCACGGTCTGCGCCGCACTGCGCACGCTGGCACGCCGCTCCCCCGATGCGATCGCGATCGTTCGCGGTGGCGGCTCCGTGTTGGACCTGTCGTGGTTCGACAAGGAAGACGTCGTGCGCGCCGTGGCGAATGCGCAAGTCCCCGTGCTCACCGGCATCGGCCACGAGATCGACACGTCGGTGACCGATCTCGCCGCTCATCGCCAATTCAAGACGCCGACCGCGGTCGCGGCCTATCTGGTCGAGCGCGCGCAGGACGCGCTACGCGCGTTGGTCGATGCGGGTCGGCGGCTCGAGGCGGCACGCGCGACGGTGGTCGAACTCGGGCGTGAGTTGCGCGAGCACGTGCTCCGCTTGCGGCATGGCGTGTCGGCGCTCGTGGAGCGCGAGCGGTCGTTCGTCGCTTCCGTGGCGCGTGACCTCGTGCGCATGCCGCTGCTGCGCATCGCTGCGGAGAACGGAGCCCTCGAGCGCGGCGTCCTGCGCCTACGCATGAGCGGTGGCATCGATCGTGCGCGCGATCGAGTCGACGAGTTCGCACGCCGCCTGACGCGCGCCGCAAGCCAGCGCTTGCGCGAGCGCGAAGTGGATCTCGCCTCGTGTCGGACGCGCGTCCGCCTGCTCGACCCCGCGGCGGTGCTGCGGCGCGGGTACGCGTTGCTCGAGGATGCGAAAGGTCATGTCGTGACCGATGCCCAGGCTTTGGCCGCGGGTGATCGTGTCGTCGCGCGGCTGCGCGACGGGCGGGTCACGACCCGAGTCGAACGAGTCCAACCAAACGAAGGAACGGAGAGTGAACATGGCGAAGCGCAAGACCGGAAGCGGCCCCGTCGCGGTCCGAAGCATCCCGGCCAACTTGAAATATGGTGAGGCCAAGGACCGATTGGAGACGATCCTCGCCGAGATCGAGTCGGCCGAAGTCGACGTCGACGATCTCGCGGAACGGGTTAAGGAAGCTGCTGCGTTGATCCGCGTGCTGCACGACAAGCTGACCCGCACGAAGGCGGAGGTCGAGAAGGTCGTCGCCGAGGTGGGCGAGAAGGACGACGACGAGGCGGACGACGAGAACGATGACGCCGAAGAGGACGAAGAAGACGACGACGAGGACGAGGAAAGCGACGAAGACGACGAAGACGAGAAGGAGGACGAGGACGAGGACGAGGACGAGGAGGACGGCGAGCGCGACGAGGATTGAGGGAACGTGAAACGACTCGGGGCAGACCCAACGGTCTGCCCCGAATGCGCTTCCTTGACGCAGACTCCGGTACGACCCCTTGCCGTGTCAGTCGTCCTTGACGACGATCGCGCGCGTCTTCGCGGCATCGGCCTTGGGGATCACGATCTCGAGGACGCCCTTCTTGAAGCGCGCCTCGGCCTTCTCACCTTGGACGGCGTTCGGGAGTTCCACCGAGCGCACGAACGAGCCGTAGGCGCACTCGCGCAGATGGACGTTGTCGTCGTCGCTTTCGCGCTCGAACTTCTTCTCGCCGCGGACGGTCAGCCGATTGCGCTCGCATTCGACGTGGACGTCCTTCGCGTCGAGCCCGGGGATCTCGAGCGTGACGAGGATGTCGGTCTTGCGTTCGACGACGTTCATCGGAGGTTCGAACGCGAACGCCGCCGGCTGCGCCAGCCGATTCCCGAGCAAGCGCTCGACGGCGCGATCGAAGTCATCGTGGAACGGGAACATCGCGGACTTCCAAGGTACGAGCTTCATGGGGTCCCTCCTGTTCGGTGATTCACCGCGACGGGGCCGTGCACCCCACGGCTGCGCCGGCGCGGCTGGTTTCATTCGGGCCTCCGCCCGAGGCGGTGGACGAAATGCGAAGGTCGTGCCACGAGCAGTACGGAGCGATCGAATTGGCGATCTCGTTGTCCGGGGCTGACTTGGGACGATGGGGGTGACGAGCTGGCGCGGGCCTGGGCGACATTGCGTCGCGGTATCTTCGTCATGGTGCGGCAAATCTTCCGCAGACGGCGGCACGAAGGGTGCGTCGTCCACCTCGACCCGACTCGTAGCGGAGGTCGAACATGAACACGGACTGGAATGTCGCGCGCGTGCTGTGCCCGTGCGATTTCTCCCCGTCGTCCCGCGCGGCCCTGGCCACCGCGACGTCGATCGCCCGTCGATTCGATGCGGAGCTCGTGCTGGTTCACGTCATCGAACCGCTGCTGTTCCCCGTGGAGTACGGGCTCGTGACCGCGCCCCCGTTCGATCTCGAAGAGCAGGCGGCCGGCAATGCGCGGCGGGAGCTCGATACGCTGTTGAGCACGATCGGCAAAGGACTAAAGAGCGCCCGCGCCGAAGTGCTGTTCGGTTTGCCGTGGCAGCAGATCCTGGACTGCCAACAGCAGACCCGTGCCGATCTCGTCGTGATCGGCACGCATGGACACACCGGTCTCAAGCATCTGCTGTTGGGTAGTACCGCCGAGCGCGTCGTTCGGCACGCAAGCGTTCCCGTCTTGACCGTCAAGGGCTGCGACGCAGCCGCGCAGCGCGAGGGTCGACCGGGCGAAACCCCGAACTGAGTGGGAAAAGCGCACCGGCCTAGCTGCGCAAAAATCCCCGAGCCATCTCGTACCCCGAGGGAATTCACTGTGGCCACGACAGCGAACAAGACCTTGAAGGATCGCCGCATCCTGATCGTCGACGACGAACTGGCGATCCGGCGCGCATTGAAGGAGCGCTTCACGGAGGAGGGGTCGCGCCCCGAGACCGCGGAGGATGCGCAGACGGCACGGACGCGCCTGCGGACGGACGACTACGACTTGATGCTGCTCGATCACCGGCTGCCGGATGGAACGGGGCTCGCGCTGCTCGAAGAGCTGTCGACCAACGAACGGCGCCCCGAAGTCGTGATGATGACGGCGTACGCATCCACGCAGGATGCCGTGCGCGCGATGAAGCTCGGCGCGGCCGACTACGTGATGAAGCCCTTCGATCTCGACGAGATGGTGCTCGCGGCGGAGCGGGCGCTCGATCATCGGGAACTGCGCGGTGAGGTCTCGCGCTTGCGCGCGCAGAATCGCGCCGCGTTCACGGTCGATCAACTGGTCGGCTCCAGCCGTCAGATGGCAGAACTCCGGACGCTGATCCCGCGCATCGCCTCCAGCGGCGCGCGCACCATCCTGGTCACGGGTGAGAGCGGCACCGGCAAGGACTTGGTCGCTCGCGCGATCCACTTCGCGAGCCCGGAGGCCGACAAGCCGTTCCTCAACATCACCTGCACCGCGCTGCAAGAGACGCTGCTCGAGAGCGAGCTGTTCGGCCATGAGCGCGGCGCGTTCACCGACGCGAAGGCAGCGAAGATCGGTCTGTTCGAGCAGGCGAACGGGGGCACGATCTTCCTCGACGAGATCGGCGACATGTCGCTCGGCCTGCAGGCCAAGTTGCTGCGATTCCTCGAGTCGAAGCAGTTCCGCCGCGTGGGCGGCTTGAAGGACATCACGGTCGACGTGCGCATCATCGCGGCGACCAACAAGAACCTCGAGAAAGCGATCCAGGACGGCGCGTTCCGCAGCGACCTCTACTACCGCTTGAACGTGATCCCGGTCGAGATCTCGCCGCTCCGTGAACGACCGGAAGACGTCGTCGACCTGGTCCGGTTCTTCGAGCGTCGTTATGCCGAAGAGCTGAAGAAGAGCCTCGGTGGTTTCGAAACGGACGCGCTCGATCTGCTGCGTCGCCATCCGTGGCCCGGCAACGTGCGCGAGTTGAAGAACGTCGTCGAGCGTGCGGTCTTGCTGTCGTCGGGTCCGGCGTTGACGATCGCTGATCTGCCGGTTTCCGTCCGCGGCGGCGCGGGTGCGACGCACAAGCCCGGTCGCCTGCTCGATCTGCCGAACGCGGGTCTGATCGTCGACGACGTCGTGCGCGATCTGCTCGACCAAGCGCTGGAGCGCACGCAAGGCAACAAGAGCCACGCAGCCCGGCTGCTCGGCATCCATCGCGATCAGGTGCGGTACTGGGTTCACAAATACGGACTCGAACGCTGGATCCGGACGCGCGACGGGAAGCGCGATCCGTCGGACACGGATCCGGTCGAGAGCGCGGAAAGGGACCCTGATTGATCGAATCGGCGGTTCCGCACGAAAACGTCCGACTCCTGGTCGTCGACGACAATCGTGACTTCGCGGACAACGTTGCCGAGCTCGGGGCCGCCGCCGGCTACGAGTCGCGGACGGCTTCCAGCCTGCGCGAAGCGCTCGGTGTCCTGACGCGCGAGGAAATCGATGTCGCCGTCCTCGACCAGCGGTTGCCGGACGGGAGCGGTCTCGACTTCCTGGCCGCGGCACGACGGGCGCAACCCGATCTCGTGTCGGTCGTCGTGACGGCGTTCGCGTCCCTCGACAACACCGTCGCGGTGTTGAACGAGGGCGCGTTCGCGTTCGTCACGAAGGACCAGGATCCCGAAGAGCTGCTCGACGCGTTGCGGCGCGCCGCCGAAACGGCACGCTTGAAGCGCGAGAACCGCCGCCTGCGGACGACACAGCAGGGCATCCTGCGTGCGCTTCCCGACCTCCTGCTGCTGGTCAACGAACGGCTCGAGATCCAGAGCGTGAACCGCGAGGATCCGCTGTTCTGCCCCGAGGATCCGTCCGCGCTCGGCCGCGTCACGCTGACCGAAGTCGTGGCGCCGGTGGTGCGGGAGCGGCTCGACGCGGTCGCGCTGGTGCACGGGGCCCTCGAGCACAATCGATCGACGGAAGCGTCCCTGACCGTCCGCGACGAGTCCGGCGCGTCCCGGTTCTTCACGGTGCGCGCGTCGGTCGTGGCGCAAGCTCCGCAGCGACTGGTGCTGGTCCAGATCATCGATCTGTCGGACCGCATGCAGCTCGAGCGGCGTCTCGCCGAGTCCGAAGGTCTGGCGATGCTCGGGCGCATGGCGTCGATCGTCGCGCACGAGATCCGCAATCCGATCGCCGGTGTGCGCGCGCTCGCGCAGGTGATGTTGAAGCGTCTGCCGACGGGCACCGAAGAGGCTGAGAACGTCCAGGAGATGCTGCAGCTCGCCGACCGCATGAGTGCGACGCTGGCCGACTTGCTGTCCTGGGCGAAGCCGAAGCACGCGGCGGCCGCGGAGATCGACGTCGTCGCGCTGTGCCGCGACGTCGTGCGCGAAGGGCGACGCTGGCCGGCCTCCGAGGGGCGACATCTCGATCTCGAACTGCGCGTCCGGGAAGCGCACGTGGTCGGCGAGCGCGATCGGCTGTTCTCCGCGTTGTCGAACCTCACCGAGAACGCGCTGCACGCCGTGCCCGAGGGCGGCCACGTGACGCTGCGCGTGTTGGCCGATCCGACCCGATGCATCATCCACGTCGACGACGACGGCAAGGGGGTCGCGCTCGACGACGTCGGCCGTTTGTTCGAGCCGTTCTTCACCAAGAAAAAGGGCGGCACCGGTCTCGGTCTGGCGATCGTGAAGAAGGTCATCGACGCGCACGGCGGAACGGTGCGGCCGGGCAAGGCGCCACAGCTCGGTGGGGCGCGCTTCACGGTCGAACTACCGCGCGAGCCCGTGCACTCCACGCCTCCCGCCTCCGACGGCACGTGATTCCACGGTGTGCGCAGCCCCGTCGGGTCCGCGCGCCCAATTCACGGACGTGCGGTCACGGCCGCTGCGGTAGGCGCAGCGTGAACGTCGCGCCGTGACCGGGTTCCGAGCGCACTTCGATCACGCCGCCGTGCGCGGTCGCGATGTCGCGGCACAACGCCAACCCGAGGCCAACCCCGTTCGCGCGCGTGGTGAACAACGGCTCGAAGATCTGCGTCTGCAGCTCGATCGGGATGCCGGGGCCGTCGTCCGCGACCGTGAACGTGACCGCGTCGTTCGTCAGGGCGGCGGTGAGTTGGACGGTCCCCGGGCGCTCGGAATCGACGATCGCGGCCACGGCGTTGCGCAGCAGGTTCGTCAACGTGCGCGAGACGTCCGCCGCGTCCAGCGACGCCGTCGCTTGCCGCGGCGTCACCGTGGAGACGATGGTGACCGAATCCGGGCGATCGACGTGCGCCAGCGCGTCGGCGATCAGCTCGTCGAGCGCGACCCGCGAGAGTCGCGGCTCCTTCGTGCGCGCGAATTCGAGGAGTTGAGTGCAGAGATCCGCGGCGTGACGGGCGGCTCGCGTGATCCGCTCCACCGGTTTTTGGATCGCCTCGGAGATGTCCGGCGGCAGCCGTTGCTTCAACAGCAACAGGCTCGTGTTGACCACACCGATCGGGTTCTTCAACTCGTGGCTGACACCGGCCGCGAGCTGGCCGATCGTCGCCAGCCGCTCCGTGCGCACGAGACGCGCACCCCAGTCGGCTGCATAGGTTTCGAGCATCACGGTGAGTTCGAAGTCGAGCAGCTTGTCGACCGCACAGACCGCACGCCTCAGGCGCGCGCGATCGTCGCCTTCGATCTCGATCGCGATGCGATGCAGATGCGTGCGCATCGCGTTCATCGCGAGCGGCATGAAGCGCTGCGGCAACCCGACTTGCACGTGGCGATGACCGATGCGCGCCCGCTTCACGACGTATGCGTCGTCGTAGGGCGGCTCCAGCAACGAGCGCACCCACGCCCGCAGCGATTCGCGTAGCGAGTCGACCATGCGCTCGTCCCGCAGCACGGCGCGCGCATCCGGGTCGTTCAGGACTCGGCCGTAGAAGTCGTCGAGCAGCTGATCTTCGGTCCGCGCGAACGTCGTGCGAAGTTTCGCCAGCGCCGCTTCGTCGTCGGCGTCGAAGCGCAGGTAGGCGAGCGCACGCGCGCGGAACGAAGCGTCCATGATCTCAATCGCTCTCGGGATCGGAGTCGGATGCCAGGGCAGCGGTCGGGCCGCTGCGGCGTGGAGCGTGTACGCGGGTGCGCGGGACGCGGGGGCCGGCGGTCGCGAGCTTCTTCAGGCCTTCGATCTCCTGGCGCGACAGCGGCCGCCACTCGCCGACTTTCAGGCGCCCGAGCGTGATGTCGCCGATGTGCGTGCGCAGCAGGTCTTGGACGTCGAGGCCGACCTTCGCGAACACGCGGCGCAGGTGGCGGTTCTTGCCCTCGCGCAAGGTCACGTGGAGGATCGACATCTCGCGGCCGCGCTTCACCACGTTGACGCGCGCCGGCGCGGTGCGACCCTCGGCGAGGTGCACGCCCTTGCGGACTTTCTCCAGCAATTCGGGTGACGCGCGGCCCCGGACGCGCAGGCGATACGTCTTCTCGACGCCGTAGCGCGGATGGGTCACGAGATTGCAGAACTCGCCGTCGTTGGTGAGGATCAGCGCCCCTTCGGAGTCGTCGTCGAGCCGACCGACGCAGAACACGCGCTCACCGGCCGGCGTCGGCACGAGCGCGAGCGCGCTCGGTCGCCCGTTCTCGGGGCGTGCCGAACAGATCGTGTGCGCCGGCTTGAACAGCAGGAAGTAGACCAGCGACTGCGTCTGGATCGCATTGCCGTCGACGACGACTTCGTCGACCGCTGGATCGACTTTGGTGCCGGGTTCGGTCACGGGCTTGCCGTTGACGCGGACGCGGCCGCCTTCGATCAGCGTCTCGCAATAACGGCGCGATCCCACGCCACCGCGCGCCATCACTTTTTGCAGTCGTTCCAGCATCTTCGTATCCGTTCCGCGTCCGCGTTCGTTTCAGTCGGTTCGCTGCGTGCGGGCGCGCGTGCGGATCAGCTCCGTGGCGCCCGTGGGGCGAACGGTCAGCGCTCCGCGCGCCGCGTGCAGGAACTCCCCAGCTTGCAGGACGAGCGCGTCGTCTCCCAGAACGAATTCGGCACTCCCGTGCGCGATGAACCAGATCTCGTCCTCGGAGAGCGTGAACACCGTCCGGTGCGTGGCGTGGACCACTTCGAGATCGAAGTAGGGACACGTCAACGACCGCGTCAGCATCACGCAGGGGCCGACGCCCATCGGTGCGGCCGCGGCGCGCTGCAGCACGGTCTTGGCTTCGGCCAGGTGCAAGGGACGGGGAGGTTGGCGGTTCCAGTCGAAGACGCGCAGGGTGAGGTCGCTGTCTTGCTGCACCTCGAGCAACGTGCAGCCGGCGCCGATGGCGTGGATCGTGCCTGGAGGGATGAACAGCAACTGCCCGCGCAGCGGGGTGATCTCGTTCAGCAGCGCGTCCACGCCGCTCCCGCGCTGTGCGGCCTCGATGAACGCATCGACGCTGACGCCTTCACGCAGGCCGAGGAGGATGCGGCTGCCCGGAGACGCGTCGAGCACGTACCAGGCTTCCGTCTTGCCGGTCGGACCGAGCGCCAGCGCGCGCGCGGTCGCATCATCGGGATGTAGTTGGATCGACAGGTCCTCACGCGCGTCGAGCAGCTTGACGAGCAACGGCACGCTCGGATGGCGGACCCACCATTCGCCGATGCGCTCGCCCGGCTTCGTGCCGAGGCCGAACGCGGCGATGCCGTCGCCGCCCCAAGGCCGTTCTCGGGGAGCGCGGTCGAGGCGCGTCAACGCGCGCGGGTCGTTCATGGGTCGGCTCCGGATGCGCGGTCGAGCAACTGTCGCGCTTCCTTGCGCGTGACGTCGGACGCGGTGCGGCCGCGCATCATGGCGGCGAGCTCGGCTTCGCGCTCCGTCGCGTCGAGGGTCTCGACGTGGGTCTCGCCGACGCCCTTCACGACGCGCTTCGCGACGCGCAGATGCGATCGAGCGAACGCGGCGACCGGCGCGAGGTGCGTGACGACCAGGACTTGGCGGCCTTCGGCGAGACGCCGCAATACCGCGCCCAACGCGTCGCCGAGCCGCGCACCGATGCCCGACTCGATCTCATCGAATACCAGCACGGGGACGTCGAGCGCCTGTCCGAGAGCCGATTGCAACGCCAACGCGATGCGCGCGTTCTCGCCGCCGCTGGCGACCTGGGCCAACGGTTGCTCGTCGTGCCCAGGATTCGCGGCCAGCATGAACTCGACCGTCGCCAGGCCATGGGGGCGCGCGCGCTCGAGCGCCGTCTTCCCCTCGTGCGCGGTCTGTCGGACCGAGAAGCGCGCTTGCTCCATGCCGAGCTCGCGGAGGCGCGCGCGGACCGCTTCGGCGAGTTTCTTGCCGCAGCGTTCGCGCGCGGACCGCAGGGCTTCGCCGGCTTGCGCCAGTGCGGCGTCGGCGTTCGCGAGTTCGTTCTGGATGCCTTCCAACCGCTGATCGGCGTGTTCGACTTCGTCGAGTTCACGCGTGATCTCGTCACGGCGTGCCTCGAGAGTCGCTTCGTCGCCGCCGTAGCGGTCGAGCAGGCGACGGACGTCGCTGAGGCGACGTTCGACGCCTTCGGCTTCGCGGGGATCGAGATCGGCCGAGTTCGCGGCCGCGCGGAATGCCGCGATCGCGTCGTCGAGCTCGGTCAGCGCCCGCTCCAGCGCGGCGCGCGCGGGCTCGAGCAGCCCGGCATCGGCGACTTCGTGGGCGCGGTGCGCGAAGCGGCCGAGCTGCTCGACGATCGAACCGTCGGCGTCGTTCAGCGCGAAGATCGCTTCCTGCGTCAGCGTGGAGATCGCCTGCGCGCGATCGAGGATCGCCATCTTGCGCTCGAGTTCCGCGAGCTCGCCGGGCTTGACGTCGACGGCCGCGATCTCGTCGCGCTGGTAGCGCAGGAAGTCGAGTCGACGCTGGCGCTCGGCGGTGCTGGTCGCGAGGCGCGCGGCTTCTTGGGCCACGGACCGCGCGTGGGCCAGCGCTTCGGCGTAGATCCGGCGCGGCTCGCTCGTGCCACCGAACGCGTCGAGCAGTCGCGCCCGTTCGGCCGGGGCTTCGAGTGCCAGGGCTTCGTTCTGGCCGACGCGCTCGAACAGCTTCGAGCCGGCGGCCTTCAACGTCCCGAGCGGCACCAACCGGCCGTTCGCGTGGCAGCGACTCTTGCCGTCCGCCGCGATCGTGCGCGACAGGACGAGTTCGCCGTCGTCGTCGAGCGCGGCGGGTTCGAGCAGCGGAGCCAACGTGGCCCGCAGCCGATTCGGGACGCGGACCAACGCCGCGACGCGGCAGTGTTCGGCGCCGGTGCGGACCTCGTGGCGCTCGGCGCGATCGCCGAGCAGGAGTTCGATCGCACGCAGCACGAGTGTCTTGCCCGCGCCGGTCTCCCCGGTCAGCGCGACCAGACCGTCGGTGAACGGAATGCGCAGGCGACTGACCAACGCCAGGTTTTCGATCTCGAGTTCGACGAGCATGGTCCGGAGCTTCCGACGCCGTGGATCCAGAGCGGACGCGGCGTGCGGCCGGAGGATACCGGGGCGAACCACGAAAGCAGCGCGCGACGGACCTGCAACGACAGGACCCGGCGGCACCCTCGGGGGAAGGTGTCGCCGGGTCCTCGTTACGCCTCGCGTTCAGCGCGAAGCGGTCGCCGGCTCACTCGATGGGGTCGGCGACGCGGTCGGCTCCGTCGCGGCGCTCGAGGCCGCTTCCGGGACCTGCGCGGTCGTTTCCGCCGTCGGCTCTTCGGCCGTTGCCGCGGTCGCGGCCGTCTCCGGTTCGACCGTCACCGATTCGGTCGACGCGCTCGGCGTCGCCGCTTCGGTCGTCGCGTGCCCGGTGCGGCCGGCTTCTTCCTTCGCGTGCACGTCGCAGCACGTCGGATCCTTCGGCGCTTCGAAGCAGCGATCGATGTCGATGATCTCGATGAACGCTTGACCGTCGAACACGCTGCGGACGACGCCGACGCACAGGAACGCCTCGTACTTGCCGAGGCGGCTCAGGTTCTCGATCGCGTCGATGTTCGTCTTCGCGACGTACAGCAACGCGTGATGCTTCATGAACCCAGCCTTCGTGTGGATGTCCGTCGCGGCATCCCACGCCGAGAAGTTCATGTGCTGGAACGCGTCGAACACCGTATAGAACGGCTGATAGACGTCACCCGTGCGATGGAAGCGCGCTTCGAAGCGCACCTTCTGCCCGAGGTACGTCTCGGGCTGTGCGCGCATCGCGTCGAGCGTGCCGTTGATGATGTGATCCTCCGGCACGCACATGCCGGGGATGATCGTCGAATGCTGCCCGAACGCCGGCGCTGCGAGCGCGAGCGTCACGAGCCAAGAAAACCCGTACTTCACGTTGGACCCTCCGAACGCGTGGGACGGCGGAACGGAGGGCGCCCCACGATCAGCTTGACCCGTGCTGGATCTCTTCCAGCATCCGCTCGAGGGCGGCATCGAGCCGGTCCTCGCTGATGTAATCGTCATCGCGAATGCATTTCTTGATCCATTCGAGTCGTTCCGAGCGCTCCATCGGGCGGTCGGGGATCCCGAACAACATTTGGTCGATGCTCGAGCGAGTCATGGTGCGTTCTCCAAAGTCGTGTGTGCGGTGCTCGAGAAGGGGACGGATCGTGCGACGCCGAAGTGGACTCCAGGATTTGGACGTGCGGCCACTATCGACCGCCGAAGGGGGGCGCTTGAGCGCCTTCAGGACCGCTCGAGAAAATGGAGCGTGGTCTCGCCGTATTCGCGAAATCGTTCTGCAGAAAGGCCTTCCAGCGACGGTGAGAAACCCGTCGGAGCCTCCAGGACGACCGTTCCGCCGGGTCCGACGAGGTGCTGCAGGTGGGGCAGGACGCCCTGGAAATAGGCCGGATCGGCGGTGTGCACGAGCGGGTAGGGCGTCCCGACGAAGACGAGATCGAATCCCGCGTCCCGCGCCGTGGCCACGTAGTCCTCGACGGGGCTCGCGACGATCGTCACGACGGGCGCCGCGCGGAGCTCGCGCAGGTTGTGGCGTAGAGCCGTGAGCGCTGCGCGATCCCGTTCGACCATGACCACGCGCGTCGCGCCGCGCGAGAACGCTTCGAAGCCCACGCCGCCGGCGCCGGCATAGAGGTCGAGAACGGCCGCGCCGTCGACCCGCGGACCCAGCATGTCGAACAACGAGCGTCGGACCATCGCGCGCAGCGGACGGGTGGCGAGGCCCGGCGGCGTCTGCAGCGCCCGCCCGCGGGCGTGGCCGCCGAGGATGCGCGGCGAGCGGTCGTCGGTGGGACGGGACATGCGCGCGGAGCTTCGGAGTTTCGTGCGCGGCGCGCAAGCCGAGAGAACGTGAATCGATCCGAATCATTCACGACTTCGCGGAGACCGATACGATCCGCGCTCTTTCCTCGTTCGTCGGACACCGGGTGCGGCCATGGCGCGACTTCAAGTGAACATCGATCACGTGGCGACGGTGCGGCAGGCGCGTCGCGCCGTCGAGCCGGATCCGGTCCACGCGGCCGTGCTGGCCGAGCTCGCCGGGGCAACCGGGATCACCGTGCATCTGCGTGAGGATCGACGTCACATCCAGGACCGCGACGTCGAGATCTTGCGGCGAACGGTGCGAACGCGCTTGAATCTGGAAATGGCGGCGAGCGAAGAGATGGTCGCCATCGCGCGCCGACTCCGCCCGGACATGTGCACGCTCGTTCCCGAACGGCGTGAGGAATTGACGACCGAAGGCGGCCTCGACGTCCTGGCGCACCGCGCGACGGTCGAGCGTGCGGTGCGAGCGCTGAGCGCCGACGGGATCGAGGTTTCGTTGTTCATCGATGCGCGCGAACCTCAGATCGATGCCGCGCGCGCTGTGGGTGCGCACGCCGTCGAGTTGCATACCGGCACGTATGCGCACGCCACCGGTGCGGGGCTCGCGCGCGAACTCGAGTCGCTTCGAGCGGGGGCGGAGTCGGCGCGGACGCGCGGACTCGTCGTTCATGCCGGACATGGGCTGACGTACTGGAACACGGCCGCCGTCGCCGCGATCGCCGGCATGCAGGATCTCAACATCGGCCATTCGATCGTCAGTCGGGCCGTGCTCGTCGGCATGGAGCGCGCGGTGCGCGAGATGATCACGATCATCGACGCGGCCGCGCCGCGCGACGAGAACGTGAAACCATCGAAATGACGCACGCTCGGTGAGCGCACGCTGCAGGCTTCAGCCATGCCGCACACCTGCCGTCGCGACAAGTAGTGATCCGGCGCGCTTCGGGGACGATTCCGCGGACGGAGCCCGTTGGCCGTCGCGCCAGCGACGGAGGACGTGGGGTGACGTCGCTGCGTGCGCGCGGTGTGTCGGCGGGTGAATCCAGGCTCGCGTCCCTTGTCACATGCGGGAGGCCGGCGGCTATAGTCCCGCCGGTCCGTTTTACCCGTGGGACGTGCTGCTGCCGGAACGGGCCGTCGCCGCGGGCCACCCTGAAAGCGGGCTCGACCACGCCCTGGGTTTGAGCCAGGACGCGGAAGAGCCGAAATCAACAGGCATGGCGAACGCCGCCTTCGCTCCCGAACCGGTTCCCGATCGTGCGTCACCCGCGGTGCCGCCGGTCGGGACGTTCTCCGCGAACTGGCGCCTCGTCCTCCCCCAAACGTCGCTGCCACTGCCCGTCCTACGGCCGCTGGTCATCGGTTCCGATCCGCTCGCCGGCCTGCAGCTCCAACACACCTCGATCGAGTCGTTCCACGCACGGATCACGCGCGTGGGCGAGGCGCTGGAGCTGGTGGCACTGGGCGACGGGCGTCTCGAAGTCGACGGGCGCCCGACGCGCAAGGCGATGCTGCGCGGTGGTGAGGCGATTCGCGTCGGCGACCTGAACCTGCGCATCGAGCGCGGCGAAGCGGTCCCCGCGGTCATCCAGGCCGCCGAACGAGTGCCGACCCTCGACGAAGAGTTCCGCGAGTTCCTGTTGCGCGAGTTGCGGCGCGCACCCTGGTTCGCGGTGTCGATCGCGTTCCACCTCGGGTTGTTCCTCGTCTTGAAGCAATTCGATGAGCCGCACCGCGCCGGTTCGGCGCCGCTGGCGATCCAAGCGACGTTGGCGCCCGCGGACGAAGCCATGGTCACCGAGGAACTGGTGCGCGTCGAACCCACGGAGCCGGAGCCGACGCCGACCGACGTCGAACTCCCGGATCCGGTGGAGGCGGAGCTCGAACCCGAGGAACTGGCGGGCGGCATCGACCTTGCCGACGATCCGATCGCGATGGTGGACATCCAGCGCACGTCGGCCCTGGGAACCGGACAGAGCGGCGGTCGGCAAGGTGTCGGGTTCGTGCGCGACGGCGTCAGTTTGAGCCGCGTCGGTGGGCCGCTCGGCGCGAAGCTGCGCGACCTGCGAGGCACCGGTGTCGATCTGGTGTTCCTGATCGACACGACGATGAGCATGGACCCGTTCATCGACGCCGCGAAGCGCACCGTCGACCAGATGATCACCGAGCTATCGCGGCTGGTCCCGAACCTGCGCATCGGCATGGTCGCGTACCGCGATCGCGGTGACGAATACGTGACCAAGGCGATCCCGATCAGCACCGATCGCTATCAGATCCTGAACTTCCTGCAGGGCCTGCGGGCGTACGGCGGCGGCGACACTCCCGAAGACGTGATGGCCGCGGTCGACTTCGCGTTCGAAGAGCTGCAATGGCGTCCGCGCGCGCGGCGCGTGGTGTTGATCGTCGCCGACGCGCCGCCGCACGCCGAAGACATGGCGCGGCTGCGCATGAAGCTGCGCGCGGTCACCGGGCAGTCCTCCGCGCCCACGGTCGTCAGTACGATCTTCGCCGGCACGTCGGGATTGACGGCGGCACAGCAGGACGAGGCGGAAAAGGCCCTGCGCGAGATCGCGCACGTGGCGGGCGGCGAGTACGCCCCGATGGCGAAACCGGACCAGATCAAGGCGCAGATCGTCGAGCTCACGCTCGGCGGCAAGTACGCGACCGAGGCCGAACGCATCTTGCGCGAGCAGGACAACTCGTCGCGCAAGCACGTGGTCGCTCGACTGCGGGCCGCGAACGACGTCGAAGCGTTGGTCCGCAAGCTCTACCTGCTGCCGGTCGAGCCACTCGTCGTCAGTGCGCTGGTCGAAATCGACTCGCCGGGCGTCGCCATCCGCTGCCTCGACATCGTGCAGAACAAGGCGGTCGCACCGGCGACCCGCGAGGCCGCGCTCTACGTGCTGAAGCGCACGACGAAGTTCGAGGGCGAGATCGACTTCGGACAGCCGATCGCCGCCCAGGAAGAGATGCTGACGCTGCTGCGCGATTCGATCGACGATCGCTACCGGCCGAAGCCGAAGCGCCGCCGCGGCGGCTGACCGAACTCACAAGGGGGCCGACGCGGCACCCCGGACGCCAAGCGACCGAGTTCTTGACCGCCGTATCCACAGGTCGTTGGGTCGTTCGCGTCATTCAACGCCGTTCACCCGTGAATTCGGCGACTGTCGTCCCCTCGGACACCTGGTGCGGGATCGACTTGAACGGGAGGTCGAGCCCGACGGCCCGTCCCGCCCCGAGCCGCCCCGAGTCGACCCTCGGTCGCGTCTCGTTCACGACGCGCCGCGGCGCGCTTGCGGGCCTTCCCTGTTGCGTTTCGCTCAGCCGGCGTGCGAACGCGCTCGAACCGCGCACACGGGGCATGGGAAGTCGAGGCCTGTGCCTATGATTCGCCGCCTTGCGCGCTGGCCTTCCGCTTGCTTCGTGACGGCGTGACGGTGTCCGGCTGCGCACGGCAGGACGACGAACGGGATCGAATGCGCACGCCATGACAGCCCCCGCGGAAACCCAACGGATCGTCGGACCGGCGCTCCTGTTCGTCTCGGGTGCCGCGGCGCTGGTGTTCGAGTCCGCGGCGATCCGCCTGCTGGGCGCGTTCTGCGGCGGCAGTGTCGAAGCGACCGCCGTGGGCATTGCGGTATTCGTCATCGCGCTGGGAGCGGGCGCCGAGTCGCTCGGACGATTCGCGGCGCGGAGCTCCCGACCGGCACGCGCATTCGCCGTCGCTGTCGCGATCGCAGCGCTCGCCGTCGGCGGCGCACCCTGGCTCGCACGCGCGTGCGCCGAAGCCGGCATCGTGCCGGCCGTCGACGCCTCCGCCGCGGCGCGCGTCGCGGCGACGATCGGATTCGCCGTCTTGGTGATCGGTCCGGCCGCGTTCCTCCTCGGCGGAACGGTGCCGTTGATCGCTGCCGCGACGCCGGCGATCCCCGCGATCGGCTGGCTGGTCGCCGCGAACACTGCGGGCGCGGTGCTCGGAGCGCTCGGGTTCGGCTTCGTGCTGTTCGAGCGCTTCGGCTTGACGCTGGCTTCGCTCCAAGCGGCCGTCGCGCTGCTGGCCTGCGGCGCCGTCGCGATGACCCTGCTTTCCGGCGCCGTCGGCCGCCGTGACGACGGAGACGTCGTAGCGTCGCCGCCGATCGGGGTCTTACCGCTCGCCTTGGCCTGGATCAGCGGTTTCATCACGCTGGCGTTCGAAGTCGTCGCGTTCCGCATGCTCGCGCAGTTCCTGCCGCTGTCGACTCCACTGCTCGCGCTGTTGCTGGCGATCGTCGTGCTCGGCCTCGCACTCGGGAACGCGCTGTGCACGTGGTTCAGGACGTCGGCGGAGCGCGCGCCGCGCGCCGCGGCCGCCTGGCTGGCGTGGCTCGCTCCGACGCTGATGATCGTGCCGCTCGCGGCTCATTTCCACGATCGCACCGGTGAGATCCTCGGCGTGATTCGGATGTCGTGGATCTCGCCGCTGACCGTCTCGGTCCTACCGGCCGCGATCGTGTCGGGAGCTCTGTTCGGCGCATTGCTCGCGGTGACCGGCAGCAGCAGCAGCGGCAAAGCGGCCGGGGCGGGACGGCTGTTGGCCGCCAGTGCGCTCGGCAACGTGATGGGCTCGCTCGGGGCGACGTTCCTGCTGGTGCCGCAACTCGGGCTGCGTGGCGCGTTCCTCGCGCTGGCCGCCGCGTGCGGGGTCATCGGCATGATCGCAGCGCTCGGCGCGCGCTCGTTCGCCAGGCTTGGAGCCGCTGGTGTCGCCTGTGCGTGCGCGGCGGGCCTCGCGTTCGTCGATCCGCGCCTCGCACCCGAGCATCCGCACTTTCCGCTGGTGCTGGCACACGTCGACGCGCCGGAGGCCAGCGTCACGGTCGTCGGTCCGCGGTTGAGCGGCCGGCCGGCGCTGATCCTCGATCGCTGGCGGATCCAAGGCGGCGGCGACGCGGCGCGCAGGACGGAACGCCGTCAGGCATTGTTGCCGCTCGCGCTGGCCGGCGACGCGCGTTCGGCGTTGGTACTCGGCGTCGGGACCGGCGCGACCGCGCAGGCCCTGCTCGATGCCGGGGTGCCGGCGGTCGTCGGAATCGAACTCGTGCGCGGGGTCCTCGACGCGCTGCCGCTGTTCGACGACGGTCGGGGAGCGCTCGGGCGGCGCGCCGGCTGCTCGCTGCTCGAGGGCGACGCGGTCGCCTACGTGCGCCAATCGACGCGATCGTTCGATCTGATCCTCGGCGACCTGTTCTTCCCCGATGCACCGGGGACCGGGGCCTTGTATTCGCGCGAACACTTCGAGGCGGTCCGCGCGCGGCTCTCCGAGGGCGGTGTGTTCATGCAGTGGGTGCCGCTGCATCAGATGCGCTTCGCTGAGTTCGGCCTGATCGCGCGCACGTTCTCCGACGTGTTCCCGACGACGCTGATGTTCCTCGCCGATGCGGACGTCGATCAGCCGATCGTCGGCCTGTTCGGCATGAACGCGCCACGGCGCTGGCACGAGCCCGAACTCGCGGCCACGCTGGCGGCCCCGCGCCGCAAAGCGTTGTTCGACGCGGTCGAATTGTCGACACCCGCCGACGTATTCGCGGCCTTCCGCGGCGATCGCTACACGATCGACGCTCAATTCACCGTCCCGGGCGACGAGCGTGGGAACGCCGAGCGCAACACGATCGATCGGCCGTTGGTCGAACTGCGGACCGCGCTCAAGCCGGACGGCGAGACGCGGTTGGCGCAGGCGAACTGGCGGCTCGTGCGCGACCGCCTCGCGGACACGTTCGACGCGTACTTGACGTTCGACACGCCGGCGCTCGCGGCGAACGCGAATACCGCGAGCACGTCGACCGCGCCGCCGTTGCCGGAGCGCCTGCGCATGATGCGCGCGACGTGGACGGCGACGAACTGGGTGCTGCAGGCGCAGATCGCGCGGATCGAGTACGCGCTGCGCCGCGCCGTCGGCAACGCCGATCCCCGGGAGGCCGAGCGCGCGGAGGTCGAAGCGTACCTGTTCGGCTTGAAGTACGACCCGACGCACGCGCTGATCAATCGGCGGTTGAACGAGGTCTCGGCGCGCTACGCGCTCGAGCGTCGCATCGACGAGATGGCCGCGCTGAACGAGAACGTGTTCACGCTGAATCCGGCGAATGGGCAAGCGGCCCGGGATCTCGGACTCGCGCGGCTGCTGCTCGGCGCCGCCGATCGAGCCGAACGCGTCCTCGAATCCGCGATCGGCACGCGCACCGACGCCGGTTTCGAGTTGCGCTTGCTCGCGGTGGCGCAACATCTGCTCGGCAAGCCCGACGCGGCGAAGGCGTCGCTCGCACGCGCTGCGACGTCCACCGGCAGTAACTTCGCGCTGGCCGACGCGGTCGCGGCGGAGTTGGCGAATGACCGCGCGAGCGCGCTCGAATGGATCGCCGTCGCCGAGCGGTCGCCGAGCTTGACCGACCTCGCGGGCCGTGTGCGTGAGTCGCTGCGGTGATCGCAGCGCTCGCCGGCCTGCTCGGCGTTCTTCAGCTCGGCGCGCAGGTGCTGTTCTTGCGCCTCGTGCAGCCGGTGCTCGGCAACACGACCGGGACGGCGGCGACGCTGCTCGCCGTGTGGCTGTTCGGACTCGCGCTGGGCGCCGCGGCGGCGAGAACACGGCCAGCATGGAGCGTGCGCGCGGCGTTCGCTCTCGGCGCGGCGGCGATCGTCGTCGGGAAGTTCGCGTTGCCGTGGGCGGCGATCACGCTCGACGACGATACGCGGACATGGGCTGTCGCGGCGCGGACGATGCTCGGTTGCTCCACGTTGCTGCCGATCCCGTTCGCGTTCGGCGTGGCGTTCGTGGCGTTGGTGCGCCGCTCGCGAGGGCTCGGCGTCGCCGGTCGTGTCTACGGCATCGAGACGTTCGGTGCCGCGCTCGGCGCGCTGGTGATGGGCTTCGTCGCGCCGCGCTGGCTCGGCATCACGAACAGCGTGTGGGTGCTTGCCGCGGCGTCGGCGTGCGCGGCGTGGCTGGCGGGCGGCGCGGCGGTACCCGGCGCCGCAGCGAAACGGCAGGACGCCCCGGAGCAGACCAACGATGACCCGGCACGCCGGCCTCGCGCGATGTTGGCTCTCGTGCTATCCGGGATCGCGGTGTTCGCGCTCGAGTGGATCGCGACCCGCATCGCGCTGTTCTTCGTCCCTGGGCTCGTCTCCGCGTTGTCCGGCATCCTTGCCGGAATGCTGCTCGGGACGGCGCTCGGCGGGTCGATCGGGTCCGCGTTGGCGCGGCGCGAACGCGGGAGTCCAGCCGCAGCGTTCCTGTGCGGCGGCATCGGCATCGCGGCGTCGCTGTGGACGGTTCCGCACCTCGTCGACGTGCTCGGCCTCCTGCCGCGCGGCGCGGGCGGTGGCTTCCCGGCGGGGATCGAGATCGTCGCCGGACTGCTCGTCGGCTTGGTGCTGACGGCGCCGGCGACGTGCGCCTCGGCGGTCGCGTTCGCGCTGCTCGCTGCTCGCGGAGCCCGCACCGCGGGTGGCTCCTACGCGGCGTCTTGCATCGGTTCGACGTTGGGCGTGACGCTGGCAGCGCTCGACGTCCCGCTGTTCCAAGATCAGGTCGATCTGCGGGCGCAGGCCGCGCTTTGCGGCGGGTTCCTCGTGGTCGCTGCCGCGTGCGTCGCGCCGAAGCCGCGCGCACGAGCCTTCGCGATCGGTGCCGTCGTTTGCCTGCTGGTGCTGGCGTTCGTGCCGCGCGCGGCGCCGCTGCTCGCCTCGACGACGTTCTTCCGGACCGCGCAGGATCGGCGGATCCTCGAGACCCGACAAGACGCCGAGGTCGTCGCATCCGCAGTGGAGTTCGCCGACGGCAGCCGAGCGCTGTACACGAACTCCTTCTTCGCCGCGGGGACCGGGGCGCAGTACGGCTACATGCGAATGCTCGGCCATCTGCCGCTCTTGCTCGCACGCGAGACCCGTTCGAGCCTCGTGATCGCGTTCGGCACCGGGACGACGACCGGCGCGATCCGCAAGCACGATGGGGCCGCGATCGACGTGGTCGACGTGTCGCGCGCGGTGTTCGCGCTGCGGCCGCATTTCACCCGCGCGACCGGATTGCTCGATCTCGAGGATTTCCACTGGCAGCTCGGCGGCGGGCTCGGCGGGGCGCCGTTGATCTCGACGCACCTCGCGGACGGCCGAGAGTTCGTGCAGCGACGCGGGAAACCGTACGACGTCGTCACGCTCGAACCGTTGCCGCCGCAGACGCCGGCCGCGGTGCATTTCTACACCCGTGAGTTCTATCGCGCGGCGTCGGCACGGCTCGCCCCAGGAGGCCTGATCGTGCAGTGGATCCCGCTGAATTGCGTACCGACGCCGCAGTTCGCGGTGTTGCTGAAGTCGTTCGCGGTCGAATGCGATACCGCGTGGACGTTCCTGTTCGACGAATCCGTGGTGCTCGTCGGCGCGCGGGAGCCGGACGCGACGATCGACGTGGCTCGGATCCGTGCCCGCAGCAGCGAACGCGTACGCGACGATCTGGCCGCCGCCCACGTCGGAGATCTGGCGCAGTTGCTGGCCGCGTTCGTCTGCGGTCGGGACGCGCTGCTGCGCGCCTGCGGCGAGGCCGAGCCGATGACCGACGATCACCCGACCGTCGCGCTCGAGTTCGGTCAGCCGAACGCGCGATCGCTCGACAACGTGCGTGACAACGCGGCCTTCCTCGCTGCGGCACAGGAGAGCGTGCGGCCGTGGCTCGTCGGGGCCGATCCGGGGCTGCTCGAACTCGTCGACGCGGCCGATCGCGCGGAGTCGGCCATGCTCGCGCTGCGTGCGCAACCCGAGCGCGCGGGGGAGTGGTTGGCGCTGGCGCTGGCCGCGTACCCCGACGATCTCGAAGCGAAGGCTCGCGCGAGCGCGCTTCCGCCCCGCGCCCAAGCTCCGGGAGCGAGCGCCGCCGCGACGGTCCTTGCGCGCGCCGACGCCGACGTCGTGTCGCTGCGCAAGGCGTTGGCGGCGGCCGGCACGGACGCAACGATCGCGCTCGACCTGCTGGTCGGCTTCCTGGCGCACGCCGACCGCGCGGTGCGCCTCGAAGCGATGGTGTCGCTGACGCGAAGGGGTGTGAACGTGCGCGACTACGATCCGGACGCGCCGGAAGCGGCACGCGCGGCGGCGATCGAACGCATCAAGGAATCGCTGCCGACGCGTCGATGAGCTTCGGAGCGGCGTCGCAGCGACCGCCGATCGCGCGCACGCCGCGACGCGGTGTCGCGCCGCCGCTCTTCGAATGGCGGCAGACTTCGTCGATGGGCTGCTAGACTCCCGCTCTTTCCCGGACGCCGCGTGTTCGAAGCGCCGTGTCCCAAGCAGGCAGACCCGGTTTGGACCTGTTCGAGGCTCTTCGCACGGTTTTCCTCGACTACGGCTACGCGGCCGTGTTCGGAGTCCTCGTGCTTTGCGGCATCGGTCTGCCGCTGCCCGAAGACGTCCCGCTGGTGGGCGCCGGTGTCGTCGTCTACGAAGGCCACGCGACCTACCCCGGCATGGTCGCGATCGGCATCCTGGGCATCCTCGTCGGCGACTCGATCCTGTTCTGGCTCGGCCGGCGCTACGGCCCCGCGCTGCTGCGCAAGAAGCTGTTCGCGAAGATGCTGCACGCCGAGCGCATGGCGAAGGTCCAGGGCCAATTCGACGAGCACGCGTTGAAGGTCGTGTTCTTCGCGCGCTTCATCGCCGGCATTCGCGCGTGCGTCTACTTCTCCGCCGGCACGCTCGGGATGAAGTACCGGACGTTCGTGCTGCTCGATTTCCTCGGAGCGCTGGTGTCCGCGCCGGTGTGGATCTGGCTCGGTTGGCGCTTCGGCGGTCACATCGAAAGCGCGTTCTCGGCGATGGCGCAAGCGGACCGCGTGATCCTGGCGTTGATCATCGGTTTCTCGCTGTATTTCGGTTGGCGCTGGTGGCGCAACCGCCGGCGCGCGGCGGCCGGCACCTCGACCTGAAGTCCGGGCGTTGGTTTGGCAGCCCGTTGAAAACGTCTGCCGAGCAGTCGGGCGAGCGAGAACGAGCAGGGCGAGGCGCGCGGACGAGGCGCATTGAAACGAACTACGGCGAGGAACCCCGGTCGCGAAGCGACCGATCTCCATGACCGAAGCCATGCTCGTTCGCAGCCGTACCGACTGCCGGCAGACGTTTTCAACGGCCTGTCAGTCGCGTTCGCGGAGCCGAGCGGCGGCGCGGTCGGGTTCGTTGGTGATGATGCCGCTTGCTCCGCACGCGATGCCAGCAGCGATCTCCGCATCATCGTCGAGCGCGTAGATCCAGACTTGCTTGCCGGCGTCGCGCAACGCGGCGACGCGTGATTCCGTCGCGATGGTCTTCGACAGCACCGCGATGCCCGCGGTCGATCGAAGCGCATTGCGCCAACCGTCGTCGCCATAGTCGCGATTGCGGATCAGGCCGACGTGCGTCGCGGGCAGGGCCGCGCACGCGCGCGCGACGATGCCGGCCTCGAACGAGATCAGCACGCTGTCCCGGTGCAGCAACGCGCGGCGCGCGAGGACGGCGTCGGTCAATGCTTCATCGTGGCCGCGGCACGACCCCTTCAGCTCGATCGCCAGCGGTACGCCGCGCGCGGCGCGCGCGATGTCCTCGAGGACCGCGAGCGGTTCGGATCGGGCGCTACCGAACAGGAGCCGCTGCGCGCGCAGGAACTCGCGTGTCTCGTCCTCGACGACCGCGTCGATCCCGCACGAGCGCTTCAAGTCGGCATCGTGATGCACGATCACCGCGCCGTCGCGCGACAGGTGCACGTCGATCTCGACGTAGTCCGGCGCGAACGCCAGCGCGGCGCGCACCGCGGCTTCCGTGTTTTCGTGCCGTAGGCGCGGTGCCCCGCGATGCGCGATGATGCAGGGCGTCATGGATCGGTCAGAGCGATGATCGTCGGCCCGCTCGCCGCCGGCTCGGTGCGGCCATTGCCGCGGCTCGGGCCGCGGGCGCGCAGCACGAGGCCGTCCAACAACTCCGGCGTGAAGCGGAAGCGTCCGGCGCCGTCGGCGAGCACGGTCGGCGCAAGTTGCGCGCCGGAGTCCCCGGCGAGCGTGACCTCGGCACCCGCGACCGGATGCCCCTCGGCGTCGGTCACGACGCCTTCGAGGTCCGCGGCCGCCATCAACGCGAGGTCGACACCGGTCAGTGCGCCGCGTTCGGTCAGCGTCAGCTCCGAGACCGCGGCGGGCGCGCGCCCGGGACGGGAGGCCGTGACGCGATAGGCCCCCGGCGGCAAGCCACCGATGCGGTAGAAGCCCGTCGCGCTGGTCAGCACCGGACGCACGGTGCCGTCGACGAGTCGATCGAACCAGGGATCGCCGACGCCGTGCACGCGGACCAGGGCGAACGGCAACGGCGCGCCGTCGTCGCCGCGCACGACGCCTTCGATCGTTCCGGCGGCTCGCTGGGTGAGTGCCACGGCGGTGACCGACGCGTTCGCGTCGAGCTGGAACGGTTGCGACTTGACCGGCGCGCCGCTGCCGCCGGCGGACAACAGCACGAAACGCGCTGGCGGGGTCAGGCCCTTGAACCGGGCGATGCCGTCGGCGTCGGACGTCGCGATGCGGGCGTTCTCGTCGATTGCAGAGCCATCGGCGGCGAGCGGGACCGCGATCACGGCGACGTTGGCCTCCGCGACTTTTTCCGGAGACAGCACGGTCACTTGGAGCGTGTGCTCCGGCACGAGGCCGCATTCGACGAACGCGGTCTCGCGCAAGCGCACGGTGAACCGTTGCTCGAACGGCCGTCGACCCGGCCAACTCGCGCGCAGCACGACGTCACCCGGCGCGAGACCGACGATGCGGAAATGGCCGTTCAGATCGGCGAGCGTGCTGCGTTGCGGCCAGACGGTCTCCACCAATGCGCCGGGCAGCGGCGGGCCGGCGGGATCTTGAACGACCCCTTCGAGCACCGTGCTGCCCACCAGGTTCACGGTGACCTCCGCGGGTTTCGCTGGTCGCAGTTCGACCATGCGTTCGTCGGCGCCTTCGGTGGGGGCGACGACGCGCAACCGCGCTGCGCATGCGGGGAGCCGGTCGATGCGATAGCGGCCGTCCTTGCCGGTGGTCGTTCGACCGATCGGCGCGCCGCGGCGTTTGCACCACACTTCGACCGACGCGTGTTCGACGGGTTTGCGGTTCGCGTCCAACACCACGCCATGGGCGACGCACGCGTCTTCGAGCCGCAATTCGAGGGGAACGTCCGCGCCGAGGCTCCACGGACCACTGACCATCGTCGCGGCGGCCGCGAGGCGCGGGATCGCGACGTGCGGCAGCGCGAGCACGCGGCTCACGGCGAACGATCCGTCGCGCGCGACGTCGACGTCCGCCATCGACAGCAGTTCGGCCCCGGGAGCCGGGAACTCGATCAGCACCAGTCGACCCCCGTCGACGTCCAGGGTGCTGCCATCGGCGCGGCGCAACGCTCCACGGACCGCGATGCCGGTGCCGACGGGCACGTGCAGGTACGCCCCGCGTCGCGTGAGGTCGATCTCGGGCACGAGCTGCGACACGCCGTTCGCGACGTCGATGCGCAGCGCGAAGCGGCGCGGCGGCAGGCTGCCGAAGACCGCGGCTCCGTCGCTTCCGGACGTCGCCGTGACCTCCGGCGCCGCGAGCAACGCATCGGCGAGGCGGGCGGCGCGTTCGAATCCATCGCTGCGCGGCAGTGGGGCGTCGAGCGCGTACAGCGCGAGCTTCGCGTCGGCCACCGGCTTGTCCTGGTCGCCGAACACCGTGACGTCGAGACGGCGCAGCGGTTCGAGCGCGATCACGCCGAGGTCCTGGACTTGGCGGGCTTCGCCCCGCAGGCGCTGGACGGTGGCGGCTTTGTAGCCGGCTGCCTGGATGCGCACGCCGAAGGTGATGCCGGGCGGCAACATGTCGACCTGGATCGCGCCGGTCGGAGTGTGCGTGATCACGGGTTCGGCGCCGACATCGTCGGCTCCGAGGACGGTCAGCGTGGCGTCGTCGATCGGCCCGCCGTGCGTGGCGTCGAACACGTGCATCGTGAGCCCGAACATCCGCTTCGCGCCGCGCGTGCGCAGATCGTCGGCGTCGTCGGCGACCGGTGCTTCGGTCGGGGTCGTCGGGGAGGTCGGCGTCGCCGCGGACTCGAGCGCCGGTTTCAGCACGAAGAAGTAGAGGCCGAACGCGCCGAGCGCGAACACCAGCAGCAGGACCAGCGCATTGCGTTCTTCGCGGATCACAGCGCGATCGTCTTCGGGGTTCCTTCGGTCGTGATCGCGGCGCCGGTGCGCTCGCGGACCTCGTCGACACCGACGCCGGGCGCGAGTTCGACGAGCAGCATCGGAGCCCCGGGACGGACGTCGAGCACGCACAGGTCGGTGATCACGCGATGCACGACTCGCCGCCCGGTCAACGGCAGCGAGCATTGGCGCAGGATCTTCTGCTCGTCGCCCTTCGCGACGTGCTCCATCGTCACCACCACGCGGCGCGCTCCGGCGACCAAGTCCAT
>JBPOIU010000075.1:0-30245 GCA_052034255.1 Planctomycetota bacterium | reverse complement strand
GGCTCGGCCAGTTGGCGAATGGGCAACTGGGCAAGGGCATCGTGCTGTTCTTCGGCACGTGGGTGTTGTTCCCGCTCGGCATCGTGTTCTGGGTCATCGCGGCCATCGACGCATACCGCACGGCCGTCGATGCGAAGCGCGACGCCGAAGCATCCTGACGCTCACCCTGGAGCGCTCGGAATCCGAACAGTGTTCGTTTTCCGAACAGCTCGGAGTGCATCGAACACCTCCGCGCAGCGCGCTCCCAGAGCATTACGCAATAGCCATTTACGTCCGTTTCCGAGCGCGACGGCAGGGCTGGCACGCGGAGTGATCTAGCCGCACCGTGTTCTCGATCCCGAGGACGTGGAGCGACGCGATGGACCTCACCTGCAAGACGCATGGCGACCGCACGGCGATGGCCCGATGTGTGGCGTGCGGCTCGTCCTTGTGCGGCGCGTGCCGCGTGCGCGTCGGGGGCCGCAACTGGTGTCGCCCGTGCGTCCCGCACGAGCTGCGTCGCGAGCTGCCGGGTCATCGCGCGCCGCTGCTCGCCGCCATCCTGTCGGTCGCGCCGGGCTTCGGTCAGATGTACGCGGGGCGCGGAATGCGCGGCGTCCTGTTCTGCGCCTCGGCGATCGCGATCGCAGCCAACGTCGAGTCGATCCACGCTCCCGTGCCGCTGTTCCTCTGGTTGTTCAACGTGTTCGACGCGTGGTCCGTCGCGATCGAGCGCAACGCATCCGTCGAGGGCCGTGATCTGAATCCGAGCGAAGCCCTGCAGCGCCGCTTCTTCGGCCTGCTCGGCGCCGGCGTCGCGGTGTTCACGGTCGTGAAGAGCACCTTCGCGCCGGACCTCTCCGCGGACGTGCTGTGGCCGGCGTCGCTCGCTCTCTACGGCCTGTTTCTGGTGATCGATCGCAAAGGAGGAGACGCCCATGTCCAGCGCGTCTGAACACCAGGTGTTCTGCGGTCACTGCGGCGAACGTCTGCCCGCGTATGGCTCGCAACTCGGCTTCTGCGGCGGCTGTGCGCGGCGATTCAAGAAGTCCACGCACGGCCCGCGTCCGCTGCCGCTCTCCGGGGGCCTCGCGTATCCGAAGGACCCGCTGCTCGCGCTGGTGCTGGCCGCGGTCTTCCCCGGTGCGGGCCAGGTCTACAACGGGCACTTCATCAAGGCCGTGCTCGTCTTCGTGCTGGCACCGCTCGTCCTTCCGTGGCTGATCGGCATCGCCGACGCCTTCTTCTCCGCGCGCCGCATCAGCGCCGAGTTCGCGTACGCGAACGGCGCGGCGGCCGCCTGACCCGCATCCCAGTTGCCGGCCGCGACGCGGTCGGTCGTTCGACGAAAGGAGTCGATCATGTTGTTGCGTTCCCTGATCCGCGTGGGGCTCATGTCCACGCTCGTCGGCGGCTCGGCCGTCGCGTTGCTCGGCTCGGACCAGGT
The DNA here is from genome assembly GCA_052034255.1 of Planctomycetota bacterium. Classification (GTDB taxonomy): domain Bacteria; phylum Planctomycetota; class B15-G4; order B15-G4; family JADJEK01; genus JADJEK01. The sequence continues at coordinate 28,819 of JBPOIU010000075.1, read as the reverse complement.
GAAGCTCTACCTGGCTCAAGGCAAGGCGAACCTCGAGGACGCCATGCAAGACATGCAAGGTCTCGAGACCCGCCTGAAGTTGATCCGCACGCAGATCCGCGAACTCGATGGCGAGGCGCGCGAGCTGCGGACGGCCTCGGTCCAGCGTCGCGTCGAGGTCGAGCGCCTGCGCGCCGAACTCGAAGCGCGCAAGCTCGAGCTCGAACGCCAGGCGGCGGTCCTCGAGCGTGCGTCGGACCTGCTGACCCAGGACGAACCGCACTACACGATCGGCCAACGCACGTACTCGCGCGCCGAGGTCGAGCAGGACGCGGCCGAGAAGATGTCCCTCTACACGGTCCAGGCCGACACGCTGAAGTCCCTCGAGGAGACGCTGAAGACGAAGGAGAAGGCGCTCGAGCTCGCCGCGCAGAACGTGGATCGCGCGGCCGCATTGCGCGTCGATCTCGCGTCGAAGGTCGAGCTGCTCGAGGCGCAACTACAGAAGCTGCGCGCGAAGGAGGCCTTCGCGGCGACGGTCGACGACCTCGTGTCGACGCAGGACCTCGACTCCGATCTGGCGCGCGCGCGCCAGATGATCGCGGACTTCGAGAAGGAGATCGAGGTCAAGGACCGGATGCTCGACGAGGCGCTGAAGGGCTCGGCGCAGCCGCGTGCCGGCGGCATCGACTACTCGACGCAAGCCGGTGACTCGCAGGCCATGGCCGATCGGATTCGCAGGACGTTGGGTCAACAGCCCCCGCTCGTGCCCGCGGCGACGCTGTTGGTCCACGGTCACTGATGAAGGGTCGGGAGGGCGGTCCGAAAGGGCCGTCCTCCCCATGTTCCGTCCGATGCGGATCCCGCATCGAGGATCGAAACGAGGGTCGACATGCGTACGTCCACGGCATTCTTCTTGGTCGTGTTCCTGGTCGTCATGTCGTCGGCCGAGCGCCGGCACCGTGTCCGTGAAGTCGTCTCGTCGGCCGCGCATCAGCTCGAGTGCGCGCTGGATCGCGGCGATCGCCGCGGTTGCGGGGACGAGGACGCGTCATCGGGTTCGAGCGCGCGCGACGGTGATCTCGTCGCGCTGGCGGCGCGTGAGTCGGCGACCGCGAAGACCTTGCGCACCGTCGAACGCGGACTGAAGTCGATCGACGAACGCATCGAGCGCATGGTCGACGAGGACGACGTCGATCTCGCCGCGACGGTGCGGCTGCTGAAGGAACAGCGCGCGGCACTCGAACGCGAGCGAGCCGAGCTGACCGTCTTGAAGAGTCGATTGGCGGCGGAGCGCGTGCGCATCGAAACCCAGATCGACCTGAGTGGCATCCGCGCCGAGCGAGAGCGCACCGAGCAGTTCCTGGGAACGACGACGCCCTCGCCGATGGAGCAACTCGCGAACGTGCGCGACTTGCGTTGATCGCCGAGGGCGTGCGTCAGGCGGCATCGCCGCCGCGAACGTGAGTTCACGGGGGCAGACCCGACGGGTCTGCCCCCAATTGATTCACGTTCTGTCAGTCGCCATAGACCTGGATGGTCTGCATGCGGAACACGCCGCCGAGGACGGACGTGGTCTGGATGTCGGCGAAGTAGACGTTGGTGATGCCGTGCTTCTTCGCGGCTTCACCGATCGCGCGGCTTTTCCATTCGACGCCGATCCCAGCGGCCGTGATCGGCTCGTGGATCTCCTTCGAGGAAAGCTCCGCCATCTTCGAGCCGACCTTCGTCACGTCCATGTCCATGACGTACGGTTCGGTCTTCTCGGTGTAGATCCAGCCGATCGGGCCGCAGCCGGTGAGGGCCAGCAGGCCCGGAATGAGGAGGAAAGACGCGATGCGGGTCATGTCAGTCCCCGTACGCGATCACCGTGCGCTCGGCGTAGAGGCCGAACAGGATCAGGAAGTTCTCGCTGTCGAGGTGGCGGATCGTCTTCAGGTTGCCGTCCTTCGCCGCCGCCGCGGTGCCTCCATCGCCCCAGGCGAACAGCCACAGAACGCTCTTCACGGTCGCGCGACCTTCCTTGTCGCCGAGTTGCGTTTCCATGACGTCCGTGTCCAACGGCGCGCGCACGTTCGAGTACAGGCAACCAGGCAAGGACGCCGCGGCGAGGACGAGGCCGAGGAACGCAGCTTTCGTACGCAGCATGAAGCACTCCAACAGGTGGGGGCGCGGTGGGCCGAACTCGGACGTCGAGCGTTCGGAACACCGGGCATGACGGTTCGATGAGGGCGAAGAGCCTAATGCAGGACGCCTCGATGCGCACCAGTGACTTCGGCGTGGCGTGAAGCCGCGTAGGATCCCGACGAACTCGCATGACGACACGGACCCAGATTCCCTTCCTCCCGATCGCGACGCTGACGCTAGCCCTGTTGGCGCAGGGCGGGACTCATGGCGCCGAATGGACCATTCCCGGCGAAGCGCGGTCCTTGCATTTCGCGGACGTCGACGGCGACGGAGACCTGGACGCGCTGGTCGTCGCGAGTCGTGAGATCGACGGCCGTCCCCGTCGTTCGGTGCATGTCTTCGAGCGCACCGAGAATGGTTGGCCGTCGCAACCCACGCGCGAGATCGACGTTCCGAACGCGGCGCTGTTCATGGACCTGGCTGATCTCGATGGCGACGGGTCGACCGAACTGCTGCTGGTCGACCAAGCGGGACTAGTCGCCCTCGGCTGCGGCGCGAACGCGGCCGATCCGGAGCGGGTCATCGCGGTCGAGTCGTTCTTCCGCTCGGCGTCGAGCCCGTCACTGCCCGAACTCGAGGTCGCGAGCGACTTCGATCGAGACGGGTCCGTCGACGTCCTGTTGCCGTCGCGGGCGGGCTACGCGTATTGCCGAGGTAATGGCAAGGGCGCCTTCGAAGCGGCCGTCCCGATCGACGCCGCGACGCGCCACGGGGTTCGCAGTGGCGAAAATGTCGACTTCCGCGCGACGGCACGGTTGGCGCGCGCGAGCGCGATCGACTGGGAGGGCGACGGCGTCGGCGATCTCGTGCTCGCGTTCGAAGAGAAACTGATGCGCGTCGTGCTGGCGGCGGGCAAGGCTCCGTCGGCGACCGCGCTCCTGCTCGACCTGACCAACGTGCTCGCGCAAGAGGACAAGGACGCGCAAGGGCTCGTGCAGACCGCGGCGACACTGCACGACATCGATCACGACGGCGCATGCGATCTCGTGCTGACGCGCCGCGCCGCGCGCACGAACCTGCTCGCCGGCATGAACACGCGGACACTGCTGTTCCTCGCCGCGGACTTGAACGGACGCGACGACGTCAAGCCGCGCCAGGCGATTCGCACCGAGGGTTTGTCGACGCGACCGATCTTCACGGACTTCGATCGCGATGGAGCGGACGACCTCGTGCTCTGCACCGTGAAAGCCGACGCGCTGAGCAAACTCAAAGAGCAGATCCTCGACCAAGCCGACGTGACGCTGCTCGTGTTCCCCTTCGACCGTGAAGAGCAACGCTTCGCCAGCGAGCCGATCGCGTCCGAGTCCTTGGTCATGCCGTCGTCCGCGTTGCTCGCGTCGGGCGCGGCGGCGTACGTCACGTTCACGGCCGATTACGACGGCGATGGCCGACCGGACTTCGCGGCGTACGACGCGCGCGCGAAGCGCCTCAGCGTGCGGCGCTGCATCGAGGAGAGCGGGCTGTTCTCGTCGACGCCGATCGCGTTCGACGACGATCCATGCTTCGAGGTGACCGTCGAGCTCCCCGGGCCGTTCCACGGCGTCGACGCCGACGGCGACGGCAAGCCCGAGATCGTGTCGTGCGGCGGATCCCGCGCGGTCATCGTCGAGGTGAAGCCATGAGCGTCCTCGCTGCCGCGCTGTGGACGATCTGCGCGCTGGACGCGACGGCGACGACTCTTCAACCGCGTGCCGCCGCCGCCTTCTGGCTGTCCGACGACCTGAACGGCGACGGTCGCGCCGATCTGATCGGTGTCGGCGGCCGCTCGGTTTCCGTGTTCCTGTTCGAGGACGGAGGCTTCCGGGACCAACCGACCGGAGCCTTCGAACTCCCCGCGGACACGGTGTTCGTCGACCTCGGCGACGCCGACGGCGATCTCGCACGCGAACTCTGCATCCTGACGCCGCGCGGCGCGCTGTCCGCGCGCATCGACCAACCGGATCGCCTGGAGTGGAAGCCACTGCTCGGCGACGCGGATCGGCTCCCCGAGGTGTTCGCCGTCGAACCGTCCGACATCGCGTGGAACGACATCCTGCGCGACGTCGACGGGATCGGCTTCGAGGATGTCGTGTTGCCGGTGGCCGACGGGTATCGCGTCTTCCTGCGCGCGATGGCCGCAACCGAGTTCCGACCCGCGGGGATCGTGCCGGTGACGCCGACCGGCAGCTTCGAGCTCGGCGGGGCCGACGATCTCGGTGCGCTCACGCAGACGATCGACTGGCCGCGCATCTTCATCGGCGACGTCACCGGCGATCCGATGCCGGAGCTGATGACGTTCGACGGCACGAGCGTCCGCGGCTACACCCGACCGGCCGGCGACGAGCCGTGGCCGGAGAGCTTTTCGCGGGTGCTGTACAGCGGCGACGCATCCCTGCCGGAGCGCATCTTCTCGTCGCGCAACGTGCGCATCGAAGCGCTGGATGGCGATACGAAGTCGTCGCTGGTCGTCGTGCGCTCCCTCGACGGCGAGATCGACTTCTTCTCCAGCACGGCCGAGGGCGCGCTCGACGACAAGCGCACGTTGCGGCTCGATGGCTGGATCCTGCCGCCGAAGCTGATCGATCTGGACGGCGATCGACGCATCGATCTGCTGGCGCCGACCGTCGCGCGCATCGGGGCACTGCAGTTGGTGAAGGTGTTCACGACGCGGTCGTTCTCGATGCGGTACTCGATCTTCCGGAACCGCGAGCCAGTGCGCTTCGCGCGTACGCCCGACGAAGTGCGCGACATCGAATTCCCGCTGCGCTACGAGACCGGCGATCGCGGCGTGCGCGTCGAGAACCAGATGGTCTACACGTTCGACGGTGACTTCACGGGCGATGGCGTGAAGGACTTCGTCGTGAAGACCTCGGAGACGACGCTCGCGGTATATCCCGGTGGAGCGCAGTCGTCGTTCGCGAGCAAGCCCGCGTTCGCGCTGACGATTCCGGACATGAAGCCGTACTTCTCGGTCGCGCCGAATCCGTACGACTTCGACCGCGACGGCCGCAGCGATCTCCTGCTGCACTACCGCGCGCAAAGCGGCGGCGCGGACAAGACCGTCGTGGTGATGAATCGGGAGTGATCGCTCTCACGCGACGCGCCGTCGCAGGGAGCCAGCGCGCACGCCGCGGCCGTTTCTCGCTACATTCCCGCAATGACCGAGACCGAACAGCGCAAGCTCTCGCTGCAGCGTGAAGTCGAGTGGCTCGAGAAGTGCCTGAAGAGCCTCGACGGCGAGAAGAAGATGGTGCCGTGGTTGGCGCTGCTCTACGTCCTCGTCGTGCCCGGCGCGATGTGGAAGGGCGTGCTCGGCGTGATCATCGTGCTGTTCGCGACGACGGTGATCCTCGGCACGGCGATGTACATCCAGGCCGGCCATCGCTCCGAGTACATGCAGCGCCTCGAGGACACGAAGAAGGCCCTCGCCGAACTCGAGCGCGTTCCGTACGTCCCGCGCTGATCCTCCGTATTGATTCCTCGCGCGATGCTGTTTCTGGCATCGATCATCACTTTCGGTGATCGACCCGATGACGAAGATCGGTTGGCCGAAACCCCGCGAATGACCGATTCTCCCCCCGTCGAACACAACCCAAGGCGGGGCGGGTAGCGGCGAGTCGCCGCGACGCTCCCCCGAAGACGAAGGAGAGTCGCGATGTTGACCGTAGGTGATCGTTTCCCCGAGTTCCGTCTGACCGGTGTCGTCAGTAACGACAAGGAAACCGCCTTCACGACGATCGAGCGCTCGACGTACGCCGGCAAGTGGCTGCTCGTGTTCTTTTGGCCGAAGGACTTCACGTTCGTCTGTCCGACCGAGATCAAGGAGTTCGGCCAGGCGGCGAAAGACTTCGCCGATCGTGACACGCAAGTGCTCGGCGCGTCGATCGACAGTGAGTTCGTCCACCTCGCGTGGCGCCAGAACCACGCGGACCTGAAGGAACTGCCGATCCCGATGCTGTCCGACTTGAAGCGTGAGCTGTCGACCGCGCTCGGCGTGCTCGACAAGAACGAAGGCGTTCCGCTGCGCGCGACGTTCCTCGTCGATCCCGACGGGATCATCCGTTTCGCGTCGGTCAACGACCTCAAGGTCGGCCGCAATCCGAAGGAGGTCCTGCGTGTGCTCGACGCGCTGCAGACCGACGAACTGTGTCCCTGCAACTGGACCAAGGGTCAACCGACGCTCGGTTGAGCGGGAGGACGAACATGACACTCGCAACCCTGAAGGACACGCTTCCCGACTACGCCAAGGACCTCAAGCTGAACGTCGGTGCGCTCGACTCGATCGAGTCGCTCGACAAGAAGCAGGTGTTCGGCATCGTGCTCGCCTCCGCGTACGCAACGCGCCATCCCCAAGTGATTCGCGCCGCGCGCGAGAGCGCCGCGGAACACGTGGACGACGCGACGGCACGCGCGGCCAAGGTCGCCGCGTCGGTGATGGCGATGAACAACGTCTACTACCGCTTCGTGCACCTGGTGTCGGACAAGGAGTACGGCCGCATGCCGGCGCGGCTGCGCATGTCCGCACTGGCGAATCCTGGCATCGAGAAGCGTGACTTCGAGCTGTTCGCGCTCGCGGTCTCCGCGATCAACGGCTGCGGGATGTGCATGGACTCGCACGAAAAAGTGCTGGTCCAAGCGGGCCTCTCGCGGACGCAGGTCCAGGACGCGATCCGCATCGCGGCGATCGTCAGCGCGCTCGCGGGCACGTTGGTGATCGAAGAAGTGGGTTGAATCTCGACGCGTCGCTCGCGCGGTCACTCGTTCGGAGTGGATCGCGCGGGCGATGCACGTCTCACCGACGTCGCGACGATTCCGACGATCGCATCGGCGGCGACGAACAGTTCGAATTGCTCGGGACCCGCGACGACGCGCGAGATCCCGGCGCAGATCAGCGCGAGCACGAAGATCAGCCGCGCGTGCCGGATGCGACCGGACCAGTGCGACACGAGCAGGATCAGCGTCGGCGCCAGCGACGCCCAATGCAGCGTTCCGATCGCAACGGGAACTGGTGTCGCGAACGACTGGAACACGCGCCACGGATCGTGCGTGCCGCTCCATGGCTCGGTCTCGCCGGACCACACCGCGAGTCCACCCGCGAGCACGCACGCGACGAATGCGACGACGCCGACGCCGAGCGCTCGGCGCGCGCCGGCATGACGATCACCGTCGGTGCTCACAACTTGCGCAGCCAGATGTTCCTGAAGCGGATCGGATTGCCGTGATCCTGGAGGCCGAGCGGCAGTTCGGCCGGATGCGCGGCGTACCCCGCGACCTTCTTGTGCGCGGTCGCGCCGAGCAACTCGCGCGCGTGGTGCACCAGCACGCCGTTGTGGAAGACCGTCACGCGCGCCGGGCGCGTCAGCGTCTCGCCGTCGAAGCGCGGGGCCTCGAACACGATGTCGTACGTCTGCCACGCGCCGGGCTTCTTGCTGGCGTTGACGGCGGGCGGCGTCTGGCCGTACAGCGCGGAAGCCTGGCCGTCGGCGTACGTGCGATTCTCGTACGAATCGAGGATCTGCACCTCGTACCGGCCCATGAAGAACACACCGCTGTTGCCGCGCCCCTGCGACGAGCCCTCGACCTTTTCCGGCGACGCCCATTCGATGTGGAGCTGGCAATCGCCGAACGCCTCACGCGTGGCGATCGAGCCCGTGCCGTTCACCTCGGCGAATCCGTCCTTCACGACCCACTGTGCGTCACCGCCGCCATCCGCTGCCCACTTCGACAAGTCCTTGCCGTCGAACAACACGATCGCGTCGGAAGGCGGATCCTGCGGGCGCTCGCCCGGCGTCACGATCGGCGGCACCGGTCGATTCGCGTCGTGCACGCGCCACTTGCCATCGGGCAGCATCGGCGTGTCGGTGTAGCCAACGGGGTCGTCGGCGAACCACGTCGGGACGAGCGTGGCGCAGCACGCGGCCGATGCGATGCCGAACAGGACGCAAGCGAGCATCGTGGGGCGGTTCATGCCCGGCACTTTATGCGCCGCCTCGTCTTTGGGGAACGAGTCAAGGCGCACTCGCCGCACCGGCGCGGCTTCACCCGGTGGTGCGCGGGCTGCTCCGGTCACATCGGGCGTTCGGTCTGCCTCGCGGCGCTCCTCGCCGCTCGCGGGCAGAATGCAGAATCGTCAGTGCCGGGCGAAGTCGCCCCGCGCGAACGACCCACGGACGTTTCCGTCGCGATCGACGATCTGCGCGCGATCGCCATCGATGCGGACGGTGCCGCGATAGTCCCCGCCGCCGTCGTAGATCTCGATCGACCCGTCGGGCATCCGGATGTGCCGCTCTTCTGCCAGAACGACATCGCCGCGCGAGACCGTGACGCGCATCGAACCGCGGTCTGGCGCGGTCTCCATGTGGACCACGCGACCGTCCTCGAGCGTCCGATCGACGCAAAGATCGAGTGTCTCGTCGAACCAGAACTCGACGAAGTTGAAGATCACGAAGTCGACGAGAAACGCGACCCAGTACACGGGAATGATGAGCAGCACCCACATCAGCAAGCTGTGGACCCACTCGTAGCTCGTGACCTTGCCGTTCCAGCGATAGATCGCGTGCGTGAGCGGGAACTTGCCGTAACAGCCGAGCGATGCGAACACCGTGAACGGCAACACCGTCCACGCCGTTGCGCGAACCCATCGGGGCGAACGCATGGCAGCCTCCATCTCGGTTTCCGTCGCGATCGAAGCGTTCGCGACGCAGCCACGATGAGGATGCAAGCCCCGTGCCGCGCGAAAGTGCGTCGCGGCGGGTCGCGGCTTCAAACCGGCGTCGCGCGCTCCCATTCCGCGTCGAACACGTCGTGCAGTGCGCGGAACAGCGAGCTCTGCGCGTCGAGCTTCACCAGCGTCTCGTCCGGCGATCCGGGGACGGTCAAACGCAGATGCAAGACGTCGGGCAAGAAGATCATGCGGAATCGCCACAGCGTGGCCGTCGGTGACAGGCGCACCTGCAACCGGTCGCGTGCCTTCCCCTCGAGTCGCGCGCGGATCTCCGCGAGATGGCGCAACGACGACTCGATGCGCTGCTGCATGCCGCCGCGCAGCGGCACGTCGTGCGTCACGGCGCGCTCGATCGCGTCGACGCTCGCGGACTTCGGATCGAGCAACAGGAAGCGCAAGCGCCCGTCGGCGCGGCGCGTCGCGTGCTCGAGCAGCGCGCGGAACTCAGGGTTGCCGAGGAACGACGAGCAACTCGCCGCGAACACGTCCAGCTGATGCGGGCGCACTTCACTGACGAGGTCGTACAGCTCGCGCGTGATGCCGCCCGACGGCTCCGAGCTCGACGCGAAGAACCGCACGCCCGACGCCTTGCGGATCCCGAAGAAGTCCTGCAGGACCGCGCTCGGTCGATCGGTTTCGTCGCCGACGATCTGGATGCGGAACATCTCCGGCAACAAGCGCAGGTCGGGCGCACGGAAGAAGTAGCCACCGAGCTTCTCGTTGATCGCGATCAGCGCTTGCCGCACGGTTTTCTTGCGCGAGAGGTCGTCGTCACGCTCCGTGCGCAGCAGCCCCTGCGCACGCAGGTGTTCGAACACTTCGACGAATGCGACCGGCACGACGCGATCGCGCAGGAACCGCAGGATCTCGACTTGGCGCGCCGGCTCGCCACGGAACGAGCGACCGGCGGGGCGGACGATCGCGTCTCGCAGAATGCGTTCGAACGCGTCGGCGGGAATCGTCGGTTCGGTGCGAGACATCTGGACGTCCTTTGGAGCGATGATCGAACAACGGACAGCGGCACGAGTTACGACGTGACCAGGAGCCGTCGAACTCACGACGAACGTGCGGCCGACATCTGGACAACGGATCGCCGTCGCTGGATCGTGCGTCCTATGGTGGCCAATGTCAAACACTTACGTTTGACGGAGCGCCGTCTCTGGGCTATCCATTGGCGCCGAATCGACGACATCGGACGACACAGGAGTGTGCCGCCGCATTCCGGCGCCACCCACCTCGGAGCGAGACATGAGTGAGACCGCGGTCCTCGAAACGCTGAACGTTCGCACGAACCTGAAGAAGAGCCGCCACTACATCACGAGCGCCACGACCCTGAAGAAGGAGCTGGCCGCCGCGGTGCCGCGCGAGCAGCTCATGCAGTTCCATCGCAAGAATGCGTGGCTGCACTTCCTCGTGCTCGCGCGTCAATACGCGCTGATCGCGCTCGGCTCGTGGGTCAGTGTCACGCGCGACGAGTGGTACTTCTGGATCCCGGCCGCGATCGTCGTCGGCTTCACGGTGTTCAACTTCACCGTGCTGCTGCACGAAGTCGTCCACAAGGCGGTCTTCGAGAAGAGCCGTCCGGGTTGGGAGCGCTTCCTCGGCTTGCTCTATGCGTTCCCGAGCGGCATCTCCGCGAGCCAGTTCACGCGCTGGCATCTCGACCATCACGACAACCTCGGCTCGTCGACCGACGATCCGAAGCGGTTCCATCTGTCGCCGAAGAAGAACGCGCGTTGGTTCAAGGCGCTGTACCTGACGCCCGCGCTGTTCCCGATCTACTTCCGCGCCGCGAAAGCGGAGATGAAGACGTACGACCCGGAGCTCGCGAACACGATCGCGTGGGAGCGCCGCTTCACGATCCTGTTCCACCTCTCGGTCCTCGCGACGCTGTGGATCACGCTCGGACCGTGGCTCGCGTTCAAGCTCTACATGGTGCCGGTGTTCTTCGTGTTCCCGGTCGCGTTCGTGCTGAACCGTCTCGGTCAGCACTACAACGTCGATCCGAACGATCCGGCGAAGTGGTCGACGCTCGTCGCGAGTTCGTGGTTCTGGAACTTCGCGTTCCTGTGGTCGAACTTCCACCTCGAGCACCACTACTACCCGAACGTGCCGTTCTATCGGCTCGAGCCACTGCATCAGGCGCTGCTGAAGGACTTCTATCGCAAGCGCGACATGAAGCCGGTCGGCTACGCCGAGCTGCTGTGGAACTGGTTCGGCAAGAACAAGCAACCGCACACGAAGTGGGGCTGCAAGGGCAGCTGAACGCATCGCGGAGGCGGCCGTGAGATCAGCTGGCTCGGCCGAGTAATCCGAGTTCGCGCGCGAGCGCGTGAATGCAAGCCGCGCGCCGTGCTCGATTCACGCGGGCGTAAAGCACACCCGCCGCGCGCGCCGCGGACTGCAAGACCTGGTCGGTCGAGTGGGATTGAAAGCCGGTCGCGACGAGGACGACGTCGTAGGTTCCGCTCTGCACACGCTCCGAGATGCCCTGGATGCGTGATGGCTTGCTCTCGACGTGGTCCAACTCCGCGAACTCGAACGTGGCGCGCAGCACGGTGTCGAGGTCGGGATCGTTGCGGTTCGTCACCACCACTGCGCGCCGTCCGCGGGTGTGTTCCAAGACCGCGTCGAGCAGCCGTTGCTCCAGTGACACCTTCGAGGGTTGCGATCTCTCGGGCTCCTGGGGACTGTTTTCGATCTCGCGGCGGGCCGTCGCGACGTCGCGGTTCGGTTGCCGCATACAGTCGACGACCTTCTGCATGCGTCGCCGCAGCTGTCGCGAATCGCCGGTGCCGAGCACGACAGCTTGGATCGCATCGAGGCGCGGCTCGAATCCTGCAAGACATGCGGCGATCTTGGGTGAAGGCATGTCCGCGCCGGCGTCGAACGCCTCGCGCAACCACTGTGCGATCGACTCGTCGCTGGGGTTCGCCTCGATGCGCGGCCGTCTTGCCAGCAGCGCGCTCTTTCGCTCCGTGCGCTGTCGAGCGGCCGGATCCAACCCGAGCTCGTGTGCCCACGACGCCGGAGGGCAGTAGCCTGCACTCAGGAGACGACGCACTTCGTGTCGGAGCGCGACCGGAGCCTCGTGAACGAGCCAGCGGAGTCGCCCCACTGCGCGACCCCACTCGCGGAACGCGGTGAATCCGCGCAGCCAACGCAAGTGCTTCGCGCAACGAATCAGGTCTTGCCCGTGATCTTCGATGAACGGCGGCGGTCCGAAGTCGCGCGTCGATGCGCGGATCGACAACCCGGACAGATGCTCCAGGATCTCCAAGATCTGTCGCAGATCTTCGGCGGGTTGGTCCGACGGTGGGTCGAGCGCGGACGCATCCGCGTAGCCGTAGTCATCGCAGCCGTCGTCGTCGTTCCGCGCTTCGATCCGATCGAGTTGGTCTCGTGCGGCGTCGACGACCTCGGACCACGTGTTGACCCGATCGACGTTCGGGAGCAGATTCAGGCAGTCCGCGGGTGTGGCGCCCCGATTCAGCGCATGAACCGAACCCGGCCAAAGCTCCCTTGTGACGTCACCGAGGAAGGCTGCGAATCCGCGCATTCGCCATTCCAAGGATTCAGCGCCGCGCGCCTCGTCCACCAGCGATCGGCCCCGCGCCGCCCATACGAGCAACAGCAGTCGTTGCCGACTCGCATTCGTCACCGCGAACTCGTCGATTCCCTGTTCGGCTTCACGGCGGAGTGCGTCGAACTCGCGCTCGATCTCGGCGAGCGATCGTCGAACGGGCCCCGAGCGCTCCGCCAGCGCCGGAGTCGGCACTTGCGCGACGTTTGGCGATTGCTCCGGACGCGTGGCATCGTCCGTGGGGCTGACCGCAGGCGTCGGCGGCATGATCGGCGCGTCGATCGAGAGATCGTCGACCGTCGCCGGTGAGGCGACTTCGTCGACCGGAGCAGGCGTCGTCACGGATTCGGAGGTCGGCTCCGTCGCATCGGCAATCGGTGGGCGAACGTCTTCGAGTGTCCTGACCGGAGTCGTCACCCGCGCCGCGATCCACGCATCGAACGCGCTGCGGGCGAGGTGCGAGGGCAGCGCGAGTCCGACGGCGTTCGCGAGCGCTGCATCGCGTGTGGGCCCACGTCCCAACCACTGTTCGCCGTCCCGCCAAAGCAGGCACTCGACCCACTCTGCGTCGCGCCAGCGCACGATGTAGCCGAGCTCCTCGAGCACGTGGAGCGCCGCGGGCGTCGAACTCTGAAACCACGATCGCACGAATGTGTCGCTGGGCTTCATGTCGAGCCAGCGTACCGGTGCTCGAGTCGGGTTGCTTGATTGCGGACGTGCGGAGGTCCTCACACGGCAAGTCGCATCCGCGATCGGACGTGCGCGACGAGCTGCGTCACTCGTCGTCGCTTGGTTCCGCGATTCACTGCCCGCGCTGGAACACGAACTTCAAGTCCGTGGCACCGGAGGCCGGCAGCGTGAACGCGATCGGCGCCGACTCGTCGGGGCCGCAGCGGAACGTCACCTCGTACTCGCCGGGTCCGAGTCCCGCCACGGAGAACGTGCGCGTCGATGAGGACGGCAGCATGATCGAGCGGAAGCGCGTGGTCGGCGCATCGGTCGTGGGCCGGAACTCCAAGTGATGGCTCATGCTGGGGTTCGACGTCACGCCTGGTCCCAACGTGAAGGAGCCCGCGCACGACACTCCTGGATCGAGTGCGACGTCGACGTCCGATTGCGGCAGCTCGACCATCACGTAGCCCACACCGTGCTCGTCGTGTTCGACGAACACGTGGAACGAACCGGTGCCGAGCACACGGAGCGTCGCCGTGCCGGACGCGTCGGTGGTGCCGAAGCGACTCAACCCCTTCGAGGACGCATCGGCGCCCGAGAGGCTGACGGAGGCTCCCACGGCATCCATGCCGCTGCTCGTCCGCACATGCACGCGGATCGTGGTCGACACCAAGTCGACGTTGATGTTCTCCGTTTGGCCGGCGGCGACCGTGTACTGCTTGTGGAAGATCGATTCGTACGCGAAGCCATCCTCGGTCTTCGTGACGCCGAAGAGATGGAACTCGATCGGGCCAGGCGCGAGCGAGTCGGCGGTGAACTCGCCGCGCTCATCGAGCTCGATCCACGCGTGGCCCTGCGCGTGCGTGAGCTGCACCTGCGCGTCACTCTGGGGTTCGCCGTCGATCGTCACGCGTCCATGCACGGTCACCGAGCTCGACGATCCGCGCGTGACCAGGTCAAGGTCGAGGCGCGTGACTTCGCCCGCCTTCACGACGATCGATGCGCGGTACAGCGGCCCGGTTCGTTCGGAGAACCGCTCGATCCACGACGACGGTTCGCCGCTGAGTAGACGTTCGTTGATGTCGAGCCGGTACTCACCGTCGGGCAAGCCCTGGATCGCGAATTCGCCGCGCGCGTCGGTCAGCGCCGCTCGGGGAGCCTGCAGGATGTTCTGAACCAGTCGCCGCTGCTTGACGATCGCGATCATCAGTGGCTCTGCCGATGGACTCCCCGACACCAACACCCGCCCCTCCACGGATCCACCGCGATGCATCGCGATCTCGAACGACGTCGCGTCGGGCGCAACGGGAGTCTCGATGCGCGCGAAGCCCGGTCGATCGACGACCAGCACGACGTCGGCGGTCGCGGGAAGTCCACGCAACGACGCTTCACCGTTCGCATCGGTGAACACGCGCGTCATGGCATCGGCGACGGACGGAGTGCGATCCACCGCGAACGCGGCGATGCGTGCTCCCGCGATCGGCTGGCCATCGCCCGCGGCGACGACGCGCGCCGCCAGCGTTCGCTCGCCCGCGAGTCGTAGTTCGATCTCCTTCGCCGATTCGGCGGCGCTGACTTCGAACATCGCGGTCGCGAAGCCGTCGGAGCGGACCGTCAGCTCGTAGTTCCCCGGCATGACGTCGTCGATGCGGTGATGTCCGTTGCCGACCGCTTCGGCCTTCACGACGAGATCGGGCTCGGTGCCGAGCAGGATGGTCTCGAGGCGCGCCTCCTGGCGAGGGCGTAGATGGAACTGCGGCGCCGCAATCGGAGCGCCACGCGCGTCGAGCACGACCAACTCCAACGTGACGGTGCCAGGGAGTTCGATCGAGACTTCGTCGACGTCTTCGGGAGACGTCGTGACCCACGCTTCGCGCGCGCTGCGGCGCGCCGCAGCGACGACGTCCTGGAACTCGGGGACGTTGTGTGCTTCGAAGCGGCCCGCGGCATCGGTGCGGCCGCAACGCTGTGCGACGACCACGCCGCCGAGTTCGGGCGCGACTCCGATCACGACCTCGACGTCACGCACGGGGTGGCCGAGTGTGTCGACCACCGTGCCGGTCACGGCGCGTCCGCGGAGGAGTTCGATCGAACCGACATTCCGACCCGACGCACCGGATTGGAATGGGCCCATGGTCGCTGCGACGAACCCGCGATGGTCGGCGATCACGGTCAACGAACCCGACGGCACGCTCGTGAAGTGGAACGTGCCGTCAGCCGCCGTCGACGTGGTCGGCACCGGCAGCCGATCGATCAGGCTCGCCAGCCAGGGCGGCGGGATCATCGTCGCCCAATCCGACCTGCCCGGACTGCCTTGACTGCGCAGGAACACGCTCGAGCTCGTCAGGTGCTGCAGGCCGGTCGCGGCTACCGGGAAGGGCAGCGCGACGACGCGGACGCGTGCGCCTTGCAGCGGTTCGCCCGCCTCGTCGACGACGGTGCCCGACAGTGCGACGCCGCGTCCGAGGATCAAGTCGCCGATGTCGTTCAAGACCCCCGAGCGCAATGCGCGATCGACGACGCGGATCGTCGACCGTTCGCCACCGAGGTCGATGCCGAGGGCGTGCGACGCCGCGGCATTGGCACCGCGCAACACGAATCGACCGTCCTTCCCGGTGCGGGCGGTCGCGATCTCGATCTGCATCGGCACGTCGCCTTCGAACAACGCGTCGAGCACGCCGACCCACGTGGTGGCGTCGACTTCGAGCAACGAGACCGCGACGTCGACCGCGGGCGTGCCGTCGGCTTCGAGCAGTCGGCCGGTCAGACCTGCGAGATCCGGATCGACGACCGCGGGCCAGGTCGAAGCCGTCGCGGGGGGCTTTGCTTGCAGGACGGGCGCGACTTCATCGCGTACGACGGTGTCTCGTGCGGGTTCGGTCGCCGGAACCACTGGCGCAGAGGGCGCGTCATGCGTCGACTCGGCGGCCGCTCTCGTGCGCGGCTCGGCGACCACCGTCGTTTCGTCGTCCATGCGCAGCACGAACCACGCCGACACGGCGACGAGCGCCGCGACGATTCCGAGGACCGGGAGCTTGGACACGACGAGACCTCCAGCGGTGACGGCGGCAGCGGTTTTCGCGGCGGATGTGGCGATGGATGCGGGGGCCAGCTCGATCGCGCGCTCGACGACGGCGTTGCGCACGGCCGCGAGTGAACGTCGCGACAGCAACGCACCGAGCGCCACCACGGAGAGCCCTTGCGGCAGCAAACGCCGCAAGTGTTCGAGGCCACGCGCGATCTGCACGCGAACCACGCCGGGCGCGCGGCCGAGGTCCCGCGCGATCTCGTCACCACTGCGTTCATGGCGCAGGCGCGGCTCGAGCACGTCGCGGTAGATCGCGGGCAAGCCCATGAGCGCGCGTTCGACTTCGGCAGCGAACTCGCGCCGTTCGGCATCGGTGTGCGGCTCGACGGTGGTGCCGTGGCTCAGGCGATCGGCGTCGAGGAAACGGTTCTGCTTGCGGCGCGCGTTCGCGGCGTGCTTCGCCAGGATGCCGACGAGCCACGGCTCGACGCGCCGCGAGCCATCGAACCACGAGGCTTTCTCGATCGCCGTGACGAACGTCGCTTGCAGCAGATCGTCGGCCAGGCTTCGGTCGCGGACCAACACGCGTGCGACCTTCAGCAGTTGCGGTGCCGTCCGATCGAACAGCGCCGCCAACGCGGCCGGATCACCCGTGGCGCGATAGCGTTCGAACAGCCGCTCTGGATCGAGTTCTCGCATGCTGTCCCCTCCTCGTCGCGAGCCGAGAAGACGCAACGCGGAAAATCATGCGATCGTCACTTCGCGGGCTTCAGCGACTTCAAGAACGCGGCGAAGTCCGTCTCGGCGCGCTTGGTGGCGTCCGCGCTTCCGATCAACTGAACCGACAGTTTGCGCGTCTTGCCGCAAACCGCCAGCATCCCGACCACGCGGCGCTCTCCTTCCAACGCGGCCGAATACTCGAGGGCATTGCCGAGCGCCGACTTCGTCTTCCGGATCACGGGTTCGATGAACCCCGACTGAACGACGCCCTTCGTGAACGCCTTGAGGTACGCATCCTCGTGCGGATCGCCGTCGTCGTCGAGTTCGTGGATCTGGATCAGGGTCTGGACGTCGTCGCGCGAATCGAGGAACTGCGCCAAGGTCTTCGCGTCCTTGCGCGGGAAACGCGCCCAGTAGGACGGCAACGCGCAGCGGAAGCCGGCCTCGTCGAAGACATAGGCGTTGTCGCGCGGAGCGCTCGTCGTCGCGAGCGCCGCCTTCACGTCGCCGATGACTTTCGACGTCACGGTGCTCGTGAGTTGGATCGAACCGCTCACCATGCCTTCGAATCGATTCGTACCCGCGAGCGTCACGGTGCCCGAACTCGTGATGCGCGCGAGTCGGCGCTCGCCGAGCTGCAGTTCGCCGGTGCTCTCGACGACGTACGCCAGATCCGCCGTCATGCCGTCGTCGTCCGCCAGCGTGTCGGTGAACTCGAGATGCATCGTGACGTGTGCCACCGACGTCTCGAGGTCCACGCGATCCAGCGTCAACCACGATTCGGTCACCTTCGGTTCGCTCTCGGTCGCGAACAGCGTCTGGATGAGCCCCGCGGCGTCGAACCGGTATCGCCTGCCGGCAACGGCGGCTTCGGGCAGTCCCAGCCACATGCCGACGAATCCGCTCTGGCGCAGCAAGCCGTCGAGCCGGCCCGGCGGCAGCAGGCGGTCGCCGAGCGTTGCGGAGAGCTTCGTGCCGTCACTGGTGTACGTCACGCACACCCCGGTGAGCGGCGGGTCGGACGTCGCTCCATTCACGGTCTCGCGGGCGTCGAGCCAGGTCCGACGCTGCTCGAATGCGTGGGTCGTCGAATCGAGGCTCAACATCTCGTCGAGCAGGCGCTCATCCCGGGCGGATGCACACGGAACGGTGCGCTGCTCGCGTGGCAAACGGAGCTCGAGCGTTCCCTTCGTCGTCGACTGGAGCCTGATCTCGATCGCCTTGCCGGCGGGGAACTGGCAGCGCAGGTCCACGGCCGTCGCCGTCGTCGGTAACGGGGCGTCCTGGGCGATGGCGCTGAGGCTTCCGAGAACGACGAGCCAAGCGGCGATCGACCCTTGCACCAGCATGGACACCACCCGCGGGAGACCTGGCCTCGCGGGTCGTCCGCGGGCGCGAAAGCCGGCGAGGATAGCCCTGCTCCCCGATTCAAGGAACGACCGGCGGTTGGCCGAGGACGCGTCGGGGATCCGACACGATCCCAGCCGGGTTCGGTAGAACCACGGCGCCCGTGGATCCCCGGACGGTCAGCATGGACGCGGATCGAACCTCGCAGCCGACTCGCGCGCCGCAGAGCGTCAACGACCTCGTCGCGCTCGTGCTCGAACGCATCGAGACCGATGGGCCGCGGGTCATCGACGAGCTGTGCGCGAGTCATCCGGAACACGCCGAAGCGCTACGCCGGCGCGTGTCGCATCTGCGGGAACTCGGACTGCTGCACGCCGGGCCCGATCACGTTCCCGGGAAGTTGCCCGAAGCGATCGGCGGACACCGCCTGAAGAAGATGCTCGGCGGCGGTGGCATGGGCGTCGTCTACCTCGCGCAGGACGAACGCCTCGGGCGCGAAGTGGCCTTGAAGATGATCCGGCCCGAGCTCGACTACTTCCCCGGCGCGCGCGCGCGTTTCCGCCGCGAGATCGAGACGATCGCTCGCCTGCAGCACCCCGGCATCGTGCCGATCTACATGGTCGGTGAGGACGGCGGCGTGCCGTACTTCACGATGGAGCGCGTGCATGGATGCACGCTCGATCGGGCCCTCGATGCGTTACGGGTACCGAACACGCCGTGCGCGACCGGCGCCGACTTGCAGCGAGCGATCGCATCGAAGACCGACGACGCGGATCTCACGGCGCTCGAACCGGGCTACGTGTTCGGCGGCACGTTCGAAGAGGCGGCGTTGCGCATCGTGCGCCAAGTCGCCGAAGCGCTCGAGCACGCGCATCGCCGCGGCGTGCTGCATCGCGACGTCAAACCGTCGAACGTGATGGTGACGCCCGAGGGCCGGGCGATGCTGCTCGACTTCGGACTCGCCGTCGGCGAAGAGAACGCGCGCCTGACGCGCAGCGGGACGCGGGTCGGCTCGCTGTCGTACATGCCGATCGAGCAGGCCGAAGGCGACATGGCCGCCGTGACGGTGCGCTCGGACGTCTATTCGCTGGGCGTGACGCTGTACGAGTTGCTGACGCGCGAAGTGCCGTTCGCCGGCGCCAGTCAGCAAGCGATCGCGCAGGCGATCGCGGATGGACGGCCACGAGCTCCGCGCGCGCGCAACCCGGACGTCAGTTGGGAGACGGAGACGGTCTGCCTCACCGCGATGGCCGTCGATGCGAAGAACCGCTACGCGAGTGCGGCCGACTTCGCGCGTGACCTCGAGAACGTGCTCGAGGGCCGGCCGATCGAAGCGCGGCGAGCGGGGATCGCGCGCATCGCGATGCAATGGGCGCGGCGCCGGCCGGCGCAGGCCGCGGCGGTCGCGCTCGGTGTGGCGTTGTTGGTCGCGGTACCGACCACGCTGTTTTTGAAAGAGCGCGATGCGAAGGAACGCATCGCGGACGAGCAACGCAATACGCGCCACGAACAGCAGAACGCTCAACGCGAAGCCGAACGCGCGGCGCGCCATTTCAAGATCGCGCTCGGAGCGGTGAACGCGCAGCTCCGGGAACTCGCGGTGCGCGAGCTGCGCTTCGTGCCGCAGATGGAACCGGTGCGACGCAAGCTCGTCGAAGAGGCGCTCGGCTTGATGAAGGAACTCGGCGCGGACACGAGCCCCGATCCCGCGGTGCGCTTGGCGATGGCCGAAACGTATGCGGGCGTCGGTGTGATCCAAGGCGAACTCGGCGATGCCGTCGCGGCCGACGCTTCGTTCGCGAAGCAGCAAGAGTTGCTGCGCGCACTGTCGGACGAGCGACCGGAAGATCTCGAGATCGCGCGAGAGCTCGCGGTCGCGACGCGCAGTCGATTCACGTTGCCGCGAACGCGCGGTGATTCGGCGGCGGCGTTGGCGATCCTCGACGACGCGGTGGCGCAGTTCGAGCGCTTGGTCGGTCGTTCGGGAGCTGGACCGCGCGAACACCAGGAGTTCGCGATCACGCTCTACAACCGCGCGGTGGCCGTGCTGTTCCGCGAGCCGAAGGCGGGCGAGCCATTCCTGCAGCGTTCGCTCCAGGAGTTCGAGCGCGCTGGCTTGAGCACGGGGGAACCGCATGACGAACTCGTCGTCAGCGCGAGCCAGCGCCATGCGATGGCATTGAACGCACGCGGGATCATCTGCGACGACACCGGGCGCTGGCCGGAATCGGTTGCCGCGTACGACGAAGCACGGGAGCTGCTCGAGCGCGTTGCCGCCGTGTGGCCGAATCGCGCGGACGTGACCAGCGAGCTCGCGTCGATCTTGCTGAACTCCACCAGCGCGTACGTGAACGAAGGGCGCAACGACGACGCCGAAAAGGCTGCGTTGCGGTCGATCGAGCTGCTGAAACCGCTGGTTCGGGACTACCCGCGGACACAGCAGTACCGCATGGATCTGGCGAACGCGTACATGAGTTATGGCGTCGTGCTCGAGCGCACGGATCGGCAGTCGAAGATCGGCGACACGTATCGCGCCGCGAAGGACCTCTACTTGGCGCTCGCGGCGGAGGACCCGGCGAACCAAGTCGTGCAGTCCGGTTTGGCGAAGGCGTGGAACAACCTGTCGAACGGCTTGCTCGATACGGGTGACTCGCAAGGAGCGCTCGACGCCGGGCGCGAGGCGGTCACGATCCTCCGCAGCCAGTGGTCCGCTGATCCGACCAACGTCGATCTGGAGAACTCGCTGGGTGGCGCACTGCACGGCATCGCGATCGCGATGAAGAACCTCGGGGATCGCAAAGGCGCGAAGGAGCTGTTGCTCGAGGCGATCGCGCACCAAGAAGCCGTGCTGAAGCGCGCACCGAACTACACGTTCGCGATCCAGTTCCGCTGCAACCACTACGTGAAGCTCGCGGAAGTGGTGCGCCTGGACGGTGACTACGTCGGTGCACTCGAAGTCGCGCAGAAGATGGTCGACACGGCGCCGAACGATGGCCTCCAGTGGCGCCGTTTGGCGGCGGAGCACGTCGCGGCGTCGAAGCTCGCCGCTGACGACCCGGCGTTGACTCCCGAAGCCCGTACGGAACGGGCGGACCAGTACGTGCGAAAAGCACTCGAGCTGTTGGCCACCGCCCTCGACTTGGGTTATTCGGATCGCGACTATCTCGAGACGAGCGAAGCCTTCGCGCCGGTGCGGGACCTGCCGGATTTCCAGGCGCTCGTCGATCGGCTTCCCCGCAAGTCGTGAGGAGACGCATGCGCATCGAGAGCCACCGCCCAACGGTCGGCGCGGTCGGGACAGGACGTCGATGACCGGCCAATCCGCGAACGGACCGGGCAAGCCAGCCGACGTGAACGACTTGGTGGCCCTCGTCCTCGAGCGCATCGAGAGCGAAGGCAGCGTCGTCGTCGATCGCGTCTGCGAGGAACATCCAGCGCTCGCGGAAGCTCTCCGCCGGCGGCTCTCGCACTTGCGGCAGTTCGGTCTGCTCGACGATCGCACCGACCTCGAGCCCGACCGCATCCCGGAGCGCCTCGGCCCGTTCAAGCTCGAGCACCTGCTCGGCGGCGGAGGCATGGGCGTCGTCTATCTGGCGGAACAAGAAGGGCTCGGTCGCAAGGTCGCGCTGAAGCTGATCAAGCCCGAGCACCTCTACTTCCCCGGCGCGCGCGCGCGCTTCAAGCGCGAGATCGAGACGATCGCGAAGCTGCAGCACCCCGGCATCGTGCCGATCTTCACCGTCGGCGAAGAGAGCGGCATTCCCTACTTCACGATGGAGCGCGTGGCCGGGTGCACGCTGCACGACGCGCTGGTGTTGCTGCGCGGTCGCGATCTGACGGAGTTGACGGGCGTCGATCTGAAGCGGGCGATCCTCGAAGCCTCGCACGAAGAGATCCCGTTGACGATCGAGCCGGGTTACGTGTTCGCCGGGACGTATGAAGAGGCGGTGCTGCGTCTGGTGCGGCAGGTCGCGGACGCGCTCGAACACGCGCATCGCAAAGGCATCCTCCACCGGGACGTCAAGCCGTCGAACGTGATGGTCACGGGCGATGGTCGCGCGATGCTGCTCGACTTCGGGCTCGCGATCCACGGCGAGAGCGACCGCTTCACGAAAGCCGGACACCATTTCGGCTCGGTGCCGTACATGCCGCCCGAGCAAGCGCGCGGTGACCTCGACGCGATCGACGGCCGCAGCGACATCTACTCGCTCGGCGTGTCGCTGTACGAAATGCTGACCCTCGATCTGCCGTATCGCGGCGACTCGAACGAGGAGACGCTGCAGCGCATCTTCGAGGGCCGGCCGAGCTCGCCGCGGCGTCGCAATCCGGCGGTGACGTGGGAGACGGAAACGCTCTGTCTCACGGCGATGGACGTCGAGCGCTCGCGCCGCTACCCGACGATGGACGACCTCGCGCGCGATGTCGAGAACGTGCTCGCGCATCGTCCGATCGAAGCGCGTCGCGTCGGATTCGTGCGCCGCGTGACCACGTGGATGCGGCGACGCCCCGCCGAGGCGACGTCCGTCGCTCTGGCGTTGGTCCTCGTCGTCGGCGTGCCGTTCGCTGCGTTCCTGCGCGAGAAGGACGCGCGCGAG
Organism: Planctomycetota bacterium; assembly: GCA_052034255.1. Classification (GTDB taxonomy): domain Bacteria; phylum Planctomycetota; class B15-G4; order B15-G4; family JADJEK01; genus JADJEK01. Next base: position 6,005 of record JBPOIU010000075.1, on the reverse strand, counting down.
CGCATCGGACGCGAGCGCGAACGCGCCGAACGCAACTTCGAGCAAGCGCTCGCCGCGGTCGACGCGTTGCAGCGCGAAGTCGGCGAAGTCGATCTCCGCTACGTCCCGCAGATGGAATCGGTGCGACGACGACTGCTCGAACGCGCGAGCACGTTCTACGAGCAGTTCCTCGCGCAGAGCGGCGACGATCCCCACCTCCTTTGGCAGCAAGCTCGCGTGTTCGCAGGAGTTGGCGAGATCCGGCGCTCGCTCGGCGATCTCGACGCGGCTGCGCGTGCATATGACGAAGAGATCGCGATCCTCGAGCGCTTGCGCGCGCTCGACGCGACGGATCGACGATTGCCGCGCGACCTGGCGATCGCGTATCGCAACCGAGGCTTGCCGGAGCGTTTGCGTGGCCACGTGGCCGAGGCTTCGCGGCTGCTGGATCGTGCGGTCGCGCTTCACGCCGAGATCGAGCGCTCCGGCACGATGACCCGCGACGATCGACGCGCGTATGCCGAGACGCTGTATTCGTACGGCACGCTGCTGCTCGGCAGTGACTCGGAGCGGTCGCGGACGTCGCTCGAGGGCGCGCTGGAACAGCAGCAGCGCAGCGGAGCATTCGCGGAGGGCGCGTCCCCGCCGGCCAGCATCGAAGAGCGCACGCAGCGCGCGTCGATCCTCAACATGCTCGCCTCGTCGCTCGCCGACGTCGGCCGCGTCGACGACAGCATCGCGGCGTATCGCGACGCGATCGACGAGCTCGAGCGCTTGCGATCCGAGCTGGACCAACGCCCGGACGTGAAGTTCGAGTTGGCCGGTGTGCAGTTGAACCTCGGCACGATGCTCGACATGCAACGGCCGCAGCTCGCGGAGCGCGAGTACCTGCGCGCGCTGACGCTGCTGCGCGAACTCGTGCGCGACTTCCCGTCGACGCCGGACTATCGGCTCGACCTCGGCAACGTGTTCCTGAACCTCGAGCAGCTCTACGGATTCCTGAAGCGTCCCGACGACGCGCGTCACGCGAGCGACGAGGGATTCACGATCCTCGAAGCGCTCGTGCGCGAGCACCCGACCAACGACTACTACGCCAACGCGTTCGCGAAACTGTGCTCGAACCGCGTGGGCTTGCTGCAGGCGGAAGGCGACGTCGACGGAGCGCTCGCGGTGGGTGAGATCGCGATCCAGACGCGACGCGCGATGGCCGCGCGGCGGCCGGACTCGGCGGAGACGATCAGTGGGCTGGGCGGCGCACTGCATAACTTCGCGCGCGCGGTCCGCACGTCGGGCGATCACGAGCGCGCATACGCACTCGTGGAAGAAGCAGTTCGCGTTCAGCGGGAAGCTCGCCGCTTGGCGCCGAGCCATCCCACGGTGAAGCGTTTCCTGCGGTTCCACTTCTGGTCGATGATCGAGATGGACCACGACGCGCGCGACGACGTCGCGGCGACGACGCACGTCGACGAGTTGATCGACGTCGATCGCGAGGATTCCGAGACCTGGCGCATCGCGGCGACGGTTCTGTCGCGCGGGGCGGCTCTCGCACGGGACGATTCGACGCTGGACGCGACGACGCGTCAGCGCTGGTTCGAGGAACGGCTCGCGCGAGCGCGCGAGTGCTTCAAGGAGGCGGTCGCGCACGGACTCGACGATGCGAGTCGGCTCGACGATCGCGACCTCGACGCGCTGCGGGCGGACCCGGCCGCGAGCGCCTTGTTCGACGCCGTGCGCCAGGCGGCCGCGGCGAAGCCTCGGCAGCCATGAAGCCGCTGTACGTCGCGGCGGGTCACGTGTGCGTCCTGCTCGGCGCGGTCGGGGCGTTCACGCCGATCCTGCCGACGACGCCGTTCTTGTTGCTCGGCGCGTGGTGCTACTCGAAGGGCTCGCGGCGCATGCATGCGTGGCTGACGACCCATCGCTGGCTCGGCCCGCCGATCCGCGACTGGCACGAAGGAGGGGTGATCCGCACGCGGGCGAAGCTCGTGGCCACGGCGTTGATCGTGCCGTCGTTCGCGTACGTCGTGCTGGCCCGCGGCTACCCCGCTTGGGGCGATGGGCTGCTACTGGGGTCGGGAGCGCTCGTCCTCGGGTTCATCTGGACCCGACCGAGCCGGCCGCCGAGCTCCTGACGGGCGCTGGTAGGATCCCGCGTTTTCGTGAGGACCCCCATGACGACCGACATGGATACGCGTTACGAACCGCAGAAAGTGGAAGCGGACATCTACCGCTTCTGGGAACAACGCGATGCGTTCCGCGCCGTCGTCGATCGGTCGAAGGTCCCGTACACGATCGTGATCCCGCCGCCGAACGTGACCGGCGCGCTGCACATGGGTCACGGTCTGAACAACACGATCCAGGACCTGCTGATCCGCTTCGAGCGCAAGCGCGGGAAGGCCGCTCTGTGGCTGCCGGGAACCGACCACGCAGGCATCGCGACGCAAAACGTCGTCGAGAAGCAATTGATGAAGACCGAGGGCAAGCGCCGCCAGCAGCTCGGGCGCGAAGCCTTCCTCGAGCGCGTGTGGGCCTGGAAGAACGAATACGGTGACCGCATCTTGCACCAGTTGCGCCGCATGGGCAGCTCGTGCGATTGGACGCGCACGCGCTTCACGCTCGACGACGGGCTCGCGCGCGCGGTGCGGCACAACTTCGTGAAGCTTTATCGCGAAGGGCTGATCTTTCGCGGCAAGCGCATCATCAATTGGTGCCCGCGCTGCGAGACGGCGCTCGCCGACGACGAAGTCGAGAAGCCGGAGCGCGACGGACACCTCTGGCACATCAAGTACCCGGTGAAGGGCAAACCCGGCACGTTCGTGACGGTTGCGACCTCGCGGCCCGAGACGATGCTCGGCGACCTCGGCGTGGCCGTGCATCCCGACGACGAACGCTATGCAGAGCTGCGCGGCGCGACGCTCGTGCTGCCGCTTCTGCAGCGGGAGATCCCGCTGTTCACGGACACCGCGGTCGAGAAGGACTTCGGCACCGGCGCCGTGAAGGTGACGCCGTCGCACGATCCGAACGACTTCGAGATGGGCGCGCGCGCGAAGCTCGGCCTGTTGCGCGTGATGGACGATCGCGCGGTCATCAACGAGCACGGCGGGCCGTACACGGGTTTGAAGCGCGAGGAGGCGCGCAAGCGCATCGTCGCCGATCTCGACGCGGCCGGATTGCTGGTGAAGATCGACGCGATCAAGCACGCGGTGGGGCAGTGCTACCGCTGTGACACCATCGTCGAGCCGATCGAGTCGCTGCAGTGGTTCGTGAAGATGCGGCCGCTGGCCGACCTCGCGCTCGCGGCGCTCGAGCGCGGCGAACCGCAGTTCCATCCCGCGCGCTGGGCCGACTTCTACAAGTCGTGGCTCGTCGACGTGCGCGATTGGTGCATCTCGCGCCAACTCTGGTGGGGCCACCGCATCCCGGTGCTGTGGTGCAGCCAAGGTCACGAGTTCGCGACGGAAGACGTCGCGCCGAAGTCGTGCCCCACGTGCGGCGACACGTCGTTGCGCCAGGACGAGGACGTGCTCGACACCTGGTTCAGTTCGGCGTTGTGGCCGTTCTCGACGCTCGGATGGCCGGAGAAGACCGACGACCTCGGCTTTTTCTACCCCACCGACACGCTGTCGACGGACCGCGGCATCATCTTCTTCTGGGTGGCCCGCATGGTGATGATGGGCCTCCACAACCTCGGCAAGATCCCGTTCAAGCACGTCAACATCCACAGCACGGTCCTCGACGAGAAGGGCCGCAAGATGTCGAAGTCGCTCGGCAACGGCATCGATCCGATCGAGATCATCGACGGCTACGGCGCCGACGCGATGCGGTACTCGCTGATCGACCTCACGGTCGAGGGCCAGGACACGAAGCTCTCGATCACGAAATTCGAGAAGGGCCGCAACTTCGCCAACAAGATGTGGAACGCCGCGCGCTTCGCGATCTTGAAGGTCGGCGAGGGGCCGGTGACGCGTCCGAAGGCGATCACGGAACTCGCGGATCGTTGGATCCTGTCGCGCCTGCGCGCGATGGTCGGCGCGATCACCGACTGCCTCTCCGACTTCCGCTTCAACGAAGCGGCGCGCGAGATGTACACGTTCACGTGGAATCACTTCTGCGATTGGTATCTCGAGATCGCGAAGAGCCGGCTCGAGCCGACGGCATCCGCGGAGTCGCGTGAAGCCGCGCGGTACGTCATCGCGACGGTGCTGCGCGACGTCATGCACGTGAGCCATCCGATCATGCCGTTCCTCACCGAACGCATCTGGCAGGTGTTGAGGCAACAGAACTGGTTCACGGACCTCGAGGAGGCGTGCATCACCGCGCGCTGGCCCGACGGGGCGGACCTGCCGCATGACGCCGAGGCCGACGCGCGCGTCGACTACTTGCAGGAGCTCGTGCGCGGCATCCGCAACGCCCGAGCGCGCAACGAGGTCGAACTCACGAAGATCGTCGACGTCCACATCGCCGTGCCGAGCGCGACCGAGCAAGCCGCGCTCGATCAAGCCGCCGATTGGGTCGAGAAACTCGCGAAGGCGAAGCTGACGTACGCCCAAGGCCTGAAGCGCCCGGCCGACTCCGACGTCGAGGTGATCGGCAGCACGGAGCTGTTCCTCTCACTCGCCGGCTTGATCGACGTGGCCAAGCAGCGCGCGAACCTCGAGAAGGCGCGAGCCAAACTCGAAGGCGCGGTGAAGTCCGTCGAGTCGAAACTAGGCAATGCGCAATTCCGCGAGAAAGCGCCGGCCGAGGTCATCGCGTCGGAGGAAAAGCGCCGCGATGAGTTGAAGGCCGAGCTGGCGAAGGTGATGGCGAACCTGGAGGCATTGCCGGCGGGGTGAGCGGGGATGCGCTGCTGACGACGCTCAATCTCCGTGGCAACGTTGCGCAGCATCGACGGGGCTCGAATTCCCGTCAGTTCGGAAGGTCCGAGCGGAGGAGGCTCCGGCGCGAGGGCCCGTTCCGCGTAGGAACCGCAGCCTTCCACCGTCTCCCACCGCGACGAGCTCACTCCCGCCCAATCCCCTCCAAGAACTCATCGATGGTGTCCCCGAACTCGGGATCGAGCAGCGTCGTCATGTGGTCGGTGCCTTCGATCACTTTGAGTTCGCCGCGGCCGAGTTCCTCGACGATGAGGGCTGCCCGCAACTTCGTGGCCTCGACCTCTTTCGACCCGTGGATGAAGAGCATCGGCGCCGTGCACTTGGCCAGTTGATCGAGCGTCACGTCGAGGTTCTTGATCCCGCGACCGGCGGCCGCGAACGCTTTGACGTCCTTGCCGTCGTACAGCACCTTGGCCAACGCGTTGGCGTACTCCTCGCTCATCTTCGGTTTGTCGGCCGGCGTCACGTCGATGAGGTACGAGCCGAGGCCTTTGCCTTCTTCGACGGCCTTCGCGAACACCTCGATCTCACGGGCGTCGACTTTGACCGCGTTGACGTCGTGCGTGAGGATGGGAGCTTGGCCGCCGTACACGATGCTGAGCACGCGATCGGGATGTGTCGCCGCGATCTTTCCCGCGACGATCGCGCCCATCGAATACCCGATCAGGTGCGCCTTCTTCAGTTCGAGGTGATCGAGCAGGCGGACCACGTCCTCGGCCATCTCCGGGCCATATTGTTCGGGGTCATGCGGCTTGTCGCTCTTGCCGTGTCCGCGCAGGTCGACCGCGATCAGTTGGTACTGCTCGGTGGCGGGGTTCGTGTCGAGTCGACCCCACATGCTCACGTCGCTCATCCAGCCATGCAGCAGCACGACGGGTTCGCCCTCGCCCGCGCTGACGTAATGAATCTCGACGCCGTTCGAGTCGAACACGGCGTCGATCACGACGGGTGGCTTGGACGCGAGGCCGAGAGCGAGGAGACCGGCGAATCGGAACTTCATGGGGGATTCTCCGGGAGCGACTCTAAATCGGAGTCCACGATTCTGTTATGCCGCGAGGCCGAGCGAGAAGTGCGCAGGCGAGGAGGATCGGCGAGTCGACTCAATGGAAAGAGTCGGCGAGTCGGTCCGACGAAGCATGCGCGCTTCGC
>JBPOIU010000001.1:0-16360 GCA_052034255.1 Planctomycetota bacterium | reverse complement strand
CCACCGCGGCGGCCCCGCGCAAGGCGTCGGCGAAGGCGAAGCGCTAGGAGGCCGTGAAGCCATCCCCCGCGGCGCCGGATCGGCTGCGAACGATGATCGCTTCGTGTCTGGAGAATCCGGTCGCTCCGCGACCGGAGAGCCTCACCGACTCTTTCGATTGAGTCGCCTCGGCCATCCTCCTCGCGCTCGCCGTTCTCGCTCGTTCCGCCGCTCGCGGGGGATTGTTTCATGGCCTCTGACGTCCGCGGAGCGGCGAACGGCGGGCCGCAGCGGTTCGCGCGGCCGACCCGCGTGTTCCCACGCGTTCCACGGGCTCCCCCTGGACTCGACCTCGACTTGAACTCCGTGCTTGAGTCGGCCGCGCCGGTTCCTTGAATGGGCGCGGTCGGGCTCCGGAGATGCGCCGTGGTCGTGCTGCTCAAGCGTTATTCCGTGCTGTTCGTGCTGCTCGCCGCAGCCGTCTTCATCCTGTTCCACAGCACGTTGCCCGCGGCGCGCCGCGGCAACGAACTGCAGCAACGCCATCGCGTGGAACAGGAGCAGCTCGAGCGCCTGATGGACGAGGCGGAGCGTCAGCGCCTGATGCGCGAAGCGCTGCGCGATCGCGATGCGGCCGTGCTCGAGCGCGAGCTGCAGCAACGCTTCGTCTCGCCCGAGAACCACCAGAACAGCGGGACCAACGCGGGGCGCTGAGCGCCACTCGGCTTCGTCGTGCGCTCGCTTCGTTCGATTCCCGTTCTGCTCGTCGTCGTCGCGCTCGCCGCGCGACCGAGCTCTGCGCAAGTTCTCGTGCGCGAAGACGCGCGGTACTCGAACTCTGCGTTCGTGAAGACTTCGGACGAGACCGAAGGCGATCTGTTCGCGGGTGATCTGAAACTGCAAGCCGGCGACGAAAGCGCGGCGTTCACGGCGTGGCAGCGCATCCTCGATCGCGGTGATCTCGCCAGTGACGGCACGTCCGCGTTGGTCAATTTCCGCGCGCGCACGTATCTGTCCGGCAGCGAAGCCGTCGCGCGCCGTCTCGCCGCCCTGCCCGATGCGGCGCGGCAGCGGTACTGCGAGCGGTTTTCCGAGCGCGCGAACGCGGCTCTGCGTCTCGCGCGCGGCGCGCACGACGTCAGCGCGTTGTTCGACGTCGCGCGCCGCTACCCGATCACTCCCGCGGCGGACGATGCTCTGCGCAGCGCGGCAATTCTCGCGCTGGAGCGCGGGGACAAGGCTCAGGCGCTCCGCGCGACGCGCGCGCTCGAAGCGCGCGCAGCCTCGACCACCCAGGATGTGTTGTTGCGCGCGCGGGCGCTGGCCGCGAACGACGACGTCGCGGAGTTGAGCCGGCTGCGCGGCGAACTCGCGGCGCGTCACGGCGAATCGATCCAACTGGCCGGGGCGGCGTCGACGCTCGGTCGCGCGTTCGACGTGCTGCTGGAGAGCGCGGCGAAACCCGCGGCGATCACGCTCGATGACCGAACTCTGCAGATCCTCGCGCAAGTCCCGCTGCGCTTCTTGCGCCGCGACGGCGACGACGATCCGCGCGGTGCGCGGCCGCCGACGTTCCACAACAGTGGACTCGTGCGCGTCGGCGCCACGCTGATCGTTCCTGCGCAAGAAAGCGTCTTCGCGTTCTCGCTCCATGACGGGTCCGAGCCGGCGCGCGCCGACTACGCGAACCTCATCGGGTTCAGCGACGAGACCGAGGAGATCGCCGACCGCTCGCTCGAACCTGCGACGGACGGGATGCTCGCGTTCCTGGCGATCACGCGCCGCGAGCTCGCGTTCGCGGATCCGGCACCGACGCATTCGTACCTGCTCGCGTTGCGACCGGACGCGACCGTCGCATGGCGCGTCGATCTCGATCTCGATCTCGCGTCCTACGCCGGTTACGTGTTCGAAGGTCCGCCCGCGGTCTACGGCGACCTCGTCCTCGTGAGTGGCTCGCGACTCGCGAGCGTCACCGAGTGCGCGGTATTCGCGTTCGATCGTCGGACCGGCGCACTGCGCTGGCACCGCTTCGTGGCTTCGGCGACCGCGATCGCGCGCTATGCCGGTCGCAATCAGATGAGCACCGAACAGCGCGTGCGCCCCGCGCCACTGCTCGTCGGAGGTGGGGATGCGTACTGCGTCACGAATCTCGGCGTCGTCGCGTGTCTCGATGCGTTGACCGGGACGATCCGTTGGGCGTACCGGACGAACCGCATCGATCCGCAGGACGATTCGTTCCAGCGCGATCGCTACTTCGACACCGGCGGTTGGCTGCACGGTCGTCCTTTGCTGGTCGGCTCGAAGCTCGTCGTGACGCCGGAGGACGCCCGCTTCGCGTACGTGCTGGCCCGCGAGCCTTCGCGCGAGGGCTACCTCGTCTTGAACGAGCCCGCGTTCAAGAGTGATCGCGACGTCCTCGTCGGGGCCGACCCGGCGACCGAGACCTTGTTCTTCCTGCGGCGGTCGGTCGTGGGGCCGCTGCGCGACGCGATCGGCCTGTGCGCGACGAATCTGGACGGTGTCACGGTTTGGAACACCGCGGACCTCGAGGTCGAGGAGCGGTCCGCCGGGCGCCCGCTCGTGGTCGACGGGGAGATCCTGCTGCCGACGACCAAGGCTCTGTACGCCTTCCGGCTCCGGGACGGGGTTTCGACCCAGAGCTACGGTCCGCCAGGCCCGTTGGCCCGGGATCGTCTCGGAATGGCGTTCGGAAACCTGTTCCGCGACGGCTCGGACATCTGGTCGGTATCTCCACGATTTGTACTGCGGATGTTGCCCAACCCCTGATCCGCGGGTTACTTTCATGCGCCCGATACCAGCCCCGCGGCCATCGTCCGACCGTCCCGACGGTTCTGGCCCGGGGATCACGTGCGATTTCGTCTCTCTCTCCGCTACTCCCTGAACCCTAGACGAGGAACCCATGACCGAAACCGTGAACGGCCTGCGCTACGCGCTCGCCGCGCTTCTCCTCTGCGGCACCGCTTCCGGCCAGCAGCTCGTCCAACAGACCGGCGTGATCGCCGGCCCGACGTCGGGAGCGGCCTCGTACAACGAAGGCGTCCTGAGCTTCGACTGCGATGGCGACGGTGACATCGACATCCTGTTGCCGGCGGGCGACGGTTTCGGCGGCGCCGGAACCGCGGCTCTGCCGACCTTCGACATCAACACCGGCGTCGTTTCCGGAAACCCGGTGTTCGTCAACGAGGCCGCGACGCGCCTGCCCGCGATCAACTTGATCGCCAAGGAAGCGATGGCGATCGACATCGAGAACGACGGCGATCAGGACCTGTTCATTCCGCAATCGTTCAACCGTCCGCCGAAGCTGTACCTGAACAACGGCAGCGGCTTCTTCACCGACGTTTCGGCGGCGCGCCTGCCCGCCGGGAACTTCAACTCGTACGGCTCATCGGCCGCTGACTTCGACAACGACGGCGACCTCGACATCACGATGGCGCACAGCGGCGGCACGACCCAGAACGGCACCGGTGGGCAGCTCCAGTTGTGGGAGAACAACGGCGCCGGCACGTTCACGAACGTCACGGCGGCGAAGTTGCCGGTGATCGGCAAGACCGGCCAGATGAACGTGCAGTTCGTCGACATCGACAGCGACTTCGACCTCGACATCGTCCTCGACGGCAAGTCGACCCCGCAGCACGTCTATTTGAACAACGGCGCCGGTACCTACACGGTGGTCACGAACCTGATCCCGGCCGGCACGGCGTCGACCTACGAGACCGATTGGGCCGACATCGACGGCGATACCGACATCGACGGTTTCTACGTCCACCTGAGTGGACAGAACGAAGGCACGGCGCGCAACAACCTGGTCCCGAGCGGCACGCTGTCGTTCACGGGCAGCACCGCGACGATGCTCGGCGGCAACGGCTTCGACGACAACGAAACGGCGTTCATGGACTACGACAACGACGGCGACCTCGACTTGATGGTCGGCTCGCTGTCGAACGGTCGCGAGCGCCTGTACCAGAACAACGGCAACTTCACGTTCACCGCGCAGAACGTGTTCTCGGCGCAGACGGACTCGACGCTCGACCTGACGATCGCCGACTACGACAACGACGGTGACTTCGACGTCGTCACGGCGCAGGGTGAATCGGGCAACTTCACCGATCGCTACTACCGCAACGCCGGTCCGGCCGACACGCACGGGCCCGCCGTCGGCGCCTCGAAGGAGACGCACCAGAACTCCCACGCTCCGCTCGTCGTGTTGACGCGCATCAGCGATGCGACGGCCGACGACGGTCAGCAGTGGGTCGAGGCGCAAGTCGACTGGACGGTGTTCCCGGTCGTGGGTTCGCCGGTGAACGGCTCGGCCTTGATGAAGGACGTGGGTTATCCGCTGTTCCGCGGCGTGATCGATCCGGGTGCGACGAACGACTACAAGGCGCTCGTCCAATACACGGTCACGGCGACGGACTTCGCGGGCAACCAGACCACGGGCCCCGTCGAGTCGTTCACGACGTGCGGCAAGGAGTTGTACGGCGTGGGTGCGGGCGGCGCGAACGTGCTGACCCTCGACGTCACGGGCACGCTGAGCATCGGTTCGACCGCGTCGATCCAGGTCTCGGGTGGTCAGCCGAACGCGAGCGGCATCATGATCATCGGTGTCTCCCGCGTGAACACGCCGTTCGTCGGCGGAACGTTGCTCGCGGCTCCGTTGACGGTCGTCGGCTTGCCCGTCGGCCCGGCCGGTTCCGCGACGTATCCCGCTCCGATCCCGGACGACGTCAACATCGTCGGCGTCACGGTCACGCTGCAGATGATCCTCGCGGACCCGTCGCAGAGTGAAGGCGCCGCGCTGTCGAACGGCTTGGAACTGACGCTTTGCCCGAAGTGAGCAGCGTCGACGCGACCTGAACCCGGGGCCGGCCGAACGCGAGTTCGACCGGCCCCGTCCGTTTTGCGGCCGGCTACTCCGAAACCGTGAGGGAATCGGCGGCTGCCTTCCGATTCCATACGACGACTGCCGCGTTGCTTTGGAATGGATTCGCGAGTTCAATCGACTCGCTCGCCTCGAGGATCGTTCGGCAGATCCGGTCACGCCACACCATTGCGCGAGGGAACCATGAAGTCATCCGTCCTCATCGGACGCGTCGCGTCGTCCGCGTTTGCGCTCTCCAGCTTCGCGTTCGGTCAGCAGCTGGTCGAACAGTCCGGTGTGCTCTTCACGCCGCAGGGTGGGAGCGCGTCCTACAACGAATGCGTGCTGAGCTTCGACGCCGACGGCGATGGGGACATCGACCTGCTGTTTCCGGCGGGGGACGGCTTGAACGGCGCCGGAGGGCCGGCGATCCCGTCGTACTTGCGGAACAACGGTGTTGTGTCCGGCAATCCGTCGTTCAGCTTCGAGTCGACCACCAAGATGCCGCCCCTGAATTTGATCTGCAAGGAAGCGGTGGCGATCGACATCGAACGCGACGGCGACCTCGATCTGTTCCTGCCGCAGGCATTCGATCGCCCGCCGAAGCTGTACCGCAACAGCGGGACGGGCAACTTCATCGATGTGTCGACCGCGCGCTTGCCGGCCGGCAACTTCAACGCGTTCAGCGCCGCGGCGATCGACTTCGACAACGACGGCGATCTCGACCTCACGATGGCGCACAGCGGCGGCAACACGCAGGCCGGCACGGGTGGGCAGCTTCAGTTGTGGGAGAACGACGGCGCCGGGTTCTACTCCGACGTCACCGCGGCGCGGTTGCCCGCGCTCGGCAAGATGGCCCAGATGAACGTGTCGGTGCTCGACATCGACGACGACTTCGACCTCGACATCATCCTGGACGGAGCGTCGGCGCCGCAGCACATCTATCTCAACGACGGAACGGGGACGTTCTCGGTCGTGACGAACCTGATCGTGAACGGATCTTCGTCGACCTTCGAATCCGACTGGGCGGATCTCGATGGCGACACCGACATCGACGGGGTCTTCGTGAACTTCGTCGGAACGAGTGAGTACTTGCTGAAGAACCAGAAAGCCCAGACCGGTTCGCTGTTCTTCCTGTTGAGCAGTTCGGCTCTTTCCGGAAGCAACGCCTTCGACGACCACGAAGTCGGGTTCATGGACTACGACGACGACGGTTTCCTCGACGTCGTCATCGGCTCGATGACGGCGGCCGCCGAACGCGTGTATCGAAACAACCAGAACGGGACATTCACGTCGCAGAGCGTGTTCTCGGCGCAGACCGACACGACGCTCGATCTGTCGATCGCGGACTTCGACAACGACGGCGACTTCGACGTCGTGACCGCGCAGGGGCAGTCGGGTTCGTACGTCGATCGCTACTACCGCAACGGCGGCCCGGCCGACACCCACGTCCCTTCGTTCGGTGGGGCGACGACGACGCACAAGAACGCGCAGCACCCGCTCGTCGTGCTGGCAAAGCTGAACGACTCCTCGGTCGACGATGGTCAGCAGTGGATCGACGCGCAACTCGACTGGACCGTGTTTCCGCTGTCCGGGCCCCCGGTCAACGGTTCGTCGCCGATGATCGCGACCGGATTCCCGGTGTTCCGCGGCGAGATCGATCCCGGCGCGACGAACGACTACAAGGCGCTCGTCCAAACGACGATCAAGGCGACGGACTTCGCGGGCAATCAGGCCACGTTCCCCGGCCCGTCGTTCACGACGTGCGGCAAGGACCTCTACGGCGTGGGAGTCGGCGGCGCGAACGTGTTGACGCTCGATGCCACGGGGTCGTTGCGCATCGGTTCGGTGCTCACGATCGACATCTCCGGCGGACAGCCGAACGCCAGCGGGATCATGATCGTCGGTACGTCGCGTGTGAGTACGCCGTTCTTCGGCGGCACGCTGCTCGCGAATCCGTTGGTCGTCGTGGGCCTGCCGGTCGGCCCGGCGGGTTCGGCCTCGTATCCGGCGACGCTGCCGAACGACACGAACATCGTCGGCGCCACGGTCACCCTGCAGATGATCCTCGCGGATCCGACGCAGAGCGAAGGCGCCGCGTTGTCGAATGGGCTGGAGTTGACGATCTGCCCGCAATGAGCCTGGCCCCGCGGATCGGCCGGGACACCATCGGTGCGACGCGAGCTGCGGTCCTGGCAGCGTGCGGCGCGATTTCCGCCGCGATGAGCCGTTTGCAACGTGCCCGTCGGGCTGGTGCGATGCCGCCATGTGGATCGCACTCTGGCTCGCCCTGGTTCCTCCCGCCGAGACCTTCGTCGTCCAACCTGGGGTGATCCCCGGTCCACCGGTGTGGACCGAAGCCGTCTGCGCGTTCGATGCCGATGACGATGGGGACGTCGACCTCGTATTCGGCAACGGCGAGGGGTTCGCCGAGCCCGAGCGCCCGTTGCCGCCGACGCTGTTGCGCAACGACGGCGTCCGGAACGGTAATCCCGCGTTCGTCGACGTCAGTGATTCCGCGCTGCCGACGCAGCCGCTGTTTTGCAAGTGCGTGATCGCGTTCGACCGCGACGGCGACGGCGATCTCGACCTGTTGGCGACCCAGGGCTTTTCCCACGAGCCCGTGCTCTACGTCAACAACGGACGAGGCTCGTTCGTGGCCGCGAACGGCGATCTGCCGAAGCGCGAGTTGAACTCGTGGAGCGCGTGCGCGGGTGACGTCGAGTTGGACGGAGACCTCGATCTCGCGCTCGCACATCACGGCGGCTTCACGTTGTTCTCCGGAGATGGCCTCCGTACGCAGCTGTGGACGAACGATGGGGCGGGTCGGTTCGCGGACGTCAGCGAGGCGCAACTCGCGGCGGTGCCGAAGAAGGCGCAGCAAAACGTCACGTTCGTCGACCTCGACCTCGACTTCGATCTCGACTTGATCGTCGACGGTCGGTCGGCGCCGCAGGTCGCGTATCGAAACGACGGCAGCGGGCGCTTCACGCCGGCGCCGGATGCGATTCCGCACGGTACGAACTTCACCTACGAGACCGAGTTCGCGGATCTCGACGGCGATGTCGATCTCGACGCCTTCTACATCTCGATGAAGGACTACGACGAAGGCGTCGGCACCAACGTGCAGACGGCGACGACCGGTCCGAAGTTCGAGGACCACGTCTTCGAAGGCACGGGGCAGGACGACAACGAAGCGGCATTCCTCGATTTCGACGACGACGGCGATCTCGACGTGTTGGTCGGAACTCTCGCCGGCGAGCGCGAGAAGCTGTGGCGCAACGACGGCGGGATGCAGTTCCAACCGATCGACGCATTCTCGACGTTGCGGGACTCGACGCTCGACCTCGCGCTCGCCGACTTCGACGGTGACGGTGACGTCGACGTGGTCACCGCGCAGGGCGAGTCGGGCGCGTTCGACAACCGCTACTACCGCAATGAAGGCCCCAAGGACTCGAAGCCGCCGCGCATCCTGCGCTGCGGTTTGCGCAAGGACGAGGCGTCGAAGCGGCAATGGCTGGTCGTCGTCGCGCAGGACGGAGCCCAGGACGACGGCGTCTCGACCCTGGTCGCCACGGCTCGACTCGCGGCGACGCGTGATCCGGACGCCGCACCCACGCCGATGGTCTGCTGCGGAGGCGGCTCGTTCGCGATCGCGGTCGATCCGTCGACGGTGCGCTTCGTGCGCGTCACGGTCCGCGACGCCAACGGAAATTCGACGGACGGCGCGTGGATCGACGTCGACGCATGATCCGCGGCGGCTTTCCGGGAATCTCCCGATCGAAGCCCAATTGGTTCCGTATGAGCCTCGCCGTTCCTTTCGGCGGGCTGCTATCGTCTGCCCGTCCTCCCTGCTCGCGTTGGAATCGAACATGACCGAAACGACCGATCGTGACGACGTCGCGCGCCTGCGCTCCGCGTACGAGAGCATCCGCAAGGAAATCCAGAAGGTCATCGTCGGCCAGGACGAAGTCGTCGACCAGTTGCTGATCGCGCTGTTCGCGCGCGGGCATTGCTTGTTGACCGGCGTGCCGGGCCTGGCGAAGACGCTGCTCATTTCGACGTTGGCGAAGACCCTGTCGCTGTCGTTCAACCGCATCCAGTTCACGCCGGACCTGATGCCCTCGGACATCACGGGCACCGAAGTGATCCAGCAGAACGCGACGACCGGCGAGCGCGAGCTGCGCTTCATCCCGGGGCCAGTGTTCGCGAACGTCATCCTCGCCGACGAGATCAACCGCACGCCGCCGAAGACGCAGGCCGCGATGCTCGAGTCGATGCAGGAGTACCAAGTGACGGTCGCCGGCAAGAAGCACTCGCTGGCGCAGCCGTTCTTCGTGCTCGCGACACAGAACCCGATCGACCAGGAAGGCACGTATCCGCTGCCGGAAGCGCAGCTCGACCGCTTCATGTTCAACATCCGCATCGGCTACCCGACCGAAGCGGAGGAGCTCGAGATCGTGCGGCGCACGACCGCGGGCGACGCGGCCGAGCCGATGCCGGTGCTGTCGTCCGACGAGATCCTGAAGCTGCAGCAATTGGTGCGCCGCGTGCCGGTCGCCGAAACCGTCATGAAGTACGCGATGGCGTTCGCGCGCGCGTCGCGTCCCGGCGAAGCTGGCGTTCCCGGCTACGTGAAAGAGTCCGTCACGTGGGGCGCGGGACCGCGCGCTTCGCAGTTCCTCGTGCTCGCCGCGAAGGCGCGCGCTCTGTTGAAAGGCCGACCCGCGGTCGCGGGTGAAGACGTGCGTGCCGTGGCGCTGCCCGTGTTGCGCCACCGCATCCTCCCGAACTTCAGCGCCGAGGCGGAAGGCATCACCTCGGACCACCTCGTGACCCGCATCGTCGAGTCCGTGCCGCGCGCGGAAGCCGACGCGTTTGCCGATGGAAAGCTCCCGCCAGTACTTGGATCCTAAGGTCCTCGATCGACTCGGTCGGCTCGAGCTGCGAGCCCGCCGATCCGTCGAAGGATTCCTGTCCGGCCTCCACAAGAGTCCGCACCGAGGGGCCTCCGTCGAGTTCGCGGAACACCGCGAATACGTGCCGGGCGACGACCTGCGCCACCTCGATTGGCGCATCTTCGGCCGCTCCGATCGGTTCTACATCAAGCGCTACGAGGAAGAGACGAACCTGCGTCTCACCGTCGTGCTCGACACGTCGGAATCGATGGCGTACGCGGGCGATGGGCGGCCGTCGAAGTTCCGTTACGGCGCGACGATCGCGGCGACCCTTGCGTACCTCGTGCTGCGCCACCGCGACGCGGCCGCACTCGCGTTGATCGACGAGAAGCTCGAGTCGTTCGTGCCGCATGCGACGCGGCCGGCGCACCTCGTCACGATCGCCGACGCGCTCGAAAAGGCCACCGTCACGCGCAAGACCAACCCCGAACTCGTGCTGCGCGAACTCGCGACGAAGCTCCCGCCACGCGGGGTGGTCGCGATCGTGTCCGACCTGTTCGCGCCGCAAGAGCGCGTGCTGGCCGGCGTCCGCGCACTGCGTTCGCGCGGCCAGGACGTCATCGTGTTCCACGTGCTCGACCGTGACGAGGTCGAGTTCCCGTTCGATCGCATGACGAAGTTCGAGGGCCTCGAGCAGATCGATCCGCTGACGATCGATCCCAAGGCGATCCGCAAGGCCTATCTCGACGTCTTCCGTGACTGGCAATCGGCGTTGAAGAAGGCGTTCGTCGGCAACGGCGTCGATTACCGCGTCGTGCTCACGGATACTCCGCTCGACGTCGTGTTGACGACGTTCCTCGCGCTGCGCCAGAAGCACGGGGCCCGGCGATGAATCTCACGTTCGGGAACCCGGCGCTGCTGTTCGGGGCGGCGCTGTTCGTCGTCCCGCTGATCATCCACCTGCTGAACCGCCGGCGCTATCGCACGATCCGCTGGGCCGCGCAGGAGTTCTTGCAGAAGGCGTTCCAGTCGACGCGCCGGCGCATGCAGCTCGAGTCGTTGCTGCTGCTGATCGCTCGCTGTTTGTTGGTCGCACTGCTCGCCTTCGCGTTGGCGGCGCCGCGCGCTCCCCGCGCCGGCCTGATGGCTCTGTTCGGCGGACAACCGCGCGACGTCGTGTTGATCGTCGACACCTCGTACTCGATGACGCGGGGTGAGCGCGAAGGCGATTCGCCGCTCGCGCGAGCGAAGGAACGCGCCACGAAGCTGGTCGAAGCGCTGTCGCAGGAACGCGGCGATCGCGCCACCCTGATGACGTTGGCGTCGGCGCCCGAGCTGTTTTCGTCCCCGGACCTGTCCGCGGTACGCGAACGCCTGGCGCGGCTCGAAGCCTCGTACCGAGGCGCCGACTTGATCCGCACGCTGAACCGGTTGACCGAAGAAGTCCTGGCGCCCACGGCGACGACGCGCGAGGTCTATTTGTTCACGGACCTCCAGCGCACGACGTTCGCGCCCGGGCGCGCGGGTGTCGCGGAGTCGGAAGCGACTCCGGCCTCGGCGTTGCGCCAGGCCGCGGCGCTGAATCGCGCGTCGTTCACTTGGGTCGACGTCGGCGACGAGCGCCCATCGGACGATCTCGCGGTCGAGGATCTGACCGTTCGTCCGCAGAACGTCGTCTCCGGCGAGGTCGCGACCTTCACGGCCACCGTCCGCAACTTCGCGAATCGCGAGCGGCGCGGCGTCAAGGGCACGTTCGCGGTCGGCGGGCGCCGCGAGGCGGGTCGGGACGTGGTGTTCGACGTTCCGGCGAGCGGCGTCGCGACCGTCGAGTTCTCGACGCTCGGCCCCGCGCCCGGATCGAGCTTCGTCGATTTCACGCTGGAGCCCGACGAGCTCGAGCCGGACGACCACCGCTCGCTCGCGTTTCCGGTGCATGAGGCCGTGAAGGTCCTCGTGGTCGACGGCGACCCACGGCCCGATGCGCGCGAGACGCGCTTCGTCGTCGAAGTCCTGAACCCGTTCCCCGACCCCGAGACGACGGGCACGATGTTTCGCCCGCGCGTCATCGACGATCGGCGCTTCAACCTGCGCCAGGAGAACCTCGGCGACTACGACCTCATCGTTCTCGCGAACGTCGGTCGCATCGATCCCGAGGTCGCGAAGGAACTCGAGACCGTGGTGCGCGCGGGACGCGGTCTGATGCTGTTCGTCGGCGACCTCGTCGATCTGGCCAGCTGGAACGAGACGCTATATCGCCCCGACGGCACCGGACTCTTGCCGGCGCGTCTGGTCGAAGCAAGCGGCGACGTCGGGGCGGCGTGGGATCAGGCGTTGACGCTCCGCATCGACGACTTCTCGCACCCGGTGCTGAAGTTGTTCGAGGACGAGTCGATGCGGCAAAACCTGCGCGGTCGCGTCCGCCGCTTCTTCAAGACCGAGTTCGGCGCGCGGGACACGGGGAGTTCGACGTTGATCGGACTCGACGACGACCCCTCGCGACCGTCGCCGCTGCTCGTGGAAAAAGGGCTCGGTCGCGGTCGCGTCGTGCTGTGGACCACGACGGCCGACGACGATTGGACCGATCTTCCGAACCTCGGCTTCGCGTTCCTGCCGCTGATGCACGAGCTCGCGACCTGGCTGACGTTGCCGGACCTGCGCCGCTTCAACCTCGAAGTCGCCGAGGCCATTCGCGCGACGACGCGCACGGTGCCGAGCGAGTTGACCGTGACGTCGCCGTCCGGCGATCGCACGACGCTGACCGATCCTCCGCGCGAGCAGGAGAACGGCGAATACGTGCTGCCGCAGTACGCGAAGACGACCGAGCCCGGCGTGTACACGATGGACCTCGCGTTCCCGCTGTCCGGTTCGGGCAAGGACCTCGGCGCGCGCCAGACGCGGCATTTCGCGGTCAACGTCGACGTCCGCGAAGGGGATCTCGCGCGCGTCCCGATCGACGCGCTGTCGGTGCTGTATCCCGGTGTCCCGTTGAACGTCGTGCGTGAGATCGACGTGCAAAAGGCCGTCCAGACCGACGACGCCGAGGGCGAGTTCTGGCGTCCGATCGTCATCGCGGCACTCGTGCTGCTCGCCGCCGAAATGGTGATGGCGTGGTGGTTCGGCCGTTCGCGCGGAGGTGGCGCATGACGCGCACTCGGATCGCGGCGCTCGTGACCGCATGCTTCCTTGGGTCTCCGGCGGCGTTGGCCGTCGCCGCGGAAACCACCGGAACGCTGACGCAAACCCGATTCCTCGATGCTCCGCCCGGCTGGGTCATCGCGCTGCTGATCGTGCCGGCGGTACTGCTCGCGGTCGGCTCGATCTACCGTCGCGAACACGCCGAAGTCGCGCCGCGCCTGCGGGCGGCGTTGGCCGCGTTGCGCATGCTCGCGTTCTTCGTGTTGTTCCTGGTGCTGTTCCGACCGGTGCGCGAGACGTACGTCGTCGAGCAACAGAAGTCGGTCGTGCCGATCCTGGTCGACACTTCCTCGTCGATGCGCCGCACCGATGCGTACGCGGATGCCGACGTCACCGCGCGGCTCGCGAACCTGGCCGGATTCACCGGCGTCGACGGCGTGTCGAACGCCGATCGCATCGACCTCGTGAAGGCGATCCTGTCGCGCGACGCGACCGACCCGAAGCGCGTGCTCGGCGCGAAGAACGTCGTGCGTTGGTTCGGCTTCGGCGAAGAGCTGCGATCCCTCGACGGTCCCGCCGACGCCACGGCGGACGCGAGCTACACGCGGCTCGGCTCCGCGATCGCGGACGTGCTCGCGGAGACGGGCAGTCGGGGTGAGCGCGTCGCCGAAATGGTCGTGATCTCCGACGGTCGCAGCAACGCGGGGCTCGATCCGAGCGAAGCCGCGACGCTGGCGTCACTCGAGAACGTCCGCATCCACGCGATCGGCGTCGGTGATCCGAACGAACCGAAGAACGTCGAGATCAAGCAACTGAAGGCGCCCGACGTGGCGCTGGTCAATGACGACGTCGCGTTCGAAGTCGTCATCGCGTCGAAGGGCTACGAAGGCCGCACGACGACGCTGCGCTTGACGCAGAAGGGCTCCGGGGTCGTGCTCGCGGACCAGCCGGTGACGCTCGCCGGTCGCGGCCGCGATCAGACCGAAGTCCTGTACTGGCAGCCCACGCACGACGGCGAATACGACCTCGAAATCAAGATCGACGAACTCCCCGGCGAGCAGTTCCCCGACGACAACGCGCGCGCACACCATCTGCGCGTCGATCCCGAACAGATCAACGTGTTGTACGTCGAAGGCTATCCGCGCTGGGAATACCGCTTCCTGATGAACATCCTGCTGCGCGCGACGAACGTGAAGGCGCAGTGCCTGTTGCTGGACGCCGACAAGGACTTCATCCAGGAGTCGTCGCAGGGCCTGCCCGCGCTGTCCGGTTTCCCGCCGACGAAGCAGGAGTTGTTGAAGTACGACGTCGTGATCCTCGGCGACGTGTCGCCGCGCAGCCTGATGCCGACGTTCGAACAATCCGAACAGGCGTTGAAGGACTTGAAGGAGTTCGTGACGCTCGGCGGCGGCTTGGTCTGCATCGCCGGCATGCTCGACATGCCGCGTTCGTTCGTCGGCACGCCGATCGAGGACGTGCTGCCGGTCATGCTCGGCGACTTCGACGAGGAGATGCGCATCGTGCGCGACAACGGTTCGCGCCCGTTCCGTCCGCGCCTCGAGAATGCTCTGGAACCGCACGAGGTCGTGCGTCTCGAACAAGACCTCGACAAGAACCGTCGCCTGTGGGAAGACCCGCAGGTCGGCTTGCCGCCGCAAGAGTGGTATTGGCCGGTGCGCAAGGCGAAGGCCGGCGCCGAGGTCATGCTGCGCCACCCGGAGAACAAGAACCAATTCGGCGCGCACGTGCTGCTCGCGTCGACCTACTACCCGGCTGGCCGCACGGTGTTCGTCGGCTTCGACTCGACGTGGCTGTGGCGCAAGTACTACCGCGACCGCTACACGGAGAAGTTCTGGCGCGGCCTGATCCGGTTCGCCGCATTGAACAAGCTGCGACGAACGAACAAACGGTTCGACTTGTTGATCGACAAAGCGCTGTACGACGTCAACGAGCCGGTCCAAGTCTCGGCGCGCGCGCTCGACCCGGACTTCAATCCGATGCGCGAACCGAGCCTCGCGGTGCAACTCCTCGCGCCGGATGGTCGGCAAGTGGCGATCGAGCTGGCCAACATCGATCAGGACGAAGGCCGTTTCGAAGGCACCCTGCGCCCCAACCAAGACGGTGTGTTCCAAGTGTGGATCGAAGATCCCGCGGGCCGCGAGCCGGGACGCCTGTCTCCGCGTTCGTTCCGCGTCGACTTCCCGCGCCACGAGTACGAGAACCCAGTCCTCGCGCGAGACGTGCTCGAGTCGATCGCCGCGACCACGCGGGGGACGTATCACGGGCTCGACCAGCTCGATGAGGCGCTGGCCGCCGTGGGCGGCGAAGTGGTCGAGAAGCGGCGCGGCGATCCGATCCGCGCCGAGCTGTGGTCGAGCTGGTGGACGATGCTCGCCTTCCTCGCCCTGATGGCGACCGAGTGGGCGTTGCGCAAGCGTTTCAACCTGCTGTAACCCGCTGCCGCGGGCCCACGGGCGACGTCGACTTGCGTTCAAGCCCGCGTCCGCCGATTCACGATGAAGGACTCCGATATCCGAGCGGAACGCGTGCTCGCGATGGAGGTGTCCATGACCCTGGCGACGCTCCCAAGACCCGTCGACGGCGACGTCGACGATGCGGCGATCGCACGGTCCATGCGGGGCCAGCTGTCCCTCGCCGAGGACTGTCTCCTGTCGAATCGCGCGTTGATGGACGTCCTCGCCGACGTCGCGCGCGCCGTGTCGGCGGGGGGATTCGCGTCCGCGACCGAACAACTCGCCGCGTCGACGGCCGCGTTGCATGACCACACCGAGCGCAGCACGTCGGCATGCCAGGACGCCGCGCAAGCGATTCGCGCGTTCTCGGTCGCCGTGAGCGCGTTCGAAGCCGGCTTCCACGAACTGCAAGACTTGATCGCCGGTGTGAAGCGCATGACGGGCAAGATCACGTCGATCGCCAGTCAATCGAGCATCCTGTCGCTGAACGCGCGCATCGAGGCTTCGCGCGCGGGCGCGGCCGGCAAGGGCTTCGAAGTCGTGGCACGCGAAGTCGGCGCGTTGTCGAAAGAAACCAGCGCGCTGTCGGATGACGTGACCGGCGACATGGAGCGACTCGAAGCGACGCTGAACACGACGCAGCAGCGCTTCGCGGCGAGCCGAGCCGAACTCGAACGCGCGGCGGGAGCCGTCGGCGCCCTCGAATCCGCCGCGAGCGGCATCCGCGACGAAGCGCAACGCCTGTGCGACGTCAGCGACCGCGTCGAGACGATCGCGTATGCGCAGGTCGGAGCACAGAACGACCTCGAAGCCGTTGCGCGTCACGCCGAGTGGGTGCGGGACGCCAGCGTCACGTTGGTGGATTCACTGCAACGCTCTTGTGCGCGGATCGAACAGCGCGCGCGCGCGACGCCGGCATCCGCCGCGACGGCGGTGATCCGCGATTTCGAGCAGTTCGAGCGCCTGCTCGGCGGGGCCTTGCAGGCTGGCGATCC
>JBPOIU010000127.1:0-9985 GCA_052034255.1 Planctomycetota bacterium | reverse complement strand
CCGCAGAAGGCGGAGCGGCCTTCGGCTTGCGGTCGCCGCCCGCCCCGGCGTCACCCGCCAACGGCGGCCACTTGCTCCTCGACGCTCGCGAGGTCCGCGGCATCACCGGTCTTCTCGGCGATGCGCTTCAACGATTCGACGTTCGCGCGTGCGCGATCGGCGCGCGGAATGCGGACGTTCACGTCGAACGCGCGCCGGAAGAACCCACGCGCGTCTTCGAATCGCCCTTGGTCGAACAACGTCGCTCCGCTCGACTCGAGCGCCAACGCGATCAGCGTTCGGTCCGACAACTCGCGCGCGAGCCGTTCGGCTGCCTTGAATTGGCCGACCGCGCCGACCGCGTCGCCCTTCGCGCGCAACACGCGTCCGAGGATCAAGTGCGCGTCGGCACGCCCCGCGAGCGATTCCGGCGATCGCGGCGCCAACGCGTCGAGCTGCTCGGCCTCGTTCGCGCGATCGGCCGCGTCATCGAATCGACTCTGCCGTTCGAGCACGATCGCCTCGTGCCGCAACACCGCCGCGCGTTCGGTGCGACCACCGATGCGCTCGGCAGCCGCACGCGCTGCTTCGATGTGCTTCACCGCGTCCTCGAGCGTTCCGCTCGTCGCGCATTGGCGTGCGCGATTCAGATGTCCCGCGAGTACTCCGCGGTCGTAGGGCGCGTCCCCGCGTTCCGCGACGGCGATGCCTTCGTCGTACAGCTCCATCGCGCGCGGCGCGTCGCCCAGCGTGTCGAACACCGATCCGAGCTGCAGCAGCGCATCGGCTTCGGAGCGTTCGTCGGACAGCCCGCGCGCGACTTCGAGCGCCCGCTCGAAGCCGAGCGACGCCGCTCGGAAATCGCCGCGGCGATAGGCGTCGACGCCGACGCGCAGGTGGTACTGCGCGCGCTTGTCCTCGAATGACGGTTGCGGCGCGGAGCAACCGAGGGCCTGCGCCAGAGCCAGCGCGCAGAGTCCACGTGCGATCGCACGGTTCGTGTTCACGAACCACCTCCGCCCGAAGCGGGCAGGATCGCGGGTGTGACTTCGTCGGGAGACGCGACGTGGTCGCGGACGAAAGGCAGTTTCTGAACCGCCCGCAACGTTTCGTCGGTCTCGATCAGCAATGCTTGGACCTCTTGCGCGATTCCGGGCAAGTCACGCGATGCCGCGTCGAGGCGCTCGAGGATCGACGTGATCTTCTTCATCATCACCGGCAGCTCGGCCGTCGTCTTCTCGACGTTGCCGAGCGTCGGATGCGCTTCTTCGAGCAACTTGCGCGTCTGTTCGGCGATGCCGCGCAGTTCGGTCATCGTTGCGAGCAGTTCGTCCTTCATCTTCGGATCCTTCAGCAGGCCGCCGGCGATGCCTTCGCCGCGCTCCAGTCCCGCGAGGATGCCGTCGACGTGGGACACCACGCTGTCGACCTTGCCGAGTGCGCCGAGCACGGGACCGTCGTCGCGGTTCAGCTTCTGCGTGAGATCGAGCAGTTGGTTCAGCGAACGCCGCAGCGGACCTTCGTCGCGATTCAGGTCCTCGGCGGCGCGGCGCAGTTCGGCGACCGCACGCATCAGGTCGCCCTGCGGGTCGGCCAGTTGATCGATCAACTTCGTGCCGCTTTGGATCGCCTGCGTGATGAATGGCATCAGCTCGTCGAACTGCGACTTCAGTTGGTCGACGAGCGACGTCGGGTTGTTGTAGCGCAGCACGACCTTGCGCTCGCCCAAGGCGGACAGCGGCGTACCGGACTTCGCCACCGGACCGTCGATGCCCGATCCTTCCTCGCCGGGCGCGAGCAACAGCAAGTTGGCGCCGGTGATGTTGCCGAGCGGTCCGGACTCGATCGTCGTCACGAAGCGATCGGTGATCGCGTCGGTGAACTCGGGGTCGATCGCCAGATCGACGCGGAACCAGTCCTCGCCGGCCGTGGCATTGAAGAAGCGCGGTTCGACCCGCAACACGCTGCCGACGCGGTAGCCGCGGAAGTACACCGCGCTGCCCTCGGTCACCATCGAGCGCGGGAGCCAGGTCTCGACGATCGACGTCCGCGTGAACCAGGAGCGCAGCGTGGACCGCGACACCAACGCCAGTAACGCCAACGCGACCGCGGCGAGCAGGAACAGACCGACCAGCGTGTCGATGACCTTCTTGTTCATGCGTGCGTGGTCGACCCGTCGTGGAGGTTCATTGATGGCGGACCGTCGCATCGACGCACGGGCATGAGAGCTTCTCCCCGATCAGCGTGTCGGCGACGAGCAGGATCATAGCGGCGTCGGTTCGGCGCGCGCGCTCGTCGAGCATTGCTCGCAGCGCCGTCGTCTGCGCGGCCGTGAGGACCGCCGGCGGCTCTTCGACCACGGCGAGCAGCGGGTCCGGAGCCAGTGCGCGCGCGATCCCGCTCAAGTAACGGATCGCCGGCGACGCCTGTTGCGGCAGCACACGACCTTCGAACACGACGCCGAGGCGAGCGAGGAACGCGGTCGATTCCCGCAGGACGTCGTCCTCGCCGCGCGGCGAGCGATCGCGCAGTGGAATGACGATGTTCTCCGGCAACGGCACCGTCGCGAGAAAGGCGGGTTGCGCAGCGGCGTAGCCGAGTTGGCGCCGCGCGCGCAGCGCGTCGGGACGCTCGAGGCGTCGCGTATCGCGGCCGAACAGCGTCACGGTGCCGCTCGCGGGGACATCGAAGCCGACGAGCAAGCGAGCGGCGAGATGCGCTTGATCGATCCTCTCGAAGCGCACCGCGAGCGTCGTCCCGACGTCGACGCGGATGCGCGGCAGCGTGATCGTCGCGGCGCCGTGCTGGAACGAGACGCCTTCGCTCGTGAGCAGGGGCGCGCTCATCCGGCCATCACCGACACGGCGGCACTGGCCACGGCGCAGAGCACGATGCTCTTGATGACCGCGCGGCTCGCGGCTTTCGGAACTTCGGTGAAGTACGGATCGAGCCCGAAGCCTTGCCGCAACGCGACGATCGCGATGACCAGGCCGTACGCGAGTCCGAGAGCGACGAGGTGCGTGCCCGTCGACGGGGAGACCTTCAGCAGCAAGTCGAGGCCACCGGCCTGCGGGTACTCCTGCATCACGGAGAACAGCGAAAGCATCGCGATCGCCGCGACGATCAGCGTCAGGCACGTGGTGCCGACGACGATGCCGAACAGCCGCGGCAGCGCGAGATGGCGGTAGGGATCGATGCCGAAGCCTTCGAGCATCTCCACTTCCCGCGCGACGGTCATGTTGCCGAGTTCGACCGCGACGGCGGACGACGTGCGTGCGACGACGACGATCGCCGCGATCAGCGGCGCGATGTTCTGGAGGATGATGCGATCGAGGAAGATCGGGATCAGGAAGAACAGCTGATTGCTCGCGATCAGTTGGCCGAAACCGAAGCCGACCAGGAATGCGAGCAGGCCCGCGACCGGAACCGCTTGGACGCCGGTGAAGTAGATCTGCATGCCGATGTGCCGGCGCAGCAGTCGGCGCGCTCCCGACGACATGCCGAGCGTCGACGTGACGATGCGGCCGACGATCTCACCGATCCCCTGCAAATCGCGGAAGAACGCGCCGCAGCGGCGTTGGACGTCTGCTCCCCAGGCTTCCAGGATCGCGAGCATGGGGCGGAAGTGTAGAGATCCAGCGCCGAATCGAGCCCGTCAGACCGTCGCCGGCAGGAACGGGATCGGTTCGAACGTGCTCGCGAGGATGGGGCGCGCGTCGACGTTGAACCAACGCTCGAGGAGGGTCGCGTACACCTGGCGAAAATCGGTCGTGAAGCGCACGTCGCCGTCCTCGAGATCCGTCAGGTCGGGAGCGTCGCCGAACACGCCGCCGCGAATCGCCGAGCCGAGCACGAACAACGGCGCGGCGGCGCCGTGATCGGTGCCCTTCGAACCGTTCTCTTCCACGCGCCGTCCGAACTCGGAGAAGGTCAGCGTGACCACGTCGCGATCGAGGCCGTCCTCGATCAGCGCGTTCTGGAACGCGGCCAGCGCATCGCCGAGTTCGCCGAGCAGCGCGGCGTGGTTGTCCTTCTGGCGCGTGTGCGTGTCGAATCCGTCGTGTGCGACGTACGCGATGCGCAGGTCGAGGCCGGAGCGCAGCAGCGTGAACAGCGTCGCCAGGCGGTGGCCGAGCGCGCTCGCGGGGAACCGGCTCGCGGTCGCGGCGACGTCGACGTGCTCCAACCGCCGCGCCAAGCGGGTCGCCGCGCGCGCGGCGCCGACGGCCGTTGCCAACGGAGACCCCGCTGCAGCGGAGCGGTCGAGCTCGAGCAACGGCACCAGCGCCGGTTCGTCGAAGCGGATCTGATCGAGCGTGGCGAGGAGCGGTACCTGTACGTCCGGATGCACGAGGCCGAGCGGCATCTCGGTGTCGAGCAGCGCGAGTCCGGGGATTCCCGCCGCGGAGGCCTCGCGCTTCAACGCGGCGAGCGTCGCGCCGTGGATGCCGGTGCGTGCGCGCTCGGGATCGAGCGACGCCGTATGCCAGATGTCCATCGAACGGAAATGCGAACGGTCGGGCCGCGGGTAGCCGACGTTCGTCACCACGGCGAGGCGACCGGCATCGAACTGTTCGGCCAGGCCGCGCAGACGCGGATGCAGCGCGAGCCCGTGCCGACCGAGGGAATGCGTCTCCGTGGTCGAGAGTGCCAGCGACGGCCGGAGACGGCGGTAGACGTCGTCCTCGACCGGCGCGACGGTGTTCAAGCCATCGTTGCCGCCACCGAGGCGCACGACCACGAGGCAGCGCGGGACACCGTCGCGTGCACCCGTGGCGAGCGCGCGACTCCACGCGAGCGTCGGAACGGCGGCCGCGCAACACTTCAGGAAGTCTCGACGCGTCGTCATCGTTTCGTCTCCTCTGCCCTCGAATTCGGATCTAGCTCAAGGCCGCGTCCGGCGGCCGCGGTGCGTCCTGCGTGTCACACCAAAGATGCTTCGGGTAGCGCGAGGATCGCGCCGATCGCGGCCGCCCGTCGATCGCCGCCGACGGTCGTGATCGTCGTCGCGACGGCGTCGCGCACCGCCGGAGCGAGCGTGAGCCCGAGCAAGCGTTCGGAGACCGCATCGATGCACGCGTGGGTGTCGCCGTCGAGCACGTCGAATAGTTCCGGCTTCCCCCGCACGAGCCCGGCGTCCGCTCCCGCGGCGATGCGCCGGGCGCAATCGGCACGCGCGACGAACGTGGCCGCGTTCAACCACGCACCCTCGCCATCCCAGCCTTTCACGGTCGGCGGCCGCAGCAGCCACTGGCCCATGTCGCGCATCGCGCGGACGCAGGCGGCGCCGTCGGCGCGCGCGCCGAGCGAACGCAGGTGGCCGACGACGAACTCCACCGGCGACGCGATCTTCGCGTGGACGACTCCGTCGGAGAAGAACCACTCCGAGCGCAGCACGACGCGCAGCAGCGCCAGCGGATCGAGGCCCCCGCGCGTGAACACGGAGGCCGCGGCGTCGACGACCTCGGCCGGCGGTGAGGGATGCGCGAATGCGTGCAGCAAGCGCGTCGCCAGCCGCCGCGCCGTCGCCGGATGGTGCGCGCAGGCCTCGACGACGTCGTCCGCCGTCAGCGGGCCGCTGCGGCCGAGCACCGCCTTGTCGCCGTCGTCGTGCATCGCGGGCACGAACTGCGTGCGTCCGCCGGCGCGACGGAAGCCGGTCAACGCGCGCGCGGCTTCACGAATGTCGTGCTCGTCGTAGTTGCCGATGCCGAGCGTGAACAACTCGAACACTTCGCGGGCGTAGTTCTCGTTCGGATGCCCTTTGCGATTCAGTTCACCGTCGAGCCACAGCAGCATCGCGGCGTCGTGCGTGATCGCGCGCAGCAGAGCGTCGAAGGGTCCGGCGCCGTGATCGAGGAACGTGCGCAACTGCGTCGCCATCAAGCGCGCGTTCTGCACTTTCGCGTCGGACGTCGCGAAGTGCCCGTGCCAGAACAACGCGAGTTTCTCGCGCAGTGGTTGAGACGAACGCAGCATGCGCGCGACCCACCACGCGGCGACGCCATCGGTGTCCCCGGCCGCGATCGGGTCGAGGACCGCGTCCAGCTCCGTGACCGCGCCGCAGGGCGGATCGAGAGTCGTCCAGCGCTTTACCGCGGCGGTGAGCCCGTGGTCGCGCGCCCAGTCGACGTCTTCGCGCGGTTGACCGAAGCCGACGCGGCGCAGCAAGTGAGCCGCGGCGCGCGCATCGAGTGCGTCGTCGGCGCGGGGAGCCAGCGCGTCGGTTCGCGGCGACATGCGCGTCGTCATAGCGACCCCAGCGTGCGCACGTCGAACGCCAGCGTCAGCGCGCCTTGTGTGGGCTCGAGCGTGACGTCGAGATCGTCGAGTCCGCGCATGAACTCGAGGAACAAGCGCACCGCGGCGCTGGCCTCGCGCTCGTCCTCCGCGTGCTCGACCATGCGGTTCGCGATCAGCGCGCGCTCGTTCGCGATCAGGAGTCGCACGAGGTCGGGGAAGTTCACGTGCAACTTCGAGTGTGCGGGGGGCGTCGCGGGCAACTGCGCGGCGTCGCGCTGCGCGTCGAGCAGCGCGATCAGGTGCGAGCGCGCCGACGAGACGTAGACGTGGGTCGGTGTGACGGCCAACGCGGGCTCGGCGTTGAAACGCACGTCGGGCGCCCCGGTGGCGTCCTCGTCGCGCATGAAGCGTGCGCTGACGAGGTCGACGCCGTGGATGCGCTCGGTGTTTTGCAGCAGCGATTCGAGTCCCTTTTGCCCGCGATCGGCGTTGACGACGCCGAGTGTGGTTTGGAATGCGGTCAGCAGGTCGTTCGCTTTCAGCAGGCTCTTGCCGTCGTCGGTCCTGCGCAGCACGAGCGTGAAGCCCGGGTACAGCACTTCCGGCACGGCGCCGAGCGTCGAGAAATCCTGCGGACCGACGATCAGCGTGGTGTCGTGCGCGAATGCGGGCAGGACTTCGTCCCCGAACGAGCGCCCCGAGAACAACACGCCCATGATCGAGTCGAACTCGACGATCTTGCCCTTCAGGTCGGAATCGAGCAGCGATTCGCGCTCGGCGTAGAACCGTGTGAAGTCGCGCGTCAGCGTGAGGCTCGCGATGGTGTCGCTGGGTACGGCGAGGGGCTGCGCCGACGGGTTCGACGGGAAGAACCATGCGGACGTGTCGTCGTGCTGGAACGGCTGCGCCGTGACGCGGACTTGCATCGCGCGCTCGCCGTGCGTGACGTCGAGCTCGAGAGTTGCCGCGTGTTCGAGCGCATTGCCGATGCCGTGCGCGAGCAGCGCTCCGACCGCGTTGTCGTACGTGCGCGGCGCGGGCTTCCACAAGCCGGCCGCACGCAACGCGGCGACGTCGGCGCGCACGTGGAGGCCGGGGTCGGGTGACGCGCCGGTCGTACCGGCGCGCAGGCGCTCGATCGTTCGGACCAGCAGCGCGCGTTCGTTCGCGACCAACAAGGTGTTGCCGACGACCGCGTGGAACTCGCGACCATTGGTGCTGCGGACGCCGTCGCCGTCGTCGTCTTCCTGCGCATCTGCGTCGCCGGGCGTGAAGGCGGCCAACGTCTCGACGGCCTGCGCCAGGGTTTCGGCGAGTTCCGCCGACGGCGCGCGCGTCGCCAGGATCACGGCGGGAGTTTCAAGCCCCTCGCGCGGGATCACCGCGGCGGCGACTTCGCGCCCGAGCGCTTGCGCGAATGCCGCCCGTGGCGCCGCCTTCAGCAAGCCGGCGACGATCTTGATGCCGCCTTGCAGATCGCGCATGTCCTTGCGCTTCAGTCGGTCGGCATAGGCGGGGCTGCTCTCGATCGTGGCCCACGCGGGGGACTCGAGCCACGCATCCAGCGCGGACGCCGCGTCGTTCCACTGCAGCACCAGCGGCGCGTCGTCCGGCAACGCGGCGGCCAGCGGTGTGGCGTCGGTCGTGAGCGCACAGACGGCGATGGACAGGGAAGCGACGACGGGAAGCAGCATGGCGGTACTCCGGAAGACCGATGCGCATCAGAGGCCTGAGGCGCAGGCAGCGTGAAACGAATTCCGGTGGGAGACGACGGTGCGGATGGGAGGCGCCGGACACGCCAACGGCGTCGACGCGGCGAAATTTCTGTTGGAGTCGCCCCGCGGACGAAATACCCTCGGCGCGTCTGGTTGATGGCCCTGCCGCACGAGAGCGAGTGCCGCGCACGAACGCGAGCGCCGCCGCGGTTCGGACTGACCCCCGAAACGAACGGGCAGGGCGATTCCGAGTCCAAGGTTTTCGGCAAGTCGAACGACCGCTCGGAAGTTTGCGTCATGCGCTCCTTTCCGTCGACGCGTGCCGTGGTTCCGTGATGCGGAGCTGCGCCGGTGCGGACGGTGGGGTCTCCGCACAGGGATCACGACGCGCTGCCGTGTGTGCCGCGTCGAACGGCGGTGCGGCGCCGGCTCGAGTTGGAATGGTTGACGGTCGCGGCCCTCTCCCGAGGGTTCGACCCGGAAGACGAGGTCATGGGACGATCCGGTAGAGGGCGGCGTCGCCGCGGGCGAAATCGCGGTGGCTTCGATCGATTCGATGGCGGAGGCGGCGGGCCAGGCCCGTACGGCGGGGGATGGGGCGGAGGTCCCGGAGGCCAAGGTGGACCTGGCGGACCTGGTGGACCTGGCGGACCTGGTGGACACGGCGGCCCGGGTGGCCCGGGTGGGTACGGCGGTGGACCGCAACCGCCGCGGGATCTGTCGAATGCGATCGTGGTCGAAGGGATCTTCGAGCCCACACAGGACAACGCGGGGTTCCTGCGGTCGTTGAAGGAGGACTTCGACGACACTCCGAACGACGCATTCGTCCATGCGAACCTAGCGCGGCGCTACCAGCTGCGACCGGGCAGCATGATCAAGGGAGTCGCGATTCCCGGACGCGGTCGGCAAGGCAAGCCGATGCTGGAACGCATCGACTCGATCGAGGGACTCTCGGTCGACGACGCGATGCGGCTGCCGACGTTCAAACAGCTGACGTCGATCGATCCGCGCGAGCGCTTCGTGCTCGAAGGCGACGACGGCGACATCAATCTGCGCATCATCGATCTGCTGACGCCGCTCGGTCGCGGACAGCGCGCGCTGATCGTCGCGCCGCCGCGCTCCGGCAAGACGGTGATCCTGGAGAAGATCGCGAACCGCATCGTGCGCGGGTATCCCGACGTGCACTTGATGGTCGCGCTCGTCGACGAGCGGCCCGAGGAAGCGACTCACTTCAAGCGCGCGGTGCCGGCTCCGGCCGAAGTGATCGCGTCGACGAACGACGAGGCCGGCGATCGCCACTTGCGCGTCGCCGAGCTCGTGAACGAGCGCGCGAAGCGTTTGGTGGAGACCGGACGGCACGTCGTGGTGCTGATCGACTCGCTGACGCGACTCGGTCGCGCCTACAACCTCGAGACGCGTGGGTCGGGCCGCACGCTGTCCGGTGGTTTGGACGCCAAGGTGCTCGAGAAGCCGAAGGCGTTCTTCGCCGCGGCGCGCAACTGCGAAGGCGGCGGTTCGCTGACGATCGTTGCGACCGCGCTGATCGACACCGGTTCGCGGCTCGATCAGGTGATCTTCGAAGAGTTCAAGGGCACGGGCAACATGGAGCTCGTGCTGTCGCGCACGCTGTCGGACCGCCGCATCTATCCGGCGATCGACATCAACGCGTCGGGCACACGCCGTGAAGAGCTGCTGCTCGGCGAGGCGACGCTGCGCAAGATCGGACTCTTGCGTCGCGTGCTGAACCGCATGAAGCCCGTCGAAGCGATGGAGCTGCTCGTGCGCAAGCTGAAGGAAACGCGCAGCAACGCGGAGTTCCTCGCGCGCTTCGACGCCGTCGGCGCGGCCGCGGTCGAGGACGAGTAGACGCCGCTTTGCTCGGGCCGCATGGCCCGATGGCTGCTCGGGCGTCGGCCTCCGGCCGCGGTACGGAGGCTCTGCCTCCGTAGGCCAAGGCGGGGGACTCGACTGTTGAAGTGCGGCGGCTCCGCCTCCGCGGGGGCGCACCCCCGCCCGGGGGCGGGGGCGCGGGCGGGGGGACCCCGCCG
>JBPOIU010000004.1:0-9542 GCA_052034255.1 Planctomycetota bacterium | reverse complement strand
GGGGCGGCTTCTTCCGCGTGCAACCTGAGCACCACCCCTCAAGAACGCGGTTGAGCTGGGGCTCCTGCACGAGACGTATCAGCGGATCGCCGCATCCGTGCGGAACGACGAGAGGCCGGGGGCCAGGGCCGGCTGTCGTGCCGGGTCCGGGGACCTATCTGGCGACGGAGTGGGCTGGAGCGCGCCGGCTTGGAGACCGGGGAAGAGTGCGGCTTGCGCCTTTGGTGCTCTGGGGTGGCGATTGACGGGGTGGGTTCGATGGAACCCGATCCGGGCACTACTGCCGCTGGCGTGGCCCGCGCCCCTACGGACCTCACTTGCCGTTCAGGCGGCTCAGATCGATGGTGATGGTCAAGCCAGCCAGGCGATCCCGCTCCTCGATGCGCGCTTCTGCTTTGCCGTCCTCGCCGCGTTCGACGACGAATCTCGGGATCCGGCCCTTCTTCCAATCCGCGAACATCGGCAGCGGCAGCGCGAACGGCGCACGCACCGGCTCGAAGCGCAGCGTCCTTTCGATGCGATCGAGCCGCATTCCCGCCGTGGCCTCGAGCGTGGTCAGGAACGCCATCCCGCGCGGGTAATACGACAGCGCGCGATTGAACGGTGAATCGCAGAAGCCCGCGAACAAGCGCCGATCGGTTTCGCGCGCCCGCTCGCGCTGGAGTTGGACGTACGCGCCGAAGCGATCGAGCACGTCCTCGCCTAGGTACGCGGCACACGCATCGCGGAACAGGTTCTGCGAGACCCACACGTTCTCGCTGCGCTCGACGTGCGCCGTGCCGAAGCGCGTGGCGGCTCGCTTCGCCGCCGTCGCGAGATCGATGCGCATGTGATCGCGATCGAGGATCCACGAGCCTCCGCTGCGCCACAACCACGGCAAGCCAACCGTGGTGTACGGCTGAGCGAGGTCCGCTCCCGGAACGCACGCCGCACCGACGTCGACTCCGATGCGCCACAGCGGACGCCCCCACGGATCCTCGAGATCGATCGTCGACCCGTCGACCGCGGCCACGTAGTGCGACGACACGAACGCCCGATCCTCGACCGCACGGGCGATCTGCGCGGCCCGCTCACGCCAATGCCGCGCGCTCACGTGATCGTCGAGGATCTCCGCAATGCTTGCTCCCGCTTCGAAGGCCGCCGCCGATTTGACCGCGAGGTAGGTCTGCTCGCGCGCGAACTGGACCGCCGCTGGCGCGTCGTCGAGCGTGTTCGCCACTCCCGCATCGACCCACGCGTCACCGTCGGTATCGGCTTGCTCCACGTAGAGCAGCGCGGCGCGCAGCTCGGCTTGCAACGCGCGCGCCGGATCCATGTCGCCCGTCGCGAACGTGTACGCGTGCAGCAAGAGCGCGAAGTTCGTGTTCTCCTCGACCGGCATCTCGTGCGCGTACTCCGGCCCCTGGACGTGTTCGTCGATGCCGATGTCGTGCGGGAATACTCCGTCCTGGACGAAGCGCGCCCACGCGAACAGGTCGTGCCGCAGCAAGTCCGGCGCGAACCACAACATCCAACCCGCCGCGTTGTAGGCCACGTCCAACGTCGAGTGGTACCGGCAGTACCCCTCGGTCACCGACGCGAACGCGGTGCCGTCACGACCTCGCGTCCACACCGTGTTCAGCGCGAACGACGGCAGCGCGTAACTCGCGAACTCGCGCACCGGTTCCGGCCACAGTCCGTCGGCGAACAAGGCGTCGATGCGGTCGGCACCGGCCAAGAGGCGAGGTCCGGACATCTCCGCGAACGCCGCGACCGCTTCGATCGAGCCGAAGCGCTGCGCGTACTCGAGGACGTGCGGTGTGCCCTCGACGTCGAGCGTCGGTCCCGGATCGAAGCCGACGAAGTAGACCCGGCCACGCGCCTCACCGTCAGTGGTGTCCAACGTCAGCGTCGACGACAGCACTCCGTCACGCGCGTCGCAGTACACCCGCCCATTCATGGTCTCGTCGCGCGTGACCGAGCGCGCGAACATGCCGTACTCGACGCGGCGACCGTCTTGCATTCGCGAGGCGACGACGCCGTGGATGCCGTCCTTGCCTTTCACCGTGCGCGTCGCGGCGTCGCTCTCGTGCGCCAGGTGGAATGCGCCGCCGACGCGCGCGGGCTTGCTCGGATCCGTCCGCGATATCGCGAAGTCGACGACGATGACGGGCAGGCTCCACACCGCGCGATCACCGGGATCGAACGGCGTACGGACCGCGATCGTCGCGTGATAACCGTCGAGCGGGAAGTCGTACGTGATGCCCGTCGCGTGACGCGTCTCGCGGATTCCCTCGGGCACCCGCCAATCGCGACGATCGCGGAACAACGGCAACGACAGCAGCTTGCCCCCGAGCATGAAACCCAACGCCGCGTCGCGCGGCTCGCTGCCGAACAGGCCGAGCGGGGACGTCAGCACCTCGCGCCACTGCGGGCGCAGATCGAGGAAGAAGCGCGTACCGTGCGTCGCGACGACCGCTTCGCCGAGAGCCGCCGACGTTGCTCGCGACGGCGCGTCGTGCTGCGCGCCACAATCGACGAACGTCGTGATGCCGCGCGCGTCGACCACGCGGATCCACGCGACCATGGCTTCGAAGTTGCGACCGACGAACGTCAGATCGAGCATTCCGTCGGGCGGGAGCTCGACGTCGAACTCGTGCTCGAACGCTCCCGGATAGACGCCGCCTCCGGCGACCACGTCGAGGCCTTGGGCGACGACCACACCGTTCGCCAGCACGTCGAACACGCGTTGCCCCGCCTGGACGGCGAAGAACTCCGACACACCGATGCGCACGGCCGCCTTGCCGGGGACGAGCGCGAAGCGGTACCCGAATCGAGCACCTTGCCGCACCGTGCCGTAGCCCGGCGCGCGCGCGCGCAATGCGTCGCTGATGTCGGGATGGGCGAGCGCGGACGAGACGCCGTTCCGCTCGACACCCGCGGGGACGCCATCCCCGCCCATCGCACAGCACAATCCGATGACGAGCGTCGGGAGCGGCAGCATTCGCCCGAATGGTACGGCCGAAACGACTCCGGGCGACGGCAGGATTCCGAGGGAAGAAATGCGGCTCGGGCGCTTCAATGCCGGGGCGATGAACCTCGCCTCCCGCGGATCGAGGCTCTCGTCGACGGGCCGAGAGGGGGCTGGATTTCGATGTGGATCGCAGCTTGGTGTCTCGGCGCGGTACTCGGTTTCGCTGGCAAGCGCGTCGATCTCCCACTCGCCGCACTGACGTTCGAAGCGCCTGAGGCATTGGTCAGCATCACTCCGCGCGCCCCCGCTCTGTACGAAGGCATCCTTTTGCGGCGCACCGTGGAGCGCGCCCACCTTTCGGTGTTCGTCGTGCCGTGCGCGAAGGACGCGCCCGTCGACGAGGTGATCGCGATGGTGCGGCGCGTCGCAGGGGGCTCGGACCAACGGCTCAACGTCCGGATGACGGCCGCGAATGGGCAACTGAGCGCGGATTTCCTCGTCGGCCCGAGCCGGCGCTTGCTCCGCGTGACGCGCGCGGCCGACCGCCACATCCTGTTCGACTTCTGGGGCACGAAGACCGACGTCGACGCCTTGCTCCCGGCGTTCGAGGCTGCGGTGCTCAGCGTCACGTCGTCCCCTACACCCGTGGCGGGTGCGGAAGGCCCTTGGATCGACGATCCGCAGTTCGGGATCCGGCTGCGGCTTCCGTTCGAGCGCGACGTCGACGACGATTCCGAACCGGTCGTGGGGAGCATCGCCTCGAGTCGCCCTCCGTTGTTCACCGGACTCGGCGCGGAGTGGTCGGTGACGCCGCAGCGCACGGATCTCGACCTTCCGCTGCGCGATGCCGCTCTGGCGCTGCGGGATCGCACGCTCGCCGCCGCCTCCGAGTTGACCGCGAGCGAGCCCCGGGAAGAAGCCGCCGGAGCGTTCCCCGCGCTGCGCATCGATTACCGCGGGTCCGACGGGGCCGAAGCGATCGACTGGCTCGTCGATCTCCCCCGTCACCGGTTGTTGATCACGGCGTCCGCCAGCAGCGACACGATGAGGAACTTCCGGCCCGCGTTCGTCGCCGCCATCGCGAGTCTGACGCCGCGCGCGCGCCAACTGGCGCCCACGCCAGCGACGGCGCGCTCCCTGGGCGAGCACGGCGTCTCGTTCCAGATGCCGGACCGGCTGGTGCGCTCGCGCCGGGTGCAGGGCGACGAGCTCATCGCATTCGTCGAGGACTACGCGAAGGCACCGGGGGCTCGCGTCGCCGTGCGCCTGGTCGACCTCCTCGATCCAGGGGATGATCCGGCGCTCCGGCTGCAATCGACTCTGCTCGCGCGGCTGGCGCGCATCGAAGGCTTGGTGTTGGACGCCCCGCGTGTCGTCGTGCGTTCCTTGAACGGCAAATCCGCGGTTTCCGCGAGCGTCGACGTCGAACTCGGCACGTTCACGCGCCGTGAGACCCGCGTGTTGATCGCCCACGAGGCTGGCGCGGTGGAGTTCGCGTTCGAATGCGACGCCGCCGAACGCGATCTGTTCGACGCGTGCCGCGAATCGATCCTGCTGTCGCTGACGTTCGGCAAGGCCACGGCAGCCCCCGAACTCGCGCCCCTCGTCACGGACGCGCGGTGCGGGATCGCGCTGCGCCCGCCGGTCGGCTTCTCGCGCGTGATCGACGACGAGCGCCGGATCCGCTTCGCCGAGAACGACGCGTTGGTCGGAGCGTTCGTGGAAGCCGCGATCATCGACCGGCCGCAACCGAACCGCTTCGTGCGCAATTTCGCCGAGCTCTGTCGTCAATCGATGGACCGGCGCCTCACCGACGAGGGCCTGACGATGGTGCGCAGCGAACTCGACCCGCTGACGACGACGTCACGCCAGGTCGCCGATCCGTGGTTCAGCGCGGCGTATTCGAAAGACGGCCGGCCATGGCGGGAACTCCGCCACGTGGTCGCGCACGACGACCGTCTGGTCGAGTTGCGCTTTGCGGCGCCGGCCGACCGGTTCCGCGAATTGCGGCAACTCGCGGAATCGAGCCTTCGCACTCTGGTGAAGTGAGCGCGGCGCCGACGCGCCGGAGCTGGACCGATCCCCGCGGAGGTTCGATGAGTATGCGCATCCGATCTCCTCGACTCGTGCGCTGCGCCCTCGCGATCGGCGCGCCATTGCTGGCTCTCGGCCTCGTCGAAGCCGGCTTTCGCGTGGCCGGCTTCACGTACGCACCGACGCCGATGGACTTGCTGTTCACGGGCGGGGACTCGCTGACGAATGCCTCGGTCGCCGACGACGACGTGTTCTGGACGTTGAAGCCGTCGCACCGGTTCCGCTTCGCCGGCCTCGAGATCGTCACGAACGAACTCGGCACGCGCGATCCGCTGCCACCTCGCGAGAAGTCCCCGGGCACACTGCGCATCGTCTGCCTCGGCGATTCCACGGCGTTCGGCGGACACACGACCTATCCCGCGCAGCTCGAGCAGATCCTGCGCGAGTGCGCTCCCGACACCCATGTCGAAGTCATCAATGCGGGTGTGCCCGGGTGGACCACGATCCAAGGCGTGCGCCTGTTCCAGCGCGACCTGGTCGCGTGGCGACCCGACATCGTCACGGCGTCGTTCGGATTCAACAACGCGAAGCGCGAGCGTGACGGTCTCACGGATCGGCAACGCATCGCGGCGCGCGAGACGAGCGCGCTCCGGCTGCCGCACTGGGCGAAGCGCTCGCGCTTCGTGCAGTGGCTGCAAAAGCAACGCGACGCGCGGCGCGCGACGGCCGCCCCGTCGAACTCCGATCGCGAGCGACTGCAGCTGCGCGTACCTCCGGCCGACCTCGCGCGAAGCCTCGAGGACTTGAATGCGTCGTGTCGCTCGATCGGCGCGAAGTTGCTGCTCGTATCGCAACCGCACGGCTTCACGTGGAAGGAGGGCGATCGCGTCGGCGACTTGACTCCGGCCGCGATCGACGACGTCCGCGGACGGCTCGACGAACAAAACGCCACCGTCGCTCGCACGGCCGCGGAACTCGCCGTGCCGTTCGTCGATGTCGCCGCGGAGTTTCGCACGCTGCATCCCGGCGACGTCTACGTGGATCCGCTCCCCGGCAAGGATCCGCTGCACACGTCGGCGTACGGAGCACGTCGCGTGGCCGATGCATTGGCGGACGCGCTGTTCGAGGCGCAGTGGATTCCGGGCACGCGCCGCTCGCCGACGCGACCGTTCCGCTCGTGTGGGCCGATCGCGGCGCTCGATGCCGATCTCGACGGCGAC
Organism: Planctomycetota bacterium; assembly: GCA_052034255.1. Taxonomy (GTDB): domain Bacteria; phylum Planctomycetota; class B15-G4; order B15-G4; family JADJEK01; genus JADJEK01. The sequence goes on along the minus strand of JBPOIU010000004.1, from coordinate 3,335 downwards.
GGCAAGGACGAGATCGCGCTGGCCGTGGTGGCCGACGGCGCGACGCACGTGCGCATGTTCGATCCGAGGAGCCACGAGACGCGAGCACTCGGTGGTCCCCTGCCGGCTGCCGACGGGGGCTTCGAGCTGGCGCAAGTCCCGCTGCTGTCGAATGCGTTGCTCCTGAGCGTGCTGGCACGGGATGGTCACGAGAATCGCCTGTACGTCGTCGACGACGCGGGCTCGGTGAAGCCATTCGGGAAGGGCGCGATGCGGGCTCAGAAGGACGCGCTGTTCCAAGTGCTGCCGGTGGAACTGACGGGAGACGATCGCGTCGAGTACGCGGTTTGCGCGACCGGCCTCGGCGGAGCTCCATGGGTGCTGTTCCTGTCGGCCGACGGACAGCAGGTCGTGAGCCGCTCCGCGCAGCACCAGGACTGGAGCGGCGGCGTGCGCCTGTGCGGCGTCGAAGCCGGAATGACCGATGGACGATCGGCGGTGGCGCTCACTCCGAGCCTCGGACCCACGTTCGTGTTGATGGCGTCGATCGACGGCCGGGTGGAGACGTTTCTCAGTCCGCGCCGCATCGGCCGCCTCGCGCCGAGCGAACTGGTGGCCGGACGGTTTCGCGCCGACGGGGCCCGGAGCCTCATGCTGGTGAACACGCCGCTGCTGACCGAGGTACGGCGCGAGTTCCTCGGCGGCGCGAACTTCCCGTTCGGGAGCGCGGAGTTCGACCTCACCGCGGCGCGCCCGGTGCTGGCGCGGGTGGTACGCGATGGGCGGAGCATGGTCGTCCTCGGTGTGCGCACCGGCGAGCGGATCGTCCTGTACCGGGTCGACGAGGGCGGCCCGTCCGAGCTGCTCACGCTCGACCTACCGGCGGCCGGGTAGAAAACCCCTGCGCCGCGCGAACGAATGAATGGACGCGGGACTTCCGCTGGCCGGCTGCTACGCTCCCCGCACCTCATGAAGCACCAGATCTACGGGAAAACTCTCGGCCTCAAGCGGTCGGACATCGATCAACTCGAACGGCTCGAACGCCGCCGGATCCCGCGCGAACAGGCCATCACCGTCGAACTCGCGCAGGAACTCGCGGCGCTGTCCTCACGCCTCAACCGACGCATCGGCCTCTACGTCGACCGGACGGGGCACGTCGAACGCGTGATCCTCGGCACGGCAACGCATCTCGAAGTGCCCGATCCGGGTTCGGAGCGGTCCGCGAACGCGCGCTTGCGCGGGATCCGGCTGATCGAAACGGTGCTCGACGAAGTGCAAGCCGGCCGCGGCAATCAGCGCATTTCGCGCAACGACCTGGCCGACCTGCTGCACTTCCGGCTCGATTGTCTGGTCGAGATCTGCGTCGCAGGCAATCACACGGCACGTGCGATTCGATTGGCGCACCTGCTGCCGCCGAATCCGCAGGGGCAGACGTACGAAGAACAGCCCGAGATCTCCGTTCACGACCTGCCCGCCGATTTCGATCGGATGATCGCGGCGCTGGAACAAGAGTTCGCGAGCGCGGCGCCACGGGTGAAGGAGACGCGCGACGTGGAGCGCGCGTTGGTCGTCGCGCTGCTCGACAAGAACGGGGCGGGCGAAGACGAGTCGATCGCGGAGATCTGCGAATTGACGCGCTCCGCGGGAGCGCTGGTGGTCGACAAATTGACGATCAAGGTGCGCCAGATCGATCCGGGCACGTACCTGGGCAAGGGCAACGTCGAGCGTGTGGAACTCCACGCGGTGCGCGCGGACGCGGACATCATCGTGTTCGACCGCGAGCTGACGCCGGTCCAGGCGAGAAACCTCGAGAGCGGTCTGCGCTTCAAGATCATCGATCGCACGGCGCTGATCCTCGACATCTTCGCGCAGCGCGCGCGCTCGACGGACGGCAAGCTCCAAGTCGAGTTGGCGCGTTTGAAGTACTTGATTCCACGCGTGTCGAACGAGCGCGGGAACTTGGCTCGCGTGCGAGGCGGGATCGGTTCGGGTCGAGGTGTCGGCGAAACGAAGGCCGAGCTGACGAAGCGCAATATGCGCGATCGCATCGCGGAGCTCGAGTCGCGCATCGGCCAGTTGTCCAAGCGTCGCGCCGAGCAGCGCAAGCACCGCTCGCGAGCGTCGACGGCGGTGGTCTCGCTGGTCGGCTACACGAACGCGGGAAAGTCGACGTTGTTCAACGCGTTGACGGGCGCGGACGCGTTTGCCGAGGACCTGCTGTTCGCGACGCTCGATCCGACGGCAAGGCAGTTGTGGCTAGGGCACGGCGAGCGCCATGCGGTGCTGACGGACACGGTGGGCTTCATTCGCGACTTGCCGGAAGACCTCGTCAATGCGTTCCGTGCGACGCTCGAAGGTTTGTCGGAAGCCGACCTGCTCGTCCACGTGGCCGACGCATCGAATCCAGCAGTGGTCGAACAGATCGAGGCGGTCGCACGCACTCTCGATGCGCTGCAGCTCCAGAACAAGCCGGCGCTGCTGCTGTTCAACAAGAAGGACCGGGTCCAAGCAGGCGACTTCGAACCCATCGCGGCGCGCCACGGCGGCCGTCTGGTGTCGGCTCTGGACCAGAACGACGTGAAGGCCATTCGGGGCTACATCCTCGAAGCGCTCTCCGACCCAGCCGCGTACGTCCGAAGAGCGGAAGCGCGCTTACCGTCCGAGTTGACGTAGTCCGGCGGCAGCGAAGCCGAAGACACGAAGCACTCCGCGCACGATCCACCGCGATCAAGAGGTCGCGACGGCTCCGCGTACACCCAAAGAACGCGGGCGAATCCCGCGCATCTCCAACGAAGCCAAGCGGCGCCAGCCGGTCGCATCCAATGCCGCATGTCCAAGATGCTCGAGGGTCGAGCCCACGAGCAAGAACCACGGCGCGCCCCGGCCCGTCCGGGGGACACATCGGGGACAGACCCGCCTCCGTCCCCGTCGTTACCCGTCGTCGTCGGGGGACACATCGGGGACAGACCCGCCTCCGTCCCCGTCGCTGCCCGTCGTTGTCGGGGGACACATCGGGGACAGACGCGCCTCCGTCCCCGTCATGCTGCCCGTCATCGCTGCACACCACCCACGGTCCGACGCGCCCTAAAGGTCGCGGCGGCTCCGTTCACTCCCACAGAACGCGGGCGTCAGCCCGCGAATTCCCCACGAAGGCAGCGGCCGCTCGCCGGCCGCATCCCCAAAAGGAAGTCCACGCTGCACCAGGGTCGAGCCCACGAGTAAGAAACGCGGCGCGCTCCTGCCCATCCCGAAATCGAACGAGCCCCCTCCGCGCGACGGCCCCCTCGCCATCGCGCGTCGCGCCCGCGCGCGGCATTCCTATGGCGGACAGCACCAGGGCGCACAGAGGACCTCCC
>JBPOIU010000224.1:0-11035 GCA_052034255.1 Planctomycetota bacterium | reverse complement strand
CATCGAACGCCGTCGCGTACGGCCATGCGGCTTCGGCGCACAGCCCGTAGGCCTCGTACCCGGCCAATGCGTAGTGGAAGAAGTCGCCGTCGTCCGTTCGCCCGGTGGCCGCGTTCCCGGCCCAGTTGAGGAACTCCACGCTCATCGGCTCCGCACGGCCGCGCGCGGTCGCGATCGCGAACTCGAGCGCCGCGCACGCGGTGAAGATCGAGCACGTCGGTCGAGGCCCCTGCGCCCGCGGCCCGAGGCCGAGCCGCAGCAGCGTGGGCCGCAAGTCGACGGCGGCCGGAAGCGCCGTCGGCAGGTCGGTCGGCGCGAGCGCCGGAGGCGGCGAAGGCTCGGAACGTGAGCAACCGGCGGCCGAGACGATCCAAAGGAGGAACAGGACGGTCCGCATGTCCGTCTCCAGCGGGACGAAGCGGGCAGAGGCTACCCGCGACGACTGTCGATCGAGTGTCGCGGTCGGTGGTCCGCAGCGCGATCCGAGTCATGGCGTCCAGAATTCCGTCTCGCGAGGGAGACCAGCATCCCGGCTCTGCGTCCTCTCCCTGCTCCCCTGAATCCCTGAATCCCTGCTTCCCTGAATCCCTGCTTTCCCTGCTTCCACTGCTCACTGCATACCCTGTCACCTGCCTCCCTGCCGCCGTCGTTGGATGAACGAAAGGGGGAGGCAGGTGACGAGGGGTGCAGTGAGCAGTGGAAGCAGGGAAAGCAGGGATTCAGGGAATCAGGGATTCAGCGACGCTGCTACCCGACCCGATTCCTGGCTGAGTGATCTCCTCGGGTCATCGCGACCCGCATCATCGCCCCGTACGCTTTGCCCCATGACCGCCCCAACGTTCGTGCTCGGCAACCCCGAGCAATCCGAGTTCGTCGAGTCGCTGCGCGGCGGCACTCTGTCCTTTCGATCGCGTCGAGGTCTGCATCCGATCGCGCGCCTCACGATCGAAGCGCTGCCGAAGCAACTCTCCGGAAACGTGCTGACCGGATTCATGGCGGAGCCCGCGGTCGCGCTCGCGGTGCATGCGTCGTATCCCGACGTCCGCGTGCGCCATTTCGAACTCGATCTCTACGTCGCGGCGCGCGCGCGCGGCGTGCTCGAGCGCAACGGCGTGAGCGCGATCGAAGTCGTCGCCGCCCCAGACCTGCCCGGAGTGCGCTATCCCGGCGAACGCGCGGACGCGGTCTTCGACGGCACTCCGTTCGCCGCGGTGATCCTGCCGTTCCCCGCACGTGGCGACGCGAAGCTCGCGCGCGATCTCGTCGAGCAGGCGGCATTGGTGCTTGCGCCGGGCGCGGCGCTGTACGCGATCACGGATCATCCCGACGGCGAATGGGTGAAGGAGCTGCTGCGCGACGTGTTCGGGCGCGCCGATGCCGTGCTGCGCACGAAGTACGACGGCGTCGCGTTCGTCGCCCGCCGCGGCGACAAGCGCGTCCGCGTCAAAGATCGCACGCACGACGTGACCGTCGAGCACGGCGGCCACTCGCTGGACTTCGCGTCGCGGCCGGGCACGTTCACCTACGGTCGGCTCGACGGCGGCACGCGCGCGTTGCTCGCTTCGCGCGTGGTCGCGGCCCTGCCGCCGCGGCCCGACGAAGTCGTCGTCGACCTCGGCGCGGGGATCGGCATCCTCGGTCTCGCGGTCGCGCGTGCGCGCGGCTCCGCCCGCGCAATCCTCGTCGAATCGAACGTCCGCGCCGCCGCGCTCGCCGAGGTCAATGCCGTGCGCTGCGCGATCGCCGCCTCGATCGTCGCCGCGCCGAACGCGGAGGCTCTCGCCCGAGGCAGCGTCGATCTGGTGCTGACCAACCCGCCGTACTTCGCGAACTTCCGCATCGCCGAGCAATTCGTCGCCGACGCGCACGCGTGCCTGCGCGAAGGCGGCACGTTGGCGCTGGTCGCGAAGGAGCGGACGCACCACGCCGAAATCGTCCAGCGGCATTTCGGCACCGTCGCGATCGAGGACGTCGGCGAATACGGCGTGTTCACCGCCACGCGTTGACCCACCTGCGACGAAACGCACGGCGTCGGCAGCCGAACTCGCGCCGTGGCCCCGTTACCATCCGGCCTCCCATCGAGATCGACCCCGGCCCCCACCCGACGCCGAGTTCCCGTGAGGATCGCCCCATGGCCACGGATTGGATCGAACGAGTCTCCCCGCTGCTCGACGTTCCCGCGCGTCGGTTCGTCGAGGACGCGCGCGCGCGCGTCGCTCGCGAAGGAGCGCGCGCCGTTGCCGAGATCCTGCCCGCACTGTCGCGACGCGTCGGTCGCGTCGGGTTGCCACCCGGCCGTCACCGCGAAGCCGATCCCGGCCGCCGCGACGCGGTGGTCGAACTCGGTGCATGGCGCGTCTGCGATGCGGTCGGCCTGGAGCTGCTGAACGCCGCGAACGTCCGCCCCGCCGAACTGCTCGACCTGCACGCGCACGGCGACATCGAAGAGCGCGTCATCGTGCTGCGTGCGGCGCAACTGCTGCCGCTCGGCGACGCCACGGCGGCGTTGCTCGACGAAGTCCAGCGCACGAACATGCAGCCGCACTTCGAAGCCTTGGTCGCCGACGGCAACTTGCCGGCGCGCGCCGCCGCGCTGCCAGACGTCGGACAAGAGCGCGTCAATCGCGTCCTGCTGAAGGCCGCCTTCATCGGCATCGCGATCGATCGGCTGATCGACGTCGAGAGCCTTGCGAACGGCGAACTCTCGCGCATGCTCCAAGACCTCGCGACCGAGCGCGAAGCCGCGGGCCGCGCCGTGTGGCCCGGTACCTACGTGCTGATCGGACATGCGCCGGTCGCCGGCTCGGTCGCGCGCTTGCTCGGCGGCCTCGAACACGGCGACGACACGTTGCGGTTCGCGGCGGTACGCGGACTCGCGGCGCTGCGGCGCGCGGACCTGACTCCGTTCTTGGCGGAGCACGTCGCACGCGAACCACGCGCTCCGATCCGCGAGGCGTTGGAGCGCATCCTCGGCCGTTGACGGCCCATCGACGGCCGGCTGACCACGAGCTCGACGTCGCCTTCGACTGCGGTCGAAATCAGCGCACCGCGCGACGCAGCACCGCGAAGACGTGGTCGCGCAGCACGCCGACCGTGAACGGCTTGTGGATGAACGCGTCGGCGGCGAGCGCACCGACGTCGGCGACGCTGTGCCCACTCATCACGAGCACGCGGATGTCGGGGCGCTGGGCGCGCATGCGCTGGATGGCCGCCGCACCGCCGAGTTTCGGCATCTCCAGATCGATGACGACCAACTCGATCTCATCGGGCCGCGCGGCGAACGCCTCGACGGCGGCCGCTCCGTCCCCGGCTTCGACGACTTTGAAGCCGAGCCCTTGGAGCGCCCGCACTACCACGCCGCGGACCGCGGTTTCGTCGTCGGCAACCAGGATCGTGCCGCTGCCGCGATGTTCCAGGTCCGCGCGCGTCGTCGCGACCGGGATCGCGACGGGTGCTCCGCTCGGCTCGAGCACGACCGTGAACGTGCTGCCCTGGCCCTCGACGCTGAGCACGCGAATGCCGCCGCCGTGCCCACGCACGATGCCGAGCACGGCCGACATCCCCAGCCCGCGACCCGTGAACTTCGTGGTGAAGAACGGCTCGAACACGCGCGCGCGCGTGGCTTCGCTCATGCCCGAGCCGTCGTCCTTCACTTCGAGCACGACGTATCGTCCCGCGCCGCGCGGCGGCGCCAGGCGGAACGACGACAGTTCGAGTGCCGTGAGCACGCGCTCCGACGTCGAGACCACGACACGGCCGGGCCGATCGCCGATCGCTTCGGCCGCGTTGATCAACAGGTTCATGACGACTTGCCGCAACTGAACGACGTCGGCCGACACCGAAGGCAGTCGGTCGGCAAGCTGTAGATCGAGCTCGACCGTGCGCGGAATCGACGCGCGGATCAGCTTCGCCGTCTCCTCGACGAAGCGGCTCGGATCGAGCGTGCGGATGTCGAAGCGTCCGCGCCCCGAATACGCGAGCAGTTGTCGACAGAGTTCCGCCGCGCGTTCGGCGGAGCGTTCGACCTCGGCGAGCAGATGCGCGACGCCCGAGTCCGGCGGGACGTCGAGGCGCGCCAGACTCGCCGAACCGAGGATGCCGGTCAGGATGTTGTTGAAGTCGTGCGCGATGCCGCCGGCGAGCACGCCGAGGCTCTCGAGGCGTGCCGTCTCTTGCAGCTTGCGTTCCAGTTCGAGCCGTTCACGCTCGGCGCGCTGGCGATCGGACACGTCGACGATGAAATGCACCACGCCCGCCACCGCACCGTCCGGCGCGCGATGTTGGACGAGGTGCGATTCCAAGCGACGGGGCTCGATGCCGTCGTCTTGCGCCGTGGCGTGCTCCTCGCGCACCGTTCCGCCATCGAGTGCGCGGCGCAGCAGTGCCGAGGTTTCGGCCGCGCGGCTGGCGCCCGCGACTTCGTCGAGCGTGCGCCCGAGCATCGCTTCACGCGCCGAGCCGTGCCAATCCGCGTACGCACGGTTCACCCAGCGGAAGCGCAGGTCGCGATCGAGGTAGCCGATGCTCGCCGGCGCCGCGTCGATCACCAGCTGCAGCGTCTCGCTGAGCGCGGCGACGGCGCGGCGCGCGTTCTCGCGTTCCCGCGACAGCTCCCGCGCTTGCTGCAAGCGCTCGCGATGCTGCGCGACGCGTCGACCCTGCAGCACGAACACCGCGCCGCCGGCTCCGAACACGAGTCCCAGCACCGCAAGCGCCTGGAACCAGCGTGTCTGCCAGAAGAAGCGATCCACCGCGATGAACACCTTCGGCCAGCTCGTGGCGCGCACGCCGTCGGGATTCACGGTGCGCACTTCGAATTCGTACGACGGACGCTCCACGTCCTCGAGCACGACCTTGCGTGAATTGCCCGCCTCGATCCACTCCGAGTCCTTCGCGAAGCGGTACTCGAAGCGCAGACGCTCCGGCGCCGACAGATTCGGCGCGGCGAAGATCAGCTCGATGCGCCGGGTGCCCGCGGGCGCGACGACCTGCGTCAAGCCGTCGATGGATTCGGGCCACAGCCGTTTCTTGTCCGCGGAGATTTCGATCACGTGCGCGAGCACTTCGCGCGTGTCGCGATGGAAGCGCAGCGGATCGACCATCGCGACGCCATGCACCGTGGCGAACCACAGCCGGCCGTCCTCGGTCCGCACGGCGCGAGGTTCGCCACTGGTGCGGCAGTCGATCGTGACCAAGCCGTCGGACCGTGTCAGCGGCGTCAGCTCGAGCTTCGACGCCGAGCCGTTGCGCACCGCGAGCAGGGACACGAGCGAGACGCGGAGGATGCCGACGGCGGTCGCGATCCACAGGCCGCCGCGCTGGTCATCGACGCAGCCGACGATGGCCGCGCGCGGCAGTCCATGCGCGCCGTGGTAGACGAAGGAGCCGAACGGCCCGATCGCGGCCAACGCGCCGGTCTCGAGACCGACCCACAACGTGCCTTCGGCGTCGCATGCCGTCGAGTGCACCGTGGCGCGCTCGAGTTCGGGCGGCCCGATGCGGACGAAACCGTCCCGCTCGTGCTTCCAGACGCCGGCCCCCGCGGTGCCGACGACGAGCGCGCCGGAGGCGTCCATGCCGAGCGATTGGATCTCGGCATCCCACGGCATGTGCGCGATGGGTTCGGTGCGCGCACCGGCGACATCGATGCGGGCGAGCTGACGACCGACCGCGCCCCACAAGGCTCCTGCGCCGTCCTCGGTCACGTGCGTCACGTTGGCCGTCGGCGACCCGTCGACCAAGACCAAGTGCGGAGACTCCCTGTCGGCGGCGGGAACCCGCGTCAGGGCGTGCTTGAACGGCGCGACCCACAGATCGCCGTTTCGAGTGCGAATCGCGGCGTTGATCCACGCGGGGACGTCGGCGGGTCCGGGCGCGTGCAACGGAGGCCCGAAGCGCCGACCGTCCAGCCACGCGACACCCGAGCCCCAACTCGCGACGAGCAGCCGACCGTCGACGTCGGGGCGCAGCATCGAAATCACGTTCTGGCCGAGGCCCGCACGTGCGTCGAAGATCGCGACGCGCCGGCGCTTCAGCCGCGCCAGTCCACCGCCGGTCATGCCGACGAGGATCTGCCCGTTGCTGTCTTCGTACAGCGCGGTGATCGAGGCGTCGCGCAATCCCGATGCGGCCTCGTTGCCGCGATCGATCAGCGCTCGGCCGTCTTCGAGCCAGGCGACGAGCCCGTGCTCGTAGCTGCCGAGGAACAACGCACCACGCGAATCCTCGACCACGAGCAACTGCGAGTTGACGAAGCCCGCGGGCAAGTCACGCACGTCGACGAATTCTCCGTCGACGAGGCGGCCGATGTGTGTCGAGGTCGCGAGCCAGAGTCCGCCGCGCCGCGAACGGGCCGCGCCGAAGAGCGGTCCGTCGAACGGTGCGGCGCGGGGCACGACCGACCACCGCTCGCCGTCGCGGCAGACCAACGTCTCGGAGTCCCACCCGTACAGCACGCCGTCGATCGTCGCGAGGAACATGCGGCCGCGATCCGTGCGCAGCGGCGGCGGCGGGGGCTCGACGAAATGATCGCCATCGAGTCGAAGCGTCTTGTCCTCGACGCTGACCCAGATCGTCCCGGCGCCGTCCTCCGTGATCGACCACACGCGCCCACCGGGCCATCCCTGGGGCCCACGAAACGTCTGCCACAGGCCGTTTGCGCGCATCAGCAACTCGGCATGCGACGCCACGAACACGCGCCCGCGCTGGTCGGTGAATGCGACCGTGAAGTGGTCGTTCGTGACGTCGGAAGCGGTCTGGCGTGTGAACCGCCGAAACGTCGCACCGTCGAAGCGCGCCGCGCCCTGCCAGGTGGACACCCAGATGAACGCATCGTCCGCTTCGGCGATCCCGTTCACGGTCACGTGCGGAAGCCCGTCCTCGACTCCCCAGGAGCGGATGTCGAAGACACGCGACAACGGTTCGAACTCGTCGAGCGGAGGGGCGGCGGACGCAGGCGTCTCGAGCCCGAGCGCGAGAGCGAGCGCACCGAACACGGTGCGGACCCAAGGCGACGTTCGCACGTGCGGCCCTCGCGAAAGGACGATCGCTCCGACGTGGAGCATCGCTGCGCGCATGATCGTGACGCCGCCGAGGCGGTGCAACCACCCACACGCATCCGGTCTGCGTTTACCCGGCCCCAGGGGCGCATCCGTCGTTCCGGCCCATGAACGAAGCGCCGACCGCGACGTTTTGCCCCCGAGCAACGTCGCGTAAGCTGCTCGCCCTCATCGAACCGCGATCGCGTCCGCGCCGTTTCGCTCGGCGGAGCCACCCATGCGCATCTTCGAACCCCACGCCCACATGGTCAGCCGCATCACGGATGACTACCAGCACATGGCTCTCGCGGGAGTGCGCGCGGTGCTCGAGCCCGCGTTCTGGCTCGGCCAGTCACGCACGAACGTCGGCTCGTTCGTCGACTACTTCGACACCCTGATCGGCTGGGAGCGTTTCCGCGCCCGCCAATTCGGCATCCACCACTACTGCACCATGGCGCTGAACCCGCGCGAGGCGAATGACGACCGCGTCAACGACGCGGTGATCGACGTCCTACCGCGCTACCTCGAGAAAGACTCGGTGCTCGGCGTCGGCGAGATCGGCCTCGATGATCAAACGAAGAAGGAGGAGGTCTACTTCATCAAGCAGATGGAGCTCGCGCGCAAGCACGACCTACCCGTGCTGATCCACACGCCGCACCGCGACAAGAAGAAGGGCTTCGAACGCTGCATCGCGATCATCAAGGACATGGCGTTCCCGATGGAGCGCGTCCTGCTCGATCACGGCAACGAAGAGACCATCAAGATCACGCGCGAGCTCGGCTGCTGGTCGGGCTTCTCGATCTACCCGTTCACGAAGATGGACGAGGCGCGCATGGTGGCGATCGTCCTCGAGTACGGCGTCGAGCGCATGGTCATCAACAGCGCGGCCGATTGGGGAGTCTCGGATCCGCTGATGGTTCCGAAGACCGTGTTGAAGGCCCAGCAGGCGGGCATCGACGACGCCAAACTCGAGCAACTCGTATGGCACAACCCCATCGAGTTCTTCGCGCAGGGCGGCCGCCTGGACGTCAAGGAGCTCGACCGTCCAGCGAAGATCAACCGCTTGGAAACGTGGACGGGCAATTCGATGCTGCGAGGCCAAGACCCCGAAAAGGTCTGAAGTCGCGTCGCCAAGAACGTGAGCCGCGCGTCTCGCCGGTCTCCAAGCCGCCAGGCTCCAGCCCACTCCATCGCCGATTAGGTCCCCGGGCTCGGCGCGACAGCCGGCTCTGGCCCCCAGCCTCTCGTCGCGTAGCACGGACGCGGCGATCCGCGGGCAAGGGGGACAGACGGGGGACACATCGGGGACGGAGGCGCCTCCGTCCCCGTCATCGCGCGGGGACAGACGGGGACAGACGCGCCTCCGTCCCCGTCATCTCGTGTGCACCCATGCCTTCCACCGATGCGATGGAGCGCCGACGGCGCGAGCCGCCCTTCTCCCCGGTCTCAAAGCCGCCAGGCTCCAGCCCACTCCATCGCCGAATAGGTCCCCGGACCCGGCGCGACAGCCGGCCCTGGCCCCCGGCCTCTCGCTCGTTCCGCACGGATGCGGCGATCCGCTGATACGTCTCGTGCAGGAGCCCCAGCTCAACCGCGTTCTTGAGGGGTGGTGCTCAAGTTGCACGCGGCAGAAGCCGCCCCGTGCGTTCGAGAGGCCGGGGGCCAGGGCCGGCTGTCGTGCCGGGGCCGGGGACCGGTCGCCAAAGTCACCACCGGCTTCAAGGGCGCGGGTGTTTCCAAAGAGGGACCTCGCTCGTTTGTGAGGCCCCTCTTTGGTCGTTCGATCGCGAAGCGGTCGAACGAGGGGGTGCGGGGGGACGAAGTCCCCCCGCATTCATCAGGCCGGGGGGGCTCGGGCCTTCGGCTCCCTACCTCGTCGATGCCCGAGCCGGCATCGGCCCAGCGGCCCGAGCGAAGTACGCGACCATCGCGGGCACGCCGCCCTCGACTTGGCCCCAATCGAAGTACTCGTTCGGAGCGTGGTAGCCGTGCTCGGGCAGCGAGAGTCCGATGAACATCACCGGTGCTTTCAGCAGCTTGCGCATCGTCACGACTGCGCCGATCGATCCGCCTTCGCGCACGAACGCGGGCTTCGTGCCGAAGCCGAACGTGATCGCGTCGACGGCGGCTTGCGCGAGCGCTCCCGTGGTCACGCCGCGATACGGCTCGAGCCCGCTCTCCGCGTGGATCTTCACGTCGGGGTTCAACTTCTTCACGTGCTTCGTCAGCAGCGCGAGCGCCTTCTTCGGCGACTGATTCGGCACGAGGCGCATTGAGATCTTCGCTTCGGCGCGCGGCGGCACCGCGGTCTTCACGCCGGGGCCTTGGTAGCCGCCGACGATCCCATGCACTTCGAACGTCGGCTCGGCCCAGATGCGCTTCATCACGTCGAGTGCGTCGTTCGTGCGCAGCTTCTTGAACCCATGCGCGTTCTTGAACGCCGAGACCGAGAAGCCGCTGGCCTTGAAGTGCGCGAGCTCTTCCTTCGTCGGCTTGATCACCGCGTCGTAGAAGCCCGGGATCTTCACCTTGCCCGACGTCGCGTCGACGCACGCGGCGATTACGGCGGCGAGTTCGGTCAGCGGATTGCGCGCCGCACCACCGGTCAGTCCCGAATGCGTGTCCTTCGAACCGGTCTCGAGCGTGAGCGTCGCCGACTGCAGACCGCGCAATCCGGCGGACACCGCGGGCTTGCCCCGCTTCACCCAGATCGTGTCGGACACCAGCACCGACTGCGTGGGCACTTCCGACGCCGCCTGCGACAGGAACGACTCGAAGTTCGGCGAACCGATCTCCTCCTCGAGTTCCCACAGGAAACGCACGTTGATCGGCACGCCGTTCTCGACCGCGTAGCGCGCCGCGTACAGCGCTGTCAGCGCCGGGCCCTTGTCGTCCGTCGCACCGCGCGCGTAGTAGCGATCGCCGTCGATCGTCATGCGGAACGGCTCGCGCTCCCATTCCGGCCCGCCCGCGGGCTGCACGTCGAGGTGGTTGTAGATCGTGATCGTCGGGTGCTTCGGATCGGAACCGATCATGCCCGTCACGCACGGGAAGCCCTTCGTCTGCCGCACCTGCGCGTCGCCTCCGAACTCGCGGATCATGCGCGCTGCTTCCGCCGCGCACTTTTGCATGTCGTCGTGGTGCGACGGATCCATGCTGATCGACGGGATCTCGACGAGCGTGCGCAGTCGCGCTTCGTAGCTCGCGCGGCGCTCACGGATCCAAGCCTGGATGGCGGACTTCGACAGTTCGAACATGGGGCAGTCCTTCGTGCGGCATCGGAAGTGCGGCGAACGAAGCGGGAGTCTAGATCGGCAAGGGCGAATCGGAGCCAGGCCGTTGCGGATCGACGCGCTGAAGCCTCCAGCCGCGGAGTCACATCGGACGCGGAGCTGGCGGATCCTGCGTCGGAGGCGGCGGATCACGCGCCTCGATGTGCCCGCACTTGGGACAACCCCACCAAACCACGTGGCCGTCGTCGCGCTCGACCTGCAGGTGGATCGGACAGTTCGGGCAAGTTGGCCGCTCGTCGGGGTCCTTCGAGTTCGACATCGCGATCTCCTCGTGTTGGGCGGAGATCGTGCCAGGAGTCGCCGAGCACCGTCTCATTTCCTCGGTTTCAGGCCGCACGCTCGCGGTCCAAAACCACTCCGTCGCCAAGGGACGTCGTGAACGGGCTCTCGCTGCGGCCGCTCAGCAGCCCGCCGCAGCTGTGGCGATCCGCTCTACGCGTCTCGTCAGAACGTCACCCAAGGTGAGATCCACAGGGGTCGTCACTTACACCGTCGAGAAGCCACTCCTGCGGCTTTGAGCGGCCGCAGCGAGAGCCCGTTCACGACGTCCCTTCGCGTGAAGTCCCCCGAGCGGCCCAAGGGCGGATGGGATTCCCAAGGGAAGGCCCGCTCGCTTGTAGGGCCTTCCCTTGGGTCGTGCGTCCGCGAAGCCGGCGAACCCCCGGGGGGGGGGGGGCCCGGGGTCCCCCGCCCTCCACCGGCCGG
>JBPOIU010000151.1:0-42993 GCA_052034255.1 Planctomycetota bacterium | reverse complement strand
AGCCCGGCGCTCCGATGACGACGTCAGCGAAGCCATCCGCGTTCACGTCGCCGACTCCGAGCACCGTCGTTCCGAAGCGCGCGTCGGCTTGATCGCACTCCCCGAGCCAGACCGGAGTGGGGCTGATGGGGCCGAAGCTCGGCGGTGGGTCCGCCGGACCCCAGAGCGCGAGCAAACTCGTGGACATCCAAACGGCAGTCGTCGTGCTCATTGCTGGCCCCTCTTCGTCGTGGTGAGGAGGCGACGATAGCGCACGGAGGGTGTTTCGCGCGACGGCCGTGGGGGCTGTGGTCCGGTCAGTTCACGTCGAAGCCGTTCTCGAAATCGAGGACGACCGCCATCGGATCGATGTCGACGTTTCCGCCCGCGCAGTTCTTCGCGGTGTTCTTCGAGAACGTCACGGCGCTCCCGTCGATTTCGAACCCCGAATCGGCCGCACCCTTGACCGAGTTTCCGTGGATCGTCGAGAAGTCGGTCGACGCCTGCAGGAAGAACCCGTCGACACCGACGTTCGTCGCCTTGTTGTTGCGAAGGACGCAGCGGAAACCCGCGATCCAGTACCCGCTGTTCGCGGAGCCGATGACCTTGTTGTCCGTGATCGACGTTCCCGCGCAGGTGCTCTCGATGCCGTAGCCGAGCGAGTTCTTGACGACATTCGAAGCGATGGTGTTTCCGGTGCCTTCGTCCACCAGCAGGATGCCGGCCTCTCCCGAATCGACCACTTGGTTCTTCGCGATGAGGTTCGCGTCACAGTCGCTGCCGGTGTCGTGGACCCAGATTCCCTCGTTGCCGGTGCCGCGGACTTTGCATTCGACGATCGTGTTCGTGTCGCCATCGAGTTCGATGCCGCGTTGGGCCGCATCGAAGACGTCGCAGCGGCGCACGTAGGACTGGCTCGTGTCGAGTTGGAAGCCGTCGGCGCCCGCGTCGCGCGCCTGGCACTGAATGAACGCGAGCCCGAAGCCATCGGTCGACTGGATGCCGTTCCCGCCCGCGCCGACCGCGCGGACTTTCTTCAGCGTGACGCGCGCGCAGGTATCGAGAAAGGTGCCCGTGATGGTCGCCGAACGAACCTCGAGGTTCTCGATCCGCACGTTCGAGCAGTCCGTGACGCTGAGGCCGACCGCGTGGCCGGTCGCGTCGAGCACGACCTTGCCCTTGCCCACGATCGTGAGGTGCGCCTTGGAGTTCAGCGTGACGCCGGCCGCATAGGTCCCGCTCTTGATCTGGATGACGTCGCCCGCACCCGCGGCGTCGACGGCCGACTGAATGGTCGGGTGTTGCGCCGAGGGCACCACGCGCAGCGTCTGGGCAGACGCGGACACCGCAGTGGCCATGGCGATCACGAGGGCAGCGGAGAAACGTCGATGCATGGCCGAACTCCAACGGGTGAGGGAGAATCTCGTGGGGATCCGCGGAGTTCGGTCCTCGTCACGTGCTTTTCTTCCGGGACTTCGGATTCGAGGGAATGGCCCGAGCGTTCACGGCCGCTCTGCGACCGGATACGCTCCCGCGCTTCGTTTCGGCTTCCCCTTCCCGCAGGTGCCCCGTGCGCATTTTCCCGCGTTCCTTCTTCGTCCTGGTCGCGTCCACGGTCGCCGGTTGCGGACTCCTGCCGCCGCGGACCCCGACGGACCGCCTCGAAGCCGACGTCACCTACCTCGCCGCCGATCATTTCGAGGGGCGCGACACGGGTTCGGCGCGGAACCTCGAGGCCGCCGAGTGGATCGCCGACCGCATGGCCGCCCTCGGGCTCGAGCCGTTCGACGCGAACGCGGAGGGCGCCGCGCGGTACTTCCAGTCGTTCGAGACGCCGCTCGGCAAGTCCTTGACGGACGGCAACAGGTTCGCCGCCGGTGAGTTCAGCGGGAAACTCGGCACGGATTACGTACCGAGCGAGTTCTCGCGCGCGGGACATGCCGCGGGCTCCGTCGTTGCCGTGCGGGGGCGTCCGGACGACGCGGTCGACCTCGCGGGCAAGATCGCGTTGTTCTTCGCCGAGTCCGTGACGGATGCCGACACGACCCGCGCCGGCTTGCCGGCGCACGTCGTCGATCCGAATGCGGCGGCTCATTTGAAGTCGCTCGAGTGGGCTTATGCACACGGGGCGATCGGCGCGATCGTCGTGCTGCCGACCGACGACGTTCCCGCATACACCGGTCGCGCTCCTTATGAAATGTCGATTCCAGCCGTGCTCGTGCGCGCGGGCGACGCCGCAAAGCTTCTCGCGCCGAGCAAGTTCGCGCCCGACGCGGTGAAAACGCAACTCGCCGGCAACGCCGTCGTCGCGCTGGACGGCGTGCTCGCCGACATCGCGATCGCGAACAAGCCCAACCTGGTCTCGGTCCCGAACGTCATCGGACGCCTACCGGCGAAGAACCCGAGCGCGCGGCACGTCATCATCGGCGCGCACTTCGACCACATCGGGTTCGGCGGTGATTCGCGCTCGCGCGGCAAGCCCGGCCAAATCCATAACGGTGCCGACGACAACGCGTCGGGAACGGCGGCGCTGCTCGAGATCGCGCGCCAACTCGCCGCCGATCCGCCGGCGAACACGTCGGTCGTGTTCATCGCGTTCAACGGCGAAGAGCTCGGTTTGCTCGGCTCACTGCACTATGTGAAGCACGCGTGGGTCCCACTGACCGACGCGTGGGCGATGATCAACCTCGACATGGTCGGGCGCTCGAAGCGCGGCGCCGACGCCAAGCACGCGAACGAGTGGAACTATCTTGCGGTCGGCGGCGCGCCGAGTGCCGAGCCGCTCGTGCGCATCGTCGACGAAGCGCACGTCGCGATCGGAGCTCCGTTCGAGCTCGCGAAGGACATGGGCGTGTTCAACGGCAGTTCCGACCACATCAATTTCTATACCTCGCAAGTCCCGGTGCTGTTCTTCTTCACCGGTCTTCATAACGAGTACCACACGGACCTGGACGACGCGCATCTCGTCGATCCCGTCGGCGCGGCGAACGCGGCGTCACTAGCGGCTACGGTCGTGCGCGGCATCGATCGGCTCGAGACGAAGCCCGCCTACGTCGCGTTCGAGAAGCAACCGACCGCGCCTACGAGCGGCTCGCGCGCCGTCGACCCGAAGACCGGCTCGGCGTACGGCCCGTGGTTCGGCTCGATCCCCGAGATGGCGCAGCGCGACGACGGCGTCGGCATCCAGGGCGTCCAGCCGGGCTCCCCGCTGGAGACCGCGGGTGGCAAGCCAGGCGACGTGATGACCCACTTCGACGGCAAGCCGATCTCGACGCTGAAGGACTTCGCGACGCTGCTGCGCGCGAAGCAAGTCGGCGACGTCGTCGAGGTGATCGTGATGCGCGACGGCAAGCCGGTGACGCTGAGCGTGAAGCTGACGCCGAAGATCCCGCGGTAGGCCAAAGCCCCCCCACCCCGTCTCTTGCCCGTCCGCCCTCCAAAGGTTGAACTGCCCGGCCAAATCCGTTCGGACCCCCAGGCAGTAGGCGATGACCGACGACACCCCACGCACCACCGTGCGCATGACCGTCAACGGTGAGGACGTCGAGACGACGTTCGGCACCCACAAGACCCTGCTCGAAGTGCTGCGCGAAGAGCTCGGGCTGACCGGCACGAAGCACGGCTGCGAGCTCGGCGAGTGCGGCGCTTGCGCTGTCGAGGTCGACGGCAAGCCGATCCTGTCGTGCCTGCTGATGGCGGCCGAGTGCGACGGGGCGAAGGTCGAGACGGTCGAAGGCTTGATGGACGACGCGCGCCTGCATCCTTTGCAGGAGGCCTTCGCCGACCTCGGCGCGGCGCAGTGCGGCTACTGCACGCCAGGGTTCCTGATGACCGCGAAGTCGCTGCTCGACGCGAACCCGAAGGCGACGCGGGCCGAGGTCAAGGAAGCGCTGTCCGGCTGCCTGTGCCGGTGCACCGGCTACCAGCAGATCTTCGACGCCGTGCTGTCGGCCGCCGACAAGATGGGCCGCGCATGAGCACGACCAACTGGAACCGCGATCCGAAGAACAGCGTCGGCAAGGCGCGCCGGCGCGTCGACGCGCGCGCGCGCGTGACGGGGCAAGTCCGCTTCGCCGACGACTTGTCGCTGCCGCGCATGCTGCACTGCCGCCTCGTGCGTTCGCACGTGCCCCACGCGAAGATCCTCGGCATCGACGCGTCGAAGGCGCTCGCGCGCAAGGGCGTGAAGCTCGTGCTGACCGGCGAGCACTTCCCGATCGCGTACGGCGTGCTTCCCGTGTCGCACGACGAGCATCCGTTGTGCAACGACAAGGTCCGCTTCGTCGGTGATCCGGTCGCGGCAGTCATCGCGACGACCGAGGAAGAAGCGATCGACGCCGCGAACGACGTCGTCGTCCACTACGAATCACTGACGACGATCGCGACGCCGCAGGAAGCGATCGCGACTCCCGAGCCGCGCATCCACACGTACGGCGACGCGGGAAACGTCCACAAGAAGGTCCACTTCGAGTTCGGCGACGTCGACGCATCGTTCGCCGGCGCCGCACACGTGTTCGACGACACGTTCTTCTACGAAGGCAACACGCACCTGCCGATCGAGGAGCACGCGTCGCTCGCGATCCAGGACCCCGAAGGCAAGCTCTGCATCTGGTCGTCGACGCAGACGCCGCATTACCTGCACAAGGCGCTGGCGAAGGCGCTGGCGATGGATCCCGCGCACATCCGCGTGATCGCGACGCCGAACGGCGGCGGCTTCGGCGGCAAGAGCGACCCGTTCAACCACGAGATCGTCGTCGCCAAGGCCGCGCTGATGCTCGGCCGCCCCGTGAAGATCTGCCTGACGCGCCTCGAAGTCTTCTACTGCCATCGCGGCCGGCACCCGATCGAGATGCGCATGCGCACCGCCACCGACAAGGACGGCAACGTGCTCGCGCTCGATCTGCAGACGCTGCTCGATGGCGGTTCGTACGGCAGCTACGGCGTCGCGTCGACGTTCTATTCGGGCGCGCTTCAGACCGTCACGTACACGATCCCGCGCTACCGCTTCCGCGGTTGCCGCGCGTTCACGAACAAGCCGCCGTGTGGCCCGAAGCGCGGCCACGGCACGCCGCAACCACGCTTCGCGCAAGAGGTCCAGCTCGACCGCATCGCCGTGAAGCTCGGCAAGAACCCGGCGGACCTGCGCCTGCAGCAACTCGCGCAGCCGGGCTCGCTGACGGCGAACTTCATGCGGATCGGCACGATCGGCCTCGGAGCCTGCATCGACAAGGTCGTCGAGGGCTCGCGCTTCCGCGAACGCTGGGGCAAGTTGCCGTTCGGGCGCGGGCTCGGGCTCGCGTGCTCGTCGTACCTGTGCGGCGCCGGGCTCGCGATCAACTGGGCCGAGCTGCCGCATTCGGGCGTCCAGTTGCGCCTGGATCGCTCCGGCGAAGTCACGGCGTTCTGCGGAGCGACGGAGATCGGGCAAGGCTCCGACGACGTGCTCGCGAACATCGTCGCCGAGATCCTCGGCATTCCGCCGTTCGACGTGCGCGTCGTGACCGGCGACACCGGCCTGACGCCGGTCGACCTCGGTTCGTACTCGAGCCGCGTGACCTTGATGATGGGCAACGCGGCGATCCAGGCCGCCGAGCGCGCGCGCGACCTCATCGCGAAGAGCGTCGGTGAGAAGCTCGGCGTGCCGCCGAGTCGACTCGTGTTCGCGAACAAGCGCGTGTTCGACGCGCAGGACCCGAACGTCGGCATGACGTGGCTCGAAGCGCTGCATCGCGCCGAGTCGGATCACGGCACGCTCGGCACCGTCGGCAGCTATCGCCCGGCCGCGCCGGCCGCGAAGTACAAGGGCGGCGGCGTCGGTCCGTCGCCGACGTACTCGTACAGCGCTGCCGTCATCGAGACGCAAGTCGATCCCGACACCGGCTGGATCCACGTCGAGCACGTTTGGGTCGCGCATGACATCGGGCGTTCGCTGAATCCGACGCTCGTCGAGGGCCAGGTGATCGGCTCGGTCTACATGGGTCTTGGTGAGGCATTGATGGAAGAGCAAGTCTTCCGTCGCCTGCCGCCGCGGCTGTCGAACGCGCTGGTCCACAAGATCCCGTCGATCCTCGAATACAAGAGCCTGACGACGAAGGACATGCCCGACGTCACGACGTACCTGATCGAGGATCCCGACTCGGCGGGGCCGTTCGGCGCGAAGGAAGTCGGCCAAGGCCCGCTGCTGCCGATGATGCCGGCGCTCGCGAACGCGGTGTACGACGCCGTCGGCGTGCGCGTCGACGAGATCCCCGTCACGCCCGAGAAGGTGATCCGCGCGCTCGAGGCGAAGACGAAGCGCTTCGGCCCGGGCGAGTTCCCGACGGTCGACTGGCCCGAACCGTTGAAGGTCGCGCCGCCGTGGGAAGGCGGCGACGGGACCGCGCAGAACGAGAAGCCGCGCAAGTCGAAGATCGCCAAGGACGGAACGAGGATCGTCACGCCATGATGCGCGCCCCGCCGCTTCGCCACGTGTTCGCGACTTCGGTGTCCGAAGCCGCGCATCTGCTCGCGACCGACCCGCGCGCGATGATCCTCGCCGGCGGCACCGACGTCGTGCCGAACCTCAAGCGTCGTCAATTCGCGCCGTCGGTGCTCGTCAGCGTGAAGCGCATCGACGCGTTGCGTGCGATCCGCGCGATCGCGGGCGGCGGACTGTCGATCGGCGCCGGGGTGTCGTTGAGCGATCTCGCCGTCGACGCGCGCTTCGCGAAGGCCGCGCGCGCGCTGCGCTCGGCGACCGCGCAAGTCGCGACTCCGCACATCCGCAACGTTGCGACGCTCGGCGGCAACTTGTGCCTCGACACGCGCTGCACGTACTACGACCAGAACCTCGAGTGGCGCCAGGCCATCGGCTACTGCATGAAGGCGCCGAAGAGCTCCGGCGGCGTCGCGCTGCGCGACAAGGAAGACTGCATCTGCTGGGTCGCGCCGCAGAGCCCGAAGTGCAAGGCCGTCTCGTCGACCGACAGCGCGCCGGCGCTGATCGCGCTCGGCGCCGAGGTCGTGCTCGAGAGCAAGGACGGCGAACGCACGCTGCCGTTGCGCGAGCTCTACGCCGACGACGGCATGGCGTTCCTGACGAAGCGCCACGACGAGCTGCTGCGCGAAGTGCGACTCCCCACGGACTTCGAGCGCTGGACCAGCACCTACTGGAAGCTGCGCCGCCGTGATTCCTTCGACTTCCCAGTGCTCGGCGTCGGCGCCGCGCTGAAGCTCGGCAAGGGCAACACGATCGAAGACGCGCGCATCGCGCTCGGCGGCGTGCTGTCGGCGCCGATCCTCGTGCCGGAGTCCGCGACGCTCGTCGGCAAGACGCTGACCGACGACGTGATCACCGCGTTCGCGGAGCTCGCCGCGAAGCACGCGAAGCCGCTCGACAACACCGACCTTGAGTTCCCGTGGCGCAAGCGCGTGACGAAGGTCTTCGTCGCGAATGCGCTGAAGGAACTGCGCGGCGACGATCGCGCATCGATGGGGCGACTCGCGGAGCGTGCGGTGGTCAGCTGACGAGCGCCGGGCCACGACCCGCCGTCGCGTTCACAAGCCGCTCGGAAGTCGTGATTCAGACTGCTTTTGCGCCGGAGTCCGGCAGCTCTTCGGGGCGCAGCAGCGGGACCGCGATCTTGTACTTGTCGGTGGTCCCGAACAGCGGATCGGGACTCGTCGCCTGCAGTGGCGCGAAGGGGATCGCCGCCGACTTGGGATCTCGCCCCATCGGAAGGACGGGTTCGCGCTGCGACTCGGTGCTCGCGAGGACGAGGTCGGAAGGCACCATCCGGCACCTCCTTCAGTTTCCACGCCGTCCGCGGTGAGAAGACCCGGTGTCCGAGCCCGGGCCGACCGCGGTGCTGGCCCGAGCACTTTTCCCGAACGCCGAAGGACGAAGGGGAGCCTAAACCTGCGTCGCAGGGCCTGACAACCCGCGTTTTGGGGCGTGGTCGCGGAATCGACGGGGGTGGGCGCGCCGGGTCGCGGCTCGATGAAATGCGGTCGAACCCGAGTGCATCCCGTCGCGGCGACGTCCGGCGGGCTCCGGCCGCGCGAGAGCCTCCAGCCCGCGCTATCCTCTTCGACTTCGCCAACGCCCGGGATCCCGCTCGCCATGGACACGCTCGAACCCCGCCGCAAGACCAACTCCGTGCAGGTGGGAAGCCTCGCGATCGGCTCGGACCATCCGATCCGCGTGCAGTCGATGACGACGACCGACACCGCCGATCTCGACGCGACGCTGCGCCAGATCGAACGGCTCGAGAAAGCCGGCTGCGAACTGATCCGCATCACGGTGCCCAACCGCGAGTCCGCCGCGAACTTCATCGGCTTCAAGAAGCACGCGAAGGTGCCGCTGATCGCCGACGTCCACTTCGACTACCGCATGGCGCTGCTCGCGATCGAGAACGGCGCCGACAAAGTCCGCATCAACCCGGGCAACATCGGCGACGAGCAGCGCGTGCGCGAAGTCCTGCGCGCCGCGAAGCAGAAGGGCGTCGCGGTCCGCATCGGCGTGAACTCGGGCTCGATCGAGAAGGACTTGCTCGAGAAGTACGGCTGGCCGTCGCCCGAGGCGATGGTCGACTCGGCCTTGCGCCATCTCGACACGTGTCGCGAGGAGGCGTTCGACCAAGTCATCGTCTCGATCAAGTCGACGGACGTGAAGACCTGCATCAAGGCCAACCGGATGCTCGCCGAGAAGATGGCGCTCCCGATCCACCTCGGCATCACCGAAGCCGGCCTGCCGAAGTACGGGAGCGTGAAGTCGGCGATCGGCATCGGTTGGCTGTTGCTCGCGGGCATCGGCGACACGATCCGCGTCTCGCTGACGGCCGAGCCCGAAGAAGAGATCCCGGTCGCGTTCGACATCCTGAAAGCGACCGGCGCGCGCATCACGTCGCCCGAGCTCATCGCGTGCCCGACGTGCGGCCGCATCGACATCGACTTGATGAAGCTCATGAACGACATCGAGAAGCGCCTCGGCGGCGAGACGCTGCCGGTCAAGATCGCCGTGCTCGGCTGCATCGTGAACGGGCCGGGCGAAGCGAGCGAAGCCGACATCGGCATCGCCGGCGGCGGCGGCATGGGCATCCTCTATCGCAAGGGCGTCGCGGTCGCGAAGGTCAAGGAAGCCGACATGGTCGACGCGCTGGTCGCGGAGATCGACAAGATCAAGCGCGAGCGCGCCGAGGCCGGCATCCCCGCCGCCGCGCGCTGATCACGAACGCTTGGCGCGCCGCGGCCCGGTCTTCGCTGGCGCGCCGACATGCTGGCGCATCAGCTCGCCGAACGCGCGCGCCGCGGGTGCTGGATCGGCGTCGCGCTGCCAGAACAGCCCGAGCTCGAGCTTCGGCGTCCAACTGCTGACGGGAACCGCGACGAGTCCGAGCGTCTCGCGGCCTTCCAAGACGATGCTCGGCAACAGCGTCGGCATGCCACAGCGCGCACTGGCGCGCACCAGCGCATCGATCGTGTCCAGCTCGAACGCGATCCGCGCGCGGACGTTCGCGCGGCGCAGCGACTCGTCGACCATGTGCCGCAGCACGAAGCTCGGCGGCAGCAGCACGAGTCGCTGATCCGCCAGCACCGACAACGGGACCACCGACTTCTTCGCCGCTTCATGATCGGCGGGAACCACGAGGCACAGCGCGTCCTCGCGCAACCGTTCGTAGCGCAGATTCGGCGACGTCCGCGACAGGATGCCGAGCCCCACTTCGTAACGGCCGGCCTCGACTTCGGTTTCGACGTCGCTCGACGAGCGCTCGTGCACCGAGACGACGATGCCGGGATGTTCGACCGCCATGCGTTCGAGAACGGGCGGCACCCACGGCACGTCGAGTGCCGGAATGACGCCCACGTCGAGGTGACCGAACAGCAAGCCCTCGACGTCCGCCACGCTCTGGCACGCCTCGGAGAACTTGCTGAGCACGATCGCCGCGCGATCGCGGAACGTGTGGCCGACGGCGGTCAGCCGCACGCGCGGGCCGTTGCGATGGAACAACACCGTGCGCAGCGCGGTCTCGAGTTCCTTCACTTGCTGCGAGATGCTCGGCTGGGAGATGCCGAGGCGTTCGGCGGAGCGCGTGAAGTTCTCGGTCTCCGCGACCGCGAGGAACGTCCGCAGATGCCGAATCTCGATCGTCGGGCTCGATGGCACGAACGTCTCCCTGCTTCGACCCTTCGCGCGAGATTGCGCGGAGGGAGGATCCTATCGCGCGCTCGCGGCGGCCACGCTCGCTGGGCGCCGCGTCGCCGTGTGCTCGAGAAACGTCAACATGCGTGCGCGCAGCGGGTCGTAATCGCCGCTCTCGAGCAGATCGGCGCGTCGGCGCGGCCGCGGAAACGGCACCTCGAGGATCTCGCCGATGGTCGCGTTCGGGCCGTCGGTCATCATCGCGATGCGATCCGACAGATAGAGCGCTTCGTCGACGTCGTGCGTGACGAGCAGCGCCGTCGTCCGCGTCTTCGACCACAGCTCGAGCAGGACGTCCTGGAGTTCGAAGCGCGTCGTCGAGTCGAGGCTGCCGAACGGCTCGTCGAGCAACAACAAGCGCGGAGCCAACACGAAGGCGCGCGCGATGCCGACGCGCTGCCGCATGCCGGCCGACAGCTCGCGCGGGCGCTTGTGCTTCACGGCGGTCAATCCGAGTCGGTCGAGGTAGTGATCGGCCAGCGCACGTCGCTCCGCGCGCGACGACGAGCGGTAGGCGGCATCGATGCCGAGCATCACGTTCTGCTCGGCGCTCTGCCACGGCAGCAGCGATGGCGATTGGAACACCATCGCGCGCTCGGGGCCGGGGCCGGTGATCTCCACGCCGTCGATCGTGATCGAACCCGCGGTCTTCTTCGTGAGCCCCGCGACCATCGACAGCACGGTGGTCTTGCCGCAACCCGAGTGTCCGATCAGGCTGACGAACTCGCCTTCACGGACCGCGAGATCGACGTCCTTGACGATGACCTGCGGTCCTTTCGGCGTGTCGAACGTCTTGACGAGGCCGCGCAATTGCAAGAATGCGTTCAACGCGACGCCTCCGCGATCGGTGTCGTACTCGCGCCGCGGGCGGAGGCTTCGGGACGCGCCGCGCGCTTCGCGTGATCGGGAACGATCGACGGCAGCGGGAAGCGCTGCGTCGCGGCGGCGGCTTCGCGCCCCGTGAGCGCGAGGATGGCATCGACGAGCCGATGCCGCAGCGCCTTGTACGCCGGATCCGCCGCCAATGCGCTCCTGCGCCGCGGATGAGCCAGCGTGACGCGAATCGGTTCCCCGAGTGCGCCCGTCCGCGAGAGCGGCACGATCCGATCGGCAAGTAGCAGGGCTTCGTCGAGGTCGTTCGTGACCATCAACACCGTCTTGCGATCGGCCTGCCGAATGCGCTCCAGTTCTTCTTGGAGCGTCGCGCGCGTCAGCGCGTCGAGCGCCGAGAACGGTTCATCGAGCAGCAGGATCTTCGGATCCATTGCCAGCGCGCGCGCTACGGCCACGCGCTGCCGCATGCCACCCGACAACTGCGCGGGCCGTTTGTCCTGCGCATGGCCGAGGTTCACGAGCTTCAGCGTGTCCTCGACGCGCTCTCGGCGTTGCGCGGCGGTCCAGGTCGGGAACGCGGCGTCCACCGCGAGCGCGACGTTCTGGAATGCCGTCAGCCACGGCAGCAGCGACTCGTGCTGGAACACGAAGCCACGATCGCGTCCGGGACCCGTGATCGGCGTGCCTGCCAGTTCGATCGAGCCCGCGTCGGCCTTCAGCAAACCCGCGAGCAGGGACAGCAAGGTCGACTTCCCGGCTCCCGAGGGGCCGATGAGCACCACGAACTCGCCCTCGTCGACCGTGAGATCGACGCGGTCGAGCACGCAATGCGTTTGACCGCCGGCGGTGAAGGACTTCGACAATGCGCGTACGTGCAGCAGCGTCATGAGCGAGCTCCGTTCACGTCCGCTTCAACCAGGACTCGAACAGGCTCATCACGCGATCGAGCACGAACCCGATCACGCCGATCGCGACGATGCACAGGATGATGTGCTCGTAGACCAGCGCGTTGTATTCCTGCCACAGGAAGCCGCCGAGGCCCGCGGTGCCGGTCAGCATCTCGACGGCGACGATCGCGAGCCACGCGATGCCGAGGCTCACGCGGAAGCCCGTGAACATGTACGGGATCGTCGACGGGACCAGCACCTTGAAGAAGGTCGTCCACGGCGACAGACGCAACACGCGCGCGACGTTCATGTGTTCGACGGGGACCGCGCGGACGCCCGCGGCGATGTTCAGCACCGTCGGCCACATGGCGCACAGCGCGATCGTGAACAACGCGGCCGGCGCCGAAGTCTCGAGCAACACCATGCCGAGCGGCAACCACGCGAGCGGCGAGACGGGGCGCAGCAGTTGGATGATCGGGTCGAACGCGCGCTGGAACGTGCGGGACAGGCCGAGCGCGAACCCGAGCGGCACGCCGAGCAGCAGCGCGAGCGCATAGCCCTTGAACACGAGCTTCAGCGATCCCCACGCGAACAGCAGGATGCCTTGGTCCATCTCGCCGCGACGCGTCAACGGCTCGAGGATGTAGAGCTTGCTGGTCTCCCAGGTCTTCATCGGCCCGGGCATCTGCGTTTCGAAGGTCCGGCAGGCGATCTCCCACAGGGCGATCGCGACGGCCAGACCCAAGAAGGGGAGGAGGAAGGCGGCGAACTTCTTCGTCATGGTGCGTGGCTGCAAGAGTGGTGCGTGGCTGCAAGAGAGGGAACGAGGGCGCGGCCATTCCGCCGCGCCCCGGCGGCCGCTCAGTCCTTCATCGAGTGCACGGAGAACGAACGGATCGACTCCTCGGGCTTGGCCGGGTCGAACGCGGACTTGTCCCACAGCGTGATGGGGTCGTTGTTCTCGGCGGGCGGCGTCACACCGAGCTGCGCCATCGCTTCGAGATAGAGGTCCTTGCGGAGGACCGTCTTCGTCACGCCTTCGTAGTCGGGCGTGCCGGTCACGTGACCCCAGCGACGGAACTGGGCGAGGTGCCACTTCGCTTCGCGCGGCTGCGGGCTCGTATCGCGGGAATACGAGATCGCGTTGCGCGGGTCCTTGGCCGTGCGACCGTCACCCCACGCGAACTCACCGCGCAACGGACGCAGGATCGTCGGTGCGGGCGAGTTCAAGTACGTCGGGGTCGACAGGATCTTCGCCAGTTCTTCGTGGTTGTTCGGGTCGTCGCACCACTGCGCGGCCTCTTGCAGGCCACACAGCATCGCCTTCACGGTCTTCGGCTTCTCGTTGGCGAACGTCTCGAGCATGCCGAACGCCTTGATCGGGTGGTCCGGCCACAGCTCGTGCCCGTACGCGACGATGAACGTGATCTTGTCGGTCACGCCGCGATCGCCCCACGGTTCGACCAACGCGCAGGCGTGCATCGTGCCGACGCGGATGTTTTGCACCATCTGCGCGGGCGGCAACGTGATGACCTTCAGGTCCTTGTCGGCGTTGATCCCCGCGTTCCCCAGCCAATGCCGATACATCATGCCGTGCCAGCCGAACGGCAACGGCAACGCGATCGTCATCGCTTCGCCGTTGGCGCGCAGTTCGTCCGCGACCGACTTCCACGTCTGCGGGTCGATCGTCAGCCGGTCCTTCAACTTGATCGACGCCATGAACACCGAGCCACCGCGGCACAGCGTGTACGGAGCGACGATCGTCGTCTTCGCGCCGCCGAGCACGCCGACGGTTTGTCCGAGCGGCTGCGCGTACTTCAGGTGACTGCCGTGGTTCTCGCCGCTGACGACCTTGTCGCGCGCGGCGCCCCAGCCGTTCTCTTTCGCCAGGGTCGTGTTCAGCCCGTGCTTCTTGAAGAAGCCCTTCTCGTGCCCGATGACGATCGGACCGCAACTCTGGATCGCGACGAAGCCGAGTCGCACGTCCGGCTGCTCGGGCGTGTCGTCGGCGAACAAGCCACCGGCGTAACCCTTCGGCAGACCGGTCAGCAGCGAGCCAACGACGCCTGCGGCCGCGCCGCGCAGCACGTCGCGGCGTCGCAACTTGGACCGTGAATTCGGACGGGGGGCGGCAGCGGAGTCGTGGCGCATGGTCTCTCCAGGCATGCGAAATGGCGAGCCGAACATCGGCGTATCATCAGCCAAACTGATGATTGGATTATGTGCCACGATCATCGAGTACGTCAACCCATCGGCGCGAGGGGAAGTTTCCGCAGTGGATCGCGGCCTGGACCGCGCTCGCGCCGGGACTTAACTCCGAAAAGTTTGGGAGAAGGAACTTGCCGCTCCGCGCGTCTCACCTAAAGTCCTAGGAGTCGTCACCCGTCCCGCGGAGGCCATCGATGCCGCGCACGAAACGCATCCTGCTGACGAATCTCGAACTCGAAGTCATGCACGTCGTCTGGGACGCTCAAGACGGAGCGCTGACGGTGCGCGAAGTGGTCGACGGACTCAACGACGGGCGCCAGAAGCCACTCGCCTACAACACCGTCCAGACGATGCTGACGATCCTGAAGGACAAGGGCGTCGTCGGCACGAGCCTGGGCGCCGGTCGCGCGCACCGGTTCTTCGCGAAGGCGACCCGTGAGCAAGTGACGACCTCCATGGTCGGCGACTTGGTCGACCGGCTGTTCCAAGGTGACGTCCAACCGCTGCTGCTGCAGCTCGTCGGCAACGACCGACTGACCCGTGAAGAGCTCGAGGCGCTGAAGCGCAAGATCGAGACACAGCTCGTCGACGACGACCCGCCGCCGGAGGCGAAGTGATGTTCGCCGAGCACCTCGTCTTGCATTCGCTCGGGCTGTGCGTCGCGTTCGTCGTCGCGCTTCCGGTGCTGTGGCTCGCGCGCAAGGACCCCGTGATCGGCCATCGCTTGCTGTTGCTGTTGCTCGTGACGGGCTTGTGCCTGCCGGCACTCACGCTGCCGCTGGCCGGCAAGGCGGCCGCGACGGGCGATCGCGTTTTGGCCCGCATCGCGGTCGAGACCGCGCCGTCGACGTCTCAGCCATCGACGCCGAGCTCCGACGCAACCGATCCGCGCGGAGCGCCGAGCGCGTCGTCCGTGTCGAAGCCGCGGAACGCACCGACGACCGCACGCGGAGCGCACGAGGCCACGGACTCGACTCCGACTCCACCCGCGGGTCCGCGCCCGCCGGCGCACTCGCCGCCCACCAGCGACACTCCGAGGTCGAACGCGGTCGTCGCACCGGCGTCGCGGACGGACTCTCGTGCCGAACCCGACGCTGGGGTCGCGGCGACGCCGCGCGCCGTCGGATCCTCGATGCGACAGCGCGCGCGTGATGCGGCCGTCGGCGCGAACGCGGCCCTGCGTCGCGCGGCGCCGTACGTCGCTGTCGTGTGGCTCCTCGGCGTGCTGTTGGTCGGACGTCGCCATGTGCGTCGGCTGTCGTGCACGGCGCGGCTCGTGCGCGACGCGACGGCGGTCACCGACGACGCGACGCTTGCGGTCTGGCGCACGGCGGTCGGCGATCATCCGCTCGCGCAGCGGATCACCCTGCGCCGCAGCGAAGTCGTCGATGCGCCGGCCTGCTGGGGTGTGCATCGTCCCGTGATCCTGCTCCCCACCGCCGAACCCACCGCGCACGACGCGCTCGCGTTCGCGTTGCGGCACGAGCTCGTGCATCTCGAGCGTCGCGATCCGCTGGCCGCGATCGCTCAGGCGGTGTTGAAGACCCTCTATTGGTTCCATCCGGTCGCGTGGTGGTTGTCGGCTCAGATCGACCGCACCCGCGAGTTGGCGTGCGATCAACTCGTCGCCGCCAGCACGTCACAACGCAAGCGCTACGCGCTCGCTCTGCTCGACCACGCCCGCGCGGCATTGCCCGCGGGCGCCGGCGTGACCGCCGTCACTCGTTCACCCACGCTGCTGCACTGGGCACCCACGCTTCCGCAATTGCGAAGGAGGATCGAAATGCTGTTGACCAAGAATGCTCCACTCTCGTTGCGTCGTCGTTGGCTCGTGCTCGGTGGTGCAGCGACAGCCGTCGTGCTGTTGCTGGCCGCGCAGGGCACGATCGCCGCGACGATGCTGTCCGACGCTCCACTCGCGGATCGGCTGGTGGCGTTCTGCCCGCCGAAGCCGCAAAACGCTCCGAACTCACGGCCCGCCGTGACCCCCACCGCGCCGAACCCGGCGAAGCCGTCGAAGGCGCGGCGTGCTGCGAAGCCACCGCGCGATGCGCAACCATCGACGAGCGGTTCGTCCATTGCGGCGAACGGATCGGACCCATTCGACTCGGTCCTGTCGTTCACCACCGGCGACGGCCCGTTCGTGCTCGGAACGGGTTCGGCGACGAGCGTGGCTGCCGTCGCGGCGACGGACTCCGATCCGCTGCGCGACGCGCTGATCCACGTATTGACCGAAACGAACGACCAAGACGCCCGCATCACCGCCGCGCAGGCGCTCGGAACACAACTCCACGACGCCGCGGTGCGTCGCGCGTTCGCCCGCGTGTTGCGCGACGAATGGGAAGGCAGCGACGTCCGCGATGCGGTCGGTGACGCACTGCTGCAGTCGGATCGGTTCTCGCCGGAGGCGCACGAGATCATCGCTGCGTTGCTGAAGCGCGACGGAGCCGAAGACACCGACGTGTTCGCCGGCATCGACACGTTCCCCACGGAGGCAGGTCTCGACGACGAAGAGTCCGCTGAACTCGCCGCGATGCGCGAGCGCTTGGCGTCGGAGTTCGGTGTGGATTCGGTGGAGCTCGACGAAGACGTGCTCGAGGAGATCCAAGACCTCGAAGCCGAGTTCGGCGACATGGACGATCTCACGATCGATGTTGGTGACGCGCTGGACACGCTCGAACTCGACGCCGACGCGGAGTGCGACGAGTCGTGTGACGAGTCGTGTGAGGAGTCGTGTGAGGAGTCGTGCGAAGACTCCTGTGACGAGTCGAGCGACGAGGCCAGCGAGGAGACGACCGACGAAGAGTCGGAAGCCGAGGAAGCGGCGAACGAGCGTCGCGAAGCCGTCGCCGAACTACTGCAGTCCCTGCGCGCGGAGCGTGGCGCGGACTCGACGCAGCGCCTGATGGACGAGTTGCTCGCGAAGCGCGCCGCGGGTGACCAGCAGGTGCGCGTGAAGGACTTGTTGCGCGCGTTGCTCGGCGACGGACCGCACGCGACGGCGCCCACGCTCGCCCCGGCGAGCCCGGACACTTCCGGCGCCGACTCGTTGCGCAGCTTCCCGATCGATCGGATCGCAGCGACCCAAGACACCTGAAAACGACGTCACCGCCACACCGCCGGAGGGGCTATCGTTGCCGCCCTTCCGGCGGTGTCGTTTTCGTGGAGTCCAGCTTGGTCGACAACGCGCGCATCGAACGAGCCGTTCGCGAGATCCTCGCGGCCATCGGCGAGAACCCCGACCGCGACGGCTTGAAGGAAACCCCGGCGCGCGTCGCCCGCATGTATGCCGAGGTCTTCGGCGGACTCCACGAGGATCCCTCGACGCACCTCACGAAGACGTTCGACGAGGACCACCACGAGATGGTCCTCGTGAAGGACATCCCCTTCGACTCGTTCTGCGAACACCATCTGATGCCGTTCACCGGACGGGCCCACGTGGCCTACATCCCGAAGGGCAAGATCGTGGGTCTCTCGAAGCTCGCACGCGTGGTCGAGGCGTTTGCCCGCCGGCCGCAGGTCCAAGAGCGCCTGACGTCGCAGATCGCCGATTTGCTGATGGAGAAGGTGAAGCCCGAAGGCGCGGCCGTGGTCATCGAGGCCACCCACACCTGCATGACGGCGCGAGGCGTGCGCAAACCCGGAGCGCTGATGGTCACGTCGGCGTTGCGCGGGGTCTTCTACACCTGCGAGAGCACGCGCAGTGAGGTCATGGCGTTGATGCTCGACCGCTCGCGCGATCGGTGACCTCTCTTCACGAACGCTGCGGGCGTGGGGTAGCCTGCGGGCTTCGAAAGCGGTCCTCGCCATGCTCGTCTCCAAAGCCTTCACGTTCGACGCCGCGCACTTGCTGCCGTACTACGACGGCGAGTGCCGCAACCTCCATGGACACACGTACCGCCTGGTCGTGACCATCGATGCTCCCGTGCAAAAGGACGGTCTGGCGATGGACTTCGCGGTCCTGAAGCAGATCGTGAAGAACAAGGTCGTCGAACGGCTCGACCACACGTACCTGAACGACCTGCTCGAGAATCCATCCGCCGAGAATGTCGTCATCTGGATCTGGAACGAGCTGAAGGACGCGCTGCCGGCGAAGCTCCATCAACTGGAGTTGGCCGAGACGCCTTCGAGCTGGGTCGTCTATCGCGGGGAGTGAGCCCGCGCTCAATCGTCCATTCGATCGGACCCTCTGCCCTGCCAGGGAGAGAGACGATCCGGGGGTCCGACGGCGAGCAGCCCGTTGATTTCCGCCCGCAGGCCGATTGTCATCCCGACACCTGCGCGGGAGGAAATCCATGCGGTCCATCGCGTTCGCTTTCGTCGTGCTCGCACTCGTCCGTGGCGCGAGCCCCGGAGTCGTCGTCGTCGATGCGGCGAAGGGACCCGGCTTCGAGTTCGCGACCGTGGCCCAAGCGATCGATGCCGCCGCCGAAGGCGACGTCTTACTCGTTCGCCAAGGCGTCTACGGCGGCACGTTGCCGATCACGATCAACGGCAAGAGCCTCACGATCGTCGCGGATACCGGCGCGAACGTCGTGCTGACCCACCCGCTGCGCGTCGTGAATCTCGCGCCGACTCAGTCCGTCGTGTTGCGCGGTCTGCGGATCGAATCCGCGACGGACCTCACCGACGGGCTCGAACTCTTGGGGAACCTCGGGTCGGTCTGGATCGAGGACACCTCGGTGACCGCGTTCGCGGGCAGGAGCGCGTTCCTCCTGTTCGACTCGACGCATTGCGTCATGGTCCGATGCGACGGCACCGGTGGTGCGGCAGCCTTGACCGGTCCGTCCTTCGGCGGTCGCGGGTGCTTCGTCAACGCCTTGGCGGGCACGTCGCACCTGAGTGCGTTCGAGTCCCAGTTCGTCGGCGGGAAGGGCCGCAACGGCATCACCAACACGCACGGCGGCACGGGCGGAGTCGGCGTCGGCGGCGGGTTGCGGTCAGCGCTGCGGTTCGACGATGTGACCATCACGGGCGGTCAGGGCGGCGATCAGACGTTCTCGGGCTTGTTCGGGCCGTTGTTCTCCGGCAACGGTGGTTTAGGCCTGCTGCTGAATCCTGCGCCGCAGGGACCCACCGGTCCGATCACCCTTCGTGACACGACACTGAGCGGCGGAGCGCCGGGAGTCGCGTCTGCGCCGAACTCCGCCACCGGCGCGGTCGGCCAGCCGCTGAGCGACCCGCAGGGCATGGTGACCAACCTGCCCGGATCCTCCGGCCACTACGAAGTCGAATCGCCGGGTCGCGCGGGCCAAAGCGTGATGCTGACGCTCGCGGGTCAGGCGAACGACGTCGTCCTGCTGTTCGGCGCACCTCGCACCGGCAACGCACCGATCGAGCCGTTCGGCAGCTCGGGCCCCCTGGTGCTGTCGTTGCCGATGACGTACCTCGCGACGATTCCGCTCGGCCCGAGCGGCGCGCTCGCCGCGCCCGTCGCCATCCCGCAACTCCCCGCCGGCATCGAGGGCGTGACGCTCGTGACGCAGCCGATCTTCCTGACCGCGGGCGGCCCACGTTGGGCCGGCGGCAGCGCGATCACGGTGCTCGCGGCGGGGTTCTAGCGGCCGCGGCTGCCTGAGGCGGACCGCTATCCTCGCGCTTTCATGCTTCCGACGCAGTCCGCCTACATCCGCAGCGCCATCAACCTCGACGTGCAGAACGCGCGCCCCGGCGAGTTCGCGCCGTTGCGCATCGGTCCGCTCGTCGTCGATCCGCCGGTCGTGCTCGCGCCGATGGCGGGAGTCACCAATTCCGCGTTCCGGCGCATCTGCCGGCGCTACGGCGCCGGCCTCTACGTCAGCGAGATGATCACGGCGCGCGGCCTACTCGAGAAGAACCGCAAGACGTGGACGCTTGCGAGCTTCGCGCCCGGTGAATGGCCGCGCTCGATCCAGCTCTATGGCTCCGATCCGGATCGACTGCGCGAAGCAGCGCGCGTGCTCGCCGCCGAGGGCCACGTCGACCACATCGACATGAACTTCGGTTGCCCGGTGCGCAAGGTCACCGCGGCCGGCGGCGGCTCGGCGATCCCGGCGCGACCGAAGCTGATGGCGAAGCTCGTGCGCGCCCTCGTCGAAGGCGCCGGCCACGTGCCGGTCACGATCAAGTTCCGCAAGGGCATCGACGATCGCACGTTGACGTTCATTCGCGCCGGCCGCATCGCGGCGGAAGAAGGCTGCAAAGCGGTCGGGCTGCACGCACGCACCGCGGCGCAGTCGTATTCCGGCGATGCCGATTGGAACGCGATCGGTGAACTGAAGGCGGCGGTGCCCGAGATCCCCGTGCTCGGCAACGGCGACGTCTGGGAGGCTCACGACGCGCTGCGCATGATGCGCCAGACCGGATGCGACGGCGTGATCATCGGCCGCGGCTGCCTCGGCCGGCCGTGGCTGTTCCGCGATCTCGTCGACGTCTTCGCGGGCCGCGAGCCGCAGGAGCCGCCGCGGCTCGGCGAGATCACGAGGATCCTGCGCGAACACGCCGTGCTGCTCTGCGAAGTGTTCGGCGAGTTCCTCGGCGTGTCGCACATGCGCCGTCACGGCGCCTGGTACACGAAGGGCTTTCCCTGCACGAGCGAGTTCCGCTTGAAGCTGAACCTCGCGACCACGATGGCCGAAGTCGACGCGTTGCTTGCGACGCTCGATCCGAACGCTCCGTTCCCGCCGGCCGCGGCGCGCATCAAGCGCGCGAAGAATGGCGGCGCGCAGAAAGTCTCGCTGCCTCCGCGTTGGCTCGAGGATGCGGACGAAGATGCCTGCGTGATGGCGGATGACATCGACGACGAGGGCGGGGACGGCGGCTGAACGGGCTGGCGCTCGCCGCCGCCCGACGAACACCGACGTCCTGCGCTTCGCGTCAGCCGATCGCCGCGACCGCTGAAAAGAACGCGCGCAGCAGCGAGAGGAACGTTCCGATCGCCGGCGGGACCTGCGGCGCGATCGCGGCGACCTGCGCCTCTCCGATGACTCCCGGCCCGGACGGCATCTCCGCGACCAGCCCGACCGCCGAGGCGCCGCAGGCGATCGCAAGTCGAGATTCCGCAACCGATTGAATGCAGCAGACTTTCACGCGCGGACGATCTGGGATCAAGGTGCCTGCCCTCCAAAGTCGTCCAAAACATTTACTCCTCGTCAAGTGCGGACAATTTCGCAGCCAGTGCTATCGACCGCCCCTGAGGCGACGCCAGCGCCTCGCGAGCTGCGGGTATGGGAAGTCAGAGTAGCACTGGGCACGAGCACGGGCCGGATGTCGGTCCACGCTGGTCACTTACGTCACGTCGCGGCTGGGTCATCGCAGCCGTCGGCGGGATCGTCTTGTCCATCTGGACCTCCTGGTCCGTCGACGCGGCAGAAACCACGCGCCACCAACCGTCTTTCGCACTGTGGGCGAACGAACGAACGCAGGTTCTGAGAGAACGTGAATCAATCCGATTGATTCACGTTCTCGGCCTCACCAGGTGTTGCTCGGCGACGGCAGTCGCCGAATTCATTGATGTACGGCGTTGAATGACGCGAACGACCTGTGGATACGGCGGCTGCCGCCGCCGTCGGCACCTTGTGCGCTCGGCTGTGAATCAATCCCTCGAAGCGAGGGATTGATTCACAGCCTCTGAGAGGCCGGGAAACCATCCCCCACGGCATCGGAACGCCTGCGAACAGCCACATCGCGAAGCCGGTCGAGTTCGACCGCTTCATCACGACCTTTCGCGAGCTGGGTTCTTGTTGGCTGATCGTCAACGAGCCGCCGCATGGCCTCCGTCGTTGAGGGGAGAGAGAGGAATCCATTGCACGACACGCAGCACCCCATCCGCGCACTGATCGTCGAAGACAACCCCGACGATTCCGAACTGATCCTCGCGGCACTGAGCACCTCGGGACTGCCGATCGAACCCGTGATCGTGGACGACGAACGGCGCTTCGTCGAACAGCTCGCCGACCACTGCGACATCGTGCTGTCGGACTTCTCGTTGCCGAAGTTCTCGGCGATGCGCGCTCTCGAGCTCATGCGGCAGCGCACTCTCGACATCCCGTTCATCGTGGTGTCGGGGAGCATCAGCGAAGAGGTCGCCGTCGAGTGCATGAAGCGCGGTGCGAGCGACTACTTGCTGAAGGACCGCCTCGCGCGCCTCGGCCCCGCGATCGAACACGCCCTACGTGAACGGCGACTGCGCATCGAGAAGCGCGACGCCGAGGCCGCGCTCGCGCTGAAGCAGGAAGAGCTGCGCCAATCGCAGAAGCTCGAAGCGATCGGTCGTCTCGCGGGCGGTGTCGCGCACGACTTCAACAACGTGCTGACCGCCATCGTCGGGTACTGCGACTTGCTGGAGAGCAGCCTCGACGCCAGTGACCCACGCCGCAAGTTCGTCGAAGAGATGCGACATGCCGGGCAGAGCGCGGCGTCGATGACG
This sequence comes from Planctomycetota bacterium, assembly GCA_052034255.1. Classification (GTDB taxonomy): domain Bacteria; phylum Planctomycetota; class B15-G4; order B15-G4; family JADJEK01; genus JADJEK01. Next base: position 20,498 of record JBPOIU010000151.1, on the reverse strand, counting down.
GCCCAACTGCTGGCGCTGTCGCGCAAGCAAGTCATGCATCCGACGGTGCTCGACTTGAATCGCGTCGTCGTCGATCTGTCGGGGATGCTGCGGCGCTTGCTCGGCGAAGACGTGGATCTCGTGTCGATCCAACAAGAAGCGGTCGCCGCCATCGAAGCGGACCGCGGTCAGATCGAGCAGGTCTTGCTGAACCTCGTCGTCAACGCGCGCGACGCGATGCCGCGCGGCGGACGCATCACGCTGGAGACCGCGGTCGCCCCCACGGCCGATGGCCGGGGCGAAGTCATCCTGTTCGTGCGCGATACCGGCATCGGGATGAACGAAGCCACGCGCGCGCGCGTGTTCGAGCCGTTCTTCACGACCAAGCCGATCGGCAAAGGCACGGGTCTCGGCCTGTCGACGGTCTACGGGATCGTCGCGCAGACCGGCGGCTCGATCAGCGTCGAGTCCGCCGTCGGCCAGGGCACGAACTTCGCGCTGCGCTTCCCCGCGTCTCGCGCGCCGCTGACGCCGGTGTCGACAGCGCGACGCGCGGAGCGCCCGGCGCCCACCGGAGTGCAGCGCACGATCCTCGTCGTGGAAGACGAGGAAGTCGTGCGCCGCGTCGTGTTGCGCCTGCTGCGCGGCGCCGGCTTCCACGTGCTGGAAGCCGACGGTGCTCGTGAAGCGCTCCGGCAGGTCGAGCTCTTCGACGGGCACATCGATTTGTTGATGACCGACATCGTGATGCCGGACATGACGGGCACCGAACTCGCGGCGCGCTTGCATGTGTCGCATCCGAATCTGCGCGTGATCGTCATGTCCGGCTACGTGGAGGACATCGCGATGCACCACGACGTCCGCGCCGCCGGCGCGCGCTTCTTGAACAAGCCGTTCTCGCGCGACGAGCTACTCGACACGATTCGTTCGGTGTTCGAGGAGCCGCGGCTCGAAGCGACGTGAGTCGCCGGATCCACGATCTCGCGATCAGCGCTTCCAGATGAACAGGAGCTCGCCGTGATGTTCGGTGGTCTCGGGCTCGCCGAAGCACGCGCGCAGCACCCACTGCGTCACGTCGAACGCATGCGGAACCCACACCCCTGCCCGTGACGTGGACCGCTGGGATCAACGCTCGCGGGGCCGGTTCGAATGCGTGGGATCGCACCGGCATTGAACCGAAAATGCATCGGCCGGGGACTAGCCTCGTGCCATGAACTCTGGACCGGAACACCTGCTCGTTCACGACGAGGCGCTGCGGAAGCTGGCGCGCCGGCTCGTCGTCGACGCCGCCCGCGCGGACGACGTCGTGCAGGACGCTTGGCTCGCCGCGTTGCGTCGCGACGACGGAACCGTGTCGTCGTGGGCCGCTTGGCTTTCCGGAACCGTGCGTCGACTGACGCATCGCGCGCATCGATCCGCCGAACGCCGCGCGAAGCACGAGTCGGCTGCGGCACGCCCGGAACCATGCCCCTCCGCCGCCGATCTCTTCGAACGGGAGTCCGCCCGGCGCCGCGTGATGGACGCGCTGCTCGCGCTGCCCGAGTCCTATCGCATCGCAGTCGCGCTGCGGTACCTCGACGATCTGCCGCCGCGCAAAGTCGCCGCGAAGCTCGGCGTCCCGACCGAGACGGCGCGCACGCGCATCAAGCGCGGGCTCGAACTGTTGCGCGAACGCGTCGAGTCCGACCACGGCGGAGATCGCCGCGCTTGGGGACTCGCGCTGGCGCCGCTCGCCGTGCCGAAGGCCGGCGCCATCGGCGCCACCTTCGCCACCGTCACGGAGGTCCTGCTGATGAACGTCGCGACCAAGGCTGCTCTCGTCACGCTGGCGTTCGGGGGCGCGGCGTGGGTGGTGTGGATGTTGAACCCGCCCACCGAACCGACGATCGACGCGCCGTCGACGACGACCGCGAGCGCGAGCTCGGATTCGACGCCACCCGATGGCGCGGACTCGCACACCGCGGATTCCGAGCGCAGCGCCCGACGCGCGGAAGTGCCCGCTGCGCTGGGAGAGCCGCCGTCGAACACTTCCGCTGCCGCGGCGACCGGGTCCCTCGTCGTGCGCGTGCGCTACGCGTCGGACGGAACGCCCGGAGACGGAGTCGGCGTCGAAGTCATGAGCTTCACGAACACCGATCCGTTCGTCACGACGAGCAGCGCGATCACGAACCGTGAAGGCATCGCGCGCTTCGCCGAATTGCCGCCGGGTCGCGCCACGGTGCGCGCCGATCGTGGCGGCCACGCGCAGACGTCGATCGTCGGTGGCACGAACCCCGAACTCACGCTCGACCTCGAGCCGGGCGCGCTGATCGAGGGCGTCGTGCTGGCGCCCGACCGCACTCCATTCGCGGGAGCCGAGATCTTCATGTCCCTGAACGGTCCGGAGGCTCCCGGCTACGTCGTCGGCCGTTCGGGCGCGGACGGCGCGTTCTCCATCCGGGACGTGTCGTCGGCGCACTTGATCGGAGCGCGCGCGCCGGGCCACGCCCCGTCGACGCTCGCGTTGATCATGGGGATGACCGGCGCGAAGCACCGCTTGGAACTGGTCCTGCGCGGTCGCGGAGGTTCGATCCGCGGCCGGATCGTCGATCAGGACGGAGCGCCGATCGCTCACGCCGACGTAGAAGCCGCCGAGCTCGGCGCGGAGGGTCGCACCGAATTCTTCGGGCGCGACGACGGGGAGACCGGAACGCACTCGATCGGCCAGCGCACGCGATCGGCGAGCGACGGCACGTTCACGTTCGACGGCTTGGCGCCGGCCGCGCACCGCGTCTTCGCGCGCGCCCGCGGATTCGCCGTCGTGGGCACGACCCTTTCGCCGACGGAGGGATCCGTGCACGAGTGCACGCTGGAACTCCCCCCGAGCCCGATTCTGCGCGGTCGAGTTCTCGACGCCGCCGGCGTCGCGGTCAAGGTCGGTTCGGTGCGCATCGGTGATTGGCCTGCACTCGATGGCGCGTGGGCACGACTCGACGAGGCCGGGGCGTTCGAATTGAAGACCCTTCCCGTCGGACCGACGCCCGTCGTCGTTTGGCCCGAGAACGAACCGCAGACCGAGCGCGTCGTCGATCTCGTCGCCGATCGCATCACCGAGCTCGAGATCCGACTGCCACCTTCGTTCGCGATCCGCGGCCGGGTCGTCGACGAGGCCGATCGGGCGCTCGTGGGCCTGCTCGTGCGTGCTCGTGCGTTGTCGTCGACCGGATTCAGTGCCGATCAGGAAGCCAAGACCGCCGAGGACGGGACATTCACGCTCCGTGGCTGTCGCGACGAACCGTACGACGTCTCCGTGCATTCGCCGTTGTCGATCTCGGGGCCGGTCGCGCGCAAGATCGGCGTCCACCCGCCCGCGGAAGACGTCGTGCTCGTGGTCGCCTCGGACGAGCTGACGACCGGGAGTCTTGCTCTGTGCGTCGTCGGCCCGGACGGCCAACCCGTCGGTGGTGCGAAGGTCGTGCCGGTCCGCGAAGGTGCGGATTCGGCGATCCTCCATGCGACCGATCCGGACACCGGATGCGTCGCGATCCGGAGCCTGGTCGTCGGTCGGTACTCGCTGTCGATCCAGGCCAACGGCTTCGCATCGCTGCAGGTGCCGATTCGCGTAGCGGCGAACGAAGAGCTCGACCTCGGCACGATTCGACTCGTCGCTCCGGGCTCACTGACCGTCGAGGTCTCCGGCCCCGGTGCGGCGTCCGCGTCGCACGCCATCCTGCTCGGCGGCGTGCACGGAGAGCGCTACTCACTCGATCGATCGTCGCCGGACGGGCCGTTCTCTTCCGACGAGCTGCCTGCTGGCTCTTGGATGCTCGTCGTCCAATGCAACGGCGGCTATGCAGCCCCTATGCCGATCGAGATCCGATCGGGCCAGGAAACGAAGGTCACCGTCGAGACCGTCCCGGGCGTCGAGGTCGAAGCGGTCGTGCGCGGTCTCGCGAAGCGGCCGATCTCGTCTCGCCCCAGATGCGAGATTCGGACGACCGCCGGAAGCCTCGCCGTGGATCGGCTCGGTTGGCGCATGGATGCCGGCGATACCCACACGTTCAAGTTCGTGTTGCCGCCGGGCGACTACGTTGCACGAGCGTTCGTCGACGACGCGATGGACGAGGTCGCCTTCCAAGTCGGCGCCGAACGGATCACGGTCCCGCTGCTGCCTCGTTGACCGACCGACCACGTCTCCAGGTTCCAGAGACGAGCTACTCGACACGATTCGTTCGGTGTTCGAGGGGCCGCGGCTCGAAGCGACGTGAGTCGCCGGATCCACGATCTCGCGATCAGCGCTTCCAGATGAACAGGAGCTCGCCGTGATGCGCGGGGCCCTCGGGCTCGCCGATGCGCGCTCGACACGCGTCGTGCAACGCGACGTTCTCGACGCGCACGCGCAGCCAGACCTCGTCGATCGGCCAGGCGCGCTCGATCCAGGCCAACATCGCGTCGAGCAGAGCCGCCTCGCCGCCGCGTTCGTGCTCGGCATCGATGACCCACAACTGGAGTTCGGCGCGGCGATCCTTCGGCTCCGTCTTCGGCGGATCGAGATAGACACAGCCCACGCAGCGCGTTCGCGCCGCGTCTTGCACCGTGTACGCATATGCGAGCCGTTCGTCGAACTCGCGCGCGTGGCGCGTGAGGTCTTCCCGATTGCGCTCGCGCGTCATGTCCGCGCGTGGCCACTCGCCCCACCGCAGCGTCTCGCGCAACCGTTCGCGGCAACTCATGAGCGCGACGTAGTCGGAGTCCGTGTGCTCGGGACCGAGCCGCTCGAGGTGGAAGCGCTCGGTATCGAGATAGGCCGGCGGAGTGAACGCACGGCTCCACGTCGTCCCTGGGGGCCCGGACGGCGCCAGGGCGCAACTCGTCACGACGGACAGCAGCATTGCCGCGACGAACGCGCGCATTCCGTCACTCCCCCGGCCACGAGATCGGCATGCGTCGGCCGACACCGAATGCTCGCGCGGTGATGCGAATCCCCGGCGCGGCCTGACGGCGCTTGTATTCGCTGATGCGCACGAGGCGCGCCAATCGCTCGACGAGTTCGCGCTCGTAACCGCGCGCCACGGCTTCGTCGACTTCGACTTCGTCTTCGACCAGCAGGTCCGCGAGCGGGCTCACGGCCGCATAGTCGAACGGATCGACCTGTCCCGGGCGCAGTTCGGCCGACGGCACCTTGTCGATCGAGCTCTGCGGAATGACGATCTTGCCGGCCTTGCGATTGACGTGACGCGCGATGCCGTAGACGCGCTCCTTGCTGACGTCCGCGAGCACCGTCAATCCGCCGTTCATGTCGCCGTACAGCGTGCAGTAGCCGAGCGCGACTTCCGTCTTGTTGCCCGTCGACAGCAACAGCAGGTTGTCGCGGTTCGAGTGCGCCATCAGCAGCGCGCCACGGATGCGGGCTTGCAGGTTCTCCTCGGTCAGCCCGAGCGGGTCCTTGCCCAGCGTCGGAGTGAGCGCCGCGAGGTAAGCCTGATGCACACCTTCGATCGGGATCGTGCGGTATTCGAGACCGAGGTTCTCCGCGAGGATCCGCGCGTCGTCCCTGCTGTGGTCGCTCGAGTACCGCGAGGGCATCGAGATACCGAGCACGTTCTGCGGCCCGAGCGCGTGCGCCGCGATCACCGCGACCACGGCGGAGTCGATGCCGCCCGAGAGTCCGAGCAACGACTTCTTGAATCCCGTGCGCGCCGCGTAGTCCTTCACGCCGCGGACCAACGCGAGGAACGCCTGCTCGTCTTCTGCCACCGGCTCGTCGGCGACCGCTGCCGTCCCGCAGCCGCTCACCGCGTCGAGATCGAACGTGACCAACGCTTCTTCGAAGCGCGGCGCGCGCGCCACCACGCGACCTCGGCCATCGATCGCCAGCGAATCGCCGTCGAACACGAGCTCGCCTTCGTAGCCGTCCTCGGCTCCGACCTGGTTCACGTACACGATCGGCTTGCCGCAATGGTCGATGTGGCGGCGCAGCAGCCGACGCCGCTCTTCGCCCTTTCCGATGTGGAACGGCGACGCCGACACGTTGACGATGACGTCGGCGCCCGCGGCCACGATGCGCGACGTGACCTTCGTCTCGTAGTACGTGTCCCACAGGTCTTCGCAGATCTCGAGACCGACGCGGACTCCGTCGAGGTCGACGACCGTCACGCCCGAGCCCGGCGCGAAGTAGCGGCGCTCGAAGAACACGTCGTACTCGGGCAGCAGGTTCTTGCGGTGGATCGCGAGGATCTTGCCGTCGCGCACCAACGCGGCGGCGTTGTAGACCAGCGGTCGACCATCGCCGCCGAAGCGCGCGGGATCCTGATCGATGAAGCCGACGACCGCCGCGATGCCCGACGCCACGCGCGCGATGCGCTCGAGAGCTTCCCGCTGTTTCCGCAACAGCGTCGGGCGATAGACGAGATCGAGCAATGGATAGCCGACCAGCGCCATCTCGGGGAACACGACGAGATGCGCCCCGGCATCCCTGGCTCGCCGGATATGCTCCGCGATCTTCGTCTCGTTGGCCGCGACTCCGCCGACGACGGTGTCGATCTGAGCCATCGCGATGCGCACCGTTACGACCTCCTCGAGTGGGCGACGGATTCACGGGGAGGAGAGCGTCGCGGACGGCGAAGCGCGTCTCCGGCACGAGCGGCGTCTATGGAACTCTCGCTGCGACTCGCGCGAACGCTGTCCACGGGCGCGGTTCGTGACGAACCCTGAACGGAAATCCACGGCTCGGAAATCTACGGTACGACGCCCGATGACGCATCTCCTCGCATCGTTTCTCTCGCTGGCATCCGCACTTGTGGCCGCCCCGACGGCTCTCGCGGCGCAGGATCCGCGTGCCCCGCAGCCCCCGCCGGTCGTCGGGACCGCGGATCCGGCCAAGCCCGGGGTCCCGGACTTCGCCGATGCCGATCCACGGCCGTACACGGTCGAGGAATCCCGCGAGCCACTGACCGAATTCGACGGCTTCACGAGCGTGATCCGCGTGACGAACACGAGCGCCGAGCCGTTGGTGCTGCGACGCGTCGAGCTGTTCGGCGGAGCGGGGATCCACATCGGCGGCTTCGCACCGTCGATGAACGTGCTGCATCTCCCGCTCGCCGCGCGGGCGGCGAGCGCGGACGCACTGGCGTGGTCCGTGACGCCGCTCCCGACCGATGCCCGCGGTCACACGGTCATGGCAGCCGCCACCGTCGATCGGCGCGTCGCGGTCGTCGCCGCGGTGCTGAGCGCCGACCCGGCGAGTACCGAACTCCGGATGCATGCGACCGATGAAAGCGACGTCGCGCTGTACGCATCGGTGCCCGGGCCGAGCGAACCGCTGGCGCCCGGCGCGACGTGGACGTCGCCGAAACTGCTGTGCTTGCAGCAGGGCGACGCGCTGTTCGTCCTCGACCACGTGCTGGAGCAGTTGGCCGGAGCGCCGAGCGCACCGCTCACGGCCGACGTCGCCTCGGAGTTCGCCGCGCTCGCGGCGAAGGACCCCGCTGCCGCGGAAGCCGCGTTCGCGCCATTCGTGCGCGTCCCGCGCGCCGGTGACGGGTCGAACGGCGAGCGCACGACGTGGATGCGCAATCTCGCCGCGCTTCCGCTCGACGCGTTCGACGCGGCGGCGCGTGCGCGCCGCTACGACCTCGGCCACGTGACCCGCGGCGATGGCTCGGGCGCCGAGCGCGTCTTCGTCGTCAATCCCACGGCGGATCCCGCTTTGGTGAGGGTGCGCTTCGTCGAACTGGGCCTCGACCCGAGCCGCCGCTGGCGCGTGCTCGACGCGACGACGGACGCCGATCTCGGCGTGTTCGAGGAATCCGCGACGCTGCCGCTCGCTGCACGCGCGCGGGTCGTGCTCGACGTGACATCGACCGGCGAGCCCGCGAGCGGAGTGTTCAAGTACGCGCTCGTCGAGCCCGACCTCGCCGGCAAGTCGACAGTCGTGAGCCTGACTCCCGGCGCGAGCGATGCGGCGGAGCGGCTCGAGCGCGCGTTCCAACGCGGTGGCATCCTGATCGCCCACCACGTCGGTTCCGCCGTGCTCGAGCCTCCGGCCGCGTTGATCGAGATGGGTCTCGACTTGCGCATCGTTCCGTCGCGACCACGCGCGGTGCGGCCTCCGACCACGACGGCCGAGCGCCGCTTCGCCGAGCGCGCGAGCAACGTCGAATGGGCCATGCGGTTCGAAACGCGGCCGAGCAAAGCGGCACTGTTGTGCTTGGAAGCCGGCTTCGGGGCGTGCCCGCTCGGCGCGACGCTGGCCGATGGGATCCCCGCGGCACGAGGCTTCGTCGCGCCCGTCGGCGGCGGGCTGATCATCCTCTTGATGGACCAAGACGAGGCTGCGGTCGCGGCGCTGGCGGAGCGGCTGTGCTCCGCCGACGAACGGCGCGCGCTGGCGACCACGCTGGCGCCGGCGCAGCGCACGGTCTTCGCCGCCGCCCCGAAACGCGGACTCTTTGCGCGACTCGATCTGCCGCGTGTGCAGCGCGAGGACTTCGTGCCCGCCGATCCAGCGTTCGCGATCTCGTTCTCCGCGTTCGCGATCGGTCCGCGCCGCGCGTCCACGCTGCGCGACGATCGCGACGAACCGCTGACGGAGCTCGTGCGCGGACTCGCGCGACCGCTGACGTTCGTGCTCGACGTCCCCGTGCGTGAACCCGACGAAGACGTCGTGCTCGTCGTGCGCCGCCCGCCCCTCGCGCCGTTCTCGAGCTACACGCTGTTCGTCGACTCGACGCCCTTGCGCGAAGTCCTCCCCGACGCCGGACCGATCGATCGCTGGCGCGAGGACACGATCGTGCTGCCGGGTGCGACGATCGGCGAGCGCTCGCGGGTCGCGCTGACGCTGGCCGGAAGCGGCTCGATGATCGAGGTCGCGCGCATCGGCATCTTTCGCGTCGACACCGATCAAGGACTCGAACTCGCGACGTTCGTGCCGACCGCGGGTTCGCCGCGACGCGTGGTCGCCGGAATGGACGAACCGCTCCATGCGCATGCGCGCTCGTTCTTGACCGGGATCGCTCTCGAGGCGGGGACCGAGGTCCAATACGACCTCTCGTCCGGCATGCGCGCGTTCCGAGCTACAGCGACCGCCGCGTACGGCTCGGCGCCGGTCGTCCTGCGCGTGCTCGTCGACGGCGTCGAGCGCTGGAGTTCCGATTCCGCGCTGGAACCGACGCAATTGGAGGCCATCAGCCTCAACTTGCGTGGCGCCAAGGCCCTAACGCTGCGCGCGGAACCGGCTCCAGGGGCGGCGGGAGACTCGCTTGCGACCGTGGTGCTCGGTGATGCGCGCGTCTTTCAATGAAACCGGACAGGCAATGAAACCGGACAGGCGATGACGTCGGAAAGCAACGACTCGAACGTGGTGCAAGGCCTCATCGCCGCGGAGCGATCGCGACCGGGTCCGTCGTCTTGATCGAGTCTTGATCGACGGTTCTCGGAATCCCGACGACGAGGCCATACCCTTTTGCCCATGAAGAAAGCGCGCATCCTCGTCGTGGACGACGAACCCGACGTCGTCGAGGTCCTGAAGCAGCACCTGCAGCGAGAGCACTACGAAGTCGCCACCGCGGGCGACGGCGAAGCGGCTCTGGCGGAGGTGCGCAAGAAGTCGCCGGACCTGGTGATCCTGGATCTGATGTTGCCCGGCGTGGACGGTCTCGAGGTCTGCCGGCGCTTGAAGAGCGACCCGCGGACGTCGACCATCCCGGTCATCATGGTCACGGCGAAGGCCGAAGAATCGGATGCCGTGATCGGGTTGGCGCAAGGCGCCGACGACTACGTCCGCAAGCCGTTCCTGCGCAAGGAACTCGTCGCCCGCGTCGCCGCTCGCCTGCGCGCCAGTTCGCAGCGCGCGTCGACCGAGGATCGCAAACTGCTGCACTTCGGCGGACTGTCGATCGACTCGGTCAAGCACGAGGTCCTGCTCGACGGCGAGAGCCTGAAGCTGACGATGACCGAATTCAAACTCCTGCGCTTCCTCGTGGACAATCGCGGCCGTGCGTTCTCGCGCAACGAGTTGCTGGACGCCTGCGTGGGGACGGACACCATCGTCATCGACCGCAACGTCGACGTGCACGTCGCGACGCTGCGCAAGAAGCTCGGGGACTACGGCCGTCACATCCTCACGATCCGCGGACTCGGGTACAAATTCCGCGAGCATCCCGACGCCCCGGATGCTTGAACGGGGATCCTCGATCCGCCGCCCACGCCTAGACTCGCGACCCAACGTGCTGCCCCAACGCTTCTTCAGCCGCATCCTGCTCGCGTTCACGCTGTTGCTCGCCGCCGTCGTGATCGGCGTCGACTACATCGGGGAACGCCGCATCGAGGCGTTCCATCGCGAAGAGGTGCTGCGCCGCCTCGACACCGCGAGCGAACTCCTGATCGATCACGCGACGGCATCGCTGCGTGGCGACGCGACCGCCACGAGCGATGGCGCGCGCATCATCGAACACGTCCACAAGAGCGGACTGCGCGCGACGATCGTCGACGCCGCGGGCGAAGTACGGTTCGAGAGCGACGCCGTCCTTCCGGTGCAAAATCACGCCGGTCGACCGGAAATCCTCGAAGCCGCGCGCGCCGGCCGCGGCACGCATGAGCGCACCAGTGCGACGACCGGGGCTCCGACGCTGTATCTCGCGCGGCGACTCGGCGATGCCGCGAATCCGCTCGGTTACGTGCGCGTCGCCGCGGACTTGCTCGATCTGGAGCACGAAGTCACCGGCATGCGCAAGACGTCCGTGGTCGTCGGTATCGGCGTACTGCTCCTCGGATGGCTCGCGACGATGATGTTGTCGCGTTGGTTCGCGCGGCCGGTGGAAGCGCTCGCGCTGTCCGCGACGCGCCTCGCCGACGGCGCGCTCGACGAGCGCGTGCGCGTCGAAGGACCGATCGAGGTCAACCGACTTGGGCTCGCGATGAACCGCATGGCGGACGAACTCCGCGGCCGCATCCGCACGCTGCAGACGGCGCGGGGCGAGGTCGAAGCGATCCTGCGCGCGCTCACCGAGGGCGTCATCGCCGTCGCGCCCGACGAGACGCTGCTGCACATGAACGACGCGGCCGCGCGCATGCTCGGTTTGGCCAAGCCGCTGGTCGCGGGCTCCACGCTGTGGCGCGCGGTCCGGTTTCCGCAGCTCGAGAACGCGCTGCGCGCCGTGCTCCGCGGCGCACCTAAGCAAGCCACCGACGCCGACTCGCCGGCCGACGATGGACGCACGTTGCATGTGTCGGTCGCGCGCGTCAGTGGCGAGATCGGCGCGGTCGCGGTGCTCGCGGACGTGACCGACGTGCGGCGGCTCGAACAGATGCGGATCGACTTCGTCGCCAACGTCTCGCACGAGATCCGCACGCCGCTCGCATCGATTCTGGGCTCGATCGAAACGCTGGCCGACCACGATCTCGACGAAGCCACGCGGGCGAAGTTCGTCGCGGTCGCGCAACGCAACTCGGAACGACTGATGGCGATCGTCGCCGACCTGCTCGAGCTGTCGCGCATCGAAACCGAAGGCGACCGCATGCAAACGGCGCCCGTGTCGCTGCTCGGGATCGTGCGCTCGGTGGCGTCGGCGTTGGGTAGCGCGGCCGAGCGCAAGCGACTGCGCCTCGCCATCGAGGCTCCTGATCCCGAACGCTGCACGGTTCCGGGCAATCGCCAACGCCTGGAGCAGGTGTTCACGAACCTCATCGAGAACGCGATCAAGTACACGCCCGACGGTGGCGACGTGCGCGTGCGGTTCGCGGTCGATCCGGACACCGTGGCCGTGTCCGTCGAGGACACCGGCGTCGGCATCCCGCAAGAGGCGTTGCCGCGCGTATTCGAGCGCTTCTACCGCGTCGATCCGTCCCGCTCGCGCGACATGGGCGGCACCGGTCTCGGTCTCGCGATCGTGAAGCACGCCGTCCGCGCACACGGGGGTACGGTTTCCGTCCGTAGCGAAGAGGGGGTCGGCTCCACGTTCACGGTGACGTTGCCCCGCGGCTGATCGACTCGGTTACGGCCCTTCGTTCCGCGAGTATCGTCTGCCCCACTCGGCGGCGACCCCTGCGCCGTCACGCAAATCAAGCAAAGAAGGGCCCATGCGTTTCCAACTCCTCGCCGCCGCCACTTCGTCGCTCGTCTGCACGAGCGCGTTCGCCGCCACGATTACCGTTTCGCCGTCGAGCTCGATCACGTCCCTCACGACCGCGCTTCAGATCGCGAATGCGGGCGACACGATCGTGTTGAAGAAAGGCCTCTATCACGAAGCCGTGTTGATTCCGAGCGGCCTCGACGGGCTGACGATCCGAGGCGTCGGCAACCCGGTCCTCGATGCACGAGTCGTCTCCGGACTCGAGCTCGGAGCCGCGATCCTGGTGCAAGCGGGCGGCGTGACCATCCGTGATTTGACGATCCAGAACGCGGCAACGGTTCTGTCGGACACCGGCGATGGCATCCGCACCGTGGGAGCCGACACGCACGTTTCCGGATGCACCTTCATCGGTAACGAAAGCGCTGGCGTTCGCACCGGAGCACACGGGTTGTCGATCACGAAATGCACGTTCGTCGGCAACGGATTCGGGGTCGCCATTGATACGGCGAACGACGCGCACATCGAGAAGTCCACGTTCCGCGGCTCGATCGACGCCGCGATTCGACTCTCGGGCGCACAGAACGCGACGATCGAGAAGTGCGGCGTCGAAGGTGCGGCGGCAAGCGGTGGGATCGACGCGGACAACTCCGTCACGAACCCGGGCCTGACCGTGCGCAACTGCAAGATCCGCGGGGTTCTCGGCCCGGCGATCGCGTGCTTCGGCGACGGTTTGGTGATCGAGAAGTGCAAGATCTCCGACTCCGTCGGCCACGGCGTGTTCGTCCGCGACTCCCTCGACACGACCATCCGATCGACGTCGTTCTCGAACTTGCTCGAGTCGTCATCCGCGATCGTGCTCGCCACCGTGACCGGTGTGCTCATCGAGTCCTGCTCGGCCACCGACATCGCGAGCGCAGGGCTCTCGCTCGGGCAAGTCGCGGCGCTCGATGCGCGCGCGTGCACGTTCAAGCGCGGCGGACGGCAGCTCGAGCCGTGCGTGTCGCTGGTCAATACGACGGACATCGCATTCGAGAAGATCACGATCGTCGACTGGGGCGAAGGCTTCGACGTCGGGGACGCCAACGACATCACGCTGACGGCGTGCTCCGTGTCGAAATGCGTGCGCGATGGCTACGACGTGACCGCGCTCGCGGGTGCCGTGACGTTGACGAAGTGCAAGGCCTCCGGATGCGCAGCCGAAGGTCTCGACAACAGCGGCACCGCGACGCAAGCGACCGATTGCTCCTTCACCGGGAACCGCCTCGACGTCACAAACGACGGCGCGCTGACGCTGACCGGTGGGTCATTCGGCAGCGGCGGCACGGGGACGGCGCCCGCGATCGACTGATCGCAACGCGATCATCGGGTTACAAACCATTGTTTGCAAACAACTTGTGAATCGCCGCGGTGATTCACGAAGGCCCCACCATGCCTTGACCGGATCTTGATGTTGCAAGGCCATGTTCTTGGCCATCGAGGCCGCGACCCACCCCAAGTTCTCGGGTCGCGAGGAAACCGATGGTCACACCCCGCATGGCGAACGAAAGTCCGAACCGCATCGAAGCCGCGCTGTCCGGCTCCGGTCCACGCCTGCCGGACGTGCTCCCGACGAAGGGGCACGTCATCGGCGCCGCACAGGACCCGCGCGACGTCACGAAGCACGCACCCAAGATCCGCGTCCAGAAGGCGAACCTCTGGTACGGCGCGAAGCAGGCGCTGTTCGACGTCGACGTCACGATCCACGAGCGTTCGGTCACCGCGCTGATCGGTCCGTCGGGCTGCGGGAAGTCCACGCTGCTGCGGTGCATCAACCGCATGAACGATCTGATCGACGGCGTGCGCATCGAAGGCAAGCTCACGCTCGACGGCGAGGACCTCTACCACCGCGACGTCGAGGTCGAGATCCTGCGCCGCCGCGTCGGCATGGTGTTCCAGAAGAGCAATCCGTTCCCGAAGTCGATCTTCGAGAACGTCGCGTACGGGCTGCGCATCCAGGGCGTGAAGAACCGCGCGCTGCTCGACGAAATCGTCGAGACCAGCTTGCGCCGCGCCGCGTTGTGGGACGAAGCGAAGGACCGCCTGCACGATTCCGCGCTCGGTCTGTCCGGTGGCCAGCAGCAGCGCCTCTGCATCGCACGCGCTCTGGCGACGAGCCCCGAAGTCCTGCTGATGGACGAACCCGCCTCCGCGCTCGATCCGATCTCCACGGCGAAGATCGAGGACCTGATCCACGACCTGCGCGAGCGCTACACGATCGTCATCGTCACGCACTCGATGCATCAGGCGGCGCGCGTCTCGGACCGCACCGCGTTCTTCCTGAACGGCGTGCTGGTCGAGGAAGGCAAGACCGACCAGATCTTCACCAATCCACAGCGCAAGGAGACCGAGGACTACGTCACCGGTCGCTTCGGCTGATTCCCCTTCCAAACCCGATCGCGGGCGCGTTTTTGCGTCCGCTCATCCTGAGCGAGGACTCGACCATGAAGAAGGCACTGCTTGTCTCGACGACTGCGGCCGCGGCGCTCTACGCCGTGTTCGCGTGTGGCCACGCCGGCACGAACGATGGCGGCGGCGATCTGCGTCCGTATGCGAAGTCCGGCGACGCCCTGAAGGGCACGCTGAACAGCATCGGCTCGGACACGATGAACAACCTGATGACGCTGTGGGCCGAAGGCTTCGCGCGCTACCACGCGGGCGTGAAGATCCAGGTCGAGGGCAAGGGCTCGAGCACCGCTCCTCCCGCGCTCGAGCAGGGCACCGCGCAGCTCGGACCGATGTCGCGCCCGATGAAGGCCGAAGAGATCGACTCGTTCGAAGCGAAGTTCGGCTACAAGCCGCTCGAGATCGCGACTTGCCTCGACGCGCTCGCGGTGTTCGTCCACAAGGACTGCCCGCTCGAGCAGATCTCGCTCGAAGAAGTCGACGCGGTGTTCTCGAACACCAACAAGCGCGGGCTGCCGCCGATCGACACCTGGGGCCACCTCGGCCTGAAGGGTGACTACGAGAACGCGCGCATCTCGATGTTCGGCCGCAACTCGGCGTCCGGCACCTACGGCTACTTCAAGGAGCACGCGCTGAAGAAGGGCGACTTCCGCAACCTGGTGAAGGAACAGCCGGGTTCGTCGGCGGTGGTCCAGGGCGTCGCCGAAGATCGCTTCGCGATCGGCTACTCGGGCATCGGCTACAAGACCGAGAACGTCAAGGCGCTGAAGCTGTCGGAGAAGAAGGGCGGCAAGGTCTTCGAGGCCAACCTCGAGAACTGCGTCAGCGGCGACTACCCGCTCGCGCGCAACTTGCTCGTCTACGTGAACCGCGCGCCCGGCAAGCCGCTCGATCCCGTCATCAAGGAGTTCCTGACCTTCGTGCTGTCGAAGGAAGGCCAGGAGATCGTCGCCAAGGACGGCTACCTGCCGCTGCCGGCCGAACTCGCGGCCGAGGAACTGAAGAAGCTGCAGTGACGAGCCGCTCCGCAGCGCATTGAGTCCACGACCGCGCCGAGCTCGCCGCGACGCCCGATCGCCGCGAGCTCGGCGCTTCCTTCTCCGTCGCGCATCCGCACGAGGACCCATCCGGTGACGACCACGACCGCGCCGCCACCCCAACCGCAATCGCATCCGTTCGCGGATACGCCGCAAGCGCGCGCGCGCGTCAAGCGCCTGCGCCGACTCGACAAGATCATCGCGAGCTCGATCACCGCGGGCGGCCTGCTGATCATCGTCGCCGTGTTCGGGATCTTCGCGTTCGTGTTCGGCGAGGCCGTGCCGTTGTTCCTCGGCTCGAGCGCGGAACTGGTCTCGACCCGCGCCAATGTCACCGCCGGCGGCAAAGCGCTCGCGGTCGCGATCGACGAATACGGCCAACGGCCGGTCGTCCTGACCGATCGCGGCGTGTTGCGCATCCTCGATTCCAAGAACGCGTCGCCCGACGTCGACGTCCCGCTCGATCAGCTCGGCACGGCCACGATCACGACGGGCGTCGTCGCGCACGAGGCGCCGGTGTTCGCGGCCGCGACGTCCGATGGTCGCGTGCTGGTCGCGGGCATCGCATACGAACCGCGCTTCGAAGACGGCAAGCGGGTGGGACAGGACGCGAGCGTCGCGTGGCAGTTCGCGCTGCCGATGCGCGACGACGGCAAGCCGATCGAACGACTCGCGGTGGCGTCGGATGGAGCCCGCGTCACGGTGATCGCGGCAGCCGACGGTTCGTTGAAGTTCGCGCATCGCCGCGCGAAGGGCATCGGTACGTCGCCGAAGTTCGGCGACGCGAGCGAGCTCGTCACCGGCAAGACGATCACATCCGTCGCGCTGAACGGGGCGGCGGATCACGCCGCGGTCGGTTTCGCGGATGGGCGGTTCTTCCAGTTCGACGTCGACAAGGCCGACGCGACGTTGAAGGAGAACCTCGACTCGGGTTCGACGCAGGCGGTGACCGCGCTGTCGTGGGTGTTCGGGGGACAGACGCTGCTCGTCGGCACGGCCGACGGCCAGGTCTCCGGTTGGCAAGGGATCCGCAGCGGGCCGTCGTCGGCGCGCACGCTGACGCGCGTGCGTGAGTTCGATCCGTTCGCGGCACCGCTCGCGGACTTCATGCCGTCGCAGCGCAACAAGTGCTTCCTCGCCGCCGCGCGCGATGGCTCGCTGCGCGTCGAACACTCGACGACGCAACGCATCGTGTCCGACCTCGGGCGCACGGGCGCGGCGTTCTCCGCGATCGGCTACGCACCGAAGGCCGACGGCGTGATCGCGGTCGACGCCAGCGGAACGCTGCACGCGTGGCGCGTCGACGCCGACCACGCGGACGTCTCGCTCGCGGCGTTGTTCGCGCCGGTGCTGTACGAGAACTACGACGAGCCCGACTTCGTCTGGCAATCGACGGGCGGCTCCGACGACTACGAGCCGAAGTACTCGCTGATCCCGCTGATCTTCGGGTCGTTGAAAGGCGTGCTCTACGCGATGCTGTTCTCGGCGCCGCTCGCGATCCTCGCGGCGTTGTACGTCAGTCAGTTCGCGTCGCAGAAGGCGCGCTCGATCGTGAAGCCGACCGTCGAGTTGATGGGCGCGTTGCCGTCCGTCGTCGTCGGCTTCCTCGCGGGCTTGTGGTTGTCGCCGGCCGTCGATTCGGACATGGGCCACACGGTCGGGCTCCTGCTCGCGCTACCGCTCACGATCGTGCTCGCGGCGTTCGTCAGTTCGCGACTGCCGCAACGCGTGCGCAATCGCGTCGCGTTCGGGCGTGAGGTCCTGTTCCTCGTGCCGTTCCTCGCCGCGGGAATCGCGCTGGCGTGGCTCGCTTCGGGTCCGCTCGAGCAGACGTTGTTCGGTGGCGACTTGAAGGCCTGGCTCGTGAAGACGTTCGAGCTCGCGTACGACCCGCGCAACTGCGTGATCGTCGGCATCGCACTCGGTTTCGCGGTGATCCCGATCGTGTTCACGGTCGCCGAGGACGCGATGTCGAACGTGCCGAAGTCGCTGCGCGCAGCGAGCGAAGCACTCGGCGCGAGCCGTTGGCAGACCGCGTGGCGCCTCGTGTTGCCCGCGGCGAGCCCCGGCATCTTCGCGGCGCTGATGCTCGGTTTCGGCCGCGCGATCGGCGAAACGATGATCGTCGTGATGGCCACCGGCAACACGCCGATCCTCGATTTGTCGCCGTTCAACGGCATGCGCACGATCTCCGCGAGCATCGCGACCGAGATCCCCGAAGCCCCGGTCGACGGCTCGCTATATCGCGTGCTGTTCCTCTCGGGCTCACTGCTGTTCGTGTTCGCGTTCCTGATCAACACCGCCGCGGAAGTCGTCGGCGCGAGTCTGCGCAAGAGGTACGGCAAATGGTGAGCACGGCGTCGCCCACCTTGCAGGCATCGTCCGCTGGCCGGGGTCGCCCCGGCGAGACGTGGGTCTTCGTCACGGCGGGCTCGCTGCTGACGTTGATCGCGCTGCTCGTCGGCGTGATCCTGCTGCTGACGCTGAACGGCTTGTCGGTGTTCTGGCCGCATCCGATCGCGCGCGTGACGCAGACCGACGGCACGGTGACGATCGGCCAGGCGTGGCGCAGCGAAGCGATCTCGCAGGACTCGAGCGACGTCGGGCACGCGCGAACGCGGACGCTGTACCGGATCGGCAATCGGCGCGAGTTCGGTTCGGAGTTCCAGTGGATCGACGACGACAAGGTCGCGTCGATCGACCACCCGAGCGACGTGGTGTTCGTCGAGCGCCTCGAATGGGGTCCGGCGCTCGGCACGATCGTCGGCGTGACCCGCGCGAAGGCGCCGGTCGACGTCGCACCCAACGATTTCGACGCGCTCGATGCGCTGGTCGACGAAGCGCGCGACGAGCGCGTCGGCGCACTCGCCCCACGACTCGACGAAGCGCAGCTCGTCGCGATGCTCGAGTTGTCCGATCGCAAGCGCGTCGAGATCCCGCTCGCGGCGATCGAACGCATCGTCCCGGCGAATGCGTATGGACCGATCGATCGCGTGCTGAGTTGGTGCGGGGCGTTCACGCGCTTCGTCACCGAGAACCCGCGCGAGTCGAACACGGAAGGCGGCATCCTCCCCGCGATCCTCGGCACGTTCCTGATGGTGCTGTTGATGAGTCTCGCGGTCGTGCCGCTCGGCGTGATCGGTGCGCTCTACTTGAACGAGTACGCGAAGCAGGGGCCGCTCGTGCGTTTCGTGCGCCTCGCGGTCAGCAATCTCGCGGGCGTGCCGTCGATCGTGTTCGGCATGTTCGGGCTCGCGTTCTTCGTCTACACGATCGGCGCGCACGTCGATCAGACGCTGTTCTCCGACAAACTGCCGACCCCGACGTTCGGGACGGGCGGCTTGCTGTGGGCGTCGTTGACGCTCGCGTTGTTGACGGTTCCGGTCGTGATCGTGTCGACGGAAGAGGGGTTGCGCGCGGTGCCGCGGGCGCAGCGCGAGGGCTCGCTGGCTCTGGGTTCGACGCGGTGGCAGACGATTCGCACGATCGTGCTACCGGCGGCGATGCCGGGAATCCTGACCGGCACGATCCTCGCGATCGCGCGCGGTGCGGGTGAAGTGGCGCCGTTGATGCTGACCGGCGTGGTGAAACTAGCGCCAAGTCCGCTGGTCGACGCGACGCCGCCGTTCCTGCATCTCGACGCGAAGTTCATGCACCTGGGGTTCCACATCTACGACGTGGGCTTCCAGTCGCCGAACGTCGAGGCGTCGCGCCCGATCGTTTACGCGACGGCGTTGGTGTTGCTCGTGTTCATCGTCATCTTGAACCTCGCGGCGATCGTGTGGCGCAATCGTGTGCGTCGCAAGCTGCAGGGTTCCACGTTCTGAGACGGGTCATGTCCAAGCAGATCGAACTCGACCTCGATTCCATTCAAAAGGCCATCCTGCACATCGGAGGCCTCGTCGAAGATCGCGTCGACAAGGCGCTGACGGCGCTGCTCGGCCGCGACGCGGCGCTCGCGCGCGAAGTGATCGACGGCGACAACGTCATCGACGATCTCGAACTCGAGGTGGAGGAGCGCTGTCTCGACATCCTCGCGTTGCGCCAGCCGGTGGCGAAGGACCTGCGGCTCGTGACGGGGATCATGAAGATCAACTCGGATCTCGAGCGCATGGGCGACTTGGCGGTGAACATCGCCGAGCGAGCCGAGGTACTAGCGTTCGTACCGTCGCTGCCGTTCCGCCCGGACGTCACCAGGATGGCGGCGGTCGTCAAGCGCATGACGCGCGACGGCTTGGACGCGATGGTCCGAAGGGATGAGGCGCTCGCGTTGCGTGTGTGGGAGATGGATGACGAGGCCGATCGGCTCTACCGCGAGCTCATCGGCGAGGCGATCCAGTTCATGAGCAAGAACGTCGACCGCTTGGGCGACGTCATGCACTTGGTCGGAGCCCTACGCAACCTCGAGCGCATCGCCGACCACGCGACGAACATCGCGGAGGACGTCATTTTCGTCGTCGAGGGCAAGATCGTCCGCCACCGCGTCCTCGAGGTGAAGCAACACATCCTCGAGCGCCAGAAGAACGGCTCGCATCCGCACACGGGTGGCAAGTAAGCGGACCAAGATTGCCGGCAATCGACGGGCAGGGCGCCAGCGGCGGCCCCCGGGTAGCCACGGACCAAGGGGGACACATCGGGGACAGACCCGCCTCCGTCCCCGTCATGCTGGCCGTCGTCGCTGCACACCACCCACGGTCCGACGCGACCTAAAGGTCGCGGCGGCTCCTCTTACTCAAAGAAGAACGCGGGCGTCAGCCCGCGAATTCCCCACGAAGGCAGCGGCCGCTCGCCGGCCGCATCCCCAAAAGGAAGTCCACGCTGCACCAGGGTCGAGCCCACGAGTAAGAAACGCGGCGCGCCCCTGCCCGTCCCGAAATCGAACGAGCCCCTCCGCGCGACGGCCCCCTCGCCATCGCGCGTCGCGCCCGCGCGCGGCATTCCTATGGCGGACAGCACCAGGGCGCACAGAGGACCTCCCCCCGCCGTCGTC
>JBPOIU010000061.1:0-7620 GCA_052034255.1 Planctomycetota bacterium | reverse complement strand
CACGAGAGCTCGCCAAAGTCTGACCGATCTCTTCGGAGATCCCAGACGGAGGCCAGCCACTTCTCATCTCATCTGTCCCCGTCTGTCCCCGGACGATGACGGGGACGGAGGCGCCTCCGTCCCCGATCTGTCCCCCGTCTGTCCCCCTTGCCCGCGGATCGCCGCATCCGTGCGGAACGACGAGAGGCCGGGGGCCAGGGCCGGCTGTCGTGCCGAGGCCGGGGACCTATTCGGCGATGGAGTGGGCTGGAGCCTGGCGGCTTTGAGACCGGGGAGAAGGGCGGCTCGCGCCTTCGGCGCTCTGCGGTGGCGATTGAAGGACTGGGCTTCTAGTTGGCTTGGGGGCTGAATGCCCTTCAGGCTTGAACTGGCTCAGACGCCGAACGATGTGCCACAACCGCACGTCGAGCTCGCGTTCGGATTCGAGAACGTGAAGCCGCGGCCGTTGAGCCCATCCTGGAAGTCGATCTGGGTTCCGTCGAGGTACAGGAACGACTTGGAGTCGGTGATGACCTTGACACCATTGACCTCGGTGACTTGGTCACCCTCGTTCGACTGCGTGTCGAACTGGAGGTTGTAGGAGAAGCCCGAGCAACCGCCGCCCGTGACACCGACGCGCAACATGGTGTCGGCCGGCATGCCTTGCTCGCTCACGATCTTCTGGACTTCCTTCGCGGCGCGTTCGGTGAGCTGCAGCATGAACGTTACTTCCCTAGGTCTCGCTTGGACTTGCGTCGCCGGGGACCGCGTCGTCCCGCAGCGCTGAACGGCCGTGCTCCGCGCACGCCCGGTTCACGAACGCGCGAGTTATAGCACGGCGAGCGACGAAGCGCCTGACACGGTGCTTCGTCGGCGGCATGCTGGGTGCAGGAGTCCCTCGCATGCGTTGTGTGAAATGGGGAGTCGCACTGGCTTGCGCCGGCATCGTCGCGGCGATGGCTTGGGTCCTGCGCGAGACGGCTCCCGCGGAGGACGACCAGGCCTCGACTCCGATGGCGATCGTCGGGGACTCGCCGGCTCGGCCGCAACCCGACGGCTTCGTGGCTCGGCGCAACGCTGGCCCGCCGGATACCGCCGTTCTCCCGCCCGCGATCGACCGGACTCCCGCGCCGACGGCGACGCTCGTCGGTCGCGTCATGCTCTCGACCGGCACGGCGGCGGCCTTCGCGCTCGTGCGCGTGCGGTACTCCGACGTCGGCGCTGCCGCAACCCCGTCGCTGGTCACGGGCTCTCCGGACTTCGCGGGGGTCGATGAGGTATTCGCGCGCTCGCGGACGCGCGACCTCGTCCGCGAGACGCGCACGGAAGCGGATGGGTCGTTCCGTCTCGACGGTCTCCGCGCACCCGCAGCCGTGTGCGTCGACATCGAACCCGCGGCACATGCGAACGCGCGACCGACGACGATCGACGGCGTCGGGCTCCGCGGTGACACGACGACGACGCTGCCCGACGTGCACCTGCAAGCCGGCGCGCGCATCGACGGACGCGTCGTCGACCACGACGGGAACGCGTTGGCGCGCGCTCTCGTCGCGACGCACGACGGCCGCACCGTGACCGCGGATGCGCTGGGACGATTCGTGTTCGAAGGACTGCCCGATGGGACCTTCGATCTCTCGGCAGCGCACGACGACGCTCTGCTCGTGGCGAACGTGGAACGAGTGCAGGTGGCCGCGGGGCGAACCGGCTTCGTCCGCATCGAGTTGCCGCGCGCGGCTCACGTCGCGGGGCGCGTGGTCGATCAACACGGCGTCGCCGTCCGCGGCGCCGACGTGGTGGTCGAGTTCGAGGCGATCGGCATCACCGGCATCGAAGTGCGCGGGCGGCGGACCACATCCGATGCGAGCGGGTCATTCGACATCGGGGGCGTTCGTCGCGACGCCGAGTGCCGCGTCCGTGCCACCGCGGTGGGCTACGCGTCCCACGCACTCGCGGACGACGGCACGAATGCTCGCGACACGTCCGCATGGGCCGTCGCTGGCGACACGAACGTCGGATTGACGTTGTTCCGCTTGCCTCGCGTGAGTCTCTCGTGCGTGGACGCGCGGACACAGCGCCCCATCGACGTCACGTCGATCCAGGTGGGCTCGTCGATGCTGACCGGGGACGCGTTGGCTGCCGCGTGCGTTCGGCCAGGGCATTACGCGATCACGGTGCCTTCGCGCACCGAGGACACGGCGAAGATCCGCGTCGTCGCCGCCGGATTCGCCGAGCAGACGATCGACGACGTCCGCGCTTCGGGCGACATCGACGTCGGCACCGTTGCGTTCGAGCCGTCCGCGCCCGAGGCGGGTGCGCCCCCCGCACTCATGGGGTTCAGCGGCCGCGTGATCGATGCGACTTCCGGTACCGGTATTCCCGACGCGTTCGTGGACGTGCTCGGCGCCCCACCCGACGTCGATGGCGTGGACTACGAGGCGCTCACGAACCGCGACGGCTCGTTCGAACTGGTGCTGCGCGCGAGCGACATCGCGGCCGGTGACGCAGCGCTCTCGGTGCGTGCGTGTGCGGCGTCGCACGCGCCGGAAGTCGTGTCGCTCCGCGATGCAACGTGCATCACGCTCTGGCCGCGCGGTCGACGAGACGCGAAGGGCTCCGTGACGGGCCGCGTGATCGGACGGGACGGCAAGCCGGCCGCTGGTCTCGAGCTCATCTGCAACGGCCGCTCGACGCTGACCGATGAACTCGGGGTGTTCGCGTTCTCGCGCCTCGACGTGTCGACGCCGGATGAGGTTCGGCGCGCGCCGTTGGCTTGGTCGATCGAGCCAGCGCTGACGCTCGCGCTGCGTCGGCGCTGTGTCCGCGTCGATCCGCAAGCGAGCGACCTCCCGGCCGCGTGGCGCTTCGACGTGACGGAACGCGTGCCTGAGGTCGAACTCGCGATCGACCTTCGTCCGCACACCGGTTCATTGCGCGGTTTCGTGCGCGTGAACGGACAAAACGTGCCCGGCCTTCAGGTCGAGCTGACCGAACCGACGGTGCACCGGTTCCCGAGTGACGAACTCGACTCCGTGGAGCAACCGCGGACGCTGCTCGCAACCACGGCAGGAGCGGACGGCTCGTACGCCTTTCCATTGCTGATCCCGCTCAGCGGCGAAGTACGCGTCACCCGCAATGGAAGACTGCTCGGCCAACCTCACGCGTTCCGCGTCGGGGCAGGTGACGACGCAACCGTTCACCTTGCGATCACGACCGAAACGTTGCGCGGTCGAGTGCTCGGCGGCCTCCCGAACTCCGAGCGTCCATTGGTCACGGCCCGGTGCGTCGATCGATCCCTCGAGTCCGCGGGGGTCTCGGTCACGGAGGCCGTGGTGACGCGAGGCGACGGCTCGTTCGAACTCGTCGACGTCGTGGCGGGAACGTACCTCGTGACCGCGTGGACGTTGGATCAGGTCGCGCCGGCGCAAACCGTCGAGATCGGCGGCGGCGGGGATGCGTCGGTCGAGCTCGAGCTCATGCGCACGTACCGCGTCGTGCTCGACGCGACGACGTGGAGCGCTCGCGACGAGGAGTCGATGACGCTGACCGATGCCGAGGGTCGCTCCGCGACATTGACGAAGCGGCGCGACTTGCGCGAGCGCGCATACTTCGATCGCGTGCCCGCGGGCGCGTATGCGCTGCGTTGGACGTCCGATCGCGAGCCGCTCGTCGCGGACGCCGCGCGCTCTCGCACGATCGTCGTCGGAGGTGACGCGCGCGACATCGTCGTCACGCGTGAGCCCTGACCGAACGTGCATCCGAACGTGCAACCATCGGGTTGCTTCACGACCTCTTGGCGCGGGCTACGCCCGCCACCGAATGAGTCTGCGCGTTCTCAAGGGCCTCGCCGAACACCCGTGGATGCGGCGACTGGCGTCGCCTCGGACAACTGGTGCCGGATCGACTCCGTCCGAGAATCGTCGCTGTACGCGACGACTCTCGGACGTCGTGGACCAGAGGCGTCTACTTCAGCTCGACCGAGGTCGTGGCACCGACGTGGATCTGGATCGATTTCGCGTCGGATGCACCCCGGACGCGGTACACGCCCGCGGGGACGCGGTGCGCCACGAAGTGGCCGTCGGCCGCGCAGCGGACGCGGAGCGTCACGCGTGTTTCATCGGCCAGCGTTCCGCGCAACAGCACGAAGCCAGCGTCGGGATGGCCGCAATGGCCCTCGACGGATCCGCCATCCGTGACGATGCGCACCTGATTCCGGCCGGGGACGAGCTGGATCCGCCGACGCGCGACCAATTGCAACACGCCATCGTCGACCGTCACGGCGAAGAGGTGCGTTCCGAGCGTTGCCACCTGGAGCTCGACCGTCCCTCCCGGGCCGACGTCCGATGTCGTAGGCGCACGTTCGATCGCGATCGTCTCGATGTCCGCACTCGGCGTGATCGGCACGAGGTGAACCCGCGTCCCGAACGGCGTCGCACCATCGATGCGGACGTCGCCGCTCACGTCGGCAACGCGCGTCGCGGTCCAGGTGAGATCGAGCTGCGTCGCCGTGCCGGCCGTCACGCGCGCGTGCTGCGTGGCGGGACCCCACGTCAGGTCGGTCGCGACGATGTCCTCCGCAGAGACACACACACCCCAAAGACCCGCATGCAGTGCGTCGAGCCGATACGTTCCGTCGTACGCCACGCGCGTCGCGCGCGTCGCGCCCGCTGCGGATTGCGCCGTCACCACGAGCCCGGCCGCGCCGCGTGGCCCCGTCGCGTGGACGACTCCCCACAGCTCTCCGCAGGGTTCGAGATCGATTCGCAGTGGCGTGTCCGCACGAGTCGCCGTCGCCAGCATCGAGCCGTCGAGAACGACCGCCGCGGCGCCGAGCGGCGATTGAGCGAGCAAGTGCCAGCCGTCCCCGCGGCGAGTCCAGTCGTCCCAGCGCCACTGGAATGAGCCGTCTTGCTGGGTGAGCGTCGGCGGATCCAGGACGACGAGCTCGGACGGGCGGCGACGAGGTCCGTGATCGAGCCGCTCGGGCCCGATCCGTGCCAGCTGCACCTCCGCGCCCGCCACGGGCACACCCTCGGCGAACACGATCCCGTGCAGTCGAGTCTCCGCCCCGAGCGCGATGCGCTGCGGCGCTGGCTCCACGAGGGCATCGAACGGCCCGTCGAAGGCGTTCGCGTAGCCGGCAAGGCTCACATCGATGAAGTACGGGACGTCCGGAACCGGAACGCGCGCGATTCCTTGTGCGTCCGTGGTGGCCGACCACCCGCGCGCGTCGGGCGGAGGGGCGAGGGGCGTCTCGGCGTTCGCGCCGCGATCGCCCACGCGTCGCGCGCGCGTCGCGGCGCGAACCGCGGCGGTACCGCGATCGCGCGCCACGTCGAGGCCCGTTCGGCGCGGAGGAGGCTCGCGCCGATCGTCGCGCGTCACGAATCTCACCCGCGCGCCCACGCACGGCGCCCCCGTGGACGTGTCGATCACGGTCACTTCCGCGATCGCGCAGGGCGGGGGACGCAGGAGGATGTCGTCATCTCCGCCGCGAACGCCGTCGATCTTCGCGACGCGTCCGTCCGCGAACGTCGTCGTGAACGCGTGCGTACTGCGGGGCGGCACGATCAGCGCGCACCTGCCGTTCGCGTCCGTCTCCACGTTGCGGCGCGTCGGACCTCGACCGAGCGGATTGTCGAACGCGAGGATCCACTGCACGCGCGCACCGGCCAGCGGGATTCCGTCCGCGTCGGCGACGACGACCGACACGCGTTCGTCGTCGGCCGCGGGGCGCAATCGCACGGTCACGTCGCTCGCACCGTTGGCGATCACTGCGACCGCGATCGGCGCGTCGCACGTCAGAGTCTCTTCGCGCGGAACGAGCGCGTACCAGCCCTCGTCGAGGTGCTCGACGACGAACGTCCCGTCGCGCGCCGCGTGGATCGGTTCCACGAGCGGCGCTTCGGACGCGCGCGGCTCGAAAGCCCACCAAGCCTCGGCCGACGGGTTGCCTCGCACCAGATCGAGTTGCGCGCCCAGTGGCCGATCGGCGACGTCGAGGACGCGGCCCCGGATCGTTCCGCCAGGACTGAGCCGGATGTCGCCGAGCTCGATCGCGGTGTTGGACGTCGCGAGGAACGTCAATCGCTTCTTCGCGTAGTGCGCGGCGATCACCACGACGTCGAGCTGCGTCGACGGGGTGTCCAGCCGCCTTGACGCGAACGGCAGTTGCAACGAAAAACGGCCGTCGTGGTCGGACTCGACCGGAGCGCTCGCCAGAGCGCTTTCGATCCGAGCACCGACCACGACGGCGCCGTCGCGCGACACACAGCGACCGCGAACGACTCGTCCATGCCACTCCCGTGACGTGGTGACCGCGTCGGCCGCTCGAACGGTGCGCGCGATCCGCGGCGCACCGGACGCTCCGGAGTTCTCCGCCTCCGGGGCGCCCCCGTTCTCCATGGCGAGCGCGCCGACGATCGGAGTGGCGCTCGCCGGCAGTGACGGCGCACTCGAACGATCGTCGACGACTCGCCAACTCAACCAAACCGCGATCACCAAACTCGCGACGAGTCCCATCCATGCTTGGGCAGACGCAAGGATGAGGCCCTTTCCGCCGGCGATCGCCGCGGCCGCTTCTTCGGCCGACCAGCCCGACAGCGCGATGAGCGCGCGTACGGACCGTGGTGCATCGTCGTCTCCACCAAGACGCTCGCGCAGACGCGCGCGCGCCGTCTTCAATCGCCCGCGTACCGTTTCCAGCGGCACGCCGAGCTGGCTCGCGACTTCGAGTTCGGTTCGGTCGCGCAGGTAGCGCAACAGCATCGTGGTGCGCAGCGGCTCGTCGAGAGCCAGCACCGCGTCCACCAACCGGCGGCGTTCGTCCTCGGCGGCGACGATCTCGGCCGCGCTCGGAAGATCGGCGAGGGCAGGCGCGCTCGCCTCGCGAGCGATCCGCCGCTGCGCATCGCGTCGGCGGTTGAACGCGAAGTTGATCGCGATGCGCGCCAACCACGAGCGCTGGATCGGCTGACCCGTGGCGGACCGCCGCCAGGCGGCGATCCACGTCAGCTGCACCACGTCGTCCGCGGCATCCGGATCCACCAAGAGGTGACGCGCCAACCCGCGCACGAACGCGCGATGGCGCAGCAGGATCTCGATCGTGGGATCGTCGGCGGCGGACATGGCACCCCATGAAACACCGCCGAGGTGGGCCAGGGGTGGCGGCTCCTGAAGAAAGTCCGGTTCCGTCGAATCCCACGTCGTGAATCACGATCACGGAGCGCCGAAGGCGCGCGCCGCACGCAGCGTCCAACGCATGGAATCGGGCACTTCGTCCAAAGAGGGGCCTCGCTCGTTTGTGAGGGACCATGCCTCCGCACCCGATGGATGAGGTTGGCGCGGACGGTTGGTCCGTTTTGGGTTTCCAGGCCGCCACGGTCCCACCCGTCCCATCGCAGACTGACCACCGCGGGGAAGGAAGCACCGGCTGCGCCGAGGCCTCTAGTCGCGTAGCACGGATGCGGCGACCCGCTGGCAAGGGGACAGACGGGGGACAGATCGGGGACGGAGGGGGTGTCCGTCCGGGCACATAGGTGACAGTGCCCGTCCGGGCACATGGGTGACACTTTGATGCGCCCCGGTCGCCGACGATGGCGATCGGGGCGGGGACTTTCGAGGGGGGAGCCGCCCGAAGCCAGC
>JBPOIU010000041.1:0-5060 GCA_052034255.1 Planctomycetota bacterium | reverse complement strand
GAGCACGAGTTCCGCTTGCACATGCCGCGCGGCACGACGCCGGTTCCGCTGTTCGTGTGGATCGGCG
The DNA here is from genome assembly GCA_052034255.1 of Planctomycetota bacterium. Taxonomy (GTDB): domain Bacteria; phylum Planctomycetota; class B15-G4; order B15-G4; family JADJEK01; genus JADJEK01. The sequence goes on along the minus strand of JBPOIU010000041.1, from coordinate 4,993 downwards.
ACGACGGTGAGACCGCGCAGGACGTGATCGACTCGTGGCGCCCGATCCTCGGCGACGAGGTGGCGATCCTCGCGCTCGAGCCGTCGTACCCGTACGTCGGCGAGGACGGCATCCGCGGCGGCCGTTGGTTCTTCCCGGGCTCGGCGGCGGAAGGCGGCGGACTCGCGCTGGCCGCGCTCGACGCCGCGATCGCCGAGGCCTTCGACGCCGAGAACGTCGCGGGCCGCAACCGCCTCGACCCCGCGCGCATCGTCATCGGCGGCGCTCGTGCGGGCGCAACGATGGCCGTGTTCGCGGCGCGTTACACCGATTCGCTCGCGGCGAAGTTCCTCGCGTTCGCGCCGACCGCGCGCGACGAGTTCGGGCTGATGACGCTGCCGCTGCCGTTGCGTCCACGGACGCCGGAACGGCTGTTGATCGTCCACGATTCGGGTGAGGAGTTCTGGACCGAGCTGACCGCGGACGACGAAGCGCTGCGTCTCGCGACGTCGGTCAGCGCGCTCGCGGACGACCCAGTCGCGCGCGAGTGGCTCGAGATCGGCGTCGTGCGCGCCGCGCTCGGCCTCGCGCCGGCGAGTCCGAATCCGGCCGCCGACGCGATCCTGCGCGACGCGCCGCAGCATCCGCGCGCGCTGCGTGTCGCGCGGACGCTGGCGCGGCGCGCGCGCGGCGCCGGGCTGACGTCGCCCCCGTCGCTCGCGATCCACGCCCAGGCCTTCGCGGACGGCATGCGCTTGCCGCGCTCGTCGGGCGCGTTCGGCGGCACCACGATCGTCGTGCTGCAAGACGATCTACCCGAAGAGTTGTTCGCACAGTGGAAGGCGCTCGAGAACCCCGACGTGATCAACAAGGTGAGCCGCTTCCACCGCCTGCGCGTCGCGCGCGGCACCGGCGACCAATCGCCGAAAGCGGTCATCGAGAAGCTGCGCGCCGAGAACGCGCAGCGACGCGACTTCCTGCTCGTGCCAGCGACGTTCTGCGCCGGCCCCGCGGAGATGCGCGTGATCCGCGAACGGCTCGGGCCGCTCGCGGACGAATTGCGGCTCGAGTTCCTGCCTGGCCTCGGCGATCGCCTGCCGGTCGGGGACACGAAGCCCGCCGATCATCCTTGACCGCGTGATCGAGGAGGCCGCGCGCCCATGAGCCCGACGAACGGACTGTTCGGTTCCGACGACGACGCGAAGGAGAAGGCGCCGAAGAAGGCGCGAGCGCCGCGCACGCCGAAGGCGACGACGGTCGACGCGGTGCCGCCGACGGCGGAGCACGTCGACCTGTCGCATCGGTTGCCGGCGCACGTGCGGCTCGGGACGTCGTCGTGGTCGTTTCCCGGATGGGAAGGCCTCGTCTACGCGAACAAGGCGTCCGAGAAGTTGCTGTCGAACGACGGCCTGCGCGCGTACTCGCGGCATCCGCTGCTGCGCACCGTCGGCATCGATCGCACGCACTACGCGCCGATCCCTAGCGCCCAATTCGCGCAGTACGCGGAGCAAGTCCCGGACGACTTCCGCTTCCTGGTGAAGGCGCACGAGGCTTGCACGCTGTTCCAGTGGCCGACGCATCCGCGCTATGGCCAACGCAAGGGCCAACCGAACGAGTTGTTCTGCGACGCCGCGTACGCCGCGCGTGCAGTCGTCGAGCCGGCGGTTCGCGGTCTCGGCGACAAGCTGCAATGCCTGCTGTTCCAGATCGCACCTCAACCGCTGAAGCCGATCGGCGGCGCCGACGCGTTCGTCGCGAAGCTGCACGCGTTCTTGTCCGCGTTGCCGAAAGGTCCGTGCTACGCGATCGAACTGCGCAATCGCGAGTTGCTGACGCCCGACTACGCGGCCGCGATCTCCGACACGCACGCGATCCACTGCCATACCGTGTTGCGCCGCATGCCGCCGCTGGTCGAGCAATGGTCGAAGTCTGGCAGCGCGAACGCGGCGCCGGGCGCGCCGTTGCTGATCCGCTGGATGCTGCACCGCGACCACGACTACGAATCCGCGCTCGAGCACTACGAGCCGTTCCACGAACTCGTCGACGAGGACGCGACGACGCGCGACCAGATCGCGTTGCTGGCGGTCGAAGCCGCGGCGGCCGAACGTCCGGTCACGGTGATCGTCAACAACAAGGCCGAGGGCTCGGCGCCGCTGTCGGTGTTCAAGCTCGCGGGCCGCATCGCGGACGAACTGCGGCACTGATCCCGGTCGGGCGATGCTGCGACGCCATGCCGCGGGCTCGGCGCGGCGTCGCGACCGCCTTGCATTTGGCAAAGCGCGCACGTTCTCTCGAATATCGGACTGTCGCGTCCGCATTCGCGGACCGATGGAGTTCGTCATGCCCAGAGCAGGTGTCGCGCCGGTCCCGTCCTCGTCGTTCTCACGGTCGAATCCGATCCACGCCGTACTGCCGTTGATCGGCGGCACTCCACTGATCGAATTGCGCCTGCGTCATCGCGGTAAACGGCGGCGCGTGTTCGCGAAGGCCGAGAGCTTGAACATGACCGGTTCGATCAAGGACCGCATGGCCGCTCACATCCTCGGCGTCGGGTACGAACGTGGCGACCTGCGTCCGCACGACGAGATCGTCGAGGCGTCGTCGGGCAACACCGCGATCGCGTTCGCGGCAATCGGACGCGCGCTCGGCCATCCGGTGCGCATCTTCATGCCCGACTGGATGAGCGCGGAGCGCGTGAAGATCCTCGGCGCGTTCGGCGCGACGCTGTGCCCCGTGTCGCGCGCGCAGGGCGGCTTCGTCGGCAGCATCGAGCGCGCGGCCAACTACGTCGCCGCGGAATCGGGCCGATTCGGGCCGCGCCAATTCGCGAACACCGCGAACGTCGATGCCCATCGTTGGTCGACCGGTTGCGAACTCGTTGCCCAATTGCGAGCGGTCGGCGTCCCCCCGAACGTGTTCGTCGCCGGCGTCGGCACGGGCGGAACGGTCATGGGCGTCGGCGCCGCGTTGCGCGACGCGTTCCCGGACATCCGCATCCATCCGCTCGAGCCCGCGGAATCGCCAGTGCTGACCGTCGGCCGACATCACGGCGAACACCGCATCCAGGGCATCTCCGACGAGTTCGTGCCATCGATCGTCGACCTCGCGGCGCTCGACGCGGTCGTCGCAGCCGGCGACGGCGATTCGATCCGCATGGCGCAACGACTCGCGCGCGAGTGCGGGCTCGGCGTCGGCATCTCGTCGGGAGCGAACGTCGTCGGCGCACTGAAGCTGCTCGAACGAGCCAACGACGACGCGGTCGCCGTGACGGTGTTCGCGGACAGTCACAAGAAGTACCTCAGTACCGCGTTGTTCTCCGACGAGCCGGCCCGCGACGGCGACGTGACGTCCGACGTCGTGTTCGACGGCTGGTCCGCGCATCCATGCGTTCGCTGAGAGGCCGTGAAAAAATCCCCCGCGGCGTCGGAACGGCTGCGAACGACGATCGCTTCGTGTCTGGAGAATCCGGTCGCTCCGCGACCGGAGAGCCTCACCGACTCTTTCCATTGAGTCGCCTCGGCAATCCTCCTCGCGCTCGCCGTTCTCGCTCGTTCCGCCGCTCGCGGGGGATTCTTTCACGGCCTCTGAGCGCCGCGTGGACGGACGCCGCTTGCGGAATCGCCGATCCACCTGCAGTTCGCCGGCGCGCTGACGTCGAGACTCCGCACGTTTCCGCGCGAGGCCGCTTCAGTTCCCGGCGGCGAATGCCGATCGCTAGGGCCATGGACCTCATGAACATCGGCGCGCAGATGTATCGGTCAGCGCAGGCGAACGCGGACGCCGCGGCGCATCGCATCGTCAAGGGCGCCAGCGAAGGTGGACCGGACCCGGGCGACATGATCGACATGGTCAAGGCCGGCGACGAAGCCGCCATCGCGGGCAAAGTCATCCAGGCCGGTCGCAAGATGGACGGCACGCTGCTCGACATCTTCGCCTGACGGTTCGGCGAGTAGACTCGCGCCCCTGATTTCGATTCGCCCGACGCCGCATCCCGGAACGCGGCCTCGAGGATTTCGCGCGAGACGACGCATGCGTCCGGGTTCCCTCGTCTTCGTCGGTGCGTGGTTCGCGCTTGGCGCGTTCGTCGTCGGCGATGATCCACCAGCTCCTCCAGCGTCCGACGAGCCGGACGACGTGGCCGAGGTCCGCGCCGCACCGCGGTTCATCGGACCGCGCATCGGCAAGGACAAGGACGCCGCCGCGCGCCGCTTCGGCGCGGACGCGAATGTCGAGAAGGCGGTGATGGCCGGGCTCGATTGGCTCGCGCGTCATCAGGACGACGACGGCGTGTTCGATCCGGATGCGTTCCCCGCGCGCTGCGCGGACGGCGACGCGTGCGACGGCATCGGCAAGGGGCAGCACGGCGAAGACATGCCTTGCCCGTTCGACGCGGCGCTGTCGGCGATGGCGACGCTCGCGTTCCTCGGTCATGGTCACGTGCCCGGCGCGCAGGGCGACGTCCACGGCGCGTTGGTCGAGCGCGCGCTGCTCGCACTGCGCGGCCAAGGCGAGGATCGGTTCGGACTCGCGCTCGCGACGCAGGCGTTCGCGGAAGCGGAGGTCCTCGAAGGGAAGGGGCGTTGGCAGGACGACGTCGAACGAGGCGTCGCCGCGTTGCTCGAATTGCGCCAACAGGATGGTGGTTTCGGCTACGCCGCGCCGTGGCGACCGGGCTCGGACGTACCGTATTCAGCGCTGGTGGTCGAAGCATTGGTCACCGCGCGCGATGCCGGAGTCGCGCTGCCCGACGATCTCGGCAAGGGCATCGATGGCTTCCTCGACACGCTCGAGCTGAAGAAGGGTCGGCTCGCGTATCTGCTCGATGCGCGCTCGTACGGGTATACGCCGACGACGACGAACGGCCATCTCGCCGCGGCGATGCGCGAGCTCCTCGACGTCGATCGCTCTGGCGAACGGCATCGCGCGCACCTCGCGCTCGTCGCGTCGTCGACGCCGAAATGGGCGATCGAGTTCGAGGAGATCGACGTGCCGGGCCAGGGCAAGGTGAAGGCGC
>JBPOIU010000088.1:0-20541 GCA_052034255.1 Planctomycetota bacterium | reverse complement strand
GCTCGGTCGACGCCGCCTGCGCCGCGGGATTCGCCGACCAACCGCATTTCACGCGCGCGTTCCGCGCCGCATTCGGCACGACACCCGCCGCGTACCTGGCCACGATCGCCGACGTCCACGAGTGAGAGGCCGCGCTCGTAGCGGCACGATCGGTTGCTGGCGTTCAAGACCGCGTTGCGTCGAGCCCTACCGTCGAGACTCGCCGCTTCGGAGAACGCCATGCTCGCGCTCGCACTGCTCGTCACCGCCACCGCACTGCTCGCGGACCCTCCCGTTTCACGAGCGGCGCTCGACGACGCTCGCGCTCGGTGGACCGAAGCGATGGAACTCGTCCACGTCCCCGGCATGGCCGTCGTCGGCGTCAAGGATGGCGCCGTCGCGTTCGTCGAATGCCTCGGCGTGCGGCGCGTTCGCGATGCAGCGCCCGTCGACGCCGACACGCGGTTCTACATCGCGTCGGTCACGAAGACGTTCGTCGCCACGGCGGCGAAGATCCTCGAAGAAGAGCGCAAGCTCGCGCTGAACGACCCGGTCGCGAAGTGGTTGCCGAAGTTCTCGCTGACGGACGACGAAGCCGCCAAGTCCATGACGATCGAGGATCTGCTCGCGCATCGTCCCGGACTCCAGTCCGGCCCGATCGTGTTCCGCGATGCGTACACGGGGCAAATCGACGACGACGTCTACTTCCGTTTGCTCGGCGACGTGCGACCGACCGGCGTGACGACGTACTCCAACGTCCACTTCACTCTGGCGGGCCGCGTGCTCGAAGCCGTCGACGGTGCGCGCTGGCAGGACGTCGTCGCGAAGCGCGTGTTCGAGCCGCTCGGGATGACGCGCTCGACGGGTTACGCGTCGGAGCTGTGGGGAGACGACGACGCGGCGGAGCCACACGTCGGCATCGCGACCGGGGCGATCGCGGTCCCGCACAAGTCCGATCGCACGATGCATGCGGCCGGCGGTCTCGGCACGACGCCGAACGACGCCGCGCGCTGGCTGTCGTTCCAACTCGGCGACGGCCGCGTGAACGGCAAGGCGGTGCTGTCGCCGGCGGGGCTCGCCGACCTACGGGAGCGGCGATCCACCTTCGAGCGCGACACGATCCTGCCGTGGTTCTCGACCGACGGCTTCGCACTTGGTTGGCAGACGTGCACATATCGAGATCAACCGGCGTTCGCGCATGGCGGCGGCTACACGGGCGCCTCGTGCTTCTTCCTGTTCGTGCCGGAAAAGCGCGTCGGCGTGGCGGTGCTGCTGAACCGCGACTCGACGAGCTGCATGGCGCTCGCGATGACGGATGCGATGGATCTGCTGCTCGGACTCGAGCCCAGTCCAGAACTCCTGGAGCGCGTCCGCGACACCTCGCGGCATGCCGACTGGCCGGAGACGAGCGGCGCCGCGTCCAATCCCGCGAAGCAGACCGGCGCCCTGTCCCTACCCGTCGAACGCTACGTCGGGCACTACACCGACGAAACGTGGGGTGACGTCGAAGTGACGCTCGAGGACGGCGAACTGCGTGTCCGCCTCGGTGACTTCGACTGCGCGTTGCACACGACCGGCGTCGACACGTTCGAAGCTCGCGTCGGCCCGATCCTCCGATTCCCAGGTCAGTTCTACGTCGACGACGGGGTGGTCGAAGACATCGGCCTCGCGGCGCAGAGCGAACGCGAGATCCTGTTCGAACGCGTCGAATGACGCCGGTTCCGACTCCCTCACGCATCCCGTGTTCGCGCGCCCGAGCAGACTCTTCGCCTCGCATGCCGCCTCCTGCGTGACGAACTGCCACACGGCTGAGTCAATGCGCGGAGCTACAACGCCCGCACATCGCTCGTCCGTGGGGGATCCGGAATGGACGTCGAGCAGGCGCGGTCGCGGGGCTGGTTCATCGAGCTGTTCGCACTCACGGGGCGCGTGAATCGGCGACGCTACGTCGTGACGGGACTCGTGCTCGCGGCGCTGAAGTTCGCGATCGAGTTCGCGCTGATCAAGTCGGCGTCGGGCAAATCGCTGACGCTGACCGCATTCGTGAATCCGCTGCTCGACGAGCGTGTGCAGCTCCTCGCGGGTTCCAGGTCTTCACTGATGCCGTTGCTGTTCCTCGCGATCCCGTTCCTCTGGATCGCCGTCGCGATGTCGATGCGTCGAGCCCTCGACGCCGGCCTCCCCGCGTTGTGCGCGATCCTGATGTTCGTGCCCGTGGTGAACTTGGCCGCGATCGCGGTGCTTGCCCTCTGGCCAAGTAAAGCGCTCTTGACACGGGAACCGATCGACAAGCCCGACCGCGAACGCAACTACGCGGAACGGTCTCGGTTTTCGTACTTCGCGGCGATCATCGCGCCGTGCTTCGTGTTCTTCTTCGGGATGATGCTCTCCGTGTACGTCTTCCGACGCTACGGCCAGAGTCTGTTCATCGGTACGCCGGTCGTCATGGGATTCATCGGTGGTTACATCGAACACGCCTTCCGCGGCGAGCGCGCGCGACACTCGTTCCGGCTCGCGTTCGAAATCGTGCTCGCGACGGCGGCCACTTTGGTGGCGTTCGCGCTGGAAGGCGCGTTGTGCTTGATCATTCTCCTGCCGATCGCGCTGCCCCTCGTATGGGTCGGAGCCTTGCTCGGCGCAGCCGCCGCGCCCGTCGAAAACCGGCTACGCCGCACCACGAAGTTGTCGGCACTGATGGTGCCCGCGCTCGCTCTGTTCGACGTGGGCGGCGCGTCCCCGGAATACGTCGTGCTCTCGGAAACCACGATCGACGCGACCCCCGAAGAAGTCTGGCCGCGCGTGATCGGCTTCTCCGAGCTCCCGCCCGCGACCGATCTGTTCTTCCGGCTCGGCGTCGCGCATCCCGTGCGGGCGCGGCTCGAAGGCAGCGGTGTCGGCGCCGTGCGCTACTGCGAGTTCTCGACCGGTCCGTTCGTCGAACCGATCACGGCGTGGGAGCCGCCGCATCGGCTCGCGTTCGACGTGGCCGAGCAGCCGCACCCGATGCGCGAGTTGAGCCCGTGGGGAGCGATCACACCGCCGCACCTCGAGGAGACGCTGCATTGTCGACGCGGCGAGTTCCGTCTCGTCGCGCTGCCCGATGGCCGCACGCGCCTCGAAGGGCGAACGTGGTACGCGATGGACTTGTGGCCGCAGGCGTACTTCAAGCTCTGGGCCGACGATCTGATCCACCGCATCCACGTGCGCGTGCTCGACCACATCGAGTCGCTCGTCGAGGCGCCGCGCTGATCACATCTCGTGACCGAGCGATTGTGCCGCGCTGAGCAACGCGTCGGCGCGAGAACGATCCTCCGGCCTGACGCGGGCTCGGTACGTGCGCGACTCGCCGCCGCCGTGGATCTCGTCGACGACGCAGTCGATGCCCTTCGAGCGCAACAACGCGACGACGGCCTGGATCTCCGTCCGTGAGACGGATGCGCGAACGATGACCATGAGACGCCCCCCTGTCGATTCCGGCGACCAGAGTACGGGGGATGGCCCCGACTGTGAGGGGCCTTTCCGTTCCTCCATCGTCGGTTGGGCCGGCGTCGGTCGGGCCAGCGTCAGTCGGGCTGGAACGTCTCGGGGTCCGTTTGCGGACGTCATCGACGGCGACGCGGTCGTCAGACACCGTGTGACCGCGTGATCAGGCCCGACGGCCGCGCACCAGCGATCGCACGAGGACGACGAGCAGGACGCAACCGAGGACCATGACGACGGACCGCGGCGCGATGTGGGCATCCGACTTCGCGACCGCTCCGAAGCCGATCGCTACGGCGATGATCCCGAGGATGGCGAGCTGTGCGCGCGCGAAGTTCCGTACCCGGCGTCGTTCTTGTTCGACTCCGGAGTGCAGCGCCGCCTGATCCGCTGCTTCGTCTGGAGTCGCTGGCAGCGCGGAAGCGCGGATTCCTCGCGATCTCTCACGCGCCCGCGCGAACGCGGCCTTCGCCGCTTCGACGAAGTCGTTCGGCACGTGGAACTCGATCGATCCCGTGCGCTGCGGACCGAGCACGCCGGATTGGGTGTACGGGATCCCCGCGGCGACGAGCACCGACAGGACCTCATCGGCCTCGACCTGAGTCGTGAACGTGCCGACCTTCGTCCAGCGCGTCTCGGTCATCGACTTCTCCCCATCGCCTCGTTCGTCGCGTTGCGTACGAGGACGCGCGTCATGCCTTCGACTTTCCCAACACCTCCGCGCGCAAGCGCACGGCCTCATTCGAATACCACAGCTCCTGGAATGCGTCGCGACTCTGCTCGCCGTGAGCTTCCACGCGCTCCACGTACGGCGCTCGCATCTCACGCTTCACTTGCGCGAATGCGGCCGTCGGCGCTCGCGTGAGCTTCGTCGCGCGCTCCACCGCGACGTCGAGCAGACGCTCGGGCGGAACGAGTTCGTCGAGCAAGCCGAGCGCGAGAGCCTCGTGCGGACTCATCAGGTCGCCTTCGAGGATCGCCTTGCGGAACTGCGCCGGCGCGAGTTGCGCACGCGGGATCTCGAGCGCCGCCGACGGGAACGACACGCCGATGCGCGCTTCGTTGACGCCGACGCGGTACTCGCCGCTCGCCGCGACGCGGACATCCGCCGCTCCCGCGAGAATGCATCCGCCCGCGATCGCGTTGCCGTTCACGGCGGCGACGACCGGGCGTGGCATCAAGAACACGCGCATCAGCACGCGCTCGAACACTTCGAGGAAACGCGTCATCTCGGCCGGCTCGGCGGCGTTCAGCGTCGCGAGATCGAGGCCCGCGCAGAAATGCCGACCATCACCGGTCAAGACCAACGCCTTCGGTGCACGCTGTTCGACGTCGTTCAGCGCGTGGTCGAGCGCATGGATGAACGCGGGGTTCATCGCGTTCGCCTTGCCCTCGTTCATGCGCAGGATCGCGATCGGCCCGTGAACTTCGAGTTGCATGCCGGTCCCTCCGTATCGCGTTCGACGCGTGGAGAACGCGCGCTGTCGTCAGTTGGGTGCGACGGCCGTCGGCGCGGGGGATTCGACCGCGTCCACGCTCGGCTCCGCTTCGATCTCGGCGCCCTCGAGATACTCACGCCAGCGGCGAATCGCGAGGATCTGCCAGGCCGGCATCTGATCCGGCGCCGTGTACTGCGCGTAGCCGAAGTCTTCGCCGAAACGCAGATGCAGCGCGCGTGCGGCGGCGGAACGGACGCGGGCGTTCTCGCCCGACAAGCGCTGCTCCAGTTGGCGCGTCGACGGCGAGTACACGTCGTCCTCGAGCACGTCGAACGTCGTCAAACCGGCGACGAAGTCGACGAGTTCGGCGGGGCTCGCGGCGAGGTCGACGCCGAGGAAGATCACGTTCACCGTCAGACCGATGTCGAACAGGCCGCGATCGGTCAGGTGCGACAGATCGAAGCTCGCGTCGCGCCAGCCAGGATCGCCGAACAGCGGGTGTTGGATGTCCAACACGCGACGACCCTCGCTGCGGAACACTTCGTGGACGTAGAGCGGTCCGATGCCGAGTTCCGTGCGCTCTTCCTGCCACAGGTCGAGCACGCCGTCCTTCAGTCCGAACCACGCGATGCCGCGATAGCCGCCGAAGCCGACCTGCAGCGCTTTCGTCGCGCGCAGATTCGCCTCGAAGCCCTCGGACACGCCCATGGACGCGTCCACGACCTGCGCGAGGTCGAGGCCGCGGTCTTGGACGTAGGCGCAACCGGGCGCGAAGGCGAGCGCGGCTGCGAGTGCGACTAGGCGTGCGTTCAAACGGAGCTCACCGATAAGCGTCGATGCCCGTGACGGCGGCGCCGAGCACGAGCGTGTGGATCTCGTAGGTGCCTTCGTACGTGTGAACCGACTCGAGGTTGGCCGCGTGTCGCATCGCCGTGTATTCGTCGAGGATGCCGTTCGCGCCGAGGATCTCGCGACAGGTGCGCGCAGCGTCGAGCGCGATCTTGACGTTGTTGCGCTTCGCGAGCGACACCTGCTGCGGCGTCATCTTGCCTTCGTCCTTGAGCTTGCCGAGCCGCCAGACGACGAGCTGCGCCTTCGTGATCTCCGTGACCATGTCGGCGAACTTGCGCTGGTTCAACTGGAAGCCCGCGATGGGCCGGCCGAATTGCGTGCGCGACTTCGCGTAGTTCACGGCCTCTTCGAACACGCCCTGCGCGGCGCCGACGGCGCCCCAGGCGATGCCGTAGCGGGCTTGCGTCAAGCACGACAGCGGGCCCTTCAAGCCCTTCACGTTGGGCAGGCGGTTCTCGTCCGGCACTTCGACGTGATCCATGACGAGTTCCGACGTCACCGACGCGCGAAGCGACAGCTTGCCCTTCATCTCCGGCGCCGAGAAACCCTTCATGCCCTTCTCGAGCAGGAATCCCTGGATCCCTTCCTCGGTCTGCGCCCAGACGACCGCGACGTCGGCGAGCGTGCCGTTCGTGATCCACATCTTGTTGCCGTGGACGACCCAGCCGCCGCCCTTGCGCGTGGCGCGGGTTTCCATGCCACCCGGGTCGGAACCGTGGTCCGGCTCGGTCAGACCGAAGCAACCGATCTTCTCGCCCTTCGCGAGCGCCGGCAGCCACTTGCGCTTCTGCGCCTCCGTTCCGAACTTGAAGATCGGGTACATGACCAGAGCGCCCTGGACGGACGCGAACGAGCGCACGCCGGAATCGCCGCGCTCGAGCTCCTGCATGATCAGTCCGTAGGAGATGTTGTCGAGTCCGGCACAGCCGTACTCCTCGGGCAGGTTCGCGCCGAAGACGTTGAGCTCACCCATCTTGGGGGTGAGGTCGTGCGGAAACGTTCCCGCGCGGGCGTGCTCCGCGATGATCGGGCAAACTTGCTCCGACACGAAGTCGCGCACGGTGTCGCGCACCAGGCGCTGCTCTTCGGTCAGCAGATCATCGATGGCGTAGAAATCGACGCCGCGGTACTCGGACGACATGAGGGACCTCCTGGGAAGCGCGGAAGTCTAGCCCGGAGGATCGGGAGCGTCGATGCGGTGTTTTGGCCCCGGAACGGCGTGGGACGGTTCCGGGACGGGGGCGGGTCAGCCGGCGGCGAAGCGCAACGAAATCGAAGTTCACGATTCTGTCCTGGCTGCGGCCGGCTGCGAACCGCGCAGGCTTCGTGTCTGGAGGACCTGGTCGCTCCGCGACCGGGGGACTCTCCGATTCTTTCCGGTCAGTTACCTCGTCGATCCTCCTTGCCTGCGCGCTTCTGGCTCGGCCTCGCGGCATCACAGAATCGTGAACTTCGATTTGGACCGTCGCGGTATGGAATGACGCGATGGCCCCCTCCGCGCGGTTTGCGGGGAGGGGGCCGTTTCCTTCGGGAGCTCGAGCACGGCCGACCGTTCAGGGATCGAAGTGCATCTCGAGCCCGTTCGTGAACTGAAGGCTCGGCCCGCCGTTCCACTGGCGCTCGACTGCTCCTTGGAGGAACAGCGTCGCGCCGACGAACAGGGGGCTCTGCGGTAGATCGACGATCAACTTCGTCGGGCCGATCGTCGCCGGCAGCGGCACCAGGATGTCGGGCGATGCCAGCAACGTGCAGCCGTCCTGCATCGGGATGGCCAGCGACTGGACGCCCGCGAACAACCATTGGTTCGTCGGCGTGCCGCAGCAGATCGAGACCGAGAACACGAGCCGGATGGCGCAGCCGTCCGACGGCTCGGTATCACCCGAGAGCGTCGGAGCCGCGATCGCCAGCGGACTGCAACCCAAGCCGTATTGCGAGAACACCGTCCGGTATGGACAAGCGCCGGACGCCAAGGTCGACGACGCGACGAAAGCGGCCGCCACGGCGAGAAGAGTCGGGAAGAGCTTCATGAGAACGATCCCCTGAGGATGCAGCGACCGATCCGGGTCAGGACGCACTACGACGCGGAGCCCGTGGCGTTGGCGGATCATTCGCTTCGAACCGAAGTGTCGACTCGTTCGTGGCGCGCGCAATCTCGCCGCGACTTCTTCGAACACGCCGACGGACGCGGCCGATGCAGCGGGTAGACCGGCGGTCATGCGCCGCAAGAAACTCACTGCCGTGCTCGTCGTGCTCGCGATCGCCGCCGCGTGGCTCGCAGCCGAAACGTTCTGGATCGGATTGGGCCGCCTCGTCGTGCACGAGGTCGAACTCGAGCCTCCGCGCTGGCCGCGCGCCCTCGATGGATTGAAGATCGCGCTGCTCTCCGACCTGCACACCGGATCGCCGCGGAATGGCCCGGCGAATCTCGCGCGTGTCATCGATCGGACGAACGAGGTCCAACCGGATCTCGTGCTGCTCGCCGGCGACTTCGTGATTCACGACGTCATCGGTGGAACGTTCGTCGAACCCGAGGCCATCGCGACCGAGCTCGCGCGCCTGCGAGCTCCGCTCGGAGTGTTCGCCGTGCTCGGGAATCACGACTGGTGGTTCTCGGCGCCTCGGGTTCGCGAGGCACTCGAGTCGAACGGGATCACGGTGATCGACGATCGCGCCGCGAGCCTCACTTGGAAGGGCGCGCCGTTTTACGTCGTGGGGATCAGCGACTTCTGGGAAGGCCCGCACGACGTGCTCGGTGCGCTCGCGCCGATCCCGCAGGATGCGACCGTGATCGCGCTGACGCACAACCCGGACGTCCTGCCCGAGATCCCGACGCGAGTGTCGTTGACGCTCGCGGGGCATACGCACGGCGGTCAGGTCGATCTGCCGCTGCTCGGTCGCTTGGTCGTGCCTTCGCGGCGGATCTACGCGATCGGGCACGTCGTCGAGAATGGGAGGCATGTGTTCGTGACGCCGGGCATCGGAACCAGCATCCTCCCGGTGCGCTTCCGCGTCCCGCCCGAGATCAGCGTGCTGACGCTGCGCCCCGGCGACGGGTGAGGACAGGCGTGGGGACAGTCCCCTCACCTGCTCTGTCCCCCGCTCCGGCGACGACTGGTCGAACTGGTTCGGGGCATGGAGTGGGAACGGAGGTGACGGGGCCCACCGCTCTCACAGGGACGTACCCGCGTCTGTCCCCTATCCTCGGCGGTCGATGTCGACGCCTCGTTGCACCGTCTGTGGCAATCCCGCGCCGTCCGCGACGTGCCTGCGTTGCGGCTCGGCACTCGATCGCGTCGACTTGCTCGCGCCCGCGCGGCGCGGCGCTGTCGGCGAGTTCTTCGCCGGCATCGGACTCGCGTTGCGCGGGACGAGGCTCGTGCTGTCGTCGCCCACGTTGTTCGCGCTCGCGATCGTCCCGCTGGTGCTGAACGCGCTCGTCTTCATCGGACTCGTCTGGCTCGTGCTGGCGAATCGCCATCTGCTGGAGCCCGCGTTCGAAGGCCCGTGGTGGCCCGGCTTCGATTGGCTGCGCAGTGTCGCCGCGGTCGCGATCCAGTGGTTCGGCGTGGTGTTCGGTCTCGCGCTCGCCGCGTTGTCCACGTGGGTCGTCTATCCGATCGTCGCCGCGCCGTTCCTCGAGCTGCTGTCGGAAGGCGTCGAGTCGCTGATCGTCGGCCAAAAGGACCAGCGCAAGCTGACGCTGTCCTACGTAGTGCGCTTTTGGATCCTGCCGATCGTCCAGGCCGCCGTGCTCGCGCTGTTCACCGCGGTGCTCGGCTTCGTGTTCGTCGTGCTCTCGTTCTCCGCGGTGCTCGCGCCGCTCGCGTTCGTCGGCACGCTGTGGCTGCTCGCCGTCACGCTTTGCGACATGGTGATCGCGCGCAAGAGCTTCCCTGCCGGCGAGCGGTTCACGTTCGTCCGCGCGGGCTTGGCGACGTGGCTCGGCCTCGCGCTGCCGTTCGTGTTCGCGCCGTTCCTGCTCGCCTTCGCGGTCGCCGGCGCGACGCTCGTCGAACTGCGACAGCGCACGCAGCGAACGCGCTGACTTTTCCCGCCCCGCGCGGACCACTCCCACGACGCCGGCGCGTCGCGCGCGCCGACGTCGTGAGAACGATCGAGTCACGGCATCACGGCGCGCTGTACGCGACGGTCACGCCACCCTTGAAGTTCGACGCGAACGGAATCAGCGGCAACGCCCCCACGCTTACGGGTGCAGCGAGCACGCTCTCGACGATCTGAATCTTCGGGCCGTTGCCCTTGCCGCTTCCGGCTCCGATCAGGATCTCGGCGATTCCGTCCCCATCGACGTCGCCCGCGGCGATGTGCACGCTGCCCTTCAGCGAGGACAAGAAATCGCCGACGGGACCGAGGACCTGCGCGCCCGTCGTGCCGTCGATCACGTGGATCCGCCGCCCGGAGCTCGCGACGACATCCGGAACTCCATCGCCGGTCACATCGCCCGCCGCGACGCGCACTCCGCCTTTCGTCTTCGGCGAGAACGCGAGGAACGTCCCGATCGCGGTGGGGAGTGGAACGCCCGCATTCGAGCCGTCGAGCACGAACACCTCCGGCGAGCCCTTTCCTGGCGCCGCGACGATGTCCGCGATGCCATCGGCGTTGAAATCCCTGGCGGCGACGCGCACGCCATTCTTGAACTTCGGGCTGAACACGAGGAACGACTGCAGCACCGAACCGTCCAGTCCCGAGAACACGCGCACGTGAGCGTCGGCTCCCTTGCCCTTATCGGGACCGACGATGACGTCGTCGCGGCCGGCGCCGTTGACGTCGCCCGCCGCGACGAATACTCCGCCCTTGAACGGCGCGGTGAAGGCCTGGAAGTCGCCGAGGGGTGCGCCGAGTGGCGTGCCGGTCACTCCATCGAACACACGCACGCGCGGGCCACCTTTCGGACCCGAGCCCGCGATGATGTCGGGCATGCCATCGCCGGTGACGTCACCAAGCGCAACCCGGACGCCACCTGTGAATGCGGGATCGAACGCGGGGAACTGGAACTCCGGCAGGCCAGTTTGCGCGTCGTTCACCTTGACGCTCGGACCTTCGCCCTTGCCCGCTTCCGCACCGAACGCGAGCCGACCCTGCGGTGCGGCGGCGAGTCCGCCGTAGCGCGCCGCGCCGTTGCCGACCGAGCCGACCTGCGTCGCGGCACCACTCGCGAGATCGAGCGTGTACAGGTTGGTCACGCCGGTGCTGGCATCGACGAGTGACACGAAGGCATCGCCGTCCAGGCTCGAGATGTCGAATCCCACCGCCGGATCGCCGACGGTGACTCCGAGCGCGCCGATCGCCGTCAGCGCGCCGTCGTTGGGCGACGGAGTCCCGTCGATGCCTCCGATCGTCACGAGCTGCGATCCGAACTGATCGATGCCGTACAGCGTCGTCGCCAGCGCGTTGCCAACGCTGCGTTCGTAGGCGATCCCGACCACTTGCTCGTCCACCGTCGCCAGGTCGAGGGCCGTATCGGTCATGAACAACGCGCCGGTCACGGGATCGACGCGGGAGTTGAGATCCGAATCATCCACGACGCGCAGCAGGTCGGCGACCGGGTTGAAATCCGTGCCGAATCCATCGCCGGTCGTCGCCGGATTGAAGGCGCCGGCGCCCGACAAGACGGCCGCGCCGGTCCGAGGATCGATGCGGACGAACGTGGCGGCGCCACCGAGCGCGGGGTCGACGGCGATGCCGTACAGACTCCCGGTACCGGGTCGGAAATCGAGACCGACGACGTCCACGCCTGGCGGAAGTCCGGTGATGGACTTCACCTGCAACAACGTGCCCGGCGCGAGCGAGTCGACCTTCACCAAGAAGTTGCCGTCGGCGACGAGCCAGAGGATCTCGCCACGGGACGGCGGGCAAAACACGCACAACCCTGTCGCGACCATCGCGCAGGTGAACAGCGGGAAACGCATCTTCCACAGCTCCCACACCGTGGAGCGCCCCTTCTCGAAGGGCAACCAAGGAGTAATCCCGATCCGAACCCCGGGCAAATCCTCCGCCGAAGGGTCGGGCGAAGAATCGGCGGATCGAGCGCGCGCATGGCCGCTTTTTTCGCACGAGCCGGAACCGCGGCGAACACCCACCCTCGTTCGCACGTCGAAGCCGTGCCCGGAACGAGCGTGGTCGACGGCAGCCTGTTACAGTCGCGGCGGTCCTTTCCGCTCCCCTCTGCGGTTTCGACGGTTCGTATGGGTCGACTTCTGTTCCCCATCCTCGCGCTGTGCGCGTTGTTCGTGGGCGTGCGCGTGCTGTCCAGCACGCTCGGCCGTCCCGCGATCGCCGAGCGTTACGAGTTCACCGATGCCGGCGCCACGCTCGACGTCGACGCGCTGCGCAGTCGCACGAAGAACCCCGTGCTGCGTCTCGCGACACCCGAAGAACTGCAACGACTGCGCACGACGCCAGTGTTGAAACTCGTCGAGATGGTCGTCGACGGCAACGAACACGAGCGGCGACTCGGCGCGGCGACGCTCGGCGTCGCCGGTCACGTCGACGGCATCAAGCCGCTGATCGACGCGTTCAAGCGCGAGAAAGAAGCGCACGTGATTGCGGTGCTCGCTCGCTCACTCGCGGAAACGGGCCGCAACGAAGCGATCGAAGCGTTGATCGCGGCGATCCGCGAGCAGAAGGGTGTCGCGGCGTACGAGGCGTACCGCGCGCTGAAGGAAACGTATCGCGTGAGCTTGTCCTTGGACGCCAACGCGTGGCAGCGCTGGCTCGACGCGACGCGCGCCTTCCGCGAATGACGCGACGGCGTTCGCCACGGGGTCCGTCCCCGTTCGCGCCATTGGTGCCCGTTCGTGAATGACGAGGCGGCGCAAAGGGGACGAACCCCTTTGCGCCGCCTTCGCTTCGACTTGATTCGTCAGCGCTTCACTGCAACGTCGTCTTCACCGTGCTCGAGAAGTTCACGCCGAGCGACGGGCATCCCGGCGTCGCGTTGTCGACCGTGAGCCATTGCGTGATGAACGGCAATCCGACGTACGTCGGGTTGTTCGGGATCCCGACCGTCCAACCGAGTTCGCCGTTCGCGTCGGTGTTGCCCATCGCGAGCAGCAACCCCTGACTCGGATTCGCGACGAGCGTGCAGTTGCCGCACTGCACGTTCACGGCGCTCGCGGACAGGATCAGGTACGTCGGCGCCATCGGATCGGCGGCCGTCAACTGCAGGCGGAAGTTCGGATTGCCGACCTTCGCACCCATCGCGTACGCGCGACCACCACAGTTGTTGCCGAGGCTCTCCTGCAGGCCATCGACCGAAGTGTGGCGATACGCGACCACGCTGCCGGTGGGCGTCACGGCCTCGCGCTCGATCGCCGCCATCACGTAGTCGCCCAAGCCCCACGCGATGCGCGTCGATTCGTCGTGGACGCCGGCGACACCGATCGGATTGCTGGCAGTGGACTCGTACGACTGCAGGCCGAACGGCTCATACGCGAACAGCCGACTTTCGTAGTGCGTCCCCACCTGTTGCCGGTACGAACCGACGACCGACCCGGACATCCACGCCACGCCGGGCTGCTTCAGCACGTCCGGCGAGATCAGGCCGATCGCGAACACGGAGCCGACCGCGCCCCACTGCCCGTTCGGCAACAGGCTCACGCGCTGCATGAGAATGTCGGACGCCGCACCGGCGACCGCCTGCGACTCGTACGCGACGACGAAATTGTGTCCGTCGCCGTCGACGCTCGGCGCGTTCTCGGTCGCCGCCGAATTCGACACCGCGATGAACGAGTCGGCGATGTTGCCAAGACGGTCGACGATCGCGCCGCGGATCTCGACGCTGAGGTCCGTGAACACGCGCTTCCACGCGACCATCGTGAAGCCGAATTGCCCACCGGTCTGCGACACCGACGGCTGTTCGTCCGCATACCCCGATGCGATCACGAACGGACTGAACGCGAGCGGCGGAGCCGCGTCGGGCAAGCCGATGCGTGCGCCGACGATCTGCCATTGGCTCGCCGTCGAGTCGTACTGACGCCAGACGACGAGCGCGTGCGAGTAGATCTCGAGGTACTCGCCCGACACGTCGCATTCGATGTTGAGCCCGGTCGTCGGACCGACGTCGAGCTTGTTCGACAGCGCGGCCGTCGTGGCTTTCACCACGCGCGCTTTGATCGTCGAGTTCAGGAAGCCGGTCGTCTCGGCCCACACGACGACGAAGTCCTCGTTGCGCGTGATGTTCGCGACGCGCGGGGAGATCGCTCCGGCCGACGTCGCATCGACGACGATCAACCCGCCGATCAAGTTGCCGTTCGTGTCGACGCGCTGCGCACGCACGTCGCTGTCCGAGCTCGAGAAGATGCGACGCCAAACGACGCACCACGTGTTGAAGCTCGCTTCGAACGCCGCGTCGGGATCTTCTTCGTCGAAGCCGCTCGCGACCGCCGTCACGCCGCCGAACAGGGGGTCGAGCACCAGCGGATAGGCCGCACCGTCGACGAACGACGCCGGCAGCACGTATTCGATCGTGGAGCCGTCGACGCGGATGGAGCCAGGCGCCTTCACGCCGTTTTCATCCACGCCGAGCACGCGGCCGAGCGTGAACGAGCCGACACCTTCCGCCGCGTACGTGACGCCGTCGTCGAAGCTGCCAGCGTTCGGACCGACGAGATCGGTCGTCACGCGCGCGCGGACGATGAGGTCACCCGCGCCGCGCGGACGCGTCGCGAACGCGAACGACTGCTCCACGCCTTCCGTGCGGTGGTCGTAACGCTCGACGACATGCGGTCCGCGCGTGATCGAAGCGCGGACGCCATCGACGTCCGGCAGCGACGGCAACTCGGACTCCGCGCTCGCCTCCCAAGACACGGTGCCATCGGCACGCCCGATGGAGAGCAACTCATAGGTCCACGGGTACGTGCGCTCCGCGGCACTTCCGAATGCCGGCGTGAACTCGAACCCGGACCGCGTCACTGCGGTGCGGTAGGCCGGGCCGCCGCCGATGGCGCGCTGGTCCGCGACTTGCACTCCGGCGCTGTCACGCGGAGCACGGGTGATGCTCGGTGGCTGAGGTTCGGCCGACGCGATGCCGGCGATCAACGACACGAGCGCAGCGGCGATGCCGCGGCGGGACGAACTCGACATGGGTACCACTCCTTCGGGTCGCTCTGAGGAGCCGGTCCCCAATCCGCATGGCCTACGATTCGTCACGCCGATTCGCGATTTCTGCCGTGACCCATCGTGTCGACCACGGATGCCCTCGGAGGGATGGTCTCTGAGAGAACGTGAATCCGTCCGATTGATGCACGGCCTCCGAGTCGACATCCCATTCGCATTGGATTGGAGACTCGTCCATGGCGCGCACCCCGTTGCTTCGATCCTTGATCTCGTTGGCACGTGACGTCCGCACGGCGCGCTCGCTCGGCATTCCCGTGGACGACATGCGTGAGATGCGTGCCGAGGGGCGAATGCCGACACGCTCGCTGTCGCGCCGGTCGTTCCTCCAGGCGTCGGCTGCCGCGGGCGCCGCGCTGTGGCTGCCCGGCGAAGCGCTGGCGAAGCTGAACAAGAAAAAGGTGAAGGTCGCGATCGTCGGCGGTGGCATCTCGGGGCTCGCCGCGGCCGCCAGGCTCGATCGCGCGGGCGTGCCGTTCACGGTGTACGAGGCCAGTGCGCGCGCCGGCGGCCGCATGTTCAGTTACACGGGCCCCTACTTCGGCGGCCAGACCGCGGAATGGTGCGGCGAACTGATCGACTCGGGCCATTCGCGCATGCGCAAGATGGCGAAACGCTACGGGCTGAAGCTCGTGAACGTGCGCAAGGCGGAACCCAAGGGTTCGCAGTCCACGTATCGCTTCGGCGGCTCGTATTACGCGGAGGCGCAGGCGATCACCGACATGCAGACGATCGTGCCCATGCTCGAGCAGGACCTCGACGGTGCGGGCTATCCGACGTCGTTCGACTTCTCGACACCCACCGGACAACTCATCGATCAACTCAGCGTGCGGGACTGGATCGAATCGCGCGTGCCCGGCGGCGTCGCGTCGCCGTTCGGCACACTGCTCGACATCGCGTATGCCGGTGAATACGGCGCCGACACGACGGATCAGAGCGCGCTCAACCTGCTCTACCTACTCGGCTTCCAGCCCAAGCCCAACGGCTTCGAAGTGTTCGGCGAATCCGACGAGGTGTTCCGCATCAAGGGCGGCAACGAGCAACTTCCGGAACGCATCGCGGCCGACCTCGGCATCGGGACGCGCGTGTTGCTCGGCCATCGCATGATCAAAGTCTCGCAGGACGGCAACGGCGTGACCTTGGTGTTCGACACACCGGGAGGAACGGAGACGATCGTCGCGGACTTCGCGATCCTCGCGTTGCCGTTCGCCGTGTTGTCGACGATGGATCTCGGCGAAGCGAACTTCGACGCGATGAAGCTGCAAGCCATCCAAGACCTCGGGCAAGGCCGCAACGGCAAACTCCAGCTCCAGTTCAATCAGCGCGTGTGGAACGGTCCGGGCGCCTGGCCGGGAGTGTCGAACGGAGCGGCCTACTTCGACGCTGGGCTGCAGTCCTGCTGGGACGCGACGCGCGGACAGAAAGGCGCGACGGGCATCCTGAACGTGTTCACCGGCGGCGCGGCGACGGTTTCGCTGAGCGCCAACACCCCGTTCGCGAATGCGTCGAACCCGACCGTCGTCGCCGACGCGGCGACGGCGCTCGCGCAACTCGAACAGGTGTTCCCCGGCGTCAACGCGCAATACACCGGCAAGGCGATCTCGTCCGTGCCGCACTTGCTCGACACGTTCGGCTGCTCGTATTCGTATTACCGCGTCGGCCAGTACACGGCGTTCGGCGGCTACGAGAAGGCCCCGCAGCAGCGCATCCACTTCGCGGGCGAGCACTGCTCGCGCGATTTCCAAGGCTTCATGGAAGGAGCGCTGCGCGAAGGCGAGCGCGCGGCGAAGGAGATCCTGGTCGCGATCAAGACCGGCTGATCAGCCCCGCGCTCGGCGTCCGGACCAGGCAGCCGCCGGCAATGGCGTTGCGTACGGCGGCTCGCGCCAGGGCGGAGCGATCGTCAGCGGCGCTGGAAGACGTACGTCACCGGTGTGCCGCGCGGAGGACACAGCGCCGAGTTGACGTCGTAGATCGAGCCTTCCGCGCCCTCGACGCTGTTCGGGTCGAACAGGCAATTGCCCGAGCCCGCCAGGTACAGCGAGAGGATGTTGCCTTCGACGTCCGCCATGAAGCGTTCTTCGCGCTTCGTGCCGACCAGCACTTTTTGGAAGCGGGAGCCGACGTAGACGAAGCCGCGCCGCGGAATCGACTGCCCGTTGGTCAGGTAGACCAGCAGGTCCTCGATCGGATGCATGCGCTCGTGACCTTCGGTGTCCGTCCACTTGACGAAGACGTCCATGACTTCGCCTTCGGGCGCGAACACGTCGAACTCACGTTCCTCACCGGATTGGATCTTCTCGAGCGGCGGCAGCGGATCGCGCTGCTTGTATTGGACCGACTTGCCCGGAACCATGCCGAACGCGAGGAACGCCGTGTTCAGCTTCGACGGCGTGCAGCGCACGAGTCCGAGCGCCTCGTGCGTGAACCCACCCGAAGTGACGAGCAAGTACTCGATCGGGTAGCCGGCGTTCATCTTGTCGAGCAACACGATGCCGCGCACTTCGACGCGCTTCGCGGCGAAGTCGACGGTGACGCCTTCCTTCGCTAGATCCGCGACGACGGCCTTGATCTCGTCGGGCAGTTCATCGGGAACCGGCAGCGGCGTCAGCTCTTCCATCGGCACGACGAGCCGATTCCGCGGTGGAGCTCCGGGCGGACTGTCCGCTTCCTCGTGCGCGTGGTCGTGGTCGTGATCGTGGTCTTGCGGGTCGTCCTGCGGCACGCCGACGCGAGCGAC
The DNA here is from genome assembly GCA_052034255.1 of Planctomycetota bacterium. Taxonomy (GTDB): domain Bacteria; phylum Planctomycetota; class B15-G4; order B15-G4; family JADJEK01; genus JADJEK01. Next base: position 2,919 of record JBPOIU010000088.1, on the reverse strand, counting down.
GCACAGCGCGACCACGAGTCCGAGGACGGTCTTCGAAGCGAACGCGAACGACGGGATGGCCATGGTTGAAAAACCTACCTGCGGCGACTCGGCGTCACAACGGAGCGTGCGGGCATCGGTTCGGCGCGATCGACAGTCGATCCCGAAACGCGCAACGGGCCGCGCCCCCGTGCGGAAGCGCGGCCCGTCGGAACTCGTGATGCCTGCTGTCCCTTGCGTCAGACCTTCGCGCCGCCGGCGGGAGCCAACGGCTCACGCTTGGCGATGGAGAAGTTCAGCTCGCCGTCCTGGACGACGACCTGGATCGTCGACCCCTCCGGATAGCTGCCACGCAGGATCTCTTCCGACAGCGGATCCTCGAGCATGCGCTCGATCGCGCGGCGCAGCGGACGGGCGCCGAAGTCGAGGTTCGTTCCGCGATCGATGATCAGCGCTTGCGCTTCCTCGGTGAGCTCCAGTTCGAGCTTCTTGTCCCGGATGCGGTTCAAGAGGTCGCGGAGCTGAATGCCGAGGATGCTCTTCATGTCGGCCATCGACAGCGGTTCGAAGACGATGACTTCGTCGAGGCGGTTCAAGAACTCCGGCTTGAAGTACTTGTCGACCTCGACCATCAGCGACTGGCGCATCTTTTCGTAGCTCGCGCGTTCGCTGGACTTCACGAAGCCGAGCGACGTCTGGTTCTTGATGATGTTGGCGCCGATGTTCGACGTCAGGATCAAGATGACGTTGCGGAAGTCGATCTTGCGACCGAACGAGTCCGTCAGGCAACCCTCCTCCATGATCTGGAGGAGCATGTTGTAGACGTCCGGGTGAGCCTTCTCGATTTCGTCGAGCAGCACGACGGCATACGGCCGACGGCGCACGCGCTCGGTGAGCTGGCCACCCTCTTCGAAGCCCACGTAGCCGGGCGGCGCGCCGACCAGACGGCTGACGTTGTGCTTCTCCATGTACTCGGACATGTCGACCTGGATCAGCGCGTCCTCCGAGCCGAACATGAACTTCGCGATCTGCTTCGCGAGGTGCGTCTTGCCGACGCCGGTCGGACCGAGGAACAGGAACGAGCCCGTCGGACGGCGCGGATCCTTCAGACCCGAGCGCGAACGACGCACGGCGCGGCAGATCGCCGAGATCGCCGAGTGCTGCGAGACGACCGACTGATGCAGGTGGTTCTCCATCTGCAGCAAGCGTTCCGCTTCGCCCTTCTCGAGGCGCTGCAGCGGGATACCCGTGATCTTCGACACCGTCTCGGCGATGACTTCCTCGTCGACCGTGCCGTCGATCTCCTTCGACGAGCTGCGCCACTCCTTCATGATGTCGTCGCGCTTCTTGCGCAGCTTCTCGGCCTGGTCGCGCAACGCGGCCGCCTTCTCGAAATCCTGCGCCGCGACGCACTCTTCCTTCTCGGATTCGAGCTTCGCGATGTCGGCGTCGAGGTCCTTCAGATCCGGCGGCTGCGTCAGCGCCTTCAGGCGCACGCGCGCGCCGGCTTCGTCGATGACGTCGATCGCCTTGTCCGGCAGGAAGCGGCCGGTGATGTAGCGCATCGAGGCGTCGACCGCGAGTTCGAGCGCGCCGTCGGTGATCTGCACGCGGTGGTGCGCTTCGTACTTGTCGCGCAGGCCCTTCAGGATCTCGATGGCCTGATCGCGCGCCGGCGGCTCGACCATGACGGTCTGGAAGCGCCGTTCGAGCGCGCCGTCCTTCTCGATGTACTTGCGGTACTCGTCGAGAGTCGTCGCGCCGATGCACTGGACTTCACCGCGCGCGAGCGCCGGCTTCAGCACGTTCGACGCGTCGATCGCGCCTTCCGCGCCGCCTGCGCCGACCAGCGTGTGCAGCTCGTCGATGAAGAGGATCACGTTCTTCGCGCGGCGCACTTCGGTCATGACGGCCTTGATGCGCTCTTCGAACTGACCGCGGTACTTCGTGCCGGCGACCATCATCGCGAGGTCGAGCACGACGATGCGCTTGTCGCGCAGGAGCTCGGGCACGTTGCCGTTGATGATGTCCTGCGCCAAGCCTTCGACGATCGCCGTCTTGCCGACGCCGGCTTCGCCGAGCAACACCGGGTTGTTCTTGGTGCGGCGTGACAGGATCTGGATGACGCGCTCGATCTCGTTGCGCCGGCCGATGACCGGGTCGAGCTTGTTCTCGCGCGCGAGCTGCGTGAGGTCGCGGCCGAACGCGTTCAGCGCGGGCGTCTTCGACTTCGGCCCGTTGCCACCCTCACCGTTGCCGCCGCCGTTCGAGCCGCCGCCGTTCGTTCCGGGGACGTTGCCCTGATCCGGCTCTTCTTCCGAGGACGGCTGCTCCGGCTGGACGTCGGCGCCGAGGACCTCGAGGACCTCTTCGCGCACTTCCTCGAGCTTCACGCCGAGGTTCAGGAGCACGCGGGCCGCGATGCCCTCGTTCTCCTTGATGAGGCCAAGCAGCAGGTGCTCGGTCCCGATGTAGTTGTGACCGAGCTGCGAGGCCTCTTCGAGGGCGAGCTCGAGGACCTTCTTCGCGCGCGGCGTGAACGGCAGCGTGCCCATGGTGACCATGGTCGGGCTGCCCTTGACGATCTTCTCGATCTCGGCCCGGATCTTCTTCAGGTCGATGCCGAGGTTCTTCAGCACGGACGCGGCGACGCCGCTGCCCTCCTGGATCAGGCCGAGCAGGATGTGCTCGGTGCCGATGTACTCGTGGTTGAGGCGCTGGGCTTCTTGCTTGGCAAGGTTCATCACCTTGCGGGCGCGATCAGTGAACCGGTCGAACATGGATGCTTTACCTCAGGGGGATCAGAAGCCGGATGACCGTCCAGGGCAGGGGCTCCTCCGTATTTCGGGCCGATTCGCGCCCGGACGTGAGGATTTCCTCGCTCCGTGCCGCAATCGTGAGGTTCCCAACCACCGCGTCACTCGTGCGCCGGGACGGTAG
>JBPOIU010000028.1:0-17818 GCA_052034255.1 Planctomycetota bacterium | reverse complement strand
GCGGATGGGAGCCCACGGTGACCAACGTCTTCTGCGTCCGCGCGGAGTTCGGTACTTTCGCCCCGCAATTCGTCTCCGGCGGCTACGTGGCGATCGGGTGGATGGGGAGGACAGATCTCGGCGCGATCACGACACGCGACGAGCTGTACCCGCTGTACAAAACCGCGCACCCCGATGACACGAGCAACATCGTCATCGGCCAACAAGTGGGACAGATCGCGCGCTTCTTGCTCGAGATGAAGGCGGGCGACTACGTGCTCACCCCGGCAGCGGATACCGAGTTGCTGTTCTACGGCAGGGTCGCGCCCGATCCTTCGTACTTCTTTGCCACGGGGGAGGACGGCTGTCCTTACCGACATCGGCGGCGTGTGGAGTGGGCGCGGGAGACCCTGAAGCGCAGTGGTCTTTCGGTGCCGTTCCAGAACACCATCCGGTCTTCGCTGACGGTTTTCGCTGTGTCACAACGCGACGAGTTTCTCGCCGCCATTGGCTGCAAGCACGCGCCGACCGCAATCAAGCCCGCAGCGTATGACCCGTACCTCGCTGTGCTCGAGCAGGTGCTCGAACTCGACCACAAGGAGTTCGAGATTTTGGTCAGCCACCTGCTGACGGCGCTGGGCTTCGAAGGCTCGGAAGTCACAGGAAAGAGTGGCGATGGAGGAGTGGACGCCATCGGAGAGCTCAACATCGCCAACCTTGCGAAGGTGAAGGTCTTCGTCCAAGCCAAGCGTTACAAACTGGACTCGAAAGTGGCCGCTAGCGTCGTCAAGCAGCTGCGCGCCTCGATTCCGTCGAACGGACAGGGCGCGTTCATTACTACCGCGGATTTCCAGCCGACCGCTGCGGACGTAGCGTTGCAGCCGGGATTCCCGCGCATCGGTTTGGTCAACGGGCGCCAGCTCGTCGATCTGCTCGTCGAGCATTGGAGCGATATTCCAACAGAGTTCCAGGAGCGGCTCGGACTCAAGCGTGGGCTGGTGCGAGCGTGATCGGCGCCTTTACCGAATCCGTCGTCGAAGACGCCGCGCTCGCGCGGATCGAGGCGTTCGATTACGCAATGCTGGACGGTCCCGACATTGCCGCCGGCGAACCCGGCGCGAAGCGCGGAGACTCGAGTTATCGCCTGGTCTTACTCGAACGCCACCACACGCGGCGGTCAGGCGCCGTGCTGTCCGTGAACGGCTCGCTGGTTGCGAAGGTCGAACTCGAGAGCCTGGCTGCCGAATGGACCACGTCGTGGTCGACCTTCGGGGCTGTTCAAGCGCGGAACCCCTCCCGATGACCCGCGCACCCGGCGGCGAAGTCATCGTGTACTCGTCCCCCGGCGGCGAAGTCCGGGTCGACGTCCGGTTGGAGTCCGACACCGTCTGGCTCAACCAGGAGCAGATGGCCGAGCTGTTCGGGCGGGAGCGCTCGGTCGTAACGAAGCACATTCGGAACGTCTTCCAAGAGGGCGAACTCGACCCAATGGCAACTCGTGCACTTTTTGCACAAGTTCGAATCGAGGGAGCGAGAACGGTCAGCCGCGACGTCGAGTACTACAACCTCGACGTGATCATCTCGGTCGGATACCGCGTGAAGTCTCTGCGCGGCACGCACTTCCGGATCTGGGCGACGCGCACGCTGCGCGAGCATCTGACGCGCGGATTCACGCTCGATCGGCAGCGCTACGCGCGCAATGCCGCGGAACTCGAGTCAGCTCTCGTCTTGGTCCGCAAGGCAGCCGCCGGTCACGCCCTCACGACGGACGAAGGTCGCGGCCTGGTCGACGTCATTGCTCGCTACACGCAGACCTTCCTGCTGCTCCAGCGCTATGACGAAGGACTTCTCGAGGACCCGAAGGGAACGCGGGGCGGGAAGCTGCCGTCCGCCAAGGCCGCGCGGACCGCGATCGCGCGGCTGAAGACCGACTTGATCACGCGCGGCGAAGCGACCGACCTTTTCGGCCGTGAACGTGACGACGGACTTGCCGCGGTGCTGGGCAACCTCGCGCAGAGCGCGTTCGGCTCGCCGGCATATCCGACCGTCGAGTCGAAGGCCGCGCACTTGCTCTACTTCGTCATCAAGGACCACCCTTTCGCGGATGGCAACAAGCGCATCGGATCGTTTCTGTTCGTGGAGTTCCTCCATCGGAATGATCGGCTCTTCCGCAACGGCGAGGCGGTGATCAACGACGTGGGGCTGGCTGCGCTTGCGCTGCTCGTCGCCGAGTCGGCGGCGAAGGACAAGGACATCATGATCCGGCTGGTGATGAACATGCTGTCCGGACCGTCGCAATGAACAAGAACTTCACCGAATCCGTCGTCGAGGACGCCGCGCTCGCGTGGCTCGAAGGACTGCACTACGCAGTACTCCACGGGCCGGACATCGCCGCGGGCGAACCCGACGCGGAACGCAGCGACCCGAACTATCGAGACGTCGTGCTCGAGCGGCGCCTTCGCGAGGCGCTCAAAAAGCTGAATCCAGACCTCCCGCCCGATGCAATCGACGACGCCTACCGCAAGCTGACGCGCGTCGACGCGCCGTCACTGATCGAGCGCAACCGCGCCCTTCACCGGATGCTGATCGACGGCGTCACCGTCGAGTACCGACGCGACGACGGGTCCATCGCGGGCGCGCAGGTCTGGGTCATCGACTTCGAAGTGCCCGACAACAACGACTGGCTCGCCGTCAACCAGTTCACCGTCGCGGAAGGGCAGCGCACGCGCCGGCCCGACATCGTGGTGTTCGTGAACGGCTTGGCCCTGGCCGTGATCGAGCTCAAGAACCCTGCCGACGAGAATGCGACGGTGTGGTCGGCGTTCCAGCAACTGCAGACCTACCAGGCGCAGGTGCCGGCGTTGTTCGTCACCAACGCCGTGCTGCTGGCTTCGGACGGCATGCAGGCACGAATGGGGACGTTGGGTGCGGGCAAGGAGTGGTTCAAGCCCTGGCGCACGATCACGGGGAAGAAGGATGCTCCGTCGAGTCTCTCCGAACTGCAGGTGGTGCTCGAAGGTGCCTTCGAGCAGCGCCGCTTCCTCGACCTGTTGCGCTTCTTCATCGTGTTCGAGGACTCTGCTGGTGCCGACGGCGGCGGCGGAACTCTGATCAAGAAGATGGCCGGGTATCACCAGTTCCACGCGGTGAATGCGGCCGTGGACGAGACGCTGCGCGCGGCACAGTCGGTCGTCGCGGACGTTCCCGGTACTTGGGAAGCTGGCACGCGACCGGGTGGTGAACCCGGCGACCGACGCGTCGGCGTCGTCTGGCATACCCAAGGCGCGGGCAAGAGCCTGACCATGGCGTTCTATGCGGGGCGCGTGATCCTGCACCCCGAGATGCACAATCCGACGATCGTCGTGCTGACTGACCGCAACGACCTCGACGACCAACTCTTCGGCACGTTTGCTGGATGCAGTGACCTGCTGCGGCAGCCGCCGGTGCAAGCCGACAGCCGCGCGGACCTCCGAGCGAAGCTCGCCGTCGCCGCCGGCGGCGTAGTGTTCACGACGATCCAGAAGTTTTTCCCCGAGGCGCAAGGCGATCGGCACCCGGTCCTGTCCGCGCGGCGCAACATCGTCGTCATCGCGGACGAGGCGCACCGCAGCCAGTACGACTTCATCGACGGATTCGCCCGTCACATGCGGGATGCGCTGCCGAACGCATCGTTCGTGGGCTTCACCGGCACGCCGATCGAGCAGACCGACGCGAACACGCGCGCCGTGTTCGGGGACTACATCAGCGTCTACGACATCCAACGCGCAGTCGTCGATGGCGCGACGGTGCCCATCTACTACGAGAGCCGCCTTGCCAAACTGGAGCTGAAGGAGTCCGAGCGGCCGAACATCGATCCGGAGTTCGAGGAAGCGACCGAAGGTGAGGAAGTCGAGCGCAAGGAGAAGCTGAAGAGCCGTTGGGCGCAGCTCGAGGCCATCGTCGGTTCGGAGAACCGCATCAAGCTCATCGCGCGCGATCTCGTGGCGCATCTCGAGAGCCGCTTCGCGGCGATGAAGGGCAAGGCGATGGTGGTCGTGATGAGTCGCCGCATCGCCGTCGAGCTGTATCGCGAGCTCATCGAGTTGCGGCCTGAGTGGCACGGCGCGGACGATGAGCACGGCGCTCTGAAAGTCGTCATGACGGGCTCGGCTTCCGATCCACTCGAGTGGCAGCCGCACATTCGCAACAAACCGCGGCGCGAAGTGATGGCAGCTCGTTTCCGCGACGCGGCCGATCCGTTTCGCATCGTGATCGTGCGCGACATGTGGCTCACGGGTTTCGATGCGCCAAGTCTGCACACGATGTACGTGGACAAGCCAATGCGGGGGCACGGATTGATGCAGGCCATCGCGCGCGTCAATCGGGTGTTCAAGGACAAGCCCGGTGGGCTCGTGGTCGACTACCTCGGACTCGCCGACGAGCTGAAGAAGGCGCTGGCGACCTATACGGAAGCCGGCGGAAAGGGCGAGACCGCGGTCGATCAAGAGCAAGCCGTAGCGCTGATGCGGGAGAAGTACGAGGTTTGTTGCGGGCTCTTCCACGGCTTCGACCGGAGCCGTTGGATCACTGGCACTGCTCAAGAGCGCGTTACGGTGCTGCCTGCGGCTCAAGAGCACATCCTCGCCCAGCAGGACGGCAAGGCGCGACTGTTGCGCGCCGTCACCGAACTCTCGCACGCGTTCGCGCTCGCGGTGCCGCACGCCGAATCGCTGCGTATTCGAGACGACGTCGGTTTCTTTCAGGCCGTTCGTGCCGTGCTCGCGAAGAACACGACGGGCGAACGCAAGACCGACGACGAGTTGGACTTCGCGATCCGCCAGATCATCTCGAAGGCCGTCGTCTCGGACCAAGTCGTGGACATCTTCGCGGCGGCAGGCCTGAAGAAGCCGGACATCTCGATCCTGTCCGATGAGTTCCTCGCCGACGTCCGTGGCATGAAGCACCGAAACCTCGCCGTCGAACTGCTGCAGAAGCTCCTCAAGGGCGAAATCCGTACGCGAGGCCAACGCAACGTCGTCCAAGCCAAATCGTTCGCGGATCTCCTCGAGCAATCCGTCCGCAAGTACCAAAACCGAGCCATCGAGACGGCGCAGGTCATCGAGGAGTTGATCCAACTCGCCAAGCAACTGCGCGCTGCGAGCGCGAGGGGCGAGCAACTCGGCCTCAACGATGATGAGCTCGCGTTCTACGATGCGCTCGAAACGAACGACAGCGCCGTGAAGGTCATGGGCGACGACGCGCTACGCGCGATCGCGCGGGAACTGGTCGAGACGGTCCGCAAGAACGTCACCATCGACTGGACGATTCGCGACAATGTGCGCGCGCAACTGCGCGTACTCGTGAAGCGAATCCTGCGCAAGCATGGGTATCCGCCGGACAAGCAGGAGAAGGCGACGCAGACGGTGCTTGAGCAGGCGGAAGTGTTGTCGGAGATCTGGGCGGCGGCGTGAGATGGCACGTGCCCACGCGACGTAGAGGGATTCTCTTTTCCGGTTCGTTCGCTACGTTCACCCCGTCGACAAGCGACTCCCTGTCCACTCGGGCAGCGGGCACCACGCTGACGAACACGTCTTCCTAGATGAGCAAGATGTGACCGTCGGCTGCGCTCTGGCGAGCGGAGTGCTCCTGTTTGGGGTTCGAGGGATGTGCCCGTAAGGGCATAGCTCGGTCTCGCGACCGAGCGGCGTCGACGAAGTCTCTCGCTCATCGGAGAAACCCATGGGCCTTCGTCTGCAAATGTCGGACGCGTGTTCGGTCGTTGCATTGATTGCGACGCGCGGCCGATTCGATCTGCTCGCGCGCCGCGCCATCCCGTCCATCCTGTCCCAGTCAACCCTTCCATCTCGGATCGTGGTCGTCGTGGACCTCGACCATTCGGACCTGCCCGATGCCGGGCTCGCTGTGCAGGCTCGTCGGCTACGCGCGCTCTGCCAAGGAAAAGTCCGTGTGACAGTCCTGCGCAATCGGCGAACTCCGAAGCGCGCGTCGGGCGCTTGGAACACGGGAATTGACCAGCTCCATCGCGAAACGCACCACGCGGACCGGATCTTCGTGGCGATTCTCGATGACGATGACGCATGGGAACCGAATCACCTCGAGTGCTGCATCGATGCGGCGAATGCCCGCAACTTGAACATGGTGACGAGCGGCCTGATCCGACATGAAGCCAGCGGGGCGGCTGGGCACCTTCACTCGATACCGACCCAGCTCGATCCTCGTGAACTGTTCGTTCGCGGCCAGCACATTCAAGGTTCGAATCTCTTCGTTCGGCTCGACCTGTTGCTCTTGGTCGGCTGCTTCGACGAGCGGCTGCCGAGCTGCACCGACCGAGACCTCTGCTTGAGAATCAATGCACTCGAGGAGCTACGCTTCGGTTGTACCGATCGACACACCGTCCACCATTACGCAGACCAGCGGCCGGATCGACTGTCGACTTCCTCGTCGCCCGCCAAGGTCGAGGGACTGACGCGGCTCTTTGCCAAGCACCAGTTGCGCTTCGATGTGAGATCGAGGAATGAGGCTGAAGCCCGCGCTTCCGAGAAGTTCGGTTGGAAGCCGGTCATTCATCTTCCAGTGCTCGTTCCGGCGGCAGATCTCCCCGCGCCGTCGGAAGACCTGGATCTGGTGATCGGCTTCGTGACGGACGCAGTGGTTCCTCCGCATGTAAGTGGACTGCTCGATGACCTCCTTCGACTACGCGAGCAACCGGGGATTCGATCGCTGAAGGTTGTAGTCGTCGAAAATGGACCGTTGCCCGCCGGAACGCGTCCGCTCCACGACCTCGCACGCACGTATTCGGCCCGCGGTCTGCGCGTCGAAGTCGTTGCGATCGAACAGCAACGGTTGGACTGGGAGCGAGGTGACCTGCTCGACGTCCCGGATATGACGAAGGCCCGTTTGCCGATCGCGGCGACCCGCTCGATCTTGAGCACATACGTCGGGCGTATCGCCCTCAACGTGCCGGGGGCGGCTGCTTGGATCCTCGACGACGACAAGCGCCTGAATATCCGCGTGGATCGCGGGGATGGCATCTCGACACAGTACGTCACGCCTGATCTCGCGACGTTGCTGCGGCTACGGCGCGAAGGAGTGGACGTCGTGATCGGGCCCGACACCGACGCCGCGCCGCTGCCGTTCATCGCGACGCTTCGCACGCAGCTCGTCGACCTGGAACTTGTCGTGGGAGCGTTCGCCCATCTCGTGCCCGATGACGCATGGCCGGACCAGCGCGCTCGAGTCTCGGCCGAACGCGACGCTCTACGTGATAGCTACTACGACCTGTCCCGCTTGACGGAGCACCTCGAGACCCCGTTGCTCCCGCCGCCAGTCGACGATGGAAGTGCTGGTGACATGCTCCAGTGGGCTGCGAAAAAGGTCGCCCGGCTCATGGCTGGCGAGTCCGTGTTCCGCCCCTTGCTGATCCACGCGCGCGACCTCGCACGCGAAGCTGCTGCCGAATCGACCCAGCGCGGCGGCTCCGCGGTGTTCTTCAATCCTGCCCAACTGATGCTCTACCCACACACGATCGCGCGCGTGGGCGATCAGTTCGTGCGTCGGTCGGACATGCTGGTCTCGCAACTGATGCGCGACCAAGCCGGCTTGCGCCTCGTCGTTCACCCGTGCGTTGGCGTTCGGCACGATCGCACTTCAACCGCTCGAGCGAGCTTCGCAAGCGAACCACTGCGCCGGGATGTGCTGGGCTACGCTTTCTATCGAGCAGAGCACGAGTTGATGCAGGAGCGCCCAGTCGCCGCGCGACGGTCGCCGCTGCTTGCGTGGACCGACGAGGAGCTTCGGAAGGGCGTTCACCTCGCGCGCAAGTATGTCGACGAGCGAGTCGCTGCGTTGACTCTCAACGCGTGGCGAGTCTTCGGTTTGGCTGGATCAATCCGCACGGCGGCGCGACGCATCGCCACGAACCACCCGGCCTGGGCGAGTGCCGAATCGCGCGCCGCGCTGGACACGATCGCCGTCGAGATGGATCGACTGCGCGCCGAGTTCCATCCATCCGCCGTTGCCGAGTTTTCCGCGTGCATCCGCGCCAGCGTGAGCGACGAGGCGACTCGCGGTGCGTTCGCGTCGATGGACGGCTTGATCGTCGAGTATCGGGCGACCCACGCGGCATCGATGCTCGACGATCCGACCTTCCAACGGGCTCGCGAGATTCATGCGCGCGCCGTGCTTCGCGGTGTGACCGGCAATGAAGCGCTCCGCTTACTGGGGATGGGTGGAGAGGGAGTTGTTCTCACCGACGAGTGCCGGGTGTTCAAGGTGCTCGACTTGCTGAAGCCTCGGATCAATCACGACACCGAAGCGGTACTGCGCGCTCTCGGGAGCAAGTCGATTGACGTTCGTCACGTCTACTTGCCCGAGCTCACGACGAGCAACGGCCCGCTCGTCGTGAGCTATCCGTTCGAGCCGTCGAAGCCCTACTCCGGCGGCCACGGTCCCGAATTGATCGCGATGTTGCGTGAATTGAAGTCGCTCGGGGTCGTGTGCCGGAATGTGCATCCAAGAAATCTGCGTGTGACTACGTCGGGATTGCGACTGATCGACTACGGCGCGGACATCCGCCCGTACTCCAACGACGGTTACCGATCGATGGCACAACGAGCGTGGCTCTCGTGGCGGTGGGCACACCGGCCCGATCTCGACGTAGTCATGCGGCGAGCCCTCCAAGACGCGAACCTGCCCGAGCTCAACGGGTTCGAGCTGTTCTGGCGCGCTGTCCGCGACGAACGGCCGTCGGCCACCGCGATCGCGGCCGGCACTGTCGATCCGATCATTCGAGAATCGAATGCGCGCAGTGTTCTGGACTACGGATGCGGGAAGAAGGCGTGGAGTGCTCGCGCGTTTGCGGCTGCCGGACTACGCACGATCGGTTTCGATCCCGGTACCGGCGTCGCGGCGCGGTGGGTGGGACTGGGTGAGTTGCCGGTCGGGCTACGCTTGACTGCCGACCGCGAGGAAGCCTTGGCCGCGGGTCCATTCGACGCAGTCGTATGCACACTCGTCTTGTGCGAGTGGCCGGACGGGCCCAACTACGAGCGCATGCTCCGTGACCTGCGAGCTGCCGTGCGATCGGGCGGGACGGTTCTCGTGACGGTTTGCAACCCGTTTGCAACGTTCGGCGGGCCGACGCCGCTGCATGGAAACCGCGAACTGCCGGCTGGCGCCCGTTACGAGGAGTGCTTCGACTACACGGAGTATGCGGAGACTGGCGAGCAGAGACGTGAGTTCCACCGTCCACTCCGCAGGATCGAGCGCGACCTGTTGCGACACGGACTCGTGATCGAACGGCGGATCGAGAGTGAGTCGGTGGATCTCGAACGGTTCGAACCTGCCTCTGACTTCCTGACACTGGTGTGTCGTCCAATCGCGCTGTCCACGCAGGGCGGCGGAGTCGCGCTGATCATCAAGACGTGCGCGATGGAGGCCAAGACGATCGAGCAGCAGGTCGAACATCTGGTAACCCAATTCGAAGGGCCGCGTGCGTTCCAGGAACGCGTGCTCGCGATCGACTCGCGGAGGGATGGGTTCGTGCGTCAACACGCCGCCAGCGATACGCAGTCGCTGATGGAGGCCGCCCATCGACTCGTTCGCCACGGCTGGATCGATCGGATTCTGGTTGGACCGGAAGTCGGTCCAGAGAGTGCCACCGTCCTTCGCGAGTGGTTCGACGTCGATTCCTCCGCAACGCACTCGTGTCACGGCGCGCCGCTTGTCGCGCCGCTGCTCGCCATCGCGTCATGCACTGCGGAGTACATTCTGCAAGTCGATTCAGATCTGTTGGTTGGTCGCTGCGACCGGCAGCAGGACTATCTCGGCGAGATGATCGCCCAGTTCGAGACCGACGAGCGAGTCGTCACGTCGGCTCTGAATATCGCGCGTGGGACTGACCTTTCGTTTTCAGCCCATGGTGACAGTGGTCCATGGCGCGTGGAAGTCCGTGGGTGCCTTCTGCATCGGCAGCGGCTGCTGGCTGCGCGCCCGCTGCCTAACCGGCTTGTGAATGGAGCTCCCGAGCTGTCGTGGCACCGATCACTGGACATAGCTGTGCAGAACGGGGCGCTCAGATCGCTCCGTGGTGGTGCCGCATCGACTTGGTTCGTTCACGTTCCCAATGCGTGCAAGAAGCCCACCAAAGACTGGATGCTGTTGATCGATCTTGTCGAGAAGGGCTTCCGATCGAACAACCAGACTGGGGCAGTCGACCTCTCCGGCGGCCCACTGCGGTGGGTTCCGCGCGCGCGTTGCGAGTCGCTCGTGTTCGTGATCACGGGCCGCAACGTCCCGCCTGGACGCATGCGACGATGCCTCGACTCGCTCTTGGCGCAGAGTGGGTCGGACTGGGGTGCAGTGATCGTGGACGATGGCTCGGTTGAGTTGAGCCGGAGGTACCTGCATTGTTTGTCCGAGGGATGGAGCAATCGCCTGACACTCCTCCAGCCGCGGGAACGTCGCGGACAACTTGCCAACACTGTGCTCGCTGTGCGCCACGTTTGCGTGAATCCGGACACGGTGATCGTGACGTTGGACCTGGACGATGCGCTCATCGGGAGCCAGGTTGCCGAGCGCGTGGCGGACGCACACTGGAACGGTGCAGAGGTGACGGTCGGCTCGATGCTGCGCACCGACAAGCACGTTGAGTACCCCGTCACTTTCGACGAGCCTAGAAGCAACCGAGGCGGCAACTGTTGGCAACACTTGCGATCGTTTCGAAAGCGGTTGTTCGACGCGATCCCCGACCACGAGCTGCGAATTGACGGCGCCTACGCTGAGATCGCGGTCGACTGGTCGTTCATGCTGCCGATCGTCGAAATGGCGACACACCCCGAGTGGATTCGTGAGCCGCTCTACCTCTACGAGCCATCGGGACTCGGAAAGGGAAGTGCCCAGCGAGCTCGAGAACGGGAAGTCAGCGTTCTTGCGCGGCGACCGTCGCGTAGCTGGGCGCGCGGCAAACCGATGTCGACCCTCTTGAGGCCAGACCAAGTCGAGGCTGACTTGTTGCGAGACGGTGCGATCCTGTTCATTCGGCACTCCGAGCGACCTTCGTTCGCCGGACTAACTTCGCAACAGAAGCATGAGGTTGCGCTCACGCCGCGGGGCCGCGAGATGGCTCTGAGTCTGGGCCGCCGAGTGGGCAGATCAGCCCGACTCGTGACTAGCCCGGTTCCCCGTTCGGTCGGAACCGCACGGGCCATCGCCGTAGGTGCTGGGTCGGACCCTTCGGCGATCTTGCAGGCCGCGCAGCTGACGCGCTTTCGCGCGACAGAGTCAGAGCACTACGAAGAACTGAAGCGTCGATTGGGTTGGGTCGAACTGGTTACCTCTTGGATGGACGGATCGCTCCCAACGGGTGTCCTCGTTCCGTGCGAGCGGGTCGCAGCCGCGGCAATCGAGGCTGCAATCGGCGAGTGCGATACGCACGGGGTTGTTGCGGTCGCGCACGACTTCGTCGTCATGGCCTTGATGGCGGCCCTGCGTGGCGAGCGGCCCACGTCGATCCCGTACCTTGGCGGACTGCTCGTAAGTCGCTCCGAAGCTGAGAGATTCATGGCGGCCCAAGTTCCCGAATCAGGCACGCATTTCTGACGCTGTCTCCTTGCCAAACCAAACCCATGACCCCACTTCAAGTCCTGTACGACTCCACGAAGAAGCGCCGGATCGTGATCTTCCAGCGCGCCAACGGCTCGTTCGGCTTCGAAGAGCAGCGGTTCTCGGACGACCCGATGGAGATGACGTGGATTCCGCTGGGCAATTTCGCCACTTCGATCTGCGCATCGGCCGAGCCCGCCATGGCCGAAGCGCGCGGTCGCATCGCGTGGGCGGCAGGACGTGAGTCCTGCAGCTCCCGCGACGCGGCGGCGACCTTGCTCGGCAAGCACAACTCCCAGCCGCACAACCCCGACGTCGCCAGCACGTTCTTCCGCACCGGGCTCATCGAAGCATGGGGCCGTGGCTACGAACGCATCGCCGAGGCTTGCCGCGCACAAGGAACGCCCGAGCCGACGGTCGAGTCGGACGGCAACGGGGTTCGCATCCAGTGGGCCTGGGTTAACCCCACGTCGGATGCTGACCGCATCCGTCCACCGGTGGGGGATCAAGTCGGGGATCAAGTCGGGGATCAAGTCGACCGCATGCTCAAGGCCTTCACCGGCACGATGAGCCGCGATGACTTGCTAGCCGCGATCGGCCTCGAAGGGCGCAGAAGCTTCTCGGAGCGCTACCTCAGGCCCGCTATCGCTGCTGGCCTTGTCGAGATGACCATCCCCGACAAGCCGAACAGCCGCCTCCAGCGCTATCGGCTGACCGAGGCTGGCAAGGCGAAGCTCGCCGCGAAGCGCGGAGGCGGCCGGTGAAGGCGGGATCCCGTAGACCTCGCGCGGGATCGAGAACTTCAAAGGCATCGGGCCTCGTCAGCGAGATCATCGCGGGCGCATTCCACCGCACGGGCGCCATCGAGGTCTGGGGCCGAGGCACGAACCGGGTCATCGAGGCGAGCCGCGCATACGGCATCGCGGAGCCCACGTTCACCGAGGGTTCGGGCGCCGTCACCGTGACCGTCAAGGCCGAGATCGTCGCGGACTTGGGACGCGCCCCGTCCCAAGTCGGTCCCAAGTGCGGCCCAAGTTCAAGCGCTGGAAATTGCGGGCGTACCGCGAAGTCTGCCGATTCGTGGCGTGCGCGAACAATCGTGCAGCAGCTTGCTGCACGAATCCCCTGGTTCCAATTCTGCGTTGCCACTGCCGCGCGTACGGCATCGCGGAGCCCACGTTCACCGAGGGTTCGGGCGCCGTCACCGTGACGTTCAAGGCCGAGATCGTCACTGCGGTGTCGAACTTGGTGCCGGGCCGGCACCAAGTTGGCACCAAGTCGGCACGAAGTCCGAACCAAGTTGAAGTCCTGGAACTCGCAGTCGATCCACGCGCGCCTGCGGAGCTCATGATCCCGTCGGGCCGAACGGACCGGACGAAGTTCCGGGACCAAGTCGTCGCGCCCCTGCTCCAGGCAGGACTTCTCGAAATGACGATCCCGGACAGGCCGAGGAGTTCGAAGCAGCGGTATCGAATCACCGAAGCGGGCCGACGAACGCTTCAGGACGGAGTGTGAATCGTCGTTCCCATGCCGTCGCCGCCGAACCTCCGACACCTTCGACACCCAGGGGAGCGATGAACTCCGAAGCCCCAAAGCTCTCCCTGTTCCAAGCCGTCCAAGGCCGCCACGGCGAGCGCCTCGCGCAAGGCGTTCTCCGCTATCTGCTCACGAACGACCACACGTTCCGAAGCTCGTTCTGTTCGTGGGCCGGCTTCCCCGGCGATTGCGCACGCATCGACGAAGAGCAGTGCTCCGGCGATCTCCGGCATGACCTCGTGTTGACCTTCGCCGATGGGCGGCGGCATGCGGTCGAGTTGAAGCTGTGGGCGGATCTGACGCCGAATCAGCGCGCGAGCCCGGCGGGGCTGCGTTCGTGGCCGGCCACCTCCCTCGCACCATCGCTTCAAACTGAGCTTCAAACCGACCGCGGCGGACACCCGACTGGCCCGGCGGGGAGGTAGCCGAGTTGGGAACGGCCGAACGGGCACGAACGCCCGACCACGATCGCGCGAACGCGCCGCCACCCGTGTCAACTCGTGCATGACTTGCACGAGTTCGAGATCCGGATCCCCGTACCGGATCCGCGCCTGGCCGGCCGGCGCGGTAGCCGAGCCGGGAACGGCCCAACAGACGCAAGATCCTCGAAAATCTAAAGCACGACCTTAGCTTTTCACGGAAATGAACATCCAGCGCACCGCGTACCTGCAGACCATCCGCGCTCGGCTCCAGGACAACCCGATCGTGTCCCTGCTCGGTCCTCGCCAAGCGGGCAAGGCGACGATCGCGCGCATGCTCGCGGAGGAGTCGGACGCTCCCGTTCATTTCTTCGACCTCGAGTCGCCGGTCGATTTGGCTCGCTTCGCCAATCCGGAGTTGGTGCTCCGGCCGCTGGCAGGGCTGGTGATCCTCGACGAGATCCAACGGCGCCCCGAGCTTCTCCCGCTGCTTCGTGTGCTCGCCGATCGGCCGGGAACTCCTGCGAGGTTCGTCATCCTCGGCAGTGCGTCGCCGGTGCTCGTCCAAGCGGGCAGCGAGAGTCTCGCCGGTCGCGTCTCGTTCGTCGACGTAACCGGATTCACGCTGACGGAATTGGGCGAGGCTGCGCTGTCTCGGTTGTGGTGGCGGGGCGGATTTCCGCGCGCGCTCCTCGCGTCCGACGACGCGGTCGCGCGCCAGTGGCTCGACGACTTTCGGCGAACCTTTCTGGAGCGCGACATCCCCCAATTGGGGATCCAAGTGCCGGCGGCGACGCTGGGTCGGTTCTGGACGATGGTCGCGCATGACCACGGGCAAGTCCTGAACGTGGCGGAACTGGCGCGCGCGCTGGGATCGTCGGAGCCGACGGCGCGACGCTACCTCGACATCCTGAGCGGGACGTTCGTGGTGCGCCAACTGCCGCCGTGGTTCGAGAACCTCAAGAAGCGTCAGCTTCGATCGCCCAAGGTGTACATCCGGGACTCCGGACTCTTCCACGCGCTGCTCGGGATCGTCGACGTACCGGGACTCCAATCGCACCCGAAGCTCGGGGCGTCCTGGGAGGGCTTCTGCCTGGAACAGATCCTGAGCGTCACCGGCGACCGCTCTGCCTACTTCTGGGGAACGCACGGTGGCGCCGAACTCGATCTATTGCTACTCCACGCCGGGCGCCGCCTAGGGATCGAGTTCAAGTACTCGGAACAGCCGGCCACGACGAAGTCCATGCGGATCGCGCAGAAGGACCTCGGGCTCGATCACCTGTACGTCGTTCACCCCGGTGAGCACGAGTTCGCGTTGGACGAATCGGTCACCGCCATTCCACTTCCGCGCTTCATGCGAGTGCTCGCGACGGGCGGCGGTCCGAACTGAAGAGTGTGGCTTCGTACGAGTGCGACCGCGAAGGACAGTCGACGTCCTCGAGCGCTTTGCCTGGCGCGGTCGCGAGGAAGTCCCTCCCGGCCATCTTGCGTTCCGGACTTTTGCCGCGTCCGATGTGAGCCCACGCCACTCGAGGAGGACCCCTCATGTATCCACTCACCACCCTCGCGATGACGGCGGTCGTCGCGTCGTCGTTTGGGCCGCGGACAGATTAGGGTTCGTGCGCCCTTGACTCGGCGCGTGTCGGCCTCGTAGCTTGTCCCCCGGCGTGTGTCACGTCTGATTTCGGACTGACAGGCACGGCGCATGGCGATGCTGCTTTCCGCTCCTATTGCCAGAGACAGGAGCAGCAAGGGCCGGAAGATCCCGTTGTCATTGGGGCGACGATCACCATGTGCATGGATGGCAACATCAGGAGACTGTAAACATGTTGAAACATGCGGCGCTTGCGTCGTCAGTTGTCATTTCTGTAGTCGCGTACGCGGGAAGCGTTTCTAGCTCCTCGACCGATAACCAGAATGGTACGGCGACGATCACGTACACCGTCACGGCCGGCACGGGCGAAACGATCAAAGACATCCACTTCGATCCGGTGAAGGGAACACTGAAGACGCCAAACGGCGACGCAACCGGCCCCGCGGGCTGGAGCAAGACGGTCACGAGCGGGAACACCAAGCAGGGAATGAAGACCGCTGGCGCTGGGATCGCGGCGGGAAGCTCGGGAGCTTTCTCGTACACGTTCAACATCGGCAACGGCGACAAGGCCATGCAGAAGTTCACTGCAACCTTGAAACAGGTTACGTTCACGGCGACCAATGACGGGAGCGATTCCGTAACTCCCGGTCAGAACGGCAATGTCGTCTTCACCGGTGGACCGAACGGAGGCCCGGTCGTGTCGTTCCCCTCGAAGATGGTGAACTTCCGCGAACCTCCGACGACGCTCGTCGGCTCGGTCGGGTCGAGCATCGCGCTCGAGTTCGAGACGTCGTTCTACGGTGGGCAAGCGTTCAAGGTCCACGCGGCGACGGCGTTGTCGGTGAGTGCGAATGGCGAGAGCAATCCGCTGGGCATCGGACTCGACCTGCGGTCCCCGGTGCCGGAGTCGTGGAGTCTGTCGTTCACGCCGGAACTCGACCGCGCGACGACGTACACGGAGCGCTCCGACCGTTTGGACGACGGCGTCGTGACGATCACGATCCCGAACGACGCCAGTCTGGTCGGCGAGACGTTCTATCTCGTCGTCAGCTCCAGCACGGGCGGCACCGAGCGCGATCTGTACTCGCAGCCCATGCGCATCACGATCCGGCCCAGCGAATCGACGAATAGCGGCGTCGAGCTGCTGCCGTACTCGTTCTGACGCCAGTCACCCCGCCTTACGCCGGTGGCCTCGAAGGCCGGGAGGAAGTCCCTCCCGGCCTTCTTGCGTACCGGACTTCCGCCGCGTCCGATGTGAGCCCACGCCACTCGAGGGGGACCTCTCATGAATCCATTCGTCGCGATCGCGACGACGGCGGTCGTCGCGTCGTCGTTCTTCGTCACCCGCGCCTCCACGATCGACTCCAAGGTCGAAGTCGTCGCGACCGGAGTCCTCGTCGAGGCGCCAGCGCCCTCGGCCGTCGTTCAACGCGGGACCTACATCTTGCGCTGGGACGATTCGCGCCTGATGGCCAAGGGCGCGGACCCTGGCCTCACCGAACAACTCGACGCGCTCGTCACGTCGAAGGTGCCCGTGATCGTGTGCGGCACACTCGAATCGAAGGTGGGGGAAGAGCCGCTGCTCGTGATCTCCGCGATCGACGCCGATCCGGACGCCGCCGCCACGAGGTTGCGCCTCGAGTTCGACCGCGATGCGAAGGTCCGCATCCAGAGCGGTGATCCGGTCGACCTCGACAAGGCGCTGACGATGCTGGAGTCCATCGTCGCGGAGTTGAAGCCCTTCACCGCGCGAGCCGAACTCGTCGTCCACGGGGAATGCACCTACGCCGAGATCGACGCGTTCGTGCGCCGCGTCGAGGCGCTCGGCATGGTCGTTGGCGGCGTGCGGGTGCGAAGTCCACGCTGACGAGCGCGTCGCGTCGTTCGAAGTCGCGGCGAATCACGGTGGGCTCCGGCGCCGGCGCGATCCCGAGATCCATGCGGCGAACGTGACGCAGACCTCTCGGCCTCGAGGCGGAGTTCCGGCGCAGTCCGTAACCGTGGCGACGGTAAAGCCCGAGAAAAGTTGACGGCCTCGGCGCTCGCGCGACGTGCTTGGCCGTACGACGACGAACTGCATCCGGCTCGCGGAGTCCGCGGTCGGGCGGCTTTCGCGTCGCCCGCAGCCCAATCCCCGCATCGCGCCGCTCTCGGGCGTGGTTGGAAATCGTCCGCTTCCAGCTCCGCGACGCTCGGCCTCACGGCGTGCCTCACGCCGTCGGGCCATTCCTCATCCTCCCAAGGAGTTACGCAACGTCATGACCGTCTTCGCGCAGATCAAATCGGTCGTCCTGACAGCTCGGTTCTGGGTCTACGTCGCGATCCTCACGACGTTGGCGGGGGGCTACCGGTTCGTAGCGCCGATCGAAGTCCAGAGCTTCATCTGCAGTTGGTACCAAAACACGGGCAAGCCGAAACTGCGCGAGTGGCTCGAGGATCAGGGCACGGGAAAGACGTCGAACGCCGACAGCCTACGAAGCCTCATCGACACTTTGCCGGATCGTCTCGATGGGCTCGTGTGCGTCGCGGCGAGCGCGAGCCCCGACGCTCCTGTTCCGAACAGGCGCATCAGGAATCTGTGTGGGTGACATTGGATAGCTGAGGGTGGAGATCGAGGCCTCCGAGGTGGAAGTAGATCGCATTCCGGAAGCGGTCGCGGTTGCGGAAGCCACAAGCCATCTTCTTGATC
>JBPOIU010000192.1:0-19193 GCA_052034255.1 Planctomycetota bacterium | reverse complement strand
GTTGTGGGGTCGGTGTGCGCGCCGCGCCGCGACTGAATCTCGAACGGCCCTAAGTCGAGTTCACGCCTCCCGGGGGGCGCGCGGCCGAACCGCACTCTTTGGAAGTGCCTTGTTCGGCCGCGCGCCGATCCTTGTCGTGGAGCGAGCCGAGCGTCGGGTCGAGTCCACGTTTCGCGGCTTGCCCTCGGCATTCAGCGCGGGATGCGGTCCGCGGAATCGCGGCTGCCGATGACGCGGTCGTAGCGGTAGTAGACCTCGAGGCAGAGGGTCATGATCGCCGTCGCGTAGACGCGGCCGCCGCGGTGACCCCACGGATCGAACTGGGGATCCCACGAACCCTTCTCGCAGCCGTCGTTGCGTTGCGTCTTCACCACGGCGTCCAGCATGCGCGGCTGCCAAGTGTCCCAGTCGCGTCCGGCCATCTGGTACATCGCGTACGAGCCGTAGTACCAGTAGTAGTAATCGATGGTGCCGGCCTTCTCGTCCCAGGTCGGGAGTTGCTTGCGCAGGAGGTCGGCGCCGCCGCGCAACGCGGGACTCGTCGCCGTGTCCTCACCGGTGAACACGCGACACAGCATCGCGACGGCCGTCATGGCCTCCGTCTCCGTCTCGGGCCAACGCTCCGCGAGCCCGCCTTCGCGCGCCGAGTAGCCACCGCGCGCGAGATAGCCGGTGCGATACGACTGTGGATCGGTCATCTCCTCGAGGAAGGCGCGCGCACCGTCGATCGCGGACGGATCGATCATCAGGCCGAAGTCCTCGGCCGACTTCAGCGCCATCACCATCCAGCCCGTCACGGACACGTCGTTCGTGCCGTCGGGCGGATAGGCGTAGCGCCACGCCTTGTACGGGTTGCGCGCCTGCTGGATGAAGCGGACGCCCTTCTGCGCGGGCTCCTTCAGGATCGGCCACTTCGACAAGCCGTAGCCTTCGGTGACCGCGAGCGACGCGATCGCATGGTCGTAGAGGAACGTCTGGTGCGAGTTCGCCTCGCCGAAGCAGCCGGTCTCACCGTCCTGGTGATCCACGAGGTACTTCAGGCCTTTCTTCACGACGGCCTGGTACTTCCCCGCGTTCGGCGAATGCCCCGCCCCGAGGAACGCGAGCAGAGCGAGACCGGTGACTCCGACGTCGTGCATCGAATCGCCCTCGCCGTCGCAGCGATTGGTCGCGCAGCATTGCCCGAAGTCCGCGGCCGACCAGTAGCCCTTCTCGTCCTGATGACGCTTCAGCCAATCGAGACCCGCGTCGACGGCGCGCTGCGAAGTGCTGCTGCTCGGCCGCCCGATTCGTCGGCGCGAGCCGAGGCCATTCCCGCCGCGCCCACCGGCGCCTCCCCCGACTCCGAGCACGTCGTTCTTGCTCGTGCCTTCGAAGGGGGCGTCGATCGGTGCGTCGCTGTCGGAGTCGGAGACAGTCTCGGTCTCCTGCGTCGTCTGTTCGCTGACGTCCGGCACGATGACGTCTTCGTCGATCGTCGGCGTTTCCGGTGATTCGGGTGGAGTCGGGGGTTCGGGCTCGACGAACGGGTCGATCGATTCGTCTTGCAGCGTTGCGACGAACGCCGGCAGCGTGGCCTTCGGCCGCATCTGGCCCGTCATGAACTGACTCATCACGAGTCCGAGGAGAGCGTGCGCCGCCACGGAAACGAGCAGCCACGGAGCGCGCCGCAATTGATCGCGCAGGGCGTCTTCGAACGACCGCGAGCCGTGATCGTGCGTGGGCGGAGTGGGGGCCGGAATGGGATGTCGTTGCATGGGATCCTCCCTGAGGTCGTTGGTTTCGATCCTCGGGTGCTCCCATCGCCGCGGTCGATGTGCGCCCGTCTCGATATGGACTTGCAACGGGCGATGCCGCGACGTGGTTCATCGCTGCATGGACGAAACGCGAGGAGTCCGATGGGATCGCGCGTTCACGTCACGGCGCGGCGGCGGCTCATCCGCTGCGCGTGCGCGATGTCGCCGTGCAGCGTTTGCGTGCAAGCGACGAGGCCCGCATCGATCGCGTGATCGATGCGGGCCTCGTTCTGCGGACGACGATCTCGTTGCCGCGTCAGCGCGCGCCGAGGACCTTGTCGTAGCGGTAATAGACCTCGAGGCACAACGTCATGATCGCGGTCGAGTAGACGCGACCACCGCGGTGACCCCATGGATCGAACTGCGGATCCCACGAACCGGTCTCGCAGCCGTCCTGACGCTGCGTCTTGACGACCGCGTCGAGCATCTTCACCTGCCACTTGTCCCAGTCCTGACCGGCCATCTGGAACATCGAGTAGGAGCCGTAGTACCAGTAGTAGTAGTCGATGGTGCCTTCCTTCTCGTCCCACGTCGGGAGCTGCTTGCGCAGCAGGTCGGCGCCACCGCGCAACGCGGGGCTCTTCTCGGTGTCTTCACCAGTGAAGACGCGGGCCAGCATCGCGACCGCGGTCATTGCCTCGGTCTTCTGCTCCGGCCAACGCTCGTTCATGCCCGGTTCGCGGGCCGAATAGCCACCCTTTTGGATGTAGCCGGTGCGCCACGAGTTCTCGTCCGTCATCTCCTCGATGAACATCTTGGCGCCATCGATCGCTGCGTGATCGACCTGCAGCCCGAAGTCTTCCGCGGACTTCAACACCATGACCATCCAGCCCGTGACCGAAACGTCGTTCTGACCATCGGGCGGATAGGCGTAGCGCCACGCCTTGTACGGGTTGCGCGCCTGCTGGATGAAGCGCACGCCCTTCTGTGCCGGATCCTTGAGGATCGGCCACTTCGACAGGCCGTAGCCTTCCGTGACCGCGAGGGTCGCGATCGCGTGGTCGTAGAGGAATGCCTGGTGCGAGTTGACCTCGCCGAAGCAGCCCGTCTCCTGGTCTTGGATGTCGACCAGGTACTTCAGGCCCTTCTTGACCACGTTCTTGTACTTGCCGTTGTTGACGGTGTTGCCAGCGCCGAGGAACGCGAGCAGAGCGAGACCGGTGACGCCGACGCTGTGCATCTGCTCACCTTCGCCGTCGCACTTGTTCGTCGTGCACATCTGCGAGAAGCCGTCGGCCGACCAGTAGCCCTTCTCGTTCTGGTGGCGCTTCAGCCATTCCAGACCGGCGTCGACCGCCTTCTGCGACGCCTTGCCGCCGCCCTTGCCGCCGCCACGACGGCCGTACTTGCCGCCCGAACGGCCACCGGCGCCACCGCCGACGCCGAGCACGTCGTTCTTGCCCTTGCCTTCGAACGGCGCGTCCGACAGCGGCTGATCGTTCGTCGTGTCGGCGACCTCTTCGGTCTCGACCACGTCTTCCTGGACGATCGGGTCGTCGACTTCGGTTTCGGTCTCTTCCGGCTTCTGCTCTTCCGGCTCCGGCGGCTTCTCGGGCTCGATCGGATCGATCTCCTCGTCCGCCATCTTGGCTTGGATCGCCAAGGTCGGTTTCTTGACCTTGACCGTGCCCGTCATGAACTGACTCATGATGAGGCCGATCAGCACGTGGAGGCCGATCGACACCATCAACCACGGCGCCTTGCGCAGCTGTTCGCGGAGCGCGTCCTCGAACGACTGCTCCTCGAGCCCGGGATGGGCGCGCGTCGCCTGGATCTGAGGGACGGGGATCTGTGCTTCGGTCATTCCTAGGTCTCCCGCGAGCAGTATGGAGTCGAATGCGAGTCCGCGCCCAACCAGGCGCGAACGGACCCCGACGTCACTGCCCGAACGGTGCAAGTGGAGGACGGTTCGGAAGTTTTCGGATTCTAAGTGGCGCCCGATACGACGCAAGCGGGGTCGTGTAACCGACCTGCCGAGATCCGGACGGGGCCGGCAGGCCGCGGCGCCGGTCCAACGTTCAACCCCCGCCGGTCGGCGCCGGGGGAGAGGTCGGGGTGGCAGCCTGCGGTGGGTCCACAGAAGGGGGGCGCGGGGCCCGCTCGGCCTCGCGGAACAGGTCTTCGGGGTGGATGGTCGCCCGCGCGAGCAAGGCTCGGTCCAGCTCCGCTCGCGCCGCCGTGCGCTTTTCGGCGATCAGATGCCGCTCGATCGCTTCCTGGACGTCCTCGAACGCGATCTCCGTACCGCCCTCCTCGGTCAGGGGGTGGAGCAGCAGCAGTGTTTTGCCCTGATCGATCGGCTCGGCAACCTGTCCGAGCGGCAGTTCCCACGCCGCGCGGACGACCTCGGCCCGCAAGCCGAGCGTGTCGTCGCCGCGAAACGTCCACGTTCCGCAGCGCGTGATGCCCGCCGCGGCGGCGGCCGCCTCGAGGTCGTGCGTCCCGTCGACGCTCGCGCGCAATGCGCGGGCTTTCGCCTTGGCTTCCGCGTCGCTGGCGAAGTCGTTCTCGTGCAGCACGGCGTACGCGACGGTTCGGACCTTCGCCGACTGCATCGAGGCCCGGTTCGCTGCGAAGAACGCGCGCGTCTCGTCGGGCGTCACCCGCACCGAGCGCGCGAGCTCGGGGCGGAGCAGCGGCGAGTTCGGCACCAGCCCGACCGTCGCATCGACCCACGCGCGCGCCGCGAGTCGTTTGCGCACGAACTCGCGGTCCTGTTCCGCGGAGCGGCCGAAGGCGATCAGCGCCTGCTTGTACGCGTCGGCGCCGCCGAGCGCGTTCGTGCGCCGCAGCATCTCGTCGTTCAGCACGTCGTCGGGGACTTTCACTCCGGCTTCGGCGGCCGCGTCGGATTCGAGCCGCGTCAGCACGAGCTCGCGGAGGATCGTTTCCGTCGAGCCCGCGCTCGGACCGAGGATCTGCGCGAACTCGTCGACCTCGCTCTCCGTGATCGCGGCACCATTCACGGTCGCGAGCACGGCGTCGTAGCGCTTGCGCTCCTGGGCCGTGGCGAGCGCCGTCGACAGCACGAGGGCAGCGCATACGGCGAGCTTCATCGCGTTTCCGCCGCGGCGCGCGCGAGCATGCGCTCGGCCAGCCAATACAGGATCTGCTCGTTGGTCGACACGGCCTGCGGCAAGCGCAGGTGGATCAGAGCCGCGCTCTGCGGCACGAGTTCGTTCGCCTGGAACGGCGAGTCCTTCTGGAAGCGTTTCATCGAATCGACGTCGAGGAACACGAATCGTCCACCTGGGTACAGCATGCGTCGCACGCCGAGTTCGCGCAGTCGCCGCTTCAACGCGAACACCATCAGCAACTGCCGCGCGGCCTTCGGGACGCGCCCGAAGCGATCGCGCAGCTCGGCTTCCATCTCGGACAGCGGCGGACCGTCCGGAGCTCCGAGCCGTCGCAACAATTCCATGCGCTGTGCCGAATCGGGCACGTATTCGACCGGCAAGAACGCGTCGACGCCAAGGTCGATGTCGGTGTCGACCGGCTCCGGCGGTGGGGGGGTGCCCCGCGCCTTGTGGATCGCGCGCCGCAACAACTGCACGTAGAGGTCGTAGCCGACCGCGGCGATCGTGCCGCTCTGCTCGGCGCCGACCAGGTTGCCTGCGCCGCGAATCTCGAGATCGCGGATCGACAGGTCGTAGCCGGCGCCGAGGTGCGCGAGTTCTTCGACGGCCCGCAAGCGCCGCTCGGCATCGTCTTGCAACGGTCCATCGCCGATCAGCAGGTAGCAGTAGGCCTGCTTGTCGGAGCGACCGACGCGCCCGCGCAGTTGGTGCAGATCGGCGAGCCCGAACATCTCCGGATGATCGATGAAGATCGTGTTCGCGCGCGGCAGGTCGAGTCCGGCTTCGATGATGTTGGTCGACACCAGCACGTCGGCTTCACCTGCGGCGAACGCGCGGAGCGCATCTTCCAGCGAGCGCTCGTCCATCTGCCCGTGCGCGAGCACCGGACGACACGACGGCGCGACCTTCAGCAGCCGCTCCGCGATCCGTTCGAGATGCGCGACGCGGTTGTGGACGAAGAACACCTGCCCGCCGCGGTTCTGCTCGTGCAAGATCGCTCGGCGGATGAAGTCGTCGTCGAAGCGGCGGATCTCGGTGCGCACCGGGCGGCGTCCCGCGGGCGGCGTGTTCAGCGACGAGATCGCGCGGATGCCGACCATCGCCATGTGCAGCGTGCGTGGGATCGGCGTCGCCGTCAGCGTCAGCACGTCGACGTTCGCACGCAGCGCTTTCAGTGCTTCCTTCGCTTTGACGCCGAAGCGCTGCTCCTCGTCGATGACGACCAGCCCGAGTTCCTTGAAGTGCACGTCCTTCGACAACAGGCGATGCGTGCCGACGAGGATGTCGATCGAGCCCGAGCGCGCGCCGTCGACCGCAGCCTTCTGCGCCTTGCTCGATTGGAAGCGCGACAGCACGGCCGCGCGCACCGGGTAGTTCGCGAAGCGCGAGGCGATCGTCTGGTAGTGCTGTTCGGCGAGCAGCGTGGTCGGAACGAGCACCGCGACCTGCCGACCGCCGAGCACGACGCGGAACGCGGCGCGCAACGCCATCTCGGTCTTGCCGAAACCGACGTCGCCGCACAGCAGGCGATCCATCGGTTTGTCGCCGTCGAAGTCCGCGTGGATCTCCCGCATCGTTCGCGATTGATCCGGCGTGTCGACGAACGGGAACGAGCGCTCGAACTCCTCGACCAACGGATCGTCCTTGCGGTGGACCAGGCCGGGACGCAGCTCGCGCGCGGCCTGCACCTCGAGCAAGCGATCGGCGATGTCGAGCAGCGCGGATTGGACTTTCGCCTTCTTGTTCGCCCACGACTTGCCGCCGATCTTGTCGAGCTTCGGCGCTTCCGCACCGGTGCCGATGTAGCGCTGGACCAGATCGATCTTGGCGGCCGGCAGGTAGTACGTGGTGCCGCCGTCGAACTCGAGGACGAGGAAGTCCTCCTCGCCGAGATCGCGCTTCATGCGGATCAAGCCGCGATAGCGCGCGATGCCATGCGTCAGGTGGACGACGTAGTCGCCCTCGTTCAGCTCGAGCAGGTTCGAGATCGCGCGCGCCGGCACCGCGGGCTTCTTCGGCTTCGGCCGCCAGATGCGCGGCTTGCCGAGCAGCTCGTGGAAGTTCAGCACGGCGACGCGACGCTGCCGATCCTGGAACCCGCTCCGGACCCGGCCGCGGCGCAGCGCGATCGCGTCGCTCATCAGGTCGCGTTCCTGGAGGAGCTTCGCGACGCGCTTGATCTCCGCGTCCGATTCGGCGAACAGCACCACGCGATCGACGTGTTGCCGCAAGGTCGCGACCGATTGCGGCAAATGGTCGATGCCGCCGCCGAAGCCTTGGACCGACAGCACGTCGAGGTTCGCGCCGTCGTCGCCCTCGGCGACGCGCGGGCCGTGGACGTCGATGCCGATGCCTTCCTTCAACACGGTTTCGGCGCGGACGCGCGCGCCCTTGTCGACCTCGAACGCGAACGCGTGCTCGCTCAGTCGATCGCGCAACGCGTCGGGCTCGAATCGCAGCACGAGCGTGCCCGGCGCCAGCTCCTGGTCGAGGAAGCTGCGGCGCTCGATCGCCCGCGCCAACTCGGTCGGCTTCAGCAACGGCAGGCGGAACTCGCGACGCTGTCCCTGCGAGCGCTGCGTTTCCGGCTCGAACACACGGATCGACTCGATCACGTCGTCGAACAACTCGATGCGTAGCGGCTGGTCCTCGCCGAGCGGGAACACGTCGACGATGTCGCCGCGGACCGAGATCTCGGCCGGCGATGCGACCATCGGCACGAGCATGAAGCCAGCGGACAGCGCCAACCGTCGCAGTTCGGCCACGTCGAGTGTCTCGCCGACCGCGAAGCGTCGGGTGTGGTCGTCGATCGAATCGCGGCGCGGGAGCGCCTCGAGCAACAGCGCCACTGGCGCCACGACGACCGGGGCACGCTTCGGGTCGTGCAGGCGCAACAACTGCGCGAGCCGTTCGGATGCCTCGGCGCGTGCTTCCGGCGTGTCCAGCGACTCCTGGTCCGCCGGCTTGAACACGATCGCCTCGAGTTGGCCCGCGAACGCGCGCAGGTCGTCCTCGATCGCTTCGGCTTCGACGACGTCGGGAACCAGCGCGAAGACCGGTCCCGCGGCGGCGGCCTCGGCGAGCAGCAGCGCCTTCATCGAGCCGTAGACGCCACCGAGTGCGATGCGCCGCGCGCGTCCTCGCTCGAGGAACGCGCGGGCCGGGTCAGGAAGCGGCGGGATCGGCAGTCGGGACATCACCGCTCGCTTCGGATCGGAATTGCCTCAGCGCTTCCTTCGCGGCGCGCTGCTCGGCTTGCTTCTTCGACGCGCCGGTCGCCGCGGGGAACTCGCGGTCTTGCAGGCGGGCCTTCACGACGAACTTCTTCTTGTGGTCGGGGCCGATGCTCTCGATCAAGTCGTACGTCGGTGTCTTGCCGGTGCGCACCTGGGCCAGGTGCTGGAACTCGGCTTTGAAGTTCTCGATCGCGCGTTTGCGTTGCGCCTTCAGGATGTGGTTCTCGAGCCACGACAGCACGACCGCGCGCGCGGACTCGAATCCGGCGTCGAGGTAGATCGCGCCGATCAACGCTTCGACGGTGTTCGTCAACAGCGAGGGCGGCAGGTTCTTACCGTGCTTCATGCCCTTGCCGACGCGCAGGAACGCGCGCAGATCGAGTTCCTTGGCGACGTTCGCCAGCGAATCGCGTGAGACGACCAGCGAGCGCAAGCGCGTCAGTTCGCCCTCTTGGGCTTTTTGATGCGCGCAGAACAGGTGCTCGGAGACGACCAATCCGACCACGGCGTCGCCGAGGTACTCCAAGCGTTCGTTCGATTCGGTCCACGGGTCGCGCAGGCTCGAATGCGTCAGCGCGAGCTCGAGCAGCGAGCGATCGGTGAAGCGGTAGCCCAGAGCGCGTTCGCAGCGCTCGAGGCGCAGCGCGTTCTCCTTGGCGGCTTCGTCGGCGTGGGGATGCGAGTTCATGGTGGATGTCAGCGACCCGACGGGAAGAACAGATCGCGCCAATCCTTCTCGGCGAAGCGGTCGGTCATGCCCGCCAGGTAATCGCACACCGCGCGGTGTGGGCCTTCGCGCTCGACCCATTCCTGGAAGTTCTGCGGCAGGAGTTCGGGCGACTCGACGTAGACGTCGAACATCTCGGACAGCAGGCGCTTCGCCTTCTCCATCATCCGTACGACGTGGCCGTGGCGATAGAAGTGCGCGAACAACCACTCGTGCAGTTCGTCCTGCGCGGCCGCGATCTCCGGCGAGAACGCGATCAAGTCCCGCAGCGCGCGGGCGGCGTCGGAATCCGCGGGGGCCGCGTCCTGCAGGCGTGCACCCGACGTCTGGATCAGGTCGACGATCGAGCGCTTGACCACCGCGCCGACGACCAAGCGATGGAGCGGACGACCTTCGGCGGTGGGGTGCTTCTTGCGCGCAGCCGCGAGTGCTTCGCCGACGAGGCGGACTTCGCGCGCCATCGGCTCGAGCTGCAGCATGCCGCTGCGCAGCCCGTCGTCGAGATCGTGGTGCTGGTACGCGGCGAAGTCCGCGAGGTCGACGAGCTGCGTCTCCAGCGCGGGCGGGCGCATCGGAGTGAATTCCGGCGCCTTCGCGTCCGGCCCGGTCGGGCCGTGCTTCAGGATCGCCTCGCGGATCTCGAACGTGAGGTTCAAGCCCGGGAAGTCCGGATAGCGCTGCTCGAGTCGATCGACGATGCGCAAGCCTTGGACGTTGTGCTCGAATCCGCCATGCTCCGCCATGCGCGCGTGCAGCGCTTCACCGCCGGCGTGGCCGAACGGCGGATGGCCGAGATCGTGCGCGAGCGACAGACACTCGACGAAGCCTTCGTTCAGCCCGAGCGCGTGCGCGACCGATCGGGCGATCTGCGCGACCTCGAGCGAGTGCGTCAACCGCGTGCGGTAGTAGTCGCCCTCGTGGTTCGCGAACACTTGCGTCTTGTATTCGAGGCGTCGGAACGCCGTCGAGTGGATCACGCGATCGCGGTCGCGTTGCCAGCAGGTACGAAACGTGTCGTCGGGCTCGGGGTGGCGACGTCCGCGGGAATCGCCCGAGAACAAGGCGTAGGGCTCGAGCGTACGGCGCTCACGGGCTTGCGCGATCTCGCGGGGGATCATGGGGCCGGATCCTATCGGAGGGATCGCCGGTTCCGATCCTGTCGATTCAGCGCGGGGGCAGGACCCATAGGTTGTCGTCGGCGAGCACGTAGCCCTTGGCGGCCAGCCGTTGCGCGAGGCCAGGCAATCCGCCGGGGAGCTGGACCGCCGCGATCTCGCCGCGGTCGATCGCGTCGAGGATCCGCGGCAAGACGTGGTGCATTGCGTTGCCCACCACGCGCTGGGCGAACAGCGAGCCCGCGGTCGCCGGCACGCGTTGCGCGACCGGGACGCCGAGCAGGACGCCTTCGTTCTTGCGCGCGAGGGCGTCGCGGATCCCGAAGCGACGGATCTCCAGCGTCACGCCGCGCGCGACCGGCTCGAGTTCGAAGTCCGAGACCAACGGGCGGCGATCGGAAACCAACGCGTGCAGGGGCGTTCCGGTCACGACGAGTTGATCCGGCGAGCCCGCCGTCCGGATCTTGTCCGCGATCGCGAACAGGGCGTTGCGATCGACGCCGCCCCCGAAGCCGTGTGGAAACCAAGCCGGTCGGTCGCTGGCCAGTCCGCGCGCTCCGATCGCGACGGCCAGCGCGCATGCGGCGAGCGCCATGGTCCGGCGTCGGCGCGTCAGCGCAGCGCGGGCGACGAAGGCCGCGAGCGCCGACGCGGGGAGGGCGAGATCGATCGCGTTGTGGTCCCAAAACGAAGGTGAGACCACGAGGTAGTGCGCGATCCAGCAGCCGAGGAGCAGCATGAACGGTCGAGCCGCGCGCGCGCGCCCGGTGAAGAACGCCAGCGCGACGCCGAACACGCCGAGCGCGATGCACGGGTCCGTGGAGCGCGCGATCCCGAGCGCGCGTCCGACCACCGAATCGGCTTCACCCTTGAAGGCGTAGAACGCGAACACTTGCGAGGCGAACTCACCTTCCCAACGCGCGAAGCACGCCGCGGTCATCGCACCGACGCACAGCAGCGCGATCGCGGCGGCGATCCCGACGGCGCGCACGCGCCGCGCGAGCAGCCACTCCAGCGCGAGAGCGACCGCGCCCACGCCCGCCGTCAACTTCGCGAGCAGGGCGCCGGCGAGCCAGCCGCCGGTCGCCGCCGCGGAAAGGTCGTCGCCGCCGAGCTTCCGCAACGCGCGGTGGAACGCGGCGGCGAGCAGCAAGTTCGTCCACAGTTCGCGTTGGAACGGCGCGAACGCGAGCACGGGTGCACTCGTCGCGTAGAGCACGCAACCGACCATGGCCGCGCGCACGCCGACGCGGGGCGCGAGCGTGCGGAACCACAGCCACGTCGTCGCCAGCACCACCAAGCCGCTCAGTGCCGACGCCGCGGCAAGGCGCCCGTCGAAGCAGCGGAACAGCAGTGCGTAGCACCACTCGACGCACGGGAAGGCGACGTGCGTGAAGTCCTCGTAGGGAGCGCGCCCGTGGGCGAGCTGCAGTGCGCCGCTCAAGTAGAAGCCATCGACGGGCGGCACGCGACCGCACGCGAGCAGCAGCAGGCGCACGCCGACGACGATCGCCACGAGGCAAAGCCCAGCGCGTCGCACGTCGTTTCGCACCAAGCCGCGCCCGCGATCGCCCATCACCCTCACATCCGATACAGCATCCAGTAGACGACGATGCCGGTCACCGACACGTACAGCCACGTCGGCAGCGTGATCCGCGCAATCCTGCGGTGCCGCTCGCGGTCGCCCTTGAACGCGCGCACGAGCGTGAGGATCACCAACGGGACGTTGACGACGGCGAGCACCGTGTGGCTGATCAGGATCGTGAAGTAGACCGTGCGAATCGTGCCCTGGCCCTGGAACTTCACCGATCCGACGTGCGCGTGGTACACGAGGTAGCAGGTCAAGAACAACGCCGAGCACGCGGTGGCCGCCAGCATGCAGGCTTTGTGCGCGGCCTCACGGCGGCGTTTGATCAGCGCGTATCCGGTGATGAGCAGAATGGCGGCGGTGGCGTTCAACACCGCGTTCACGCCGGGAAGGTCGCGCACGTCGAGCATCGTGTCGCTCAGGTCTGCAGGCGATCGAACACGAGCAACGTCAACACGAGCGGCAGGTACACGATCGACGCGAAGAACGAGAATCGCGCGTCGTGCGTGGAGCGCGTCTTGGCGAACCGGACCACGGTCATCGCGTACAGCGCGCCGAGGACTGCGGCGGCCACGAAGTAGGTCCAGCCGGCGAATCCGAGCAGCGTCGGCGACAGCGTCACCGGAATCAGTGCCGCCAGCGCCAGGAGGCTCGCCGCGGCGGTCTTGCGCCCGTCCGTGTCGATCACCGGCAGCATGGGGAAGCCGCCGCGGGCGTAGTCCTCGCGATAGAGCCACGCGATCGCATAGAAGTGCGGCAGTTGCCACAGCGCGAGGATCGAGAACAACACGATCGCGCGGACGTCGATCGCGCCGGTCGCGGCGGTGACGCCCATGACGACCGGCAGAGCTCCGGGCACCGCGCCGATCAGCGTGCTGTGCGGAGTGCGGAGTTTCGACGGCGTGTAGACCAACACGTACGACAGCACCGAGAACAAGCCGAGCAGTGCGGTCAGCGTGTTCACCGCGTACGTCAGCAGCGCGACGCCGATCAGCGTCAACCCGGCGCCGAACGCGAAGGCTTCGATCGGCGACCAGCGGCCGGTCGGCAGCGGCCGATTCCGCGTGCGTTCCATCAGCGCGTCGACGTCGCGCTCGAGGAGTTGGTTCAACGTGTTCGCGCCGGCCGCGCACAGGGCGGTGCCGAACATCGTCGCGAGCAGGATCGCCGGATCGAACGGGCCGGACGCGGTCCAGAACCAAGCCACGGCGGTGGTCACGAGCACCAGGAAGCCGATGCGGAACTTCGTCAACTCACCGATGTCGGCGAGCAACGTTCCGAACGAGGGATCGTTTGCGATCGTCTCGGATCCGACCTTCATGGGTCCCGTCTCGTCGGTGGCCGCGGGCGAAGCGCGGCATGGTATCGGGCGGGGTCCCGGGCGGTCCACGACGGGTTCTGCGGCGATCTGACGCACGAGCGGCGCCGCCGGGTCTTCGGAGCGCGCGCGGCAGCGTGGCGCACGAGAGCGTTCGCGCCGCAATCGTCCGCACGACGGGCTCGCGCGGCGTCGGCGATCGATCAGGCCACGGCTTCTTCGCGCAGGCGTTGGCAGATGTCGATCACGTGGTCGATCGCGTGGCTGGCGTCGGTCAACAGCTGCGTGACGTCGCTCGCTGCACTCCGCAGCGCCAATTCGAGCGCGAATGCCGAGGCCGTCAGTCGAGCCGCGCCGAGACTCGAAGCCGTTCCCTTCAAGCGATGCGCCGTGGCCGCCGCGGCGGCGACATCGCCACGGCGGATCGCCTCGCCGAGCAACGTGCGGCATTCCCGCACGCCGACGACGAGGCCGCAAAGGGCCTCCTCGAGCGCCTTCGCGTCGTCGAGGAGTCCGAGCATCTCCAGCCGCTCGCGTACCGCCCTGGCTTCGTGTGACGTGTCGTCGAGTCCCGAATGAGCCGCGCCCGGCCGTGCACGGTCGATCCGCGAGGCGGTGAACCGCGCCATGGTCTTGCCGTCGACGACGACTGGATCGAGTTCGACCGCGACGCGTACCGGTTCGTGCTCGTCTGCGGAGCGGACGTCCAACGTCACCGAGAATCGACTCGAGCGGTTTTCGTCGAACACGCGGCGGACCGCGCCGGTGTCGGTCAGCAGCAGGCTCGGCAGGAACAGCGCGAGGTTCTTGCCCACGGCGTGCTCGGGAGCCACTCCGGTCCATGCGGAAAACACCGCGTCGAACGCGTGCACCACGAGGTCACGACGCAGCAGCAGCGTGCCGAGGCGCGTTTCCGGACTCGTCGGACGTTCGAGCGATCCCTGCATGGTGATTCCGAGTCGTGGCGTGGTCGTGGCGTGGGGCGGAGTTCACGGAATGCCGTGCCTTGGATCGGCTGTTCCGAGGGGCGATCTTGACGGCGAGAGTGCCGCGCCGTGGACGCCTTGTCGGTTCGGCCGTGAATCAACCCCTCGAAGCGAGGGATTGATTCACGGCCTCTCCGTCGCCGACCGCAACAGGGCGTCCTCGGCCACGACCGCCTCGCCGTCCTCGCCCTCGGTCAGTGTCAGGCGTAGTCCGGGGCGCGCCGTCACGCGCGTGGACGATCCCGAGGGCCAGTCCACGACCAACTCCACGGCGGCCTGAGGATCGCGCAGGCCGAACACGAGTTCGCGGCTGCTCGCCGATTGGAACGACGCTCCGCCGACGATCGAGCGCACTTGGCTCGGGCCGTCCTTTGGCGTCGACGTGATGCGCGCGCCGATCGCGTTCCGGCCGCTGCGCACGGACCCGATCAGGCGTACTGCGACGCGCGGTGTGTCGGCGTTCGTGTTCCGCAACACGAGGGGAGCTTCGTTCAACCGCGTGATGACCAGATCCTCCGCGCCGTCGCCGTCGAGGTCTCCGACCGCGAGTCCGCGACCCACGCACGGATCGATCGGGAACGCGTCGGCGCGCAGGCGGAATCGGCCGCGGCCATCGTTGGCGAACGCCGTCAGTGGTTGGCGGTACGTCGTCTGCAGCGGGCTCGCTTCGACGTTCGGATAGACGTGGCCGTTCGCGATGACGACGTCGAGGGCGCCGTCGAGGTCGGCGTCGACAAACGCACAGCCGAATCCGAGCAACGCGAACGAGGGCGGGCCCAGGCCCGACGTGCGCGACGCATCCTTGAACGCGCCGTCGCCGAGGCCGCGGTACAGCGTGTTCGTGTCGTGCGAGAAGTTCGTGACGAACAGATCGTCGACCTGGTCGCCGTCGACGTCGCCGGCGGCCACGCCCATTCCCGCCTGCGCGTTGCCGGCGGCGCCAAGAGCGACACCGGCTTCGAGACCGACGTCCACGAAGCTCAGCGCGCCATCGTTCCGCAGCAGTCGATTGGGCTGCGAGTCGTTGGCGACGTACAGATCGAGATCCCGATCGCCGTCGGCATCGAACGCGACCACGCCGAGCGAGAATGCCGGCGGTCCCAGCTTCGCGTCGTCGATCGCTTCGAAGCGCAACGTGCCATCCTCGCGCAGGCGATTGCGGTACAGCCGATCGGGCACGCCGTTGAACCCGAGCGGGCCGGCCAGCACCGGCATGCCGCGGAACGTCGCGCCTTCGCGCGTGAGCTGCGTCGCGGTCGCGTCGAGCGCGAGGTAGTTGCAGGTGTAGAGGTCGAGGTCGCCGTCGCCGTCGAGGTCGGCGAACGCGGCGGACGTGCTCCAGTGGTCATCGCTCGCGCCGGCGGCGTTCGCGACGCGAACCAGCGTGCCGCCGTCATTGCGCAGCAGCGCGTCGTCGCCGATCGCGGTCACGTACACGTCGTCGTCGCCGTCCTCGTCGACGTCGCCGACCGCGACGCCGCAGGCATCGATCGTGAGGTCGAGACCGCAGGCTTCCGTCACGTCGACGAAGGCGAACGCGCCGTCGTTGCGAAACACCTGCGAGCGCCGCGGGCCTTCGCCGTCCAGCGGATCGCCCTGCGCGAAGAACAGGTCCAGATCGCCATCCCCGTCGAGATCGAACAGGCCGACGCCGCCACCGTTCACTTCCGTGATCGAGCGCTTGGCGACGCCGTCACGGCCGTGGCGATCGAGGACCGCGGGAGGAGCGGCCGCGACGAACCACGGCGTCGACGGCGGAGCCGTCTCTTGCGCGTGCGTGCTCCGGGACGGCACGCACCAAACACCGAACACGACGAGCCCAAGCAGCACGTGGCGCGACGTCACGGGGAGTCCTCGAACTCCTTCGCGTCGTCGATGCGACCGCTGCGTCGGAGCAACTGCGCCAAGCGATAGCGAGCGCTCGGGAAGCGCGGATCGCGTTCGAGCGCCGCACGCAAATGCTTCTCCGCCGCGGCGGCGTCTCCGGCGTCGTCGGCGATCTGGCCGAGCAACGCGTGCGGTCGCGGATCGTCGCGGCGCAGTTCTGCCGCGCGCTCGAGGTGCGAAATGGCCGCGGCGTCCTCGCCGAGTTCGACGAGCAACGCGCCGAGATTGTGGTGGCCCGACGCGGATGCCGGATCGAGTGCGACGCAGCGTTCGTAGGCCGTCCGCGCTCCGTCGCGGTCGCCGCGCCGGATCAGGATGGTGCCGAGATTCAGAGCGGCGCGCGGCGCGTACGTCGACGCGCCGTCGGCGAGGGTGCGGTAGGCGTCGAGGGCTTCGTCGGAGCGCTGCAGCTTCTCCAACACGATGGCTCGGTTGAACTGCGCGCCTGCGCTCTGCGGGTCGAGCTGCAGCGCGTGGTCGAACGCATCGAGAGCTTCGGTGAAACGTCCCATGCGGCCGAGCGCGGCGCCACGGTCGTGCCACGGCAGTGCCGACTCGGGCCGCAGGACACTCGCGCGTTCGTACAGCGTCAGAGCGCGGACGACGTCGTCGCGGGCGATGCACACGTGCCCAGCCGCCAGCAGACTCGCGAACGTGGCCGTGGGGGTGGCGACGGCGGCCTCCAAGCGCGCGACGCCGCGATCGCCTTCGCCGACCAGCGCCAACGCGATCGCGGTGCTCGTCATCAACTCGTGGTCTTGAAGCGTGGCGTCCTGCGTCAGTTGCGCTTCGAGAGCCGCGTCGAGCACGTCCGCGAGCCCGGCTTCGACCTTCGTTCCGTCGCCGACGTGCGATCCCACCACGGCGTTCACGAAGTCGGTGAGATCCGCACGCGCGGCAACGAAGCCGTCGGCACGCAGACGTGTGAGCGCGGCGACGCCGCGCGCCGTCAGCGACGACGAGGCGTCGGCGCGCGGCGCGGGCGGCGCAGTTCGTGGAGCCGCCGCGCCACCCTCGTTTTGCACGAGGATCAGCGCGGCGGCCACGAGCGCGGACGTGACGATCACGCGCGCCCTCCGTGGATCACGGCCGGATGTCGAACGGAACGCCGTTGCCGAGCGTGGTCACGCCGGCGACGGTCTCCGCGCCCTGGAACGCGATCTTCAACCCGATCAAGAACGGGTCGTTCGGCAGTGCCGTGGGGATCGACAACTTGCCGCTGGCGTCGAGGAACGGTCCGAATCCCGACGTACCGTTCAGCAGGAACAAGAAGAACGTCGGCTCGACGAGCAATGTCCCGTACGGCGGCAGAGCCACCGGGCCATCGCCCAGCGCGAGCAGGATCGTCGCCGATGCGTTCGGCGTGCCGCGGAGGTTGAACGCCAGCGGCGAGCCCACCGAGTGATTCGACGCGATCGACAGGATGGCCGTCGGCGAGCCGCTCTCCGTGATCGTGATCGTCTGATCGGCGGCGACGTTCGTCAGCACCTGGACGATGCGCGACTTCGGCCACACGACCTCGACGGTCTCGGCGACGGTGTTCGCGCCGAGCCCGATCGAGAACGTCTTCGGCACCATCGATCCGTAGCCCGAACCGATCGAGCGCTGGAAGCGGCGCGAGACGCCGTCGGAGGTGACGACGCGGATCACCGCTCCGACGCCGTCGCGGTTCGACTGCGTGCCGACCAGGTTGATCTTCAAGAAGTGGCCGAGGCTGGTGCCGTTGTTGCGGTACGCCTTGTTCGCGGTGAACGAGATGTACATCAGGTCGACGTCGCCATCGGCGTCGAAGTCGCCCGGCAGGATGTTCGAGCCGCCGCCGTTGCCGGGCGTCCCCGCGTTCGCCGGCACCGAGAACGTCTGGTTGCCGTTGTTGCGGTACAGCGGATTGTTCGCGGAGAACGACGAGACGTAGAAGTCCTCGAGCCCGTCGTAGTCGAAGTCGAATTGCTGCGCGCCGTTGTCCTCGAGCGGGTGCTGCACGCCCGCGCTCGCCGCGATGTCGGTGAACGTCGCGTTGCCGTTGTTGCGGAACAACGCGTTGGCTTCACCGAACACGTCGAACCCGTTCGTGAAGACCGCGTGATACAGGTCGAAGTCGTGGTCGTTGTCGTAGTCGAACCAGAACGTCGCGTAGCCCTCACCCTTGCGGTCGACGCCGAGCGACGGAGCGATGTCGGTGAACGTCGGAGAGCCGGTCTCCATCAGGTTGCTGCGCAGGAGCTTGTTCGGCCACGGCGTCGAACCGCTGGTGCCGATCTGACCGGCTTCGACGTAGATGTCGAGGTCGCCGTCGCCATCGAAGTCGGCGGTCGAGCTGCCGAAGGCCGGATCGTTGACCGTCGGCAAGCCGGCGGCGTTGGTCACGTCGGTGAACGTGCCGTTCCCGTTGTTGCCCCACAGCGCGTCGCGTGTGCCGTTGAAGTCGCGCGCGTTCGCGAGGTAGAGGTCCAAGTCGCCGTCGTGGTCGTAGTCGAACCAAACCGAACCTCGCGGGTCGGTGTTGGTCGCGGTCAGGCCGGCGGCCGCCGTGACCTCGGCGTACACGCCGGACCCGTTGTTTTGATAGAGGCGGTTGTTGCTGCCCGAGAAGCCGATCTCGCGCCCCATGAACAGGTCGGGATCGCCGTCGTTGTCGTAGTCCGCGAACGTCACGGTGCGACCGCTACCGAGGTTCGTCGCGAACCCGGCCGCCGACGTGGCGTTCGAGAACTGGATCGTCCCGTTGCCGAGGTTTCGATACATCTTGAACGCGTTGTTCGACGAGCTCGTCAACGCGAAGTCGAGATCACCGTCGTTGTCGTAGTCGCAGGGGGCGGCGCTGTAGCCCTTCTCGGACGGAGCGCCGGACGACGCGGTCACATCGGTGAACAGCTGGGCCGAGGCGAGCGGAGAGCAGGACAGTGCGAGCGCAAAGGCGCGCACGACCCGCGAGGCAGTGGCCGACATCAGGTGGAACTCCGAAGGGGGGACGATCCCCAGGAACCCATCGAACGAGTCGGGACGGCACCGACGAGCGACGACGACCAGTCCGACCACGAGGGACGAACACCGGTGCGTCGAAAACCGACCGGATGCGGAAGAACCGTTCGACGAGTCGCTAGGCGAAAGGAAGAGAGTGGGTGAGCGGGGCGGCGGAGCATAACCCCAAGTCGCCGCGAATGGCTACGGCAGAGCAGCCCGAGCGAGCCTCGACACAAGGGCGGGCAGAGAAGCACGACCCCAAGACCGCGTACACGAACGAAACAGCGGCAGGCAATCGTGTCCGGTTGCGCGCCAGCGCGTTTGTGAGGGAACTGATCCGTCGAACCCCAGTCCTTCAATCGCCACCCCAGAGCGCCGAAGGCGCGACCCGCACGTCTCCCCCGGCCTCTAGTCGCGGACCACGGATGTGGCGCTCCGCGGGCAAGGGGGACAGACGGGGGACACATCGGGTGTCCAAACCGGGCACATGGGTGACAGA
>JBPOIU010000032.1:0-72232 GCA_052034255.1 Planctomycetota bacterium | reverse complement strand
CCCCGCCATCTCGCGCCCCCCTTC
The DNA here is from genome assembly GCA_052034255.1 of Planctomycetota bacterium. Classification (GTDB taxonomy): domain Bacteria; phylum Planctomycetota; class B15-G4; order B15-G4; family JADJEK01; genus JADJEK01. The sequence goes on along the minus strand of JBPOIU010000032.1, from coordinate 72,208 downwards.
CACCCCAACGTCCAACCCCGCCGCCCGAAACGCTTCCCGAACCAACTCCGCATCACTCGCGCATTCCCGTCCGCAGTCGTAACTCGGATGATGCACGCCCTCCCCCGGCCGCTCCGCGGCCTTCCCCGCGACGATCCCACCCGTCGCCTTGTCGACCTCGGGATGCCTCCACACCTCAACAACCCACGCCCGCGGCCCATACGGCGCCCCATGCAGCGGGACCTTCCACACCCTCGTTCCCTTGCGCACGACGAGGTACGGAATCGACCGATCCCTTGCGTCGACGATCGCCAGGAACGGTTTGCGCAACCACGACAACCAACCACACGGCGTGAACGCGACGACGTCGCCCGAGCGGACCTCGACGTTGCGGAACACCACCGAGTCGGTCAACGCTCCCATCAGCTTCCGATCGTCTCGTGGAGGCCATTGCTGAGCGCGACGCCTTGCGGCGCGCTGGGCTCGGCGGCGGCGCATTGCATGTAAAGCTGGGCTCCGATCCACAGGGGATCGGCCGCGAGCGTGAATGGCAGCACGAGGTTGCCGCCCGGGTGCGTGAATGGCACGACGACGAATGGGCCCGTCGGGTTCACGAGCAGCGTGCCTCCGTAGAACGGGATCGAGGCCGGCGACGTGCCGATGAACAGCGCGGTCGGAGCGCCGGCTGCGATGCCGCGGAACTCGAGGGCGACGTCGGCTCCCGGGCACGGCGAGAACAGCGCAGTCAGTCGCGGCGCGATGCCGCTCGCGCCCGCCGTCCCGACTCCATACGTCACGAACGACCCCGAGCACGGCGTCGCGTCCTCCGGGACGGCGATGCCGTCGATCTCGCCGAGCGTCGGGTCGTTCAGGAGTACGTCGATCTGGCCGAGCGCGTCGATGCGCAACAGGCTCGAGTTGCGTGTGGTCGTCAGCAAGCCGCCGCTGCGGGACAGCTTGAGGTCGTTCGGCGACTTCATCGTTGCTTGCGGGGGCTGCGAGTCGGCGAACGCCTCGGCCTCGCCGGTATCCAAACGGAAGCGCACGATGCGGTCGGATGCGTACATCGCGCAGAACAGGTTGCCGGCGCGGTCGATCGCGATGCCTCCCGGCGTCTGGATCAGCGGCGAGTCCGAGAACGTCGCGATCGCCCCACTCGGCGCGATGCGCACGATGGTGTTGCCGACGTTGTTCGCGACGTAGAGCGCTCCGTCCGGCGCGTACGCCAAGCCGCCGGGGCCGACCAACAGGCCGCCGGACGTGAACTCGTCGTGGATCAACGACTGCTGGCCGTTCGCGTCGACGTGGACGACGCGGTTCGCCAATAGGTCGGATGCGGCAAAGCCTCCGCCGGGCGCGGGAGTCACGGTGACGACCGAGCTCAGCAGTCCACCGGCCGACACGATCCCGATTCCTCCGGCGGGGTCGATCCGGAGCACGGCGCCGAACAGGCGGTCGGGAATGATCAGGTCGCCGCCGGGCTCGAAGAACCCATAGAACGGGACGCCGAGTCCGAGCGCGAACGGCGTCACCTGCACCGTCTGGGCGTCCGCGCGCCAGATCCCGCCCTTCGACGGAATCGAAAGGTAGTAGTCCGTCTCGCTCGCCACCGCGGTCGCGGCCGCCAGGCACCATCCCAGCGCCCACCCCGCTCTCGGGATCCGCCGTCGTCGAACGCTCCGCTGCATGGGACTCACCTTTCCGGGATCGAGGAGGCGTGCGTCGCCGTCGTGGGATCCTGCCGTTCGGAAACGGCCCTGGCCAGTGTCCGGGGACGGCGCCCGGAACTCGTCGTGCGTCTCACTTTTTTCGCAACGATCCGCGATCCGGCGGCATTTTCGTCCGTCTTCGTCCGTACTGCGCACACGCCAGCCGGCCGCAGTCCCGATTTGGGGAACCCGGAACGACGATTCCGGTCGACTCCCAGCCGAGATCGGTCGTGACCGAGTCGTGACTACTGGAATGCACCGCACTTCGCGTAGGTTGGCCGCCGAAGTGGATCGAACGAGGGGCAACGCATGCTCGCACGCAGCCTGGCAGCGATCGTACTGACCGTTCTCGGGTGCGCGGCAACGGCCGCGGCGCAGGACGCGTTCACGAACTCCGACGTCGGGTACCGGATCCGGCCACCCGACGGCTACAAGAAGTCGCCGGGCAGCTTCTCGGTCTACGGCTTCGCGCTCGGGACCGACCGCTACCTGCTGGACAGCTTCGAGAACGAGCGCGGCATCGCGATGAAGAACGGCTGGGATTACAAGCCGCGCATGTACACGCTGTGGTTCCCCGCGCGCTCGGCCGCCGAGATCAAGAAGGCCGAACTCGAAGCGGAGAAGTCGGCGAAGGAAGGCGCCAAGGAGGGCGAACCGGCGGTGTCGTTCCTCGTCGGTGGACGCATCTTCCAATCGTTCGAGGAGTACGCGAAGGACCGCATCAGCGGCTTCTACTTCGGTGAAGAGAAGAAGCAGACGATCGCCGAGTTCCCCGCGGTGCTGCGACCGATGATCTTCGAGAAGCTGCAGAACGAGCCGCAACGCTGGCTCGCCTGTTCGCTGAACGTGCCGGGCGGTGAGTTCACGATCCTGTTCTCCGCTCCCGAGAGCCATGCCGACAAGTTGCGCGCCGAGTTCATGAACGCGTTCAAGTCGTTCAAGATCGTGCGCGACGGCGGCCTGCTGATCCCGCCACTCACGAACAAAGTGGCCGTCGAGCAGACCGCGGAGATCGATCGCGACACGATGTCGCCGGATCAGATCAAGCAGATCCTGGCCGCCGAACGCGAGAAGGCGTTCAAGAAGGCGTTGGATGGCATGGAGAAGGGCTGGAAGTCGTTCGAGACCGAGCACTTCCTCGTGCTCTACGAAACCGAACAGAAGTACGCGAAGCAGGCCGCGCAGCACGCCGAGGACTTGCGCGCGTGGCTCGAGACGAAGTTCGCCGGCATCGGCGACGGCTTCGAACAGTCGCAGATCCTGAAGGTCTACAAGTACGACAGCTCGAACACGACGAACATCAGCATCACGGTGCGTTCGGGTTCGGGCCCGGCCGTCGAAGTCATCCACTTCCGCCAGCCGGTCAGCAAGGGCCACGAGGCCGAGTTCTCGAATCTCAACACGTCGGTGACGTCGAACTGGTTCTCGCAGAAGAACGAAGAGCTCTACCAGCGCATGCCGCAGTGGCTCAGGAGCGGGCTCGACGGCTTCATCGACGACGCCGAGAAGACCGGCGGCAAGCTGCGCTTCGAAGCCGACGAGTGGGAACGCGATCGCATGATCGACGGCTTCAACGCGCAGAAGAAGTGGGAGAAGGAAAAGGCCGGCGAGCCGCCGATGAAGGAGCTCCGCGACCTGTTCAAGATGGCGTCGAAGGAGCTGTGGCAGGGGGACTCGTGGACCTACACCAGCGCCCAGTGCGCGAGCGTGTGCCGGTATCTCGTCGAGGGCCCCGGCGCGCGCGGCAAGTACAGCGCCGTCCTGCGCAACTACATCAAGCACCTCTACGACCTCGTCGACGAAGTCGAGAAGCGACTCGAAGCCGAGCAGGCGGAGCGCAAGAAGCTGACCGCGGCGCAGGATTCGATGTCGGACGAGGAGAAGCTCGCTGCCGAGGACGAGGCGTACAAGAAGAAGCGCAAGGACGCGCTCGACAACGTGGAGAAAGAGATCCTCGAGAAGGCGTACGCACTGACGTTCGGCGACTGGACCGATGCCGACTGGCGTGCGTTCCACAACTCGTGGGAACAGTACGCCGCCGGCCGCACCAAGTGATCGCGTCCTGTCGCTTTCCGTCGACCCACCGCCCCAACGGAGTCCGCTCACGATGACGCGAATCGTTCGTGTCGCACTGGTGTCGTTCGTCGCGTTCTCGCTTTCGTTCGCCGCGCCCGCGCTCTTCGCCGATTCGGTGTTGTTCAAGGACGGGCGCTACTTCGAGGTCCCCCGGCTCGAAGTCGCGGAGAAGAGCGTCACCGCACACTTCAAGTACGGTTCGATCGCGATCGACAAAGCGCTGCTGCAAGACTGGTTCACGATGACGGCGGCCGGCGACTTCGAGCCGCGCAACGACGAGGAGAAGGCGAAGGTCGAGAAGGGCCTCGTCCCGTTCGACGGCAAATGGATCACGAAGGCGCAGCGCGATCAGACGATCGACAAGCGCAACAAGGACCGCATCCAGGCGTTCGAGACGCACAAGCAGCACTCGGAGTGGCGCAATCGCTACAAGGGCGAGACTCCGCACTTCACGTTCGAGTACACGGTGCCCCCCGCCATCGCGAAGGGGTACATGGACCTGTTCGAGGTCTACTACGACGTGTTCTCGAAGGAATGGGGCGCGAAGCAGCCCGCGGGCAAGAAGCTGCCGATCTGCTTCTACGCGAACATGGACGACTTCCAGCGCATCAGCGGCGCGGGCGGCGGCGTCCTTGGATACTTCCGGTTCGTCGAGCCGCTCGAGCTCAACTTCTTCTACGAACGCCGCGACGAGCGCCTGACGCTCGACGTGTTGTTCCACGAGACGAATCACTACCTGTTCCACTTGTTCTCGAAGGAAGGCGTCCAACTGCCGGCGTGGATCGAAGAGGGCATGGCCGAGTACTACGGCGCCAGCGAATGGGATCCGAAGTCGAAGAAGATGACGCTCGGCAAACTCCAGGAAGGCCGACTCATCAACCTCGTCGACGCGATGGACGGCGGCGACAACCAAGACCTGCGCGATCTGCTCGACGAGCCGCGCATCGACGCGCTGCAATACGCGTGGTCGTGGACGCTCTGCCACATGCTGATGGAGAACAAGGCGACGCGCTCGAAGTTCAAGGACTACGTCGGCAAGCTCGCGAAGGACACGAAGCTGCCGAAAGAGACTTGGCCGGGGAATCCGAACTTCCAATGGGTGAAGCCCGACGCGGCGATCGAGCTGTTCCAGAAGACGTTCGGCATCAAGGACCTCGAGGCCTTCGAAGCCGATTGGTACGCCTACATCCGCAAGCTCGAAGTGCAGTCCGATCGCGGCTTCCACGATGCCGCGATGTTCTGTTTGCGATGGGACCGACCGCTGCGCGCCGCGAAGTACTTCGAGCAGGCGGTCGAGCGCTACTCGAAGAATCCGTCCACGTACCTCGAGTACGGCCAGTTGCTGATCCGCCAGAGCAAGCCGATGGAGGCCGTCCGCATCCTCGAGCTCGGGCTGAAGCTCGACCCGATGGATCCGTACATGTATCGCGAGCTCGGTCGGGCCCACCGCGCGCAGGACGCCGAAGACAAGGTCGCGCGCGGCAAGCAGTACCAGATGCTGGCGTGGGAGCTCGACCCGAACGACCTCGGCCTCATCTCGGACTTCGACGAGGACATGCTCGCGAAGATCATGGAGCCGTGACGGAACGCGGGTGTTCTTGATCGCATCCAGTTGATTCCCGGACTCGGACCCACCGCAACCGGTCGGTAGCATTCGCGCGGAACCTTCCCTTCGGACCCGCGGACCGACTTGGCGAACGAACTCGCATCCCGTGTCGCTCTCGTCACCGGCGCCTCGCGCGGCATCGGTCGCGCGTGCGCTCTCGCATTGGCCGATGCGGGCGCGGCGGTCGCGCTGGTCGGCCGTGCGGCGAACGACCTCGCCGATGTCGAGGCCTCGGTCGCGACGCGCGGTGTGCGCGCCGCGTCGTTCGTCTGCGACGTCACGGATCCCGCGACGGTGGGCAAACTCCCGGCGCTGGTCCGCGCCGCTCTGGGTCCGGTCGACATCCTGGTCAACAACGCCGGCGCGGCCGAGAGCCGCCCGTTCGCGAAAGCCGACCTCGAACATTGGGAGCGCATGCTGCGCGTCAACCTGACGTCGGCGTTCCTCGTGACGCGCGCGTTCCTTCCGGAGATGCTCGAGCGCGGCTTCGGCCGCGTGATCCAAGTGGCGTCGGTCGCCGGCAAGGTCGGCGCGCCCTACGTCGCCGCGTACACCGCCGCGAAACATGGCGTCGTCGGCTTCACGAAAGCGCTCGCGCTCGAAGTGGCAAAGAAGGGTGTCACCGTCAACGCGGTGTGCCCGGGCTACGTCGACACGCCGATGACCGACGCATCCGTCGACAACATCGTCGTGCGCACCGGCAAGAGCGCGGATGACGCGCGTTCGCTCCTGGCGCGCACGAACCCGCAAGAGCGCTTGATCGAGCCCGAGGAGATCGCGGCGACCGTCGTATTCCTCGCGTCGCACGCGGCGCGTGGCATCAACGGGCAATCGATCAACTTGTGCGGCGGAGCCACACCTCTGTGAACCCGATGCGCCTCGAACCCGTGAACCCCGAGTCGCTGGGGGCCGCCAAGGGCTACTCGAACGGCGTGCTCGTGCGCGGGGACTGCGACCTGCTGTTCGTCGCCGGGCAAATCGCGTGGGACTCCGCGCAGCAGATCGTCTCCACGCAGTTCGCGGCGCAGTTCGAGCAAGCGCTGAAGAACGTCGCGACCGTGATCCACGCGGCCGGCGGCGAGACCGCGCACATCGTCCGCATGACGATCTACGTCACCGACAAGGCCGAGTACGTCGCCGCTCTGCGCGACGTCGGCGCCGCGTATCGCGCCGTGATCGGCCGGCACTATCCGGCCATGGCTCTCGTCCAAGTCGCCGCGCTGCTCGAGCCCGGCGCCAAAGTCGAAATCGAAGCGACCGCGGCGCTGCCGCGGCGCGCCTGAGATCCGAGGAGTTCCGCATGTCGCATCCCGCCGCCCCGACGTCGTTCCGGCTCGAGGAGAAAGACGCCGTCGCGACGATCACGCTCGACCGCCCGGACAAGGGCAACGCGCTGACGTTCACCGTTTACGAAGAGCTGCGCGACGCGTTCAAGACGCTCGGTGCGCGCGCGGATCTGCGCGTGATCGTCGTCACCGGCGCGGGTCGCTTCTTCTGCACCGGCGGTGACGTCAACGAGATCATCGGGCCGCTGTTCCAGCGCGACATGCGCGGACTGCTCGACTTCACGCGCCTGACGTGCGACCTCATCGGTTCGATGCGCACGTGCCCGATCCCGATCGTCGCGTCGTTGAACGGCACCGTCGCGGGCGCTGGCGCCGTGATCGCGCTGGCGTCCGACTTCCGCGTGGCCGCGACCGAAGCGAAGATCGCGTTCCTGTTCGCGAAGGTCGGCCTCGCCGGCGCCGACATGGGCGCCGCGTACTTGCTGCCAAAGGTCGTCGGCCACGGGCGCGCGACCGAGATCCTGATGCTCGGCGACTTCGTGTCGGCGGCCGATGCCGAACGGTTCGGCCTGTACAACAAGGTCGTCCCGCGCGAACAACTCGAAGCGACGACGCACGAACTCGTCGCGCGCTTGCGCGCCGGGCCCGCGTTCGCGACGCGCATGACGAAGACGATGATCGATCGCGAGGCGCAGATGTCGCTCGAGCAGGCGCTGGAAGCCGAAGCGCAAGCGCAGGCGATCTGCATGCAGCATCCGGATTACCGCACCGCGTACGAGGCGTTCGTGCGCAAGGAGAAGCCGGTGTTCTGGACGCCGGGAGCCGCTCCGTGATCGGCCGCAACGAAGTCCGCTTCGAACCGCATCACGCCGAGCTCGACGCGCGCTTGCGCGTGTTCGCGCACGAACGCATCGAGCCGCTGGAGGCCGAAGGCGGCGAGGAGGACGCGCAGGCGCGTCGCTTCATCGGCGTGTTGGCCGACGGCGGCTTGCTCGACTACGTGCTGCCGAAGACGAAGCCGAGCGGGCGGCGCGGCATCGACGCGCGTTCGCTGTGCCTCGTGCGCGAGAACCTCGCGCGCGCGTCGGGTTTCGCGGATTGCATGTTCGTGATGCAGGGGCTCGGCTCGGCGCCGGTGTGGATCGCGGGCACGAAAGAGCAGCAATCGACCGTTCTGCCGCGCGTCGCGTCCGGCGTCGCGATCGCTGCGTTCGCGTTGACCGAACCCGAAGCGGGTTCCGACGTCGCGTCCATGCGCACGACCGCGACCAAGGTCGACGGCGGCTACGTCCTCGACGGCGTGAAGACGTTCATCTCGAACGCCGGCGTCGCCGACGTCTACTCGGTGTTCGCGAAGACCGATGCGAACGCGGGCGCGAAGGGCATCTCGGCGTTCGTGGTCGAGAAGACGAATCCGGGCCTCCAAGTCATCGAGCGCCAGCGCGTGATCGCGCCGCACCCGATCGGCACACTCCGTTTCGAACGGTGCTTCGTTCCGGACTCGGCGCTGCTCGGCGACGTGAACGAGGGCTTCTCGATCGCGATGAAGACGCTCGACGTATTCCGCCCCACCGTCGGCGCCGCGGCGTGCGGGCTCGCGCGCCGTGCGTTGGCCGAAGCGCTGGCGCGGGCGTCGACGCGCGTCCAGTTCGGCAAGCCGATCGCGGCGTTCCAGGGCATCCAGTTCCATCTCGCGCAGATGGCGGCCGACGTCGAGTCGTCGCGGCTGCTCGTCTATCGCGCGGCGACGCTGCAAGACACGACGGACGCGCCGACCACGCGTGAGTCGTCGCTCGCGAAATGGCAAGCGACCGAGGCGGCGCAGCGCGTCATCGACAAGGCCGTGCAGATCTTCGGCGGCGCCGGCGTGCTCGTCGGCTCGATCGTCGAACGCCTGTATCGCGAGATCCGCGCGTTGCGCATCTACGAAGGCACGTCCGAGATCCAGCAAGTCGTCATCGCGACGCGGCTGCTCAAGGACGGCAATCCCGGCTACTGACGAGCGAGGAACGAGGCACCGATGCCGAAGCTGAAGCACCACGTGTTCATCTGCACGAACGAGCGCGAGCCGGGGAGTCCGCGCGGCTGCTGCTCGTCGCGTGGCGCGATGGCGGTCCGCGAGCGCTTCAAGGAAGAGGTCGGCAAGCGCAAGCTGAAGGGGATCGTGCGCGCGAACCAAGCCGGATGCCTCGATCAGTGCGCGTACGGGCCCGTGATCGTCGTTTACCCGGAAGGCGTGTGGTACGGCTGCGTGACGCCGGACGACGTCACCGAGATCTTCGATCAGCATCTCGATCGCGGTGAGGTCGTGCAGCGTCTCGTGATCCCCGAGCGTCACCTGAACACGCCGGCCGCGGCGATGGGACCGAAGCCGGAGGCGTGACCTCGCCGATGCGCGACGACGGCGAAGGGCGCACGGACAGCGAGGACGCGGACGACCGCCGAGCCCGCGACGACGGCGCCTCGACGTCGTTCGTGGAGCGCGTCGAGTGCGCGCTGCTCGCGCTCGCCAATCCCGTGTTCTTCGCGCTGCGATCGCGGCTGCGCTTCCGGCGCGCCGGATATCGCGAGACGCGCGCGACGCCGCTGACCGATCCGCTCGCGATCGCGACGCTGCAGCGCTTCGGACTGGCGGACCTCACCGAACGGATGCACGCATCGACGTTGGCGACGACGCTGCACGTCGTCGACTTGCTCGCTGCGGTGTTCGAGCGCCATCCGCCACCGACCGCGACGCCGCTGCGCGTGCTCGACGTCGGCAGCAAGAACTTCGAGGTCGCGCCCGCACTGCTCGCGAGCCTCGTCGCACGGGGCGCGCGGCGCGACGCGATCGAACTCACGGGGATCGAGCTCGATGCGTATCGCGTGTACGCCGACGGCCACAGTCGCGCCGATGCCGCGGCGTACTTCCTCGCGCTGGCGGCAGACGCCGGCTTCGGGAGCGCGCATCGCTTCGTCGCCGGGGACGTCCTCGCGCATCGCGAGCCGTACGACGTCATCACGTGGCTGCATCCGTTCGTCACGCCGGCACCGCTGTTGCGCTGGGGACTGCCACGCCGCCACCTCGCGCCCGAGCGGATGCTCGCGCACGTCGCGAGCTTGCGTGCTCCGGGCGGCATGCTGCTGATCGTGAATCAGGAACCCGAGGAAGCCGCGATCCAGCGCGATCTGTTCGCGAGCGTTGGACTCGAGGCGACGTCGTTCGACGTCCCCTCCCGCTTCCCGCGCCGCCACGCGACGCGCCACGTCCACGTCGTGAAGACGGGGACAGTCCCCACGCCGTCTTGACGCGCGGCGCGTCAGGTCGGCGTGGGGACTGTCCCCTTTTGTTCGTCGGGGAGTTCCTCGTCGCCGTCGCTCATCAGGATCGCGATCCAGCGCAGGTCCGGGATGCGGTAGAGGACGAGCTGCACGCTGCGCGTCAGCGGGACCGCGAGCACCATTCCCGCGAAGCCCCACAGCGCCGTCCATGCGAGCACCGCGACGACGATCACGAGCGTGGACAGGTGCAGCGATTTGCCGAGCATCGCGGGTTCGACGACGTTGCCGATCACCACGTTCACGACCGCCAGGATCGCGACGAGCACGAGTGGTGTCGTCAGCGATTCGCTGGTCGAGAAGCTCACCGCGATCGGCGGGATCGCCGCGAGGATGGCTCCGAAGTTCGGGATGAAACCGAGCAGGAACGTCAGCAACGCGAACAGTCCCGCGGAGGGCACGCCGAGGACCACCATGCCGATCCAACAGCCGAGCGCGGTCACGAGGTTCAAGATCGTCTTCAGCGAGACGTAGCGCGACACGTCACGCCGGATGTCGTCGAGCACGTTCTCCATCGTCGGCCAACTCGAGCCGAACGCGCGGTTGAGCTTGATGCGCGACGTGTGCTGCTCCGCGAAGATCAGGATCATGAACAGCAGCACGAGGATGATGTCCGACGCCGCGGACATGACCGCGCCCGTGCCCTTGACGAACCACGATGCGGCCTTCGGCGCGGCCTTCTTCAACGCATCGATCGCTTGCTGACTCGGCTCGCCATGCAACACGGAGCGAATGGCGGCCAGGAAGTCCTGACTGGCGGTCTCGAACGATTCCGTCGCCGGATCCGGTGCGAGCACGGTGAACGGCAACGGCCGCGGTTGCGCGACCGCGCTCGAGCCCGCATCGTCGAGCGACTTCAAGAGTTCATTGGCGCTTTGGACGAGCTCCGTGCCACCCCACACGCTGAGCCCGAGCAACCCGAGCATCACGACCGACACGGTCGCCCACCACGGCACCTTGCGGCGCTCGAGCAGCGCGATCAGCGGTTGGAACGCAACGCACAGCAGTGCTGCGACGATCAGTGGCACGACCAGCGGCTGCGCGACCTTCAGCAGGAAGCCGATCAGCACGATCGAGAGCAGGGACGCGGCGAGATTGATCGACCGGGAGTGTTCACCCATGGCGCCGGAGCGTACGGACCTCGTCCCCCGAAAGCACGACCGGCGCTCCCCGCATGGAGCGGAGAGCGCCGGTCGTCAGGAATCCAAGCCGTCGACCGAGGTCGCGGCTCCGTTGCGTTCGATCAGGGCGTGTTGAGGGCGCCCGGCGACGGGAGGGCCGACAGCCACCAATCGGCCGACGCGTCGTTCGAGTCGCTGCCGTTCGGGAAGCGGATCATGGAGTTCGTGAACGGCGTCGCGTCCGCCGCCGACGTCGCGGTGCCCTCGACGAGGTTGAACGTGCCCGCGACACCCGTGATCGTCACGGCCGTCATCGAGCCCTCGTACGACAGCGCGTCGATCAGCGTGGCGTTGATCGTGTCGACCAGCGCGATTCCGTCCGGAGCGCCGTTCTGGACCGTGCCGCCCGAAACGACCGGCAACAGCAGCGTCTTCGTGCCGCCGAGGACCTGCGCGAGCGCGCCGGCCTGACCGACGACGAGGTATTCACCCGGCACCAGCGAACCGAGCGACGACAGGTCGAGGACCTGGTACGACGCGTTGTTCGAGCCGTTCACGAGCGCGAGGCTGATGCCCGCCAGCGAGATCGTGTTCGAGGTCGGGTTCAGGATCTCGATGAACTCGGTCGTATCCGTGTTCGGTTGGTCGTAGTCGACCTCGTTGATCACGAGGCCAGCCGGCACCGGATTCGGGTTCAGCGTGACCTGGACGCCGTTCGTCGACGACGCGCCGAGCTGCGTGCTCGGATCGATGCAGAATGCCTGCATCGTGAAGCTGAACGTGAACGGCACGCTCGGCAGCGGAGCGGCGAACGACAGCGCGCCACCCGGATCGAGCGGGAGGCCGATGTTCGCGACGATGCTCGGCATCAACAGGTCGCAGCCGTAACCGAGCGGGATGTTGGCCTGGCCGAGACCGAGGAACAGCAGGAACGACGAGCTCGGCACGCCACCCGACACCGAGATCGTCAGGTTGGAGCCGCCGATCGGCGCGCCGAACAGGCTCGCCGCGAGCGTCGGAGCCGTACCGCCGTTGTCGTGGCAAGCCGTCCCGTACGTCGTCACCTGAGCGCTCGCGGACGCGCACAGCGCCGCGCAGATCACCGCCGCCGAAGTCATTCGATGAAGCATGAGTTCTCCCGAAGAGGTCTGGGTTTCCTGAAAGGGGGCGAGCAGCCTAGCAGGGCATCCACGGGTTGGACAGTGGGCGCGGCTCGGGTGCGCGGCGCGCGGGTGGGTGCGTGCGCGGCCACCGCGATGTTCCCGTGATGGCTCTCGGTCGCGCGCGCGGCATGCGCTACATTTCGCGCCCCCACTCCGCGACTCCAGTTGCGCGCAAGCCCGATCCGGACCAGTGTTTGTGCACTAGATAGGTTCCGGTCCAGGCTGGGAATGAACCGAGTGCGTTGGATCGGGGGCTTGCTCTTCGTTTGCATCCTGCTCGCGGCGTGGCAAGTCCGTGTCGCATCGGGACTTTGCTTCGACGAGCCCAAACGCGTCGCGTCCAGTCTGACCATGCTCGAGCATGGCACGTTCGCGGCGCGGGATGGCACTCCGGTGTCGATCGTCTTCGGCTTGCCGTTTTCCGCGCAAGAGCGCGCCGCCGCACAGGATTGGAATCCGATCGACGTGCGATCCGGCTTCGCGATCTGGCAGTACGGCGTGGAATTCCTCGAGCGGACGGGTCCCCCCGATGCGCTGCGCCGCGCTCGACTCCCGGCTTGGCTGGCGTTCGCGCTGCTCCTGGTGCTGGTGGCCTGGGAGGGTTTTCGACTCGCGGGGACGAGCGGTCTGGTGGCGGCCCTCGCCCTCGTCGGCACGAGTCCGGCGCTGTTGTCCCACGCGGGGTTGGTCAGTCCCGACATCCTCGCGGCCACCGCGAGCGTCGCGTTCACCATGACACTGCGCGCGTTCCTCGATCGCGGTGGCGCCCTGCGCGGAGCGTTGGTCGCGCTGCTCGCCGGGTTGGCCATCGCGACGAAGCTCACGTGCGTGGCGGTCGTCGGAACCGCACTCGTCGCGACGCTCGTGCGACCCCAGCGCGACGTCCGCCGCACCGTGGCGGCGGTGATCGCGAGCGGTTTCGGTCTGTTGCTCGCCGATGTCGCCTATCGCGCGTTCGCGTCGAGCCTGGTCGAACCGATCGACGCCGCGCGGGAATTCGCTGGAAGCGATCTGCTCACGTACTTCCTCGGGGAGTTCGGAGATCCGGGCCCGTGGTTCTATCCCGTATTGCTCTTCGGCAAGTCCACTCCGCTGTTGCTGACCACACTCGTGATCGGCGCGGCATGCTTGGCATTCCCCCACGCCCGCCGTGCGCTCCACAGGTCCGCTTGGGTCGCGCACGGCGCACCGGCGCTCGGACTGCTCGTGGCGCTCGTGATCAGTGACTACCCACAGGGGTACCGGTTCTTGCTGCCCGCATTCGCGCTTCTTGCGCTGTGCGCCACTCCCGCGCTCGCCGCTGGACTGAACTCTTCGTGGCGTCCCGTACGCATCGCCGCAGGCTCGGCCATCGCCGCGCAGTTGATTGCCGTGGCCGCCGCACATCCGGACCATCTCGCCTACTGGAACGCATTCGTCGGAGGGTTCGAGCGTGGCTCGCGCATCGCCGTCGACTCGAACGCGGATTGGGGCCAAGCCACGCCCGCGTTGCGGACCTATGCCGCCGATCACGACCTCGAGACCGTGTTCGGACTGTTGAACACCATCGAGCCGCTGGATCGTCCGTTCGTCGGGCTCCCCGCGCTCGCGTCGCATCTCGCGAACGCGAGCAAGCTCGATCGCTGTGCGATCGCGATCAGCATGACCTACGTCCGTACGACGCAAACGCCCGCAGAGCGCGCGCGCAATCCCCTCTATGCGTTCGTCAGCGCACTCGACGATCTGGCACCGGCGGCTACGGTGGGCCACGCGATTCGGGTATGGCGCTTCACTCCCGAAGTCGAAGCGCTCGCACGCGCTCATCTCGGCATGTACCTGCACAAATGACGGCTACGGCATTCGAGCCCTCGACGACTCCACCTCACTCCGTGTTCGTACGCGGCGTCGCATTCCTGATCGTCGGCGTCGTCCTGTGGCGATTCGGCGCGACGCTGTGGCAACGCGGCCAAGCCCTCGCCACGACACCAGCGTCGACGCAGTTCGAGCGCCTGACGGCCGACTTCGACACGCGCATCCGCTGGTCGCTCGACGACGACGCCGCGTTGTTCTTCGCGCTGGAGCGCCACGTTCCACTCGACGCGATGGTGATGCTGTACGCGACGGAGGTGCCTGACCTCGAGCGCACGCGCGACCGCATGGTGCTGCTGCAACTGCGCCTGCAGGCGCTGCGCTATCCCGCGGAAGTCCCGATGGGATACGGCCCGTTCGAACACGCCGCGGCGTACGCGTCGCTGCTGCAAGACGGCATGTGGCTCGTCAACGTCACGCCGTCGACGCCCGTGCCGCTCGCGGAAGCCTTCGATGTCGTCGAACGCACGGCCGCGTTCGAGTTGTCCCGTTGCGTGAGCAGCCGCCGATGACGCTGTCGTGGCTCGGCATCGTCCACGTCGTGCTCGCGCCGCTCGCGCTCGGCTGGGTGATCGCACGTTGGGCCGCACCGCGCGGCGACCGGCTGTTCACGCTCGCGTTCGCGCAACTCGCGGGAGCGCTGGCGTTGGCGCTGCTCGAGTTCGCGTGGATGGCCGCGCGCCTCGACGTCGCGGCGTTCCGCTTCGTGCCGATCGCCGTCGCCGTGCTCGCTTGGCTCGCCACGCGGCGCTTCATCGCGCGATCCCCCGACGAAGCGGCGCTCCTTCCGTCCTCGCCCGCGGCATCGGAGTCGCGCATCGCGCGCGTCACGCTCGCGATCGCGATCCCGCTCGCTTGCGCGTTCGTCGCGCACTTCGCGCTGAAGGGCAGCGAGACCCTCGTGATGATCGGCGACGAAGCGAACATCTGGGCCGGCAAGGCGAAGGCGATCTGGGTCGAGAACGGCTTTCGTGAAGGACTCGTCGAACGCTTGCACTCCGACTTCACGCTGCAGCACCAGGACTACCCGCTGCTGAACCCGCTGCTGCAGGTGTTCACGTTCAGCAATGCGGGCGGCATCGTCCACGTCGGCAATCGCATCCCGATCTTCGCGTGCGTCGTCGCGCTGGTGTTGCTGGTGGCCTCCAGCGTCCGCCGCGCTGCGGGCTCGTGGGCCGCCGCGATCGCGGTGCTGCTCGTCGCGGGCTGCGACGGCATCGTCGAGGAATGCGAGAACGCGGCGGCCGACGGGCTCGTCGCGCTCGGGCTGTTGGCGACGCTCGAATGCGCGGCTCGCGCGCGGCTCGACGGGCGCTGGTGGCGCGGAGTCGGGATCGCGCTCGCGTTCCTCGCGTGGAGCAAGAACGAGGGCACGATGCTGGCCGTGTGCGCCGTGATCGCACTCGGCCTCGACGCGACGTTGCGCGGGCCGCGCCTCGGCGTCTTGCGCGTCGTCGGCACCGCGTTCCCCGCGGCGGCCCTCGTCGCGCTGCAGTGGGCGTTCAACGTCGCGATCGGCGTGCGCAACGACTTGATCGGGAATCCGGATGCGCCGCCGTTCCTCGACCGCGTGCGCGCGCAGGCCGTAAATCACGCACCGCGCATTGCGCGCGCCGCATACGAGCGCGGCATCGCGGATCCGCTGCAGACGAACTGGATCGTGCTCGCGTTCGTCGTGCTTGTGCTGCTGCTGCCGCACCTCGCATGGCGCCACGCGCGAGCCGCGACGATCGCGCTCGTGCTCGGCATGCTCGGGTTCTTCGTCGTCTATCTCGGGACGTCGCGCGACATCGACTGGCACCTGCGCTGGTCGATCGATCGCATCTTCTTCCAGCTCACGCCCGCATGCGCGTTGGCTGTCGCGACGATCGCACACGCCGCGCTCGCTCCCCGGGCACGGCGGTGAGCCGACGCCCGCGGGTCCGCGTCGGGTGCATCAGCGCCAGAACGCGGCCTTGCCCTCGCGCTGATACGGCGTCTGCAGCTTGCCGAACGGCGTGTCGAGGTCGAGCAGACCGGCGATCTTGTAGTCGCTCGCGTCGCCCTTCAGGATGTTGAACACCGCGAGCCCGAGGTCCGACGGCGCGAACTCGAGCGGGATGCGGATCTCTTGG
Organism: Planctomycetota bacterium; assembly: GCA_052034255.1. Lineage (GTDB taxonomy): Bacteria > Planctomycetota > B15-G4 > B15-G4 > JADJEK01 > JADJEK01. The sequence goes on along the minus strand of JBPOIU010000032.1, from coordinate 55,988 downwards.
GCCTGGTTCGGTTCGAACGCCTGCGTCGACAGCACGGACGCCTTCGCGATCTGCGCGCCCGACAGCTTCAGGTCGTAGCCGAGGTTCTTCAGGTCGAACGGGAACTCGTTCGTGTTCGTGACCTTGAACGCCAGCTCGCAGGACGCCTTCTTCAGGCTGAGCTGACCGATCTTCATGCCGGCCAACTCGACTTGCGGCACGGTCGGCACCGGCACTTCGCCTGCCTTCTCGAGCGGGAGATTCATCGGCCCGACGCCCGGCGCGTCGACGCCGAGGTTGAACTTCGCGACGTACGGCACGACTTGGCCGGGCTTCACGTGCTGCAGCGCGCCGAGCAGTTCCTTGAACTTGATCGTGACCGGCAACTTGACGAGGCCGTTGCTCTTCGCGGGGATCGACTGCGCGGCGTCGACGAGGCCGGAGACGAACGGTTGGTCTGCGCTCGCCAGCGAGAAGTCGAGCTTGCCGAGCGGCAACGCCGCCGAATACGGGTTCTTCACGTCGACGTCGAACCCGAGGGTCAGCGCTTCGGTCGTCAGGTCCTGGAAGTTCACGCCGACGACGTTCGCGGTCGGCTTCGGCAGTTGCGCCAGCAGATCCTGCAGTTGCGCGCACGAACCGAGTGCGAACGCGACGGCGGACAACGCGAGGCAGCGCGAGACGGCGACGAACATGAGGAACTCCAGGGACCGTGGACCGGTGGGAAGACGCGAACGCGGCGCCCCCGCGAGCGGGAGCACCGCGTTCCGAACGCTCGACTTACTTCTTCTCGCCGCCGATCAGGTTCTTCGCGGCGTCGGCGGCCTTGTCGGCCGTGTCCTTCGCCTTGTCGGCCGCGTTGTCGATCGCGTCCTTGGCCTTCTCCTCGTTCGTCTTCTCACCGCAACCGACGAACGCACCGAGCACCATCAACACGCTCAAGATCTTGACGAGCTTCATGGACGATTCCTTCGTGAGGGTTTCTAGGACCAGCCCAGCGGGCAAGGCGGCGCCAGTCTAGAGACGCCCGGTGCGGGCGTTCCGTGCGATTTCGCCGCAGGGCCCCGTCATTCGGCGGGAAACGCCACCTTCAGGGCCTTCACGTTGGCCCGCATCACCGAGAGGTAATCCTCGCCGGCCGCCCGGCGCTCCGCCGACAGCGTTTCGCACGGCGAGACCGTCACGCTCTTCAGGCCGCAGTCCTTCTCGAGGCGTGCTGCGATCTCGGGCTTCGGCTCGGCTTCCCACAGCAAGTGCGTGGCTGGCTTCGTCTTCAGCGATTCCTTCAGCGCCGCGATCGCTTCGTCGCTCGGCATCTCCTCGGGGTCGAAGTCGAGGCTGACGATCGGCCAGCCGCAGCGGCGCGCCAAATAGTTGTAGGCCGGGTGCGAGGCATACAAATGCGAGCCCGCGGGCAACGCACCGAGCGCGCGGAACTCGTCCTCGAGTTGCTTCAGGTCGGCCTTGATCGCTTCGAGCCGCGTCGCGATGGCGGCGGCTTCGTCGGGCAACAGGCGCGTCAGGCCCTTCGCGATCGCCTCGGCCTGGCGCGATGCGTTCGTCGGATCGACCCATGTGTGGCCGTCGATGCCTTCATGCGAATGCTCGCCCTCGCCGCCGTGGCTGTGCGTCACGGCGTGCTCGATGACGATGAACTCGTCGCGGAAGCCGAAGCTCGCGTAGACCGTCTTCGACAGCGGCAGGTTCGCGTGGTCGACCCACTTCTCGAAGCCGGCGCCGTTCACGACGATCAGCGCGGACTTCTGGATCTCCAGCACCTGGTCGCGCGTCGGCTTCCAGAACGCGGGATCGGCGTCGGCGGGAACCGGGCAATGCACGCGGACGGCATCACCCGCCAACCGCTGCACCAGGTATTCGGTCGGATAGAAGGTCGTGGTGACGACCGGCTTCGTCGCCCCATCCTGGAGTGCGAACGCGGCGACCCAAGCGAACACGACGGCGAACATCGGACTCCCTCCATGGCACGCGCTCGATCACGCGAAGCGCGGCATCCAAGTAACGAGGATCGCCGCTCCGGCGACCGCAAGAACGAGACCGCAGCCTACGCAGATCGCGAGCTCGAGGGCGAGGATCCTCGCGATCGTCGCGCGTGCGCAGCCAAGTTTGAACAGCGTCTCGGCTTCGCGCTGACGCAAGCGCAGCGAGAGCATCACGACCAACGCCAGGAACAGGACGGTCGCGATCGACACGAGCAGCGCATTGGCGTCGAAGAAGCGCTTCAGCCGCAGCACGAAGCCGAGGATCTCCTCGATGACCTCGGTCGGCACGAGCAGCTGCGCGGCCTTCTCCACGCGGTAGCGCCCCTTCAACAGGGTTTGCGCACGCGCGTCGTACGGCTCGACCAACACCGCGGTCAGCGGGAACGTGTCGGGGTCGCCGTGGAAGTGGAACGAGTCCACGTTCTCGGGCGTGACCTCTTGGTACTCGACGACCGCTGCCGACAGCGCGATGCGGTCGTTCTTCGCACCGAGGACTTCGTTCGGGGTCGCGGCCTTCGCGTCGACGTGGCCGTGACCGAGGCCGTCCATGATCCACGCGGTCTTGACGTCGACGAACACGGCGCCATCGTCCGGCGTGCCGCTGTGCGCGAGCACGCCGACGACGCGCATGCGCAGCGGATACCGCATCGTGAGGTCGTACAGACTGCCCTGGTCGGACAGCAGGAACCCGCCGGGCGCGAGGCCGAGTTCGCGCGCGACGCGGGCTCCGACGACGGCTTCGCCGAGCTCGGCGAACGGCGTGCCCGCCGCGAACGCGAGCCCGCGCACCTCGAAGTAGTCGACGCTCGTACCGACGACCGGAAAGCCCTTCGCGTGATGCACCACGTGGATCGGGATCGCGCGCGCCTGATCGGCCGCGGCGAGCGTCGTGAACTCGGCCATCGACAGCCGCGTCGGTACCCGGCCGGTGAAGTACAACGCGTTCAGCACGAGGTCGTAGCGACTGCCCGGAGCGCCGAGCACGAGGCTCGTCGAGCGCGCGCGCTCGAGCAGAGCGGCGGAATAGCGCGTGACGAGCGTGTTGACGGCGATCGGCAGCAGCGCGGTCGACGCCACCGCGACGATCAGCAGGATCGTGCGCGCACGATGATGCGCGAGGTAGCGCCACGCGAGCAGCAGCGCGGACTTCATGGGCGTGCTCCCGCCAATGTCTCGAGCTCGACCGCGCGATCGAAGCGCGGCAGCCACGCGCGATCGTGCGTGACGCACAGGACCGTCGCGTCGCGCCGTCGCGCTTGCTCGAGCATCAGATCGACGACCAGTGCCGCCGTCTGCGCGTCGAGGTTGCCGGTCGGCTCGTCGGCGAGCAGCAGCCGCGGCGCCGTCACCAACGCGCGACACAGCGCGGTGCGCTGTCGTTCTCCTTGGGACAATTGCCGCGGCTTCTTGCGCAAGTGGCGGTCGATGCCGGTCGCGCGCGCGAGTTCGTCGAGCCGAGCGCGCGCCGCCGCATCCAACGTCAGCGCCGGATTCACGAAGTACGGCAGCAGGACGTTTTCGGCGACGCTCAGGTGTTCGAGCAATTCGAACTCCTGAAAGACGATGCCGATCGAGCCGATGCGGAAACGCCGACGCTCCGCGTCGGACAAGCGCGGCACGTCGACGCCGGCGACGCGGATCCGTCCGCGCTGCGGCAGCAGGATGCCGGCGATCAGCGACAACAACGTCGTCTTGCCGCTGCCGCTGCGCCCGAGCAGCGCGACGTGCTCTCCCGCGCGGATCGACAGCGCGGAGACGCGCAGTTCGAACTCGCTGTCGCCACTGGACGTCCGATACGCGAGGTCGTCGATCTCGATCAGCACTGACGCGGGATCAACCATTGGAGTCCACCCGGCGATGGTCTTTCACTTCGACGGCGGCGATGCGCCACGCGCGATCCGAGAAGCGCACGGTGTACACCGCGCGGTACTCGTTGACGCGCCGATGGATGTGGCCCCAATGCGCGACGTGGCCCATCACGCGCCACGCGCAGTCGACCTCGAATTGGGTCCGCGCACGATCGTCGTCGGTCGGCGGCAGCACGGTGACGGAATCGCGCTGCACGTCTTGGATGACGCACACGGCGCCACCGTCCTCGCGCAGGATCAGGCTCTCGTAGATGTCGCCGTACAACGTGTCGAGCAGCGTCGGCTCGACGCTGACGGCGAGCAAGTCGTAGATGTCGTCCTCGGTCGAGACGTCGAACGCGCGATAGATGTTGCCGTGCAGCGATTCGAAGATCGTGGTCGCGAGCGCGACGTCGGGGAGCTCGACGCGTGGACGCAGCGATTGCGGCAGCCCGATCGGCGCAGCGTCGCGCGTGAACCACGCACCGCCCGCGAGTGCGACGACTCCCGCGAGCACCGGCACCGGACGCAAGTCCTTCCACAGTCCGATCGCCAACAGCGCGGCCGCGGCGACCAACATCGCGAGCGAGATCCCGGGGACCGTCGCGTCCGCGCGCGGAGAGTTCGCGACGACGCGACTCACGCGCGCGGTCGCCGGACCGCCGACGGGGCGATGCCAGACGAATTGCGGTTCGAGCTTCGACAGGAACACCATCTGCGCGTTCTTGCCGTGCTTCAGCAGTAGCGGGAGGTTCGCGCCGTCGAACCAGTTGCGGTTCTCGGACTGGTCCATCGTCAACGCCACGGAGCGCGGCAATCCCGAGCACGGGTAGCGCAACGTCGCCTGGATCGTCAGCGGCTTCCAACTGTCGGGGTCTTCGTCAGGAATCAGCAGTTCGTTCAGTTCGGCACGGACCTCGGTTCCGTCGATCGCAATGTGCAGGATCTCGTGGAAGTGGTCGCGCAGTGCGGCGCGGAACTCGGGCTCGAGCTCGACCGCGAGCGCTCCCACGCGCGCTTCCGGCAAGCCGAGTAGCGCGCGCAGTTCGCGGCGTTCGCCTTCGAGATGGAAGATGACCGAGTCCGCCTCGATCCGGAACTCGCCCCACAGCGGCGGACCGGGATGCCTGCGCATGTTCGCACCCCACGCGGGCGTCGCGGACGCGACCAGCGCGAGCAGCAGCGGCAGGAGCTTCGTGAGAGCGTGCACGCGGCCATTCTTGGACCGTGTCGGGCGCGGCGCAAGGCGGCGGGCGAGGACCTCCTTGGGGAGCAGCCTGTAGCGTTCCGCGGCAGGCGCTGCGGCTCGCACGCAGCGGAACGCGGCAGTGGGCGCTGCCGACGCGATTCACGCCGAGCGGCGCAAGCCCTGCCGTTCGCACGAGTTGCCGGTGATCGGAGGCGCGTACAGCCAGAAGCGGCGGGCGCGGCACGGGTCGTGCTCTCTCGACGACCGTCCTCGCGTTCACGCTCACGGCGACCGAGGGCGCCTGTCACCGCGCAAGCGGCGCGATGGGTGCCGGAGAGACGTCGGCTGCCATCCCGCATCGATCGCATCGATGCCGTCGAGAACGCGCGTGCGGAGAGAGAGCGCTCGTTCGAGCGTTCGCTCGGGGCCCGCACGCTCGAACTCGCCGGCCCGATCGTCGAGGCAACCCAGGACCGACGCTGTTGGTGGCTCGGGTTCGCCGTGAGCGGAACGCACTTTCGCGATGACGCGCGCGCAAGCGCGACGACGTCACGGCACGTCGACGGTCGCTTCTTCGCCCGGCGCAGCGCTCATCGTCGCAACGACGGCGTCGCCGGCGCGCAGCTCGGCATACCCCGCGAGAATCGTCGGCACGGCGAACGTGCCGTCCTCGGCGACCCGGATGCGCTGGTCGCTGGTCGCGCCGTGCGGGCCCTTCCAGACCCACGTCAATCGTGAGCGTTCGGCGCGCGGCGTCAGCACGCGGCCGCGCAGCGACGCTTTGTGCAGCTCGAACTCGAGTTGCTCGTCGTTCGCGAACGAGCGCAGCACGTCGATCCCGAACGCGCCGTCGCCTCGGGCGATGCGCAACTGGATGCGGCCCTCGCCGACCGCCGGAGCCATCGTCGAGATCTGGCCCTCCACCAACTCGCCGCGATCGACGAGCACCGACGCGAGCGCATAGCGATGCACCGAGCCGCTCGCGGGCGCGCCGTCGAGCGTCACGCGCAACGCCACGCGCGACGGCGTCGCCGCGCCGGGAAGCGCGAGGCTCGCGGTCGTGCCGGGCTTCAGTGTGATCACGCGCTGCGGCGCGAGTCGCGCGTCGAGTCGACGACGCCCTTCGCCGACGCCTGCGTACGGATCGAACTCGCGGCCGAGTCGCGCGACTTGCGCGTCTCCAGCGGGGAGATGCGCGAAGTGCGCGATGCCGCGTTCGTCGGTCCGCGCGCAGACGATCGAGCCGAGCCCGTCGTGGACGCCGATCACGAATCCGGCGGCGCTCTGGCCCTTCGCGACGGGAACTTCGACGTCGAGCGCCGCGCCGTCCGCGAGTTCGAGCGCGAGCGCGTCGAGTGCTCCGGCGTTCGATCGCTTCGCGAGATCGGCCGGCGACAGGACGGCGACCCCGGCCGATTCGTGCCGCACCGTCAGCCATGCGCGTTCGGCCGATTCCGCGAGTTCGAGCGCGAATCGCCCTTGCGCGTCGGTGCGCGTGACGCCGAAGAACTCGGTGTTCGCGCGCGTCACGAAGCCGCGATCCGATTCCGCTCCGCCCTCGAACGCGAGCGCGACGCGCGCCCAGGCGACGGGATGGCCGTCTCGCGTCACGACACCGGCGACGAGCGCGCGGGGCGCGAGTTCGACCGCGAGCGGCGACTTCGTGCCTTCGGATTCCGTGAGCGGTCCGATCAGCGCGTTCGCATGCAGCGGCGCGCTGACGCTGAGGAACACGGGCGACTTCGCCGTCGGCAGCGTGAACACGCGAGCATCGGCGTCCTGCGCGACGTCGATCGGGCACGGCAAGGGTCGCTTGTTCGCGTCGAGCACGAGCACGCGTGCTTCCGCGAGCGACAACCCGCGAGCCGACGTGACGCGCAGCGTTCGAGGCTCGCGCGGATCGAACTCGACACGGGCGCTGTCGATGCGCGTGCCGTCGGAGCGTGCGACGCTCGTCGTCACCGTGACCTTGCCTGGGACGGCGTTGGCTCCGGTGATCGCTTCGAGCTCGATGCGCGCGTCGAAGCGTTGGCGCGAATCGGCAAGGTCGCCGCCGAACCGTACGAAGCGCGTCCCGTCCGCATGCGCGAAGACCGAGAAGCCCGCGCGCGGCAGGCCTGTTAGCGAGAAACGTCCGGCCGCGTCCGTGCTCGTCGAGGGCAGCGGCGTGACGTCGAAGGGATCGAGGTTCTGTCCGAGGATCGTGGTTTCGCGGGGATCGCGCGACTCGCTCGGCTTCGAGAACGCGCCGTGCGTCGCGTGATCGACCGCGAAGACCTCGGCCCCGACGATCGGCGACCCGTTTCGATCGACGACGACTCCGTGCAACTCGATGCCGGGCTCGAGAACGACGTCGCCCAGCGCGACCACGCTGTCTTGCCGCAGCGCCGCGCGATGAATGGCTCGTGCGCAGCCGACGCGTTCGATCACGACGTCGGCGAACACCGGCTCCGCCAAGTCCCAGGTCACGGTCGCCGTGCCGTCGCGCGCACTGACGGCGTTCGCGAGGACGTTCGACGCGTGCTCGACGCGGACGTTCGCTCCTTCGAGCGCCGCGCCGGTGGAGTCGACGACGCGCAGCGAGACGCTGGCGCCACTCGCGGTCGTCGCCGTACGCGGGGCCGGGCTCGGTGGGTTCAGCGGTGCGGCGGGAGCAGGATCGGCCACGGCGACGAGTGCGGCGGTCGATGCGCCCGCGGGCTGGTTTGGGCTCGGCTCGTCGTTCGTGCCCGCGCTGCGCGTCGCGACGAATCCGACGGCGACGAGCACGACCGCGGCCAAGCTCGCGATCCACGGCAGCGTGAGCCACGCGGACTTCGGCTGCGCCAACGGCGCGAGCCACGCGACCCATGCCGCACGACTCCCGCCGTGTTCGGCGTCGAAGCGCGCGCGCACGCGGTCGAGGCCTTCCTTCAAGCGCCAGCGCACGGTGCCTTCGGGGACGCCCTGTTCGCGAGCGATCGACGCGCTCGATCGGCCCTCCGCGTAGCGCAGCAGGATCGTGGAGCGGAACGGCTCGTCGAGTTCGAGCACCGCGGCGAACACGCGCTTTTGGAGCTCGGCGCGTTCGACCGCGTCGGCCGCGGACTCGCCCGAGGCGGATGCGGAGTCGACGGCGACCGAACGCTCGCGGGCGGTGCGTCGCGACTCGCGCCGCAGGCGGTCGCGGATCGCGTTGCGCAGCACGGTCGCGAGCCAAGGCCGCACCGACCCGCCGTCCGGGTCCGGGCCACCACCCGGGCCGTGGCTCGGGCGGTGGCGCAGGTAGGCGAGCCACGTGTCCTGGGCGGCGTCATCCGCGAGCGTCGGATCGCGGACCAAATGGCGCGCGAGGGCTGCGACCCATGCGCCGTCTTGCAGGACCGTCTTCAACGTCGAGTCGGATCGGGTGTGTGCGTCCATGCCCGCAGAAATGGTGCACGAGGCGCCACCGTTGGTGCACCTGCCGATTTCCTCAGGCTCAACATTCCGAGTCCGACCCGCGGACCCGCGCGCCCGACGGTCCGCGCGGGACGACTCAGAGGCCGTGAAAGAATCCCCCGCGAGCGGCGGAACGAGCGAGAACGGCGAGCGCGAGGAGGATGGCCGAGGCGACTCAATGGAAAGAGCCGGTGAGGCCATCCGACGAAGCGATCGTCGTTCGCAGCCGTTCCGACGCCGCGGGGGATTTTTTCACGGCCTCTCAGGTCTTCAGGATGCCGAGCTTCTTGCCCACCTTCGTGAACGCCGCGATCGCGCGGTCGACCATCTCGGGGGTGTGGCTCGCCGACAGCTGGACGCGGATACGGTCGGCGCCCTTCGGCACGACCGGGTACGTGAAGGCGATGACGTAGATGCCTTCGGCGAGCAGCTCGCGCGCCATGTGACCGGCCTTGATCGGGTCGTAGAGCATGACCGGGCAGATCGGGTGGAAGCCGGGCTTGAGGTCGAAGCCGGCCTTCGTCATGCCCGCGCGGAAGCGCAGCGCGTTCTGCTCCAAGCGGTCGCGCAGCTCGGTCGACTTCGACAGCAGCTCGAGGCACTTCAGCGTGGCGCCGACGATCGACGGCGCGACCGAGTTCGAGAACAGGTACGGGCGCGAGCGCTGGCGCAGCAATTGGATGAACGGCGCGCGGCCCGCGATGTAGCCGCCCGACGCGCCGCCAAGCGCCTTACCGAGCGTGCCGGTCAGGACGTCGATGCGATTCTGGACGCCGAAGTGCTCGTGCGTGCCGCGGCCCGTTTTGCCGATGAAGCCCGTCGCGTGCGAGTCGTCGACCAGGACCGCCGCGCCGTATTTCTCGGCGAGGTCGCAGATCTTCGGCAGCGGCGCGAGGTCGCCGTCCATCGAGAACACGCCGTCGGTGACGATGAGCTTGTCGCGGCAGCCCTTGGCCTCGATCAGCTTCGCTTCGAGGTCGGCCATGTTCGCGTGGTCGTAGACGAAGCGCTGCGCCTTGCACAGGCGGACGCCGTCGATGATCGACGCGTGGTTCAGCTTGTCGGTGATGATCGCGTCGTCGGCCGTGAGCAGCGTCTCGAACACGCCGCCGTTCGCGTCGAAGCACGACGTGTAGAGGATCGTGTCCTCCATGCCGAGGAAGCCCGAGAGCTGGCATTCGAGTTCGCGGTGGATGTCCTGCGTGCCGCAGATGAAGCGCACCGACGACATTCCATACCCGCGTTCATCGAGCGTGCGGTGCGCGGCCGCGACGAGCTCTGGATGGCTCGACAGGCCGAGGTAGTTGTTGGCGCAGAAGTTCAGCACTTCGCGGCCGCCGACCTTGATCGTCGCGCCCTGCGGCGACTCGATGATGCGCTCGTCCTTGTAGACCCCGTCGTCGCGGATCTGCTTCAGTGTGGCTTCGATGCGGGTCTTGAACGAATCGGTGAACATGCGGGCTCCTCGCGCTTCCGGACTCGACTCACTGGGCTCGACTCGGGACTCGGCTCACTTGCCGGGGTACAGGACGACCTTCATGGTCTCGTTGCGGCGGAACTTCGCCATCGCGGTATCGAAGTCGTCGAGCGACGCCTCGGTCGTGACGATGTGCTCGACGTCGAGACCAGCGCGCAGCAGGCCGAGCATTTGATACCACGTGTCGTACATGCGGCGGCCGATGATGCCCTTCACCGTACGACCCTTGAACACGACGTCGCCGTTCCAGTCGTGGAGCGTCAGCGCCTTCTCCTTGCCGATGCCGAGTTCGGCGAGTTCGCCGCCCCAGCGCAGCATCGCGAGGCCGTCGTTGATCGCGTCCGGATGGCCCGAGATCTCGAGCGCGGCGTCGGCGCCGCCGTTCGTGCGCTGCTTGATCAGTTCGACCGCGGCCGCGCGCTTTTCCTTGTTGCCGACGTCGAGCACGACGACGCGCTCGAGGCCGCGCGGATGCTTCGCGTTCGCCTTCGCGGCCCAGGCCTGCGCTTGCGCGAGGTTGAAGGGATGGACTTCCGTGATGAAGACCTGCGACGCGCCCATGAACTCGACGACGGCGGCCGTCATCGCGCCGATCGGGCCGTAGCCGAGCACGACGATGTTGCGGCCCGGGACGTTCGTCGCCGATGCGGTGTGAACCGCGTTGCCCAGCGCGTCGAGGAACGCGCCGATCTTCGGCGGCACCGCGTCGCGGTCGAGCTTCAGCACGTTCGACGCGGGGACGACGACGTAGTCCGCGAAGCTGCCATCGGCGTGCAGGCCGCAGATGACCGTGTTCTCGCAGACGTGGCCGGCGCCCGTGCGACACGGGTAGCAAGAGCCGCAGACGACGTGCATCTCGGCCGTGACGTAATCGCCGGGCGCGAGGCCGCGGACGTCCGCGCCCAGCGTGTCGATCTCGCCGCAGAACTCGTGGCCGAGCGTGCGCGGCGGTTTGGCTTTTTCGATGACGGTCGCGTCGCCGGCGCACAGGTGCTTGTCGGTGCCGCAGATGCCGGCCGCGACGACCTTGATGCGGACTTGGCCCGGGCCCGGTTCCGGGATCGGGACGTCGCGAAGGAGTTTGGCTTCACCGACTCCCGTGAGGCGGACGGCGCGCATGACGCCGCCCTTCGACGCGGCGCTCGCGGTCGGCGCTGCGGCTTCCGGCGACGATGGCGCGGGCGACAGCGGCGGCGCGAGGACCGGCTGGATCGCGCGCGTCTGGGCCTCGCGCTGCAGTGCGGCGATGACCGAATGGACGGTCATCGTGCCGACGTTCTGGCCGTCGCGGCGGCGCACGGACACGCTGTTCGTCTCGGCCTCGCGGTCGCCGATGACGAGGATGTAGTTGACCTTCGACATCGTGGCTTCGCGGACCTTCGCGCCCATCTTGGTCGAGCGTAGGTCGACGCTCGCGCGCAGGCCCGCGGCCTTGAGGCGGTCGAGCACGTTGCGGCACGCGACTTCGTGACGTTCTTCGGAGACCGGCACGACGCGGACTTGCTCGGGCGAGAGCCACAGCGGGAAGGCGCCGCCGTAGTGCTCGATGAGGATGCCGAACATGCGTTCGAACGAGCCGAGGATCGCGCGGTGCAGCACGACCGGGCGCTTCTGTTGGCCGTCGCTGTCGATGTAGTTGAGGTCGAACTTCTCGGCGAGGCCGAAGTCGACTTGGATCGTCGCGAGCTGCCATTCGCGCTTCAGCGAGTCGAGCACCTTGAAGTCGACCTTCGGGCCGTAGAACGCGCCGTCGCCGGGCGCGAGTTCATACTTCAACCCGAGGCGCTTCAGCGTCGACGCGATCGCGTTCTCGGCGGTCGCCCACATCTCGTCGGTGCCCGTCGAGGAGCTCGGGCGCGTCGCGAAGAACAGCTTGATGTCCTCGAAACCGAGCGTGCGGTAGACCTCGCTGACGAAACCGACCAGCGATTCGATCTCGTTATCGAGTTGTTCGGGCGTGCAGTAGATGTGGCCGTCGTCCTGCGTGAACGAGCGGACGCGCGTCATGCCGGACATGACGCCGGACTTCTCGAAGCGGTGGCACAGGCCGAACTCGGCGAGGCGCAGCGGCAACTCACGATAACTGCGCAGGTCCTGGCGGAACGCCATGGCCGAGCCCGGGCAGTTCATCGGCTTCATGCCGTAACGCGGTTCTTCGTCGGGCTTCTGTTCCAGCGCGTGCGGCTGGATGAAGAACATGTTGTCGCGGTAGTGGTCCCAGTGGCCCGTGATTTTCCATACCGTTTTGTCGAGCAGGACGGGCGTCTTGATCTCGACGTAGTTGCGCGCGCGCAGCTTCTCGCGCATCAGTTCTTCGAGGGCGCGCCAGCACACCATGCCCTTGGGTAGCCAAAGCGCGTGACCGGAGTGCTCCTGCGAGAAATGGAACAACCCGAGTTCCTTGCCGAGCACGCGGTGATCGCGCTTCTTCGCTTCTTCGCGCAGGCGGACGAACTCGTCGAGTTGCTTCTTGTCGTGGAACACCGTGCCGTAGATGCGCTGCAGCGTTTCGCGCTTCTCGTCGCCGCGCCAGTAGGCGGACGCGACGGAAAGTAGCTTGAACGCGTTGCCGACCTTGCCGGTGGACGGCAGGTGCGGGCCGCGGCAGAGGTCCGTGAACTCGCCCTGGGAGTAGAACGAGACCACGGCGTCGGCCGGCAGGTCGTTCACGATCTCCTTCTTGAACTTGGCGCGGCCGGACTGCTCCAGGATGCGCAGCGCGTCGGCTTTCGATTTGGCTTCGACGCGCGTCAGCGGCAGGTCCTCGCCGACGATCTTCGCCATCTCTTTCTCGAACGCCTCGAGGTCCTCGGGCGTGAACGGGCGGTCGACGTCGAAGTCGTAGTAAAAGCCGTCGTCGGTCACCGGACCGATCGCGAACTCGATCTTGTCCTTTCCGAAGCGGCGCGCGACGGCTTGCGCGAGGACGTGCGCGGCGGTGTGGCGTATGACGTCCAGGCCGTCCTTCGTGCCGGGCAGCACGGACTCGACCTTGCCGCCCTTCGTCAGCGGCGAGTGGACGTCGATGACTTCGCCGTCGACTTTGACCGCGAGCGCCTTCTTGCCGTCCTTCAGCGCGTTTCGCAGCTCGGCGGCGGGAGTGCCGGCCGGAAGGGTCGCGCGCGAACCGTCGGGAAGCTCGAAGGACAGCTCCATGGAGTGGACTCCTGGGGATTCCGCGGCGAGGCCGCGATCGCGGTGACGAAGGGTCGCGCCTTCACGTCGAACCGGGCGCGAACACGAATCGCGGGAGCATAGGGGTCCAACCGCCGGCGGCCAAGGAGGCGGCCTCGGCGCCACCGGGGGGGTGACGTGTCCGAATCCGGACGGAGTAGCCGCCGGCAATCCTGTCCGGCCAGCCGGACGAAGTAGCCGCCGGCAATCTTGTCCGGCCAGCCGGACGGAGTAGCCGCCGGCAATCTTGTCCGGGTCCGGCGGTAACCCCACCTCTCTCGCCTGCGTCCGGGGATCGGAGGTATCCCATGGTTCGCATCGAGAGGCTCGACGAAGCTGGAGCGTGGCAGCACTTCGGGAATCGTGCGCTCGCACATCGCCCAATGTTCGAGACCCGCCAAGACGTGGTGGAGTTCGAAGCCGAATTGGGAAAGGCCGTCCGAGCGGGTCGCATCGAGATCCCGTGTCTGTCGTGCGTCACCACGCATTTCCACGGAGTCGCCCGCTTTCCGTACGGCGGCATGTCAGCCGTCCTGCGAGACATCGAGAGCGCGTACGTCCTGGGATTCAACGCCAGACGCGACCGAGACGGACCGCTCGTCATGGGGCCGTTCTTCTCGGTTCGCCTTTTCACCGACGAGGACATCCTGCGCTCGATCCGATACGTCGACTTCAACGCGGTCTTGGCTGGATTGGCGAAGCACCCGTTCGGGTACGAGAGCAGCAGTGCGTTCCACTACGGCAGGGGTTCACGACCGGCGTGGCTCGATCCTCGCTGGGTCGAGCGTTTCGTTCCGTCCGTCGCAGGCTCCGCTTCGTTCCGAAGCGAGGACTACGAACGCCAAGTTCTCGGCGACATGACGGATGAAGAGCGACGGACGATCGAGTTCGTGTACGAGCGACTTTCGCGACGCGGCGGAAAGGGGCTCGGTCCCACCGAAGCAGTGTCCGGCCCGGTAGCAGCGTGGATTCGCGACCGATGCCACCTCGCGGACGGGACGGCACCAGGAATCGTCGTCGCGGCTCCGAGCGTCATCGAGACGCGGATCACCGTCGCTCGTGGCGAACGGTCGGGTCCTTGGCTCGTTGCCCCCAACACGCATGCGCGCGATGGGTGGACCGTCGTTCGATCGGCTGCGCTACGGTTCGCATGTGCGCTCTCGTTGGAGGAGATCGCCGCGACGTCGCGTACCGGCGTCTCGACGGTCCGCAGGCTGCTTCAAGCCCACCGAACCCTCATGATCCACGACCAGGTGTACCGAGCCGTGTTCGAGGAGTTCGTAGCCTCGATCCTCGCACGCACGCGGCCACGCGGATGACCCGGACGAAGTAGCCGCCGGCAATCCTGTTCGGCTGGCCGAACGAAGTAGCCGCCGGCATTCCTGTCCGGCTGGCCGACCGAAGTAGCCGCCGGCATTCCTGTCCGGCTGGCCGGACGAAGTAGCCGCCGGCATTCCTGTCCGGCTGGCCGGACCAAGTAGCCGCCCGCAATGTTTTGCGGCTGGCCCGACAGGATAGCCGGCGGCGACATCGTCCCGATCGCGCGTCACCAGCCGGGGTCTTCGGTCGCTCGCCAGCAGTACCAGGCGGCGATCGAGCGATACGGACGGAACGACTCGCCGAGGGCTTCGAGTTGCTTCGGCGTCGGCATCTCGCGCAGCTTCCACGCGAGGCCGAAGCCCTTGCGCACGCCGTAGTCGCCGGTCGGCCAGACGTCTTTGCGGTGGAGCTCGAACATCAGGAACATGTGCGCGGTCCACGGACCGATGCCGCGCACTTCGACGAGGCGCTCGACGATCGCGTCGTCCTTCAAGCGCCCCATCGCGCGGAACTCGAGCGTGCCGTCGGTGGCCTTCAGCGCGAGGTCGCGGATCGACGCCGCCTTCGAGCCCGACAAGCCCGCGGCGCGCAGCACCGGCTCTTTCGTGGCGAGCACGCGCTCGGCCGTGACCTCGTCGTCGAGCGCGGCGACGAAGCGCTTGTGGATCGACTCGGCAGCCTTACCCGCGAGCTGCTGGAACACGATCGCGCGCGCGAGCGACGCGAAGTGATCGCGCTTCGCGGTGCGGCCGAGCACGCACGGTCCGTGCTTCTTGTGCAGCGCGCGGATCACCGCGTCGCGGCGCGCGAGTTCGCGACTCTCGTCGTGGAACGTCTTGCGCGGCATGCGCCGATCACTTCCCCGCGCCGACGAGATCGCGGTCGCGCACGGCCTTTTCGGCACGGGCCGCCTTGGCCTGGTTCATCTTCGTGCGCAACAGTTGGTCGAGCTGCGTGGTCTCGTTGCCCGAGATCAGGCTCTTCAGAGTCTTGAACACGCGCCACGGCCGCGACAGATACGCCGTGGCGTAGAACGCGAGCAGCATGCCGTACTGCGCGAACACGAGCTGCTTCGTCGTCATGCGCGGGTTGTACGTCTTGCTCGACAACCCCGACCGCGCCAGCGCGAGGAAGTAGTAATCGTCGTTCATCGCGACCTTGCCCGCGCCGAGCAGCTTCTCGAAGTCGGCGCTGCCCGGGTACGGCGCGAAGATCATCACGGCCGCGTCGTCGCAGCCCTTCAGCGCGGCCTTGAACAGGAACTTCAGCGACTGGCGCGTGTCGGACCACAGCTCTTCGGGATGGCCGATGATGATGTTCACGCGCGTCACGAGTCCCGCCGCGTGCGCGTAGCCGAGGCTGTCCAGCATGCGCGGCAGCTTCACCATCTTCTTGATGGTCTCGAGCATGCGGTCCGAGCCGCTCTCGGGCGCGTACGTGATGTTGCGGCAGCCGGTCTCGTACAGCAGGCCGAGGACTTCGGCGTCGAGGACCTCCGTGCGCGTGCCGGTCGGCAACTGCCACGTGATCGCGACGCCTTCGGACTTCAGCAGGCCGCAGAACTCGACGACCCACTCCTTGCGGATGATCGCCGTGAGGTCGCAGAAGTTGACGTTCGTGATGCCGTAGCGCTCGACGTAGTCCTTGATCTCGTCGACGACTTCGCGCGGCGAGCGCGTGACGTACTTCGTCGTCCACATCGACGGCGACGAGCAGAACGTGCAGCGGTACGGGCACCCGCGCGTGGCGAGCATCGGCATCGAGCGCCCGCGGTTGACGCCGTGGTTGTCAGCGCCGGCCAAGTACGCCTGCACCGGGAACAAATCCCACGCGGGGCGCGGGATCTCGTCCAGGTGCGTGTGTCGCTCCGACAAGCCGCCGGCGCCCTTTCCGCCAAAGTTCGTCGCGGAGGCCGCGGCGCCGCCGTGCTCGGCGCGACTCGCGATGCCTTGCAGGCCCGTCACCGGCAGGCCCGCGGTCAGGCGATGCACGAGTTCGAGCATCGTCGCCTCGCCCTCGCCGAGCACGCAGTAGTCGACGGCGTCCGTCGCCGCGAACATCCACGACCAGAACGACGTCGCGTTCTCGCCTCCGACGACGACGACGAGGCCGGGGATCTTCGCCTTCGCGGCCTCGGCGATCGCGCGGACCGTCGGCCACTCGTGCAAGAACATGTGCGTGATGCCGAGGATCTGCGTGCCGGGCGCGATGCGCTCGACGATCTCGGCCGGGCCGAGTCCGTTCTGCGCCAGCGTGCCGATCGGGCTCGGGACGTCGACGACGCGGTCGATCGCCTCGCCGGGCGCGTCGATGACTTGAATGCGATGTCCCGCTTCGCGCAGCGCGGCCGCCACGTAGGCGAGGCCGATCGGCAGGATCGCGCCGTAGGCGGACAGCGACTTGCGCAACTGCAAAACGGGCGGCCGCACGAGCGCGATGGTCGCCGACGCACGAGCAGCCTTGGCGGGGAGCATTCGAACACCTCGGCTCGGCCAGGAAACGGCCGGAGCTTACCGAGCGCGATGGTGGCTCCGTGGGCGTTTATCCCCGCCGAACGACCTCACCGGCACCTGCGCCGTGTTGCGAGTTCGCACCACCCTCGGCTCGCCCTCGAATCCAGCTCGGCCTTTGACGGCGTGGCGAGGAACGCGTGCAATCCCCGGGAGTCCCCATGCCGTTGGAATTGGCCCGCGTGCCGCACGAGACCTTCGATCCCGAGCCTTGGCGCGGCGACCTCTTGTCGTTCCTGCGCCGCATGGGCGCGTCCCACGACGCCGAAGACCTCGTGCAGGAGACGTTTCTGCGCACCGTCACGCGGCCGCCGCAGGGTTCGGTCAAGCCGTGGCTGTTCGGCATCGCGTTGAACTTGCTGCGCGATCGCGTGCGCCGCGACGGTCGCTCCGAGCGCGCGCGCCCGACGCTCGTCGCGAGTCAGCGCGAGGCTCCCGTCGATCCGGCGATCGCCGTCGAACGCAACGATCTCGCCGCGCGCGCGCAGGCGCTGACCGAGGAACTCCCGGAGCGCCAACGCGCCGCGTTGCTGCTGCGGGTCCGCCACGGATTCGAGTACGGCGAAGTCGCCGCCGCACTGCACTGCACCGAAGCGACGGCGCGGCAGCACTTCTATCTCGCGCTGAAGGTCCTGCGGGACCGACTGCGCGACGGAGACGACCGATGAACGCACTTTCGACGAACGAGCGCGACGGCTGCCCGGAGTTCGACGTCGCATTGATGGACCTCGCCGCAGGGGACGCCGTCGACACCGCCACGCGCGAGCACCTCGCGCGCTGCGGGCGTTGCTCACTCGCGCTGGCGACGTATCGCGGCACGATCGACGCGGTGCGCGGCACGGTGACGACGCTGGCGCCGCGCGCGCGCATGTCGTTCACGTGGATGCACGCGGCCGCCGCGCTGATCGTGATCGCGCTCGGAGCGCGCCTCGCTCGACATGAGCAGCCACCGCGCGTCGTCGAGGTCGCGGCGATCGACGCGCGGCCGAGCGACGACGCAGCGCTGACGCGACTCGACGCGGACACGGCACGGCTCGACGCGGGCATGTGCACGTTCTTGATGGGAGCGGCGATGGGCGTCGTGCAGACGCCGCTCGGCGCGATCTCGTGCAACGATTGTGCGTTCACGGTTCGCGTGGGCCCGCTACCCGAGCTCGTCGATGACGACGCGTGCAACGACGACACGCACGTCCAGATCGAAGTGCTGCGCGGGCTCGTCGCGACGTCGATGCTCGATCGACCGCGCGTGCTCGCAGCGGGTCAGTGGATGACGGTCAGCGGGCCCTGAGGCGGCAAACGGGGACGGAGGCGCGTCTGTCCCCGTCATTGGGCTTCGGCGCGCGTGCGCAGCTCCGCCAGGCCCTCGTTCAGTGAGCGCTGGACGCGATCGCGGACCAGGAACAGCACGACCGGCTGGAAGAAGTTGCGGTCGAACACTCCGCGGTGCCGCCAGACGACCTGGGTCTGATCGCCTTCCTGCGTCAGCAGGAACTGACCGCCCGACATCGCCTCGCCGGCGCGCAGGATCTCGTACTGGACGCGTGCCGCGGGCTCGACCTTCGTGATGCGCAACGTTTCCGCGTGATCACCTCGTGTCCACGTGAGCTCGGCGCCGGTACCGCTCTCGGGCCCGTTCGTCGCGAATGCGGATGCATCGGTCGCGCGCGCGAACGAGTTCCACTCCTTCCACGCGGCCGGCTTCTCGAGCCACGCCGCGACGCGCTCCGGCGGAGCACCGACGCGGATCGACGCCTCGAGATCGAGCGCCTCGGGAAGCAGCAGCGGAGCTCCGACCAGCACGATCAGCAACGCGGCGAGGCAGAACAGCACGACCAACCAGAACTTGCCCATGCACGCAGCGTAGCAGCCCATGCGCGCACTGTTTCGAGCGCGCGGTTCCCCGCGCACACCCACGGCGAGTCCACCACCAGCTCGAAGACCCCGTCGTCACCGAGCCGGTATCCGGGTTATCCTCCCGCCGCCACTCCTCTCCCCCGACACCCCCGAACCATCGAGAGAGCCCTGCCATGACCACCGCCCTGCCCATGGCGACGAGCATCCTGCTCGCGCTCGTGTCTTCGTCCGCACTGGCCGGCGAGAGCGCCGTGCCTCGCCGCGATTTCCCGCTCGTCGTGACGTCCGCGCAACCAGGCGAACCCGTCGAGTTCGCGTGCGACCCGCTCGGATTGGCCGCGATCGATGGGCTCGACGACGTCCAGTTCCCCGTCGTCCCGTTGCCCGATGCGCCGGCGGTCCACGTCGTGCTGCATCGCGTCCACTTGCCGATCGACGCGGATGCGATCCACGTCGACGGCGTCGCGACACCGTCCACGCTCGACCTGACGCTGTGGGACGGTCGCGTCGTCGGCGACGACGGCTCGGCCGTGTTCCTCGCACTGTCGCGACATGGCAGCCGTGGCTTCGTGCGCACGCACGGCCGCCACTACGAGCTCCTCGCCGGGCCGAATGCACAAGGATCTTGGGATGACGCGACGTCGTACCTGGCGTCGGAGTCCGACCTCATCGATCTCGGCGACGATCGCGAACTGAGCTGCGCTGGGACGACGACGCCGGTAGGCAAGACCGCGCCGAACCTCAATCGCTCGGCGTCCACGATGTTGGCGGCGACGACCGTCACGCCGATCTACAACGGCCGCATCGCGATCGAGACCGACACGCAGTACTACGGTTTGTTCGGCAATCTGACGGCCGCTCAGACCTACCTCACGTCACTGCTCGGGGCGATCTCGTATCGCTACCGCGAGCAAATCGGCGTGATCCTGACCTTTCCGTACATCGGCTACCACACGAGCACCGATCCGTGGAGCTCGCCCGAGAACGGCGGCGGCGCCGGCGGCATGCTCGGCGAATTCCAGAACGCGTGGGGCAACGGCCAAGGTCCGGTCAACGCCGACCTCTACCACTTCGTCAGCGGCGCAAACCTCGGCGGCGGCGTGGCGTACTTGCCGGCGCTGTGCGACCAGTTCTGGGGCTTCGGCGTCAGCGGCAACATCGGCGGCAACACGCCGATCCCCGTCACGCAGGGTTCGCTGACGTGGGACTTCATGGTCATCGCGCACGAACTCGGCCACAACTTCGGCGCACCGCACACGCACGACTACTGCCCGCCCGCGGACTCGTGCGCGCCCAATGGTTACTTCGGCGGCTGCCAGACCCAGCAGATCTGCACCAGCCAAGGAACCATCATGAGCTACTGCCACCTCTGCGGTGGTGGCATGAACAACATCACGACGTACTTCCACCCGCAGAGCGTCACCGACATGCGCAACCTGGTGCTCGGTGGTTGCCTCGCGCTCTACGAGGGCTTCACCGAGAAGTTGAATCTCGGCTTCGCGAAGGTCGGCAGCAACGGCACGCCGAACCTCGACGTCACCTACACAAACGCCGGCAACGTCGTGACGTTCAACGTGACGAGCGCACCGCTGTCGAAGGTCGGAGTGCTGTTCGTCGCGACACAGAAGCTCCAAGTCGCATTCAACGGCGGCACGCTGATCCCAGCCGCGCAACTGTTGTTGCCGATGTCGTCGAACGGCGCCGGCACCGCGATGCTGGGCGCGCCGGTCCCCGCGACGACGCCGATCCCGGGCGGAGCGACGCTGTACGCGCAAGCTTGGTTCAACGACGTCGCGCCGTTCTATCCGTCGGCGACGAACGGTATTCAATTCGAGCTGATCGTGCCGTGAGGCGCGTGCGTACCCGCCACCCAGCGTCATTCACTCGACGAGCCTGATCCAAATCGAAGTTCACGATTCTGTTCTGCCGCGAGGCCGAGCGAGAAGCGCGCAGGCGAAGAGGATCGACGAGGCGACTCAACGGAAAGAGTCGGAGAGTCCCCCGGTCGCGGAGCGACCAGATCCTCCAGACACGAAGCCTGCGCAGTGCGCAGCCGGCCGCAGCCAGGACATAATCGTGAACTTCGATTTGGTCGGCAGCCGTCGCGATCACGCCGTGCATCCGCGGACGATCGCGTGACCGCCGACATCGACCGCAAGTTCTCCGAACGCGGCCCACGACGGACGCTTGATCGGAGCTGCGTCAAAGGACCCCAGCGCTTCCCCTTCGAGGCTCGGCTATCGTCCGGCGCTTCGTGTCGTGAGCCGTTTCGACACCGTCGTGACACACCCACGTTCGTCGGCCTCCATCTTTCTTTGCGCGCTCCTGCTCGCGTCGAGCGCGCTGAAGGTGCCGTCGTGGCTGGTCCTCACCGGCTGGTGGGCCGAGGCCATGGTCTGCTGCGGCGACGATTGCCGCTGCGAAGAGCGCACGAAGCTCCCCTGCGGCTGTAACAAACCCGTGAAGACGCCGACGGGCGACATGCCGTCGATCTCCTCGCTCTTTCCGTGTGGATGCACGCACCACGATCCGCGCTTGGCGCCGATGCACCGCGAGCCATTGCTCGAGGCACCGACCGCGACGACTTCGTGCGACTTCGAGTTCGCTCATCCTCTGTTCTTGTCGGCCGCGAACGCGCCCATCTCCGTGATCCTCGAGCCCGACGTACCCCCACCGCGAAACTCCCTCTGATCCGCCTGCGCCACGTCGGCGCCGTCGCGGATCCCACGTCTCGAGACGTGCGTGTCCACTCGTCGTGGCACGCACATGCTTTCGTCTTGATACGTCGAGTCGGATCACCGACTCGCAGTAGGAGAGTTTCCATGTCGTTCTCTTGGAAGAAGTCGCTCCTCGTCGCTTCGGGCGCCGTGATCGCGTCGATCGCGCTCGCCCACCACATCCAGACCCCGCTGTCGTCCGCGTACGGCACGGAGATCCTGACCAAGATCAAGTGGTACACGTCGTTCGGGAACGAAGGCGTGCCCGCGTATCACGTGGGTGACGACCATCACACGTACGTGCTCCAGTCGAACTCGACGTTCAGCGTCCACGACCACGGTGGCGCGACGCAGTCCGTGACGTTCGATGCGAGCCAGTTCGCGTCGCTCGCTGCGGCCACGCCGGAGGAAGTCGCGGACGCGATCAATGCGCAATTGACGATCGGGCGCGCGCTCGTCGACAACAACACGATCGTGATTCGCGGCGTCACCGGCGGTTCGAACGCGTCGCTCGACTTGGTCGACGGCGCCGGATCGCCGCTCGCGACTCTCGGCCTGGCGCCGGCGACGGTTCCGGGCAGCGATGCCATCGACTTGACGTTGTCGATCCCGCTCGAGGACGAGCACGAGGACACGCCCGCCCCGCCGCACGAGGACCTCGCGCATCATCCGTACTTGGTGATCGCGAGCGCCACTCCGGGCACGACGGTCGTCGACGGCCACGAGATCCCGCTGGCCCTCGATGCATTCACGACGTTGACGCTTCGCGGCACGCAGCTCGGCAAGTTCCCGGGCTTCGTCGGCGAGCTCGACGACAATTCCGACGCGACGGCGACGTTCGATGCGGCTCTGGTCCACGCGACGCTGCCGGGTGGCTTGCCGCCGCGGCTCTACTTCGCGTACGTCGTCTTCTCGGAAGAACTCGACGCGATCGAGTTCGTGAGCAACGCGTTCGAAGTCGAAGTCGAGTGAGTCCATGACACAGTGCCGAGGGCGTTCGCAGCCGCGCGATCCGAGGCCTCCTCGTGGGGCCGGATCGAAGCGCGACTACGGGCGCCCTCGGCCCTGTCGTCCCCCGCAGCGTCGCCGCGCCCCATCTCCCGCGCGCAGCCGCGCTATCGCCCCCTGATGGTGCGCGGTTACACTCCCCGCCCCAATCGCTTCGCCCCGGGGGCCGCCCATGCACGTCGTCTTCGTCGAGCCCGCCTTCCCGCTCTACCAGCGTCAGTTCGTGCGCGGCTTGCACGACGCCGGCGCGCGCGTCACCGGCATCGGTGAACGTCCGATCGAGGCGCTCGACTCCGAGCTGAAGCACTGGCTCTACAAGTACGAGCAAGTGTCTTCGGTCTGCAACGAGCCCGAGATGACGAAGCTCGTGAAGCGCATCCAGTCGACCGAGAAGGTCGACCGCATCGAGGCCACGATCGAAGCCCACATCATGGGAGTCGCGCGCGTGCGCGAAGCGTGCGGCATTCCGGGCACGACGGTGAAGACCGCGTACCTGTGCCGCGACAAGCCGTCGATGAAGGAGGCGCTGCGCAAGGCGGGCATTCCGTGCGCGCAGTCGGCCGGCATCGCGTCGGCGAACGAGGCGTACGAGTTCGCGCGCAGCGTCGGCTACCCCGTGATCCTGAAGCCGCGCGACGGCGCCGGAGCGTCCGGGGCGACTCGCGTGGCGAACGACGCCGAGATGGCGCAAGCGATCCGTGAGATCTACCTCGACCGCGGCCGCTCGGTCGCGATCGAAGAGTTCATCGAAGGCCACGAGGGTTTCTTCGACACGCTGACGATCGGCGGCGAGGTCGTGCATGAGTTCGTCACGCACTACTTCCCGAACGTGCTCGAAGCGATGCGCACACGCTGGATCTCGCCGCAGTTCATCGCGTCGAATCGACTGATGCAGCCGAGCTACGACGAGCTGCGCGAACTCGGCCGCCGCGTGATCAAGGCGCTCGACATCGAGACGTCGGCGACACACATGGAGTGGTTCTTCGGACCGAAGGGTCTGAAGTTCTCCGAGATCGGATGCCGCCCGCCGGGAGTCGGCGCGTGGGACCTCTACTGCGCGGCGAACGACTTCGATCTCTATCGCGAATGGGCGTTCGCGATCGTTCACGGTCGCCCGGACGTCCGGCCGTCACGCCAGTACTCGGCGGGCATCATCGCGCTGCGCCCGAGCCAGGACGGCCACGTGCGTGAATACCGCGGGCTCGACGAGATCGATCGCCGTTTCGGCGCGTTCAAGATCGATCAGCACTTGCCGCCGGTCGGCTCGCGCACGGCGCCGGTCGAGGGCGGCTACATGGCGAACGCGTGGATGCGCTTCAAGCATCCCGACTTCGACGAATTGCGCCGCATCCTCGACGCCGTGGGTCAAACGGTGAAGGTCATCGCGGAGTAGTACGGCGCCGTCCGTTCGCTCGATTCCATCGCGGAGTCCCCCATGAAGTCGTTCGTCCACGCGTTCGCGTTGGCGCTCGCCGTGTCGTCGACCGCGTTCGCGCAGCCTGCGCCGTCGGCGGTCCCCTCCCCGAAAGACGTGCTCGGGCACACGCCGGGCGAGGACTTCTGGCTCGCGAGCTACGACGACGCGCTGACGTACTTCCGCGCGCTCGACGCCGCGTCCGATCGCGTCCAGCTCGTGCGCGTCGGCACGACGACGCGCGGTCTCGATTGGCACATCGCGTTGATCTCGTCGCCGCGAAACCTCGCGCAACTCGAGCGGTGGAAGGACGTCTCGCGCCGCCTCGCGTGGACGAAGGGCGTCGACGAGTCCGCGGCGCGCGAACTCGCGCGCACGGGCAAGGCGATCGTCCACATCGATGGCGGTCTCCATGCGACCGAAGCCGCATGCGCACAAGCGACGATCGTGCTCGCGCACCAGCTGGCGACGGCGGCGGGCGATCCCACGATCGACCGGATCCTCGACGAAGTGGTGCTCGTGCTGTGGTTCTCGATGAACCCAGACGGGCAGAACATGGTCGCGCAGTGGTACGCGAAGAACCTCGGGACTCCGTACGAAGTCGCCGAGCTGCCGTGGCTGTATCAGGAGTACATCGGCCACGACAACAACCGCGACGGGTACATGAACAACATGATCGAGTCGCGCGTGGTGACGGCGACGACGCTCGAGTGGAACCCGCAGGTCTTCTACAACCACCACCAGACCGCGCCATTCCCTACGCGCATCTGGATCCCGCCGTTCGCCGAACCGATCTCGTCGAACGTCCATCCGCTGATGGCGCGCTGGGTCAACGTGTTCGGCACGACGATGGCCGCGTGGCTCGACGAGCGCGGGATGCCCGGCGCCGTGCATCGCGGCAAGGGCTTCGACAACTGGTACCCCGGCTTCATCGACAACGTGAACACCTACCGCAACACGGTGGCGTTCCTGACCGAGACCGCGCTGTTCGAGTACGCGACGCCGAAGTTCTATTCGGTCGACGACTTCCCGCGCGATGCGCGTTCGCTGCGCAGTGAAGTGTTCTACGCCAGTCCGTGGAAGGGTGGCTGGTGGCACATCGCCGACGCCGTCGACTACATGGTCGGCACGTCGATGGCGGTGCTCGACACGTCCGCGCGTTTCCGCGAGCAACTGCTGTTCAACCGCTGGCGCGCTGGTCGCGACCAGATCGAGCGGTTCTCGACCGAGGGTCCGTTCGCGTATGTGATCCCGGCGGGGCAAGCCGACGCGGTGACCGCCGCGAAGCTCGTCGACGTCCTGCGGACCAATGGCATCGAGGTGCACCGCGCCACGCAGGAGTTCACCGCGAACGGCCGCACCTACGCGGCCGGCGACCACGTGATCTTGATGGACCAGGCCTACGCGGCGTTGGTGCAAGACCTCTTCGAAGTGCAGGAATACCCGGAGCTGAAGGACGGCGCGGAAGGCGCACCGGATCTGCCCTACGACGTCGCCGGTTGGACGCTGCCGTACCAAATGGGCGTGCTGGTCGACGCGATCTCGAAACCCATCGATGCCGCGACGCGCGAGCGTATGGCGCGCCTCGACGCAACGCCGTGGCCCGAGGGTCGCGTCGTCGGCGATGGCGCGGTGTTCGCGATCGACGCACGCTCGAACGCCGCGTTCCGCGCATTGAACGCCGCGTGGAATGCGGGCGCGCGCGTGCATCGCAACGCGGATCCGAGCGCACCGCGCTGGTACGTCGAGGGACTCGCGCGCGATGCGATGGAGCGCATCGCGGCCGAAGCTCATCTCGCGATCGAAGCGATCGCGACCGTGCCGACGTGCGCCGCGGTGAAGCGGCCCCGAATCGGACTGGTGCGGCCGTGGCGCGCGTCGATCGACGAAGGCTGGACGCGTTGGACGTTCGAGCAGTTCGGCTTCGCGTTCACGAGCCTGTACGACGAGGACCTGCGCGCCGGCCGATTGCGCGAGCGCTTCGACACGATCGTGATCCCCGACATCGGTGCGCGTGCGCTGACGAACGGTCACGCGAAGGGCACGATCCCCGGACCGTACGCCGGCGGGATCGGCGACGAAGGCGTCGAGGCGTTGCGCGCCTTCACGCGCGCAGGCGGCGTGTTGATCGCGTTCAACGACGGCGCGCGCTTCGCGATCGAAGCGTTCGAGCTGCCCGTTACGGACGCCGTCGCGGGCTTGAAGAACACCGAGTTCTTCTGCGGCGGCTCGATCCTGCGCACGCAGAAGAGCGACGCCGTCGCGCATCCCGTGCTGCACGGCGTCCAAGACGACGTCGCCGTGATGTTCGAAGGCAGCCCGGTGTTCGAACCGACGGACGAGTTCTCCGGCAACGTGCTGCTCGAGTACGCCGACGACCGCCCGGCGCTCCTCAGCGGATTCCTGCTCGGCGCGAATCACCTCGAAGGTGGCGCCGCGCTCGTCGACTGCGCGTTCGGTTCGGGACGCGTCGTGCTGTTCGGCTTCCGCCCGCAATGGCGCGGACAATCGCACGGAACGTTCAAGTTGGTGTTCGACGCGCTGCTCTACGACGCGAGCCAGTCGATTGCCGCCGACGCCGTGACGCCGAAGGGTTCGGATCCCGCCGCGTCCGAGGCCTCGAAGCCCGGCTCGCGCGATGGCGGCCGCGGTCGCATGGACGGCGACGGATCCTGATCGCGGAATTCGCGTGACGGGAACGCGGTCCCCCGGATGGAGCCCTCCTTGGCCTCATTCGGGAGATTCGACCATGAAGCGTTCGCCCCGCTCGATCCGCGCGACTTGTGCGGCACTCGCCGCCGCGATCCTCGGTCTCGCATTCCAACCTCCGTCCGCGGCGGGCGGTGACTTCAACGGCGATGGCTTCGAGGAACTCCTCGTCGGAATCCCGTTCGAGGAGGTCGACGGCATCAACAATGTCGGGGCCGTTCAGATGTTCCCTGGCGCCGTCAGCGGCCCGGCGGTCGTCGGCTCGTTGCTGATCACGCCGACTACGCTCGGGCTCGCTCCCGAGACCGAATCGGGATTCGGTCTTGCGTCGACCTCGGCGGATTTCGACGGCGACGGGTTCGACGACCTCGCGATCAGCGCTCCCGGTGTCGCCGTGAAGGGACTTGTCGGCGCCGGCCGCGTCTACGTCGTGCGCGGTGGCGCCAGCGGACTCGACTTCGCGAACGTGAAGGCGTTCGACCAGAACACGAAGGGCATCAAGGACAAGGTCGAGCGCCTATCGAAGGGCGACGACACGTCGTCGGAGTTCTTCGGGTCGCGCCTCGCGCACGGTGACTTCAACGGCGACGGGTACGCAGACCTCGTGATCGGAGTGACGAACGAGCGCATCGGCAAGGCCACGGGCGCCGGCGCGGTCCACGTGCTGTTCGGCAGCGCGAATGGACTGACCGCGAAGCGCAATCAGTTCTGGCATCAGAACCGCAAGGGCATCAAGGGGAAGTGCGCGAAGAACGACCGCTTCGGCGCGACGCTCGCGACCGGTGACTTGAATGGCGATGGCTTCGACGACCTCGCGTTGACGGTGCCCGAGGAGGCCGACGCGACACCGGGTGTGGGACGTGTCGCCATCCTGTTCGGCTCGAAGAAGGGCCTGCGCGCGAAGGGCAACCAGTTGTTCAAACCGGGCACGGAGTCGATCCCGCTGACGATCACGGCGCTCGACGACGGGCTCTCGGTCGCGTGCGGCGACTTCGATGGCGACCTCTACGACGACCTCGCGATCGGCGCGTACCACGAACCGCTGGTGCAAGGCGGCGACTCGCGCGGTGTCGTGTACGTCGTCCGCGGTAGCCCGCTCGGTCCGGTGCCGATGCTCACGACCGCGTATCACCAGGGCGACGGTGTCGTGCCCGGTGCGCACGCGGACGACGAGGTGTTCGGAGCCTCTCTCGCGGCGGCGGATTTCGATGGGGATGGCGACGACGATCTCGCGATCTCCGCAATCGGCGAGTCGTTCGCAGGGGCAGCCGCGGGTCGCGTGACGGTGCTCTACTCGGCGGGCTCGTCGGGACTGACTTCCGCCGGCGCGTCGACGTTCGATCAGGACACCGCGAACGTCAACGACGCCGCGGAAGCCGAGGATCTGTTCGGCTACGGACTCGTCGCCCTCGACAGCAACGGCGACGGGGCGGCGGACCTCGCGATCGGAATCCCCGGCGAGGACGTCGGTGCGGTCGTCGATGCGGGAGCGGTCGCGGTCCTGTTGTCGTCGCTCGGCGTCGGCGTCACCGCCAACGGCGATGCGTTCCTGCATCAGGACCTTGCGTTCGTCGACGGCGATTGCGAAACGAACGACTTGTTCGGCCTCCTGCTGCAGAACTGATCGACGACGTCCGAGAGACGTCGCGTTCAGCGACGACTCTCGGACGCCGTCGAGCGCGCACCAGATCGCGGTCCCACGCCGGTGGGACGCGCTCGCCCCTGCTCCTTCCATTCCTCGACCTCGTTCGAGTCGGAGACCCTCTCATGCGTATTCCATACTCGGCCCTGGTGTTGCTCGGCGCGTGCTGCACTTCGTCCGCCTACGCCGGCGGCGACCTCAACGGCGATGGCTTCGAGGATGTGCTGATCGGCGTCCCAGGCGAGGGCACTCCGAGTGTCGCCGCACACGGTCTGGTCCACCTCGTGCTCGGGTCCGCGACCGGTCCGGACGTCTCGACGTCGACCGTGCTCGACCCCACGACGTTCGGAGACGTCCCATCAGTCGCGGCCACGTTCGGCACTTCGATCGCGTGGGGTGACTTCGATGGCGATGGCTTCGACGACTTCGCCATCGGAGCACTCGGATCGGTGGTCGCCGGGCTCAACGAAGCTGGGCGGGTGTACGTCGGCTACGGGTCGGCCCTCGGCGTGGATCTCGATCGAGCGCGTTGGTTCGACCAAAACAGCAAGGGGATCAAGGACAAGGTCGAGCGCAAATCGAAGGGCTCGACGTCCTCGACCGAACTGTTCGGCTACGCGCTGGCGACGGGTGACTTCAACGCGGATGGTTTCGACGACCTCGCCGTGAGCGTGATCGGCGAGCGCGTCGGCAAGCACGAGAGTGCCGGCGCGGTCCACGTGATCTACGGCAGCGCGGTCGGGCTGCGCGCGAAGGGGAATCAGTTCTGGCACCAGAACGCGAAGGGAGTTCGGGATCGTTGCGAGAGCCACGAAGCATTCGGCAGCGCGCTCACCGCCGAGGACTTCAACGGCGATGGCTTCGACGATCTCGCGATCGCCGTTGGCGGCGAGATCGACGAGACGCCTGGATATGGTCGGGTCGCAGTGCTGTTCGGCTCGAAGAAGAAGCTACGCGCGAAGGGCAACCTGCTCGTGAAACCCGAGTCGGCGCAGCATGCACTCGGCGTCGACGGCAGCGATGCGGGCGTCCGCCTCACCGCGGGCGACTTCAACGGCGACGACGTCGCGGACTTGGTCGTGACCGTGCCGAAGGAGCCCGTGGGCCAAAGCGGGAACCAGAACGGAGTGGTGTTCGTCGCGCAGGGTCCGATCAGTTCCATTGCGCCGCCGACGTTCACCTCGTTCATCCAAGGTGACGGGGTCGTTCCGGGCTCTGCGGACGGGTTCGACAACTTCGGGTCCGGCCTGGCCGTCGGTGATTTCGATTTCGACGGCTTCGACGATCTCGCCGTCGGTGCGCACGGCGAAACCGTGGCGGGCGAGGGCAGCGGTCGAGTCACCGTGCTGTACGGAGCTGCCGGCGGCGTCGCCGCGGGCGGGACGGTGACCTTCGATCAGGACACCGCGAACGTCGACGGGATCGCGGAGATGGGTGATCAATTCGGATTCGCACTCGCGGCCGTCGATTTCGAGGGCGACGGAGCACCCGAGCTCTTGATCGGCGTGCCCGGTGAAGACGTCGGCGCCCTGGGTGACGCTGGGTCCGTGAACCTGTTGTTCGGCGTCACGATGTTCGGACTGATCACCGCGAACGACCAGATCCTGCATCAAGATCAGCCGAACACACCGGAGACGGCGGACGCCGGTGACCTGTTCGGGTACTCGCTGAACTGATCGAGCACGCGGATCGCGGCCGGGGCCTCTTCCTCGAGAATCTCGGTGACGACCCGCTTCGCATCCGGTTCTCCTAGGGGCCAAATCCCCCGAACCGGAGTCGACCGTGCGCCTGAAACTCCCGTGCCTCGTGGCGACATTCCTGACGCTGCGTGCGGCCACCTGCGGCGACTTCAACGGCGACGGCTTCGAGGATCTCGCGGTCAGCGCGCGCCTCGAGACGATCTCCGGTGTCGTGAATGCGGGAAGCATCCACGTCATCCCGGGCTCGGCGAGCGGCGCGGACACCGCGTCAGCGTTCCGCATCGACGCGATCATGCTCGGGGCGCTTCCCGAACAGACGCTCGCGCTCGGCGCTGCGTTGGCGTGGGGCGACTTCGACGGCGACGGCTACGACGACCTTGCGATCGGCTCGCCCTCGGCCCACGTGAAGGGCTTGCTCGGAGCGGGACGTGTCTTCGTCCTCCCGGGCAGTGCATCGGGCTTCGATTTCACGCGCCTGCGCTCGTTCGACCAGAACTCGAAGGGCATCAAGGACAAGGCCGAGTCGAACGGCATGCCCGGCCAGTCGTTCGATGCGTTCGGCGCGGAACTCGTGACCGGCGACTTCGACGGCAACGGCTTCGACGATCTCGCGATCAACGCCGAAGCCGAGGCGATCGGCAAAGTGAAGGGGGCCGGCGCGGTCCACGTGCTCTACGGCAGCTCGATCGGTCTGAGGTCCAAGCGCAATCAGTTCTGGCACCAAAACAGCAGCGGCATCAAGGACAAGTGTGAGAACGCCGAGCAGTGGGGTTCGCGCATGGCGGCGGGCGACCTCAACGGCGATGGGCGCGACGAACTCATCCTGTCGTGTCCGATGGAAGGCACGAGTTCGCCGGGTCTCGGGCGCGTTGCGGTCTTGTTCGGATCGAAGAAGGGTCTGCGCGCGAAGGGCAACCTCCTTCTGAAGCCCGAATCGGCGAGCATTCCGCTGACCGACTTCGGTGCGTTGGGGCTGCCAACGCTCGCATGCGGCGACTTCGACGCCGACGGCTTCTTCGACATCGCAATCGGGATGTCCGGGATGTCGGCGGACACCAACGGCCTGCGACACGGCGTCGTCTACGTCGCGCGCGGATCGGCGACCGGGCCGGCGATCGTGATGGACTCGTTCGCGCAGGGCGTCGGCGGCGTTCCGGGCAGCGGAGCGGACGCCGACGAGTTCGGCAGCACCCTCTCGGTCGCGGACTTCGACGGTGACTCGATGGACGATCTCGCGATCGCGGCCTTCGGCGAATCGCTTCCGGACGCGTACAGCGGCCGCGTGACGGTTCTGTACGGATCGCCCACGGGGATCGGCGTCACGGGGGCCGACGTGTTCGACCAGAGCACGCCCGGGATTGCCGGGGTCTCGGAGGAGTTCGACCAATTCGGCAGCGCGATCGCTGGGGTCGATTTCGACGGCGACGGCGTGGCGGACCTTGCGGTCGGCGTCCCGTTCGAAGACCTGGGGACCACTACGGACGCCGGAGCCCTGCACCTCCTGTTCGGAACGACGATCGCAGGGCTGACGACGGGTGGCAACGCGCTGCTCGATCAGGACACGCCAGGCATCTTCGGCAGCATCGGCACGGGTCACCAATTCGGTGGCGCATTCGCGCAATGACCTGAAGCAGGACCCACCCATGCGCATCACCCTCGCGGTCACCGCATCGTTCGCACTCACGCTCCCGACGCTCGTTGCCGGCGACTTCAACGGCGACGGGATCGAAGACCTCGCGGAAGGCCGCGGCGCCGACCCGAACCGAGGTTCGTGATCGGCGCCGCGTCTCGCGGTGTTCGGGAACCGCGCGTCACATCACGGTTCGAGCGCGGCGAACGCGACGATTCGCTCGCCGCCGCCGATCGTGCCGAGCCCCGTCGCGACTCCCGTCGCGAGGTTGATCGTCACGAGCTGTGATGCGTTTTGTCCCGGAAGCTCGAGCGCCGCGAACGCCGTCGAGAACGGCGTGATGTCGAACCCGGTCGCGCCGGTCGCCGACTGACCGAGCGCCCCGATCGTGAACAGCGTGCCGCTGTTCGGCGACACCGGCGCGCTGTTCAGCGAACCCTGCGTGCACAACGCACCCGTGGCCGCGTCGATCACGTACAGCGTCGTCTTCGTCGTTCCCGCGAAGCTGTTCGTGTACGCCGCCGCCGACACCGCCGGAATCACGGCCGCGTTCGGATCGGCCGCATCGAAGGTCAGCAGTCCGTCGACGGCCGCGACACTTCCGGTCGTCGGTTCGAGGCGCAGATCCTGCCGGGAGTCCGACACCAAGCGGATCCGATCCGGGATCGGATTGAAGTCGACTCCGAACTGCGTACCCGCGAGGCCCGGAGAAAACGTCGTCGCGGTGATCGGGTTGGCTTTCAGCGATGCCAGCTCGATCGCGACGACGCGACTCGCGCTGGTCACGCCGTAGAGCGTGCCCGTTCCCGGACGCACGTCGATCCCGACGATCGTTTCGCCCGCAGCGAGTCCGCTGAGGCCTCGGGTCGAGACGCTTGCCGCTCCGGGCTTGCCCGGAACGAACGTCACGACCTTGTTCGACGCCGTGATGCCGACGAGCTGCGGCGCCACCGCCTGCAGGAACGCGACGTCCTTCACGGGCGTCGACGCGCCGATGGTGCCGACGAGCGCCGTCGCGCCGGTCGCGAGGTTCAACCGGAACAGGTTCGATTGCGTCGCGCCGGTCGCGGTCAAGCTCGCGTAGGCGCCGCCGAACTGCGACACGTCCATGCCCGTGAGGCCGGTGGTGTCCTGGCCGAGCGCGCCCACCGTGAACAGCAGGCCGCTGTTCGGCGACACCGGAGCGCTATTTGTCGAACCCTGTGTGACGAGCACGTCGAGGCTCGAGTCGATCGCGTACAGCGTCGTGATCGTCGCTCCCGCATTCGCGTTCGTGTACGCCGCCGCGACCACGTTCGGGTTCGCGCCGACATTCACGTCGGCCGCGTCGAACGCGAGCATCGAGTCTTGCGCCGCGACCAAGCCCGTATTCGGGTTCAAGCGCAGGTTCTGTTCGGCGTCGCCGACGAGGCGAATGCGATCGGGGATCGGATTGAAATCGACCGCGAAGTCGACGCCCGCGAGCGCCGGCGTGAACACCGGACCGACCGCGGTCGCGCGACCTGTCAGCGGATCGAGCACGTAGACGCGACTCGAATCACCGACGGCGACGAGTTCGCCCGTCGCAGGCCGCACGTCGATGCCGACGAGCGCTTCGTTCGGAGCGAGGCCCGAGATCGCGACGTCCGACAGCAGGGTCCCTGGGCGCCCCGGCGCGAACGACACCAAGCGGCCGGCGGTCGTCAGCGCGACCATGCGCGGCGCGGAGGGCGGCGCGATCGCGAGGCCGACGAGCGGACGCCCGCCGCCGATCGTGCCGATCGGCGCGGCCGCACCGGTCTCGAGGTTCACGTTGAACAGGCGCGACACATTCATGCCGACCGGGTTCAGCGCGGCAAGCGCTCCGCCGAACGGCGAGATGTCGAAGCCGACGAGATTCGTCGTGTCGACGCCGAGCGCGCCGATCGTGAACAGCTTGCCGCCATCGGGCGACAGTGGCGACGCGTTCACGGAACCTTGGCGCACGAGCACGTCGAGATTCGCGTCGATGTCGTACAGCGTCGTCGTCGACGTCCCGGCGAACGAGTTCGTGTACGCCGAACCCGCGATGCCGGGGTCCTTACCGGCATTCACGTCGGCGGCGTCGTACGCCAGCAACGTGTCCTGCGCGGCGGTCACGCCGGTGTCGGGATGCAGACGCTGGTTCTGTTCGACGTCGCTGGTCAGACGGATGCGATCCGGGACCGGATTGAAGTCGAAGCCGAACGCGAGTCCGCCGACTCCGGGGGCGAAGGCCGAGCCGCCCACCGGCGTGGCCAACCCCGTGCTCGGGTCGAGCAGGTAGACGCGGCTGGTGCTGCCAAGGGCGTAGAGCTCGCCGGTCGATGGGCGCACGTCGAGTCCGACGACGCGCTCGCCCGGCTGCAAGCCCACGATCACGTTGCGACTCAGCAGTCGGCCAGGAATGGCCGAACGGAACGAAATCACGGCATTGCCGGGATCTTGGATGCCGTACACGAGCGCCGACGAATCGGCGGCGAACGAAGACGATGCGAGACCGAGCACGAACGCCACCGTGGCGCACGCGCGGCCGCGCAGAAGCGCGGGAAGCAGGTTCATTGGGGGTCCTCCTGTGTCCGGCTCTACGGCGCATGCGCGCCGACCGGATTGGAGGATCGCGAGAAACCTCGCCGCGCGGGCGATCGCGTGCGAACGGATCAGAAGTCGATCAGCGGCACCTCGTTCGTGCCGCCGGTCGTGAACTGATTGTTGGTGACGTCGTCGAGCGTGCCGTCGTTCGCGAGATCGACGCGGTTCTTCTTCATCACGTTGTTCGTGAGCGTCGTGTTGGTGCCGTTGTTCTCGATGCCTTCGCCGACGCAACCGATGACGAGATTGCCGTCGATGAAGCAAGCGTCGCCCGACTCGACGTCGATGCCGTCTTCCGCGCACGCTTTGAGGACGTTGTCCACGATCTCGCAACCGTCCGCGGTGATCGCGATCCCGTCACCGCCGCAACCCGTGAGTCGATTGCCCGAAACGGTCGCGGACACACTCGAGATGTCGAAGGCTGCGTACGCGGGGATGTTGCCGAGCATCGCGGCATCCTTGACCACGTTGTCGCGGATCGTCTCCGACGCGCCCTTGTCGGTGCGGATCGCGAACAGGCCGACGCGCGTGATGACGTTGTCCGCGACGAGCGCTTGGGAGCACGTGTCGAGATCCACGCCGACGATGCGCGTGTCGGTGATCCGATTGCGCAGGACCTGCTGAGCGGCGCCGCCGATCTCGATGCCGCCAGCGCATCGACTCAGAGTGTTGTCCTCGATCAGGGTGTCGTCGCCGCTGCACACGACGCCGAAGCTCCGCACCGACGAGATCTTGCACCGACGGACGAGTGAGTCCACGCCATCGGTGACGACGCCGTCGCCCTCGATCTCGACGATCCGACACGCATCGACCAGGGCCCCGGAGCCGCTGACGTCGATGGCATCGTCTTCACCGACTTCCACCACGCACTTGCGCACGATCGCGTCGAAGCCGACGACGCTGATTCCGACGCCATCGGCTCCGCGCACGCGACAGGAGTCCACGAGGATGCCGCCACCGCTGAGTTCCAAACCGATGCCTCCGGTGCCCCGGACCACGCACGATTTCAGAACGAGTCCAGCCGCGAACTCGGCATGGATGCCGACACCACCGACGGCTTCGACGCGGCAGTTCGTCAGCGTCGCGTTGGAGCTGAGCATATGGATCCCGCTCGCTTCGCAGTGCTGGACGACGATCTTGCTGCCGGTGAACGCGTCGGCGTCGACGAGCAGCCCGTGTCCGTCCCCGCCCGCGCCGGTCTTGGCGCAGCGGATCGTGAGGTTCTTCACGGTGACGCCCGACCCGAGCACTTCCAGTCCTGGACCATTCGCGATCGCGAACGGTCGGGCGTCGAGGATGACCTTGCCGACACCGATGAGCGTGATGCCGCCTTGGTTCACGCCGATCGTGACGGTCTCTTCGTAGAGGCCGGCCTTGACGCGAACGACGTCGCCGGGCGCGGCCGCGTCGACGCCGTTCTGGATCGTGTTGATGCCGGGGGACGGCACGGTGATGACGGCGCCGTGGGCGGCGCCGAGCACGCCGACGATCGCAACGACCAGGGAACTGCCAACGCGCATCGCCCGCCCTCCGAAGCCGAAGGGTTCAGGGATCGGCGAGATGGATGCACGAACTGAACCCGATCCAAGGTGCGGTAGGGATCCACGAATCCCTGCGATCCCTGTTTCCACTGAGATCCCTGCTCACCTGCACCCCTTGTCACCTGCTTCCCCGTTCAAACCGCCAACGGTCTCGAAGAGGGAGGCAGGTGACGAGGGGTGCAGGGATGCAGGAGTGCAGGGATCGCAGGGGAACAGGGATCGCACGGGAGCAGGGATCTCGGGGACGGTTTCGCGTCCTCGTCCACCTTCAGCTCTCGAACCCGTACTCCCGCCATCGCTGGCTCACGCGTTGCGCAGTCGCTTCGTCGACGTTCACCCCTGGGGGGAAGTCACGGACGGGCTCACCTCCGCGCTCCTCGCCCGGCAGCTTCGGCGTGCCGTCGAACGCGATGCGCTCTCCGCTGCGTCGGGCGTCGCGTCGCGGGCACGCG
Source organism: Planctomycetota bacterium (assembly GCA_052034255.1). Taxonomy (GTDB): domain Bacteria; phylum Planctomycetota; class B15-G4; order B15-G4; family JADJEK01; genus JADJEK01. Next base: position 19,816 of record JBPOIU010000032.1, on the reverse strand, counting down.
TTCGCCGCGAATTGGAACGCCACGCGATCGGGGTCGGCCGGAGAGCCCTCGTCGAGCGCAACCAACACGAGGTCCCCGAACCCGGGCGGGGCGACGGACCAGATCGCGTCGATCGCGCGATCGGCGGCGCCGGGCGCGTTCTTCTCGATCGTGACGTAGAGCAAGCGCGGCCCGCCGTAGCCGTCGAGCTTTGCGATCGAACGAATGCCGTGCCGCCCCTCGAGCTCCGCGCGCAGCGCTTCGACTCGAGCTTGCGGCGCGCGCGCGATCGGAGCGTCCCACGCGACGCCCTCCGCGTCCTCGCCGCGGATCTTGCGTGTGGCGTCGATGCCGAACTTCGTGCCCGCACCGAGCCGCGGTGCCGCGTGATCGAGGATGTCGAGCGGCCCGCGCACGAACTCGAGATCGCGGTCGAAGCGCGTGCGCGCGGCGATGGCTTCCCAGACCGCCCATTCGTCGTGGACGTCGACGTCGGCGTCGACCACGACGATGATCTTCGTCCACGCCATTTGCCCCGCGCCCCAGATCGCGTGCATCACGCGTCGCGCCTGCAGCGGATAGGCCTTGTCGATGCGCACGAACGCGCAGTTGTGGAAGCAGCCGAACAGCGGCAAGTGGTAGTCGACGATGTCGTGGATCAGCGTCTTCAGCAGCGGCAGGAACACGCGTTCGGTGGCTTTGCCGAGTGCGTAGTCCTCTTGCGGCGGCTCGCCGACGATCGTGGTCGGGTAGATCGCGTCCTTGCGATGCGTGAGCGCCGTGACCTCGACGAGCGGGTAACGATCCGGCAGCGAATAGAACCCGGTGTGGTCGCCGAACGGGCCCTCGAACACGGCACCCGGACCGAGTGGCTCGCTCGAGCCATCCGCGCGCGGCCGCGGGTCGTAGCCGATGACGCCGCACTCGGTCGACACGTAGCCTTCGATCACGATCTCGGAGTTCGCCGGCACCCACAACGGAACGGTCTTCGCACGCACCAGCGGAATGCCGCCGCCGTTCAGGAAGCCCGCGAGCAGCAGCTCCGACAGGCCTGGGGGCAAGGGCGCGGTCGCGGCGTACGGCAGCACCGGCTCGCCGCCGAAGCACAGCGCGATCGGCATCGGCTTGCCGAGCTTCTTCCACGATCGCCAATGCGCGGCGCCGTCGTGGTGCATGTGCCAGTGCATCGCGAGCTGCGTCCGATCGACGAGCTGAGCGCGGTACATCCCGATGTTGTGGCTCTTCGGCTTGCTCGAGTCGCGATCGTCCGCGTGGATCGTGTGGATGCCGGCGAACGTGATGTAGCGGCCCTGGCCGGCCGCGGTGCCGGCCTCCCGCGGCGTGAGGCCGAAGCCGACCGCCGCCGGATCGCCGTCCAACGGCCAGCACTTCAGGATGGGCAGTCGGAACAAGTCGACTTCGCCGCGACTCGCCAACTTCACGACCTGCTGACAGATGCCGCTCGACTTGCGCTTCGGTGGCACGCGGAGCAGAGGAGCGAACTCCTTCAGCTTCTCGAGTGCGGAGCCGAGCGACGTCGGCGGCTCGGGCTTCGTCAGCGATGCGATGCGGCGCGCGATGGAGTCGAAACCGCCGGAGTCGGCGACGTCGAGCGCGAGCTCCATGCGGCGGTACGAGCCGAACACGTTGATCGCGACCGGGAAGTCCGAGCCCTCGACGTTCTCGAACAGCAGCGCCTTGCCGCCGAGTCCGTGATGCAGGGGATCGAAGTCCTTCGCGAAGCGGCTCGCGCGTGCGCACGGCGTGAGCCGCACACGATCGACGATCGCGGCGATCTCGAGGAGCGGCGACACGGAAGCGCGCACGCGAGCGAGCTCGCCATCGCGATCGAGTCGCTCGATGAAGTCTCGGAGGTTCGTGTCCCGGCGCATGACGCGCGCAAGGTAGCGAACTGGGGACAGAGCAGATGAGGGGACTGTCCCCTTTTGCCCTTTTGCCCCATTCAGTCGAAGAGGCGCGCTAGTCGCTCCGCTACGACTCGGTTCCCGGCCGCCGACCAATGGCCGCCCTGCGCGAACAGCCCCGCGGACGCACCGTCGGCTGCGGCGAGCGCCTCGGTGACGTCGACCACTTCGACTCCGCCGCCACGCAACGTGTCGACGAACGTGGCGTACGCGGGGGCGGGCCCTCCGGTTCGCGCCCGCTTGAACCCATCCAGGCTCGGCCGATCCGGCAGCACCAGCAGTCGGAACCGATCGCCGCGCGCTTCGACCTCGGTGCGAAAGCGCAGGACGATCGCGTGCAGCACGCGGAAACACTCACTCGACGGATCCTCGAGCGCGGCCTCGTACGGACGCGGCCGACCTTCCAGCTTCGTCACGAGCAAGCGCGCCGCGAAGCTGTAGTGCCAAACGCTCGAGCCGTAGGGCGCGTACGCACTGGGCCACGCTCCGACGAACGCGTCGTGTGAGGCGAGGGCGCGCACGAAACGATCGTCGCCCGCCGAGACGAGCGCGCCGACGTCCGCCGCCGTCGTGACCGGCAGCGGCACGAGCACGAGTTCGTCGCGCGCATCGAGCTCGAAGCGCGGCTTCAACGCGACCGAGCGGTCATCGTGCGCCAGCGCGGGCCGATACATCGACACCACGCGCAAGGCCGCGCGCGGCATCAGGCCGAGCCACACTTCGTCGACCTCGAGTTGCGGCGCGAGACGCCGATAGCGCAACAACGCTTGATCGAGTCCGTATGCGCCGACGCCGAAGTTCGACATCGCGACGTCCGCGCGCAGCGCATCGAGCTGCGCGCACCACGCGTCCGCGTCCGCGACCTCGTCGCCGTGCGTGAACGAACAGCCGAACGCCGCCACGCGCGTCGCGTCCGGCGCATTGGCGGCGGTCGCGCCACGCCGCGCTCCCAGCGCGTCGTAGCTCTCCCGCGCACCGACGAACGACTCCCGCGTGGTCCAACCCAGTTCGGCGTCGAAGCGCACGTTCGTCGTCGACACGTCCTGCGACTGCGCGAGGCGCACGGCGCTCGCGGCCTGTTCGGCGCTGAAGACCGCCGGATGGAATGGCGCGATGCGCCGCTGGCGCAACATCCCGTCGGCGAGCACCGTCCACGACAACGTCGCATCGGCGACGAGCATCAACCCCACCGTCGCCGCGAGCAGCGTCAGCCGGCGCGCGATCACGTGCTCGTCGCCGCGTCTTTCTCGAGCTTCTTGATCCACTTCGAGAACGCGGTGCACATTTCCTTGAACGAGCCGTCCGCGTTGGACGCGATGCGCTCGTTGCCGTGCATCACGCGGATGCGCGCGTTCAAGTCGACCTTCGCGCGCGATTCCGGCACGCGCTGCATGCGCAACGCCATCGCGAGTTGACGCTCGACCGCCTCGTCGACGGTCTGGTTCAGCATCGCCGCGAGGCTGCCCGGCTGCAGCGGCTTGCCGGTCAGGCGTTCGATGAAATCACGGAAGCGCCGCGAGTTGCCTTCGCGCCAGTACGTCTCCCGCAGTTCCGGCGCCACACGCGGGTTGTCGACGATGTGACCGTCGCGTTTCAGGAAGTGCTCGCGCGTCTGATGCACCGCCATGTCGGCGAGCACGTAGCCGTGGTAGTACGCCGAGCTCTCGGCCGACAGCAGGTGCGGAACGGCGAGGATCGGCCGCGGCGCGCCTTGATCGAGGAACAGCATGCGCTTCTCGATCGCTCGCAATTCGTCGAGCACGCGACGCGGCGTCAGTTCGTCGTCGGGGATCTCGTAGATCGCGCGCTCGCCGTAGCAGACCGCGAGCATCGCGCGCACGCCCCACGCCTTCATCGGCTGCGATTTGGCGACGGCGCGCTCGACGAGATCGAGCGGAACGGTCTCGCCCGCTTTGTTCTTCGCGTAGCGCGTCTGCCACGCCGCGTCCTGGATCAGGCTGTCGAAGAACATGCTCTGCGTTTCGGCGAACGCGACCGACGACGGAGCGAACTCTTGCCCGAAGCACGGCGCCGGCATTTCGTTGTTCGCGAAGTGCGCCGCGTGACCGCCTTCGTGGAACAGGGTCTCGATCGCGCGCTTGCCCGCGCCCATGAGGCCCGGAATCGCGTTCGCCGTGAATTGGATGCGTGCCGGCCGGAACGTGCCGAACCGCTTCCACGCCGGCACCGGCCCGTGCATGAAGCCGTTCTCGTACTTGCCCTTGCGGTCGACGAGATCGAGGACGAGCTCCGCGCCGCGATAGTCGACGCCGAGACCCATGAACGTGCGACCCCACCGCTCGAGCGCCTGGTCGAACGGGAAGTACGGTTCGAGCTCGTTCGAGATGTCGCCGACCGCGAGGTAGCGCAGGTTCCACGGCTCGAGCACGGCCGGGCCGTGCTTGCTCTTCAATTCGGCGAGCGATTCCTGTGCGCGGTCGCGCGTGCGGCGTTCGAGATCGTCGAGGAGGTCGAAGACCTCTTCCTTCGTCATGCCTTCCACGCGGCGCACGTTCGCGTCGTAGAAGTCCTCGCCGCCGAGCATGCGGCCCAGACGATTGCGCTTCTTCACGATCTCGAGGAAACCGTGGTCGAGCACGAACTGCTCGATCGAGCGCAGCCCTTCCCACGCGGCGCGGCGGACGGCTTCGTCCTTGTCGTTCGACAACAGCACGCCGAGGCGCACCGAACTCGCGGGCACGAACGTGCCGTCGGCGCCGGTGTAGCCGAGCTTCATGCCCCCGCGCGCGGTCGCCAACGCACCTTCGTCGTGCGTGATCTCTTCGTGCAGCTTCTGCGCCGCCTTGCTCTCGATCACGTGCGCTTCGAACGTCGCCAGCCAACCGTCGAGCGCCGTCGCCTCTTCGGCGGTCGGGATCTCGACGTCGTCGTCGTCGTCGTTCCAAGCGTCCTGCCCGCGCTGGATGAGCTCGCGAACCTGCTCGAGTCGCGCCGGATCCGCGAGGAATCGCTTCCACGCGTTGTCCTTTTCCACGAGGTCCGCGCGCGCCATCTCGGCGTCCGGCAGCAGCCCCATGTACGCCGCCCAGAATGCGTCCTCCTTGGCGGTGTGGAGGCGTTCGTAGTCAGTGTTCAGACCGTCGACGAAGCGGGTGTAGAGAGTTTCCGGCATGTCCATGGAGGGAGGGGCTCCTTGGCGGGGCACTGTAGCCGGGCCATGCGCAAACCAGCGCGGGTGGAGCCCTTCGTTCAGACCACCGCCGCCACCGGCAAGTACTTCGCGAGCGTCGCCCGCAGCACTTCGAAATCCACGGGCTTCGCGACGTAGTCGTCCATCCCCGCGCCCAGACAGCGGAACCGATCACTGGACATCGAGTTCGCCGTCATCGCGACGATCGTCATGCGCTCGGCGCCAGCGCTCTCCAACGCGCGGAGCGCCGCCGTCGCTTCGTACCCGTCCATCTCCGGCATCTGACAGTCCATCAGGATCAAGTCGAAACGCGTCCGGAGCGCGGCCTCGACGGCGAGCCGGCCATTGCCGACGACCTCGCAACGCAGTCCGAGCCGCTCGAGCATCTTCGCGGCGACTTTCTGATTGACCGGGTTGTCTTCGGCGAGCAACACGCTCGGCTTCGGCCGGCCGTGTCCTTCGACGGTCGACGCGCTGACCGGCAAGCGGCTCGGCACCACGAACAGGCCGGCGAGGCGGCTCTGCAGCAGATCCGACGTCCACGGCAGCGCGAGGGTCGACTCGACGGCTCGCGCCCCGGGATGCGAGGCATCGAGGCGCGTCCCGAACGGCGCCAGCGCCATGCATTTCGTCGTCGACGACGCGCGCGTGATCGCCTCGAAACACGCCAGCGCCGCGCGCTGATCCGATTCGACGGCGACGATCGCGACGTGCGCCCCGCCTCCGACAAGCGCAGCGCATGCGGCGGGATCGACGTCGGCGACGACGACGTCCGCGCCGAGTTCCCGCACACGCTTGCTCAGCACGGCGCGCCGCTCGCCAAGGGAATCGGCGATCACGATGACGCGCCCGCGGAGCGCGGCGTTCGTGACCGGGGATGTGGCGGCCTGCATCGGCGCGCAACGCACGGTGAAGCGGAACGTCGTGCCTTTGCCGACGGTGCTGCGCGCTTCGATGACGCCGCCCATCAGCGTCACCAAGCGCTTACTGATCGCGAGACCGAGCCCGGTGCCACCGAATCGGCGGGACGTGCTGCCGTCCGCCTGCGAGAACGCTTCGAACAACTGGCCGATGTACTCGGGCGGAATGCCGATCCCGGTGTCCTCGACCTCGATCGCGAGCAGGACGTCGGACTCGTTCGACTCCAGCAGCGATGCGCGCAGGACGACTTGGCCGCGCTGCGTGAACTTGATCGCGTTGCCGACCAGGTTCGACGCGATCTGGCGCAGACGTAGCGGATCACCGGCCACGAACGCCGGCAGCGAAGCATCGAGATCCGCGAACAGCGCCAAGCCCTTGCCTTGCGCGGCAGCCGAGAACAGCTGGACCGTTTCGTCGAGGATGCGGCGCGGCGACATCGCCACGGATTCGATCGTCAGCTTGCCGGCTTCGATCTTCGAGAAGTCGAGCACGTCGTTCAGCACGCCGAGCAGCGCTTCGCCCGACGAGCGAATCGTGCTGGCGAGGTCGCGCTGCTCTTCGTCGAGCGGCGTGTCGAGCAGCAGGCGAGCCATGCCGAGAACACCGTTCAACGGCGTCCGGATCTCGTGGCTCATGTTGGCGAGGAACTGACTCTTCGCCGCGTTCGCGTGCTCCGCGCGATCGCGTGCTCGCACGACCTCGGCTTCCATGCGCCGCCGTTCGTCGATCTCACGCGTGAGTTCGTCCCGATGTCGGATCGAGCGCTCGATCAAGGTCGTCAGCGCGCCGTACTCATGGGCGAGGGTCCGGACGCGTCCGAGGTGCGCGACCGAGTTGCGCCGCAACGCGTCCACGATGCGCCGCAGCGGTAGATTCACCCAGCGCACGAAGAACACGACGACGAGGACGACGCAGAACAACGCGAACGTCGTGCTGGTCAGCAGTACGCGATCGACTTCGGTCTGAGCCGCGGCGATGAACGGCGAGCGCACGTCGAAGTGCAGGCTCCCGATGCGAGTCCCGTCGATGCCGAGCAGATCACGCTGAATGACGATGTTCGTCGGATCGTCGCCTTCGGGCGCGCGTTCGGCGGGGAGCTCGTCGTGCAACGAGGCGCGGCCGCGCACCAGCGCACCGACGGCTTCGACCTCGGCGGAGTCCCAGGCGCGGGCCACCACGAGGAACCCGTGCGGCGGTGTCGCTCGCCCCGTGTCGGTTCCCGGTTGAATCGGCGCGATCAGGTACTCGCTGATCAAGTCGTCCTTGCGCGCGAAGAAGTGCGGGAACCAATCGCGGTGGTCGATCAGCAGTGACCGCAATGCATCGCGGTCGATCGGCAGCAGCGCGAGGGACTGCGGCGATTCCAGCCCGACGACGGCATAGAGCGGGTTCAGGTCCGCATCGAGCACCCAGGCTCCATCGGCGTCGAACGTCTCCACTCCGACCGCGACGTTTTCGTCGGCCCACGTCGCGTTCCGCGTGCGCGTGAACTCGACCATCTCGTCCCACATGGAGTAGTCGTTCGCGAACGTCCGCAGTTGCGTCGATCGCGTGCGCAGCAACGTGGCGATGGTGGTCTCGAGTTCGACGCGCTGGACTTCGAGCAGTCGATGCAACGAGTGGCGCTGTTCGGAGCGGACGACGACGAGCCCGACCGCGAAGACCGCGCTCAGGGCGAACATCAACGACAAGAAACGCGTCTGCAGGCGCAGGGTCATCGGCGTCCAGGTTCGAGAGGGGCCGCACGTCGAGCCCCGATTGCGCGAACTCCGGACGGGATCGGCTTTTCGGGAGAGAGATCTGGAGTCGGGGAAGGTGCGGGGCCCCCGAGGATGTGCGGGCGGCCGCGCATCTCCCTGCTTCCTGAATTCCTGCTGTCACCCGTCGCGGGGGACGGGCTTCAGGATTGAACGGTGGTCGAGTCTCGATTCCCTCGCTCACCGTTGCTACACGAGCTCCCGCATGGCCACCTCCCCGCTCCGCATCGTGTCCTGGAACGTCAACGGACTGCGGTCGATCGCGCAGAAGGGCTTCGACTCCTTCCTCGCGCGCGATCCGTTGCATGTCCTCGCTCTGCAGGAAATCCGCGTCGAAGCGAGCCAAGTCCCGGAACCGCTCCGCCAGCCGGCGGGCTTCCATGCGCACTTCGTGTCCGCGCAGCGCAAGGGCTACAGCGGCGTGGCTCTGTATTCGCGACTCGCGCCGGAACGGGTCGAGACCACGGTCGGACACGACGGGTTCGACGCCGAGGGTCGCCTGCTCTTCGCGCACCTCGGGCAACTGCTGATCGTGAACGGGTACTTCCCGAACGGCAGCGGCAAGGACCGCGACAACGGTCGCGTCCCGTTCAAGCTCGAGTTCTACCGCCACCTGTTCGAGCGCCTCGAGCCCGAGCGCAAGGCAGGTCGACCCATCCTCGTGCTCGGCGACTTCAACACCGCGCACCGCGAGATCGACCTCGCGCGGCCGAAGGAGAACGCCAAGACCAGCGGCTTCCTGCCCGAAGAGCGCGAGGAGTTCGACCGCTGGATCCGTTCGGGCTGGACCGACACGTTTCGCGCGCTGCATCCCGAAGCCAAGGACGCGTACTCGTGGTGGAGCCAACGCTTCGGCGTGCGCGCGAAGAACATCGGCTGGCGCATCGACTACGTGCTCGCATCGCCGGGTGCGATGAAGCACGTGAAGGATGCGTTCCTGTGGCCCGAGATCCAGGGCAGCGACCATTGCCCGGTCGGCGTGGACATCGACGCGAAGGCGTTGCGCGCGCGTTGATGCGACGAGGACTCACGTCATCGTGAACGGACCGCGATCGGACGCGGCGACGCGCACGCGAACCCCACGGCCGAGTGCGTTCGCGAGGGTCTTCGCGAACACCGGGAGGTACGGCCGCTCGGTTTCCGCGTGACCCGCGACGATGACGCTGCTGCCGCGCGAAAGCGCCGCCAACACGTCGTGATGGCGCATCTCGCCGGTCCACAACACGTCGGCCGTGACCGACTCGAGCACGGAGCCCCCGGCGCCCGCGCACAGCGCGATGCTCCTGACCGAACCGCGCGCGTGACGCGGGGCCATCGCGACGTGCACGGACTTCACGCCGAGCCGGGCTTTGACGCGTTTCACGAGCGTCGCCAGGGGCGTCGGACCATCGAGCGTGACGAACCGACCCTGCCCCGTGCGCGCCGACGCCTTCGCGACCAGGCGCACGACTTCCCACGCCGGCTCCTCGTACGGGTGGTTCAAGCGCAGCGCGGCCGCGATCGCGGGCAAGGCAGACTCGGATGCGACCATCTCGAGCCGCACTTCGGGCGCGAACTCGAGCCGGCCTTTCTTGCCGACGACGGGGTTCGTCGCGTCGGTGCCGAAGAACGATCCGGTGCCCGGAATCGCGAAGGAACAGTGCGTGTATGCCCCGATGCGGCCCGCTCCGGCATCGGCGAGGGCGTCGCGCATCTCGTCGAGATGCGACTCCGGAACGAACACGACGACCTTCACGTGCTCCGTGGAGGCGAGCGATTGCGTCGCGTCGATCACGGACCGCGAGCCCTTGCCGAGCCCGTCGGCGAGCCAATCGTTGACGCCACCTTCGACCGCGTCGAGCGCGGTATGCGGCGCGTATACGCCGATCCCGGCGCGCACGCAGGCGAGTACGCGCCGCCCCACCGGATCCGCGTCGGTCAGTCGCTTCAACCCCGAGAACACCGGCGGGTGATACGCGACGACGACGGACGCCTTCGTCGCGACCGCTTCGGCGACCACGGCATCGGTGAGGTCGAGGGTGACCAGCACGCGGGTGATGCGCGCGTCACGCGGACACTCGACGATCCAACCGACGTTGTCCCAGTCGGCGGCGAGATCGAGCGGGGCAAGGGTTTGGAGAGCGGAGGTCAGGGAGGTGAGGTTCATGCGAGGCGGAGGTTACCCCGGATCAGTCCCTCGGGACCGTCGCGCCCCCTATTCCCCGTGCTCCCGCATCCCGAATCGCGCGGCGCCGCCGATGAGCGCCAGGACACAGCAACCGCCACAAGCGGCGAGCGCGAGCAACGTCTCGCCGGGCGTGCGGAACAGGCTGGTGCCGGAGGTCAGCTTCTCGAGTGTCTCGAGCGGTCGCCACACCCATGTCGTCGGGAGTAGCGAAGCCAGCGGATCGCCGAACACCACGGCGAACAGCGATGCGCCCGCGAACAACAGCAGGCCGGTGGTGAGTGCGGTGATGCCGCGGCGGAAGCTGGCGGACAGCCACAGCCCGCATGCCGCGACCGCGATCAGGCCACACGCGGAAAGCGCATACGCGCGCAACAGATCGAGCCAGAGAGCGGCGGCCCCGAACTGGTCGCCTTGCAGCGCGACGTCGGCGACATCGGAGAAGCCGCGGGTCGCGAAGCCGGCGATCACGCTCGCGAGCAGATCGAAGCCGACCAGCGCGACGACGATCACCGCCAGCGCGAGCATCCGGCCGAGGTACAGCGTCGACCGTCGCACCGGCCGCGTCAGCGTCATGCGCAACTGCCCACGCTCCGCCTCCGCCGCGATGCGCTGCGTCGCGTCGACGAACAACAGCACGGCATAGATGGCGCAGACCCAGCGGCTCGAATGCGCCGCGAGGTAGAAGCCGTTCAACTGGATGTCGTCGAGCTGCGCCTCGGGCGCCAGATGCGCGAGCTCGAGCAACGCGAGCCCCTTCAGCAGCGGCACGAGGACGAGCACCGCGATCGCGAGCGTGCGCTGCTTCCACGTCTTCTCGAGTTCGATCCGCGCCACGGTGCCGAGCATCGCTCATGTCCCCGTCAAGTCGCGGTACACGTCTTCGAGCGAGCGACGCATGCGGCTCGCTTCGTAGACGTCGATCGCGGCGCCGTGCAGCGCCGCCAGCGCGCGCGCGACGTCGCCGTCGGATCCATCGACGACGAACCCGACCGCCGTCCCGTTCTTGACCGCGAAGCCGGCGCGCTCGAGGACCGCGCGTGCGCGCGCGTCGTCGCCGGTCCGGACTTGCGCGCCCCCGCCGCCATGGACCAATTGCTCGACGGTGCCTTGCGCGACCACGCGACCGCGATCGATCACCGCGACGCGGTTGCAGAGCACTTCGACTTCGGCGAGCAGATGGCTCGACAAGAACACCGTGGCTCCGCGCCGCTGCTCCTCGCGCAACAGCTCACGCACGTCGGCGATCCCGCCGGGATCCAGACCGTTGACGGGTTCGTCGAGCACGAGCAACTCGGGTTCGCCGAGGAACGCTTGCGCAAGGCACAGGCGCTGGCGCATGCCGAGCGAGTAACCCCCGACCTTGCGCCGCGCGGCCGAAGCGAGGCCGAAGCGCTCGAGCTGGCGCGCGCACCGCGGTTCGGCGTCGCGCAACCCGAGCAGGCGCGCATGGACCATCAAGTTGGCGAGGCCGTCCATGTAGGGCAGGAACGCGGGCGCTTCGATCAGGAACCCGGTGCCGCAAAACAGGCGCTCCGGCGGCGTGGTCCACACGTCTTGACCGAGCAGCGAGGCGCGGCCCGCATCGGGCTTCAGCATGCGCGCCAGGATGCGGATCGCCGTGGTCTTGCCCGCACCGTTCTGGCCGAGGAACCCGAACAGATCGCCGCGCGGGACTTCGAACGCGACGTCGCGCAACGCGTCGACGTCGCCGAAGCGCTTCGAGATCGATTGGAACGACACGGCGGGCGCGGGCATGGAGAGGGCGTCGCGGTCACGGAGGTGGCGCAGCGTAGCAGTGACGGCGCAGCGGCGGCGCGGCCGTCCCTTGCGACCCGCGCCGGATCATTTCTCGGGGTAGAGGATCTGCGCTTCGTTGCGGACGATGCGTGGCGTCACCATGAAGATGACCTGGGACTGCGATTCGGTGATCTCGCGGCGCTTGAACAGATACCCGAGCAGCGGGATGTCGCCGAGCACGGGGATCTTCGCTTCGAGTTCGCGTTCGTTGGTCGCGATGAGTCCGCCGATCGCGAACGTCTGGCCGTCGCGCACGTTGACGACGGTCGATGCGTTGCGGTTCGAGATGATCGGGTTCTGGATGCCCGTCGCGCCCGACTCGATGAAGCCCGACACGAACGAGACTTCGGCGTTCACGTCGATCTGGATCATGTCGTCCATCAGCAGGTACGGCGTGACGACGAGGAAGATGCCGGTGTCCTCGAACTTCACCTGGACCTGTTGCAGGTTGCCGGAGAAGCCGAGCACGGGCTGCAGCACCGGCGTCTTCTGCCCGGTGTCGATCACCGCGCGATGCCCGTTCAGCACCGCCATCTTCGGCGCCGACAACACGTCCGCGTTGCCCGACTCCTGCAGCGCGCGCAGCACGGCGCGATAGCGGACGTCGTCGACGATCATCGCGACCGACAGACTCGCGAGCGGGTTGTTGTCGATCGTCGCGATCGGTGTGAACGGCGACGTGAAGTCGTCGAACAACGTCGACTTGTCGTCCGCGTTGCCGGTCGGCTTCGAGAAGTCCGGCGTGCCATCCGCCTTCTTCGCGTACTTGTTGCCGCCTTCGCTGATGAACAGGTTCGTGCCGAGCAGCAGGTTGTCGTCGTAGGTGATCTCGACGACGTTGGCTTCGATTTCGATCATCGGCGTCCCGGTCAGGAACGCCGTCAGGAACTGATCGACCTCGAGCAGCACGTCCTCGGTCGACGTGACGGTCAGCAGGTCCGACACCGGGCCCGTACTCGGGATCAGCGTGTTCAGCGGCGCCTGGCCCGGGCCGGTGCGCGGATCCGCCAGTGCCGCTGCCGTCACCTCGACGGTCGCGACCGCGGCATCGCCGGCGCGCGTGTGCTTCGCGAGCAGTCCTTGGATCCGCGCCCCGCTGTTCGCGCGCACCCAATACATGCGGGTCAAGCGCCCGTCGGCTGCCTTGATCGTCTGGTGCGAGAACCGGTGATACGGCGAGAGCGTCGTCGTGACGTCCTGCGCGGTGGTGTTCGCCGTCGACAGCAAGCCGGGCGCGAAGGGCTTGGCTTCACCATCCGCAGCGGTCATGCGCCAGCGGCGCGCGGGTTCGACCGCGCCGGGTTCGCGCACGGGCTCGCGGACGCATCCGCCGACGACCGCGGCGCACGCGAGCACGATCGACGTGCCGAGGAGAGCACCGGATCCGCGACGCGCACCCGTCTCGCGACGCCCGCCCGTCTCGCGACGCCCGATGGAGAACCCAGCGTCGCGAACCGTTCGCTTCGTCGTGTCGAGCATGAAGACGCCGTTCGTCACGGAGCCGATTGGAGAGCGTCGAGGACGGATTGAGTCAGATCGAGGGTCTTGTCGCCGGCGTTCTGGATGCCGCCGCGCTCGACCACGAGCGTCACACCGCGCCGGGCCGCCGCGGCCGCGATCGCCCGCTGCAAGTCGACGTTCGCCTGACGCATCAGGAAGTGATACCGCGCGCGCGTCGGCCGCAGCTCTTCTTGCTTGATGGTTTTCCACGCCGGGATCGCTTGGAAGCAGCGCTCGACGTCGACCTCACCGATGCGCTGCGCGAAGCGTGCGAGTTGAGGCTCGCCGAGCAGCGCACGACCGGTGACGACGCACGTCGTCGCCGTCGCGCGGACGTTCGCCGCCCCTTCGACCTTCGATGCGTCGTTGGCGTCGAACAGTCGGCTCGAGCTTTCGGACTTCTTCATGCCGTCGGTCGTCGCGGGCTGGGCGGCGGCGACCAGCGTCGGTTGCGTTGCGGGGCGCGGCGCGGCGGCGACCGTCGCTGGCTTGCGCGGCACCATCGCGGCGCGCTCGGCTGCGCGGAGCTGGCGACGGACCTTGACGGTGTGGGCGAGTCGGTCGGAGGTCTTCGTCGAGTCACCGGCGGGTGCCGAGCCACCCGCCACCACGCAGGCCAGGGCGGCCCAGACGATGGTGCGCATGACGCGCTGCCCGTGGTGCTGCGAACCCCCGAACCGGAACATGAAAGACACCCCCACAAGAGACTTGGACCGACACCCAAGGCGACGCATCGCGTCGTGACCGACGGTACAGAGAACAAAACCCGCGCCAATCGCCAAAGGTCACGGGCCCGTTGCCGGCAAGTGTTGCTCGATGACCACAAGTCGTTATGTGTGAATGCCTTGCGACTCGTCACGCAAGTCCGTCGCACGCAGCTCGGCGTCCACGGTTGAGGATGGCGGAATCGACGGATTTCCGCCATGGCGGATTCGGTGTTTATTCCGCCATTCCTAACTGGCCAATGGAGCGCGAGTTCCCGCGAGTCGGTAACTCGCGGCCTTGCGGCGCCCATCCCGGACCAACAAACCCCGGTCGACGAGGTCTTGCAGGTCGCGGAGCCCGGTCCGCTCCGAAACTCCGACCAGGTCGGCATACTCCCGGCTGCGGATCGCCGCGACGCCCCGCAGATGCGTCAGCAGTTGGATCTGACGCGGCAGCAGCGACGCGTCGCCGACGGCCACGGCGGGACGCTCGGTCGCGACGGGCGGGAGACCGGAATCAGAGCTGCCGCCCGACGGGACGACGCGCTCCGTCGGACGCGTGGGTTCGAACGGCAGGTGCAGGGGTAGGACGACATCGCCGTCCGCGAGCAGCATCGCGCGCTGAACCACGTTCTTCAGCTCGCGGACGTTGCCCGGCCATGGGTACCGGGACAACTGGTCCAACGTCGCCGGCGCGAGCGTGCGTTCGACGCCTTCGTGCTCATCGTGGAACTGACGCACGAACTGGTCGACGAGCGCCGGGATGTCCTCGCGCCGATCGCGCAACGCGGGGATCACCAGCTCGACGACCCGCAGGCGGTAATACAGGTCGGCGCGGAACGTGCCGGCGTCGAGCATCGAGCGCAGGTCGCGATGCGTCGCGGCGACGATGCGGATGTCGATCGAGATCGGCGCATGCCCACCGAGCCGGACGACCGTCCGCTCCTGGAGGACACGGAGCAGCTTCGCCTGGAGTGCGATCGGCATGTCGCCGATCTCGTCGAGGAACACGGTGCCGCCGTCCGCGAGCTCGAGCTGGCCCGGCTTGGCTTTGACCGCGCCCGTGAACGCGCCGCGCTCGTAGCCGAACAGCTCGGCTTCGAGCAGCGGTTCCGGCAGCGCCGAGCAGTTCAGGGCGACGAAGGGCTGGCTGGTGCGGTCGCTCCAGCGATGCAGGAGTTCGGCGACGACTTCCTTGCCGACGCCGGTTTCGCCGAGCAGCAGCACGGAGGCGGAGCTGCGCGCGACCTTGTCCAACTGCGCGAGCACGTCCTTCATCGCGTTCGAGCGGAACACGTACGGAGCCGTGTCGCGCATCTCCAGAGGCGCGGCGGCGACGGCCGGATCACCGCGCAGGCGCCGGCGGGCGACGCCGACGCTCTTGTTCGCCGCTTCGAGGAGGAACTCGACGCTCTCGCCGTCGGTCGGGAACGTCGCGACGCCGGCCCGTGGGACGAGCGGCGCGTCCTCGGTGCCGAGCTTCAAGCCCGCGAGCGTGACCTCGATGCGCCGCGCGAACCGCTCCGCCTCGGCGTGACCGGTTTCCGGCAACAGCACGAGGAACGAGCGCTCGGCGGCCGCGACGATCATCAGGTCGCGCGCTTCGTTCTTCACGCGCCGTCCGAGCTGCGCGAACGCCTCACGCCGTGCTTCCTCGCCGCGCTCGCGCTCGAGCCGCCGCAGGCCGTCGATCTCGATCTTCACGAACGAGACTTCGCGCTGCCGACGTTGGGCGCGATCGACCTCTTCGGCGAAGCGGTTCAACAGGTACGAGTCGGTGTAGAGCCGCGTGTCGCGATCCTCGATCGCGAGGCGGTAGAGGCGTGCGTTCTCGAGCGCGACCGCCGCTTGGCCCGCGAGGTGTGTCAGCACGGGTAGGTGCGCGTCGAGCTGCGCGCGTGTCACGCGCGCGTCGTAGCGCAGCACTGCGATCGCGACGACGCGACCCGAGTACGGCAGCGGCAGGAGCAGCGTCAGCGGCTCGCCGGCGGCGGGCGACGCCGACGTGAATCCCCACTCGGTCGAATCGCTCGCCGTGGCGATCCATGGCGTGGGATCCTGGACCAGTCGGTCGATCGTCGCGGTCTTCAGCAACTCCCGCGCGAACGGCGCACCGTGGGCCGGGTCGCGCGCGCGCAACAACGCGACGCGGCCGCCATCGCCGTCCACGCGATACAGCGCCCCCGCATGCGCGAGCGGCGCCTCGGCCAAGTGATCGAGCACGGCCGCGGCGACGGCGTCCTCTTCGATGACGCGCGTGAACGCGGCCATCGCGCGCTCGATGCGGTCGCGCTCGGCGGCACGGCGCGCGAGCTCGTCGGTCATCACCCGGAACGAGTTCGACAACCGCCCGACCTCGCCGGCCTCGTCGCCTTCGGCGATCGCCGGCGGCGGCGCCGCGGCGTCGAGTTCGCCGCGCGCGATGCGCCGCGCGCTCTGCTCCAGAGCTTCGATCGGCTGGGTGATGCGTCCGGTCGCGACGGCTCCCATGAAGACGGCGACCACCAAGCCGAGCAGCGCGACCAGCAGGAACAGCGTTTCGAGCGAGAGGCCGCCGAACGGCGCTTCCAGCAACTTGCCGCCGACCTCGCGGCGCACTTCGATCAACGCGACGGGCTGCCCGGCGCCGTCGCGCAACGGGTCGAGCGCCGCGAGGCGCGGATCGCGTGCGGACTCGTAGACCGGCTCGCCGCGCTCGAGGACCTCCGCCGCCAACGCGGCGCGCACTTCGGAACTGGCATCGCGATCGCCGACGAACGTGGCGCCGCGCAGCGTCAGCAGACTGACGCGCATCGCGGCGCCGGCGCTCTGTTGATCGATGAACGCGGGGAGCAACGCGCCCGCGGCCACGACGCGAGCGCGCGCGCGGTCGTTCTTCACGTCCTCGACGGCGACCAGCAGGAGTTCGCCCCAGATCTCATGCAGGCCCGGGGTCGGCGCATCGAAGCGACTCGACGTCGCGTGGCGCTCGTGGTCGTGGATCTGCTCGCGTTCGCCCCCGTCGATCTCGAACTCGACGCGCAGTCCGAGATCGAGGCCCGGCACCGGCGCGAGGCCGACGATCTCGCGCAGATAGCGCGCGATCGCCTCGCGATCGGCGACTCCGCCCGCGAGCGCGCGTTCGACGACGTCGGACGTCGCGACCTCGCGTGCCGCACGCTGGACTTGGCGCGCCATGCGATCGATCGCGTCGCGCGTACCCACGACGGCCGAGCGTGCCGCGGATTCCTCGAGTCGTGCGCGATCGTCGGCGATGACGCGATAGAGCACGGCGAACAGCACGATCGTCGGCACGAGCGACGTCGCGACCAGCAGTGCCGTGACGCGCAGCCGCAAGCGACCGAGTCGCGTCAACCAGTCGAGCACCGAGTGCAGCAGCAGTGGCGCCAGCAGGATCGCGGCGGCGACCAGCGCGATGCGCTGGACGCGGCGTGCGAGTGCGAGGCCATCGATCCGTTGCGCAGCGACGATCGCCACGCGCGTGCCGTCGCCGCGCTCGAGCGGGAACGCGCGCGCCAGATACGGCTCGCCGGCGAGTTGCGTGCGAACGGTGATCGCGCCGGACGCGTCGGCGAGGAAGGACGAACGCGAGCCCTTCAGCGCCGCGGTGACGTCGGGCTGCGCGAAGCTCGCGGCGGCCATCGCGCCGCCGACCATGACCGCGAAGTCGAGTCCTTCGATCTCCGCGGCGTCGGCCGACCGCAGGCGGATCTCGTCGCCGGTGAACAACAGGGTCGCGGCGCGCTCCGACGGTTCGCCTTCGACGCGCGTGCCGCCGGTCACCGCGTACAGCGAGAGGGCGTCGAGCAGTCCGGAGTTCTGCAATTCGACGTCGCGCACCAGCACGCCTTGCGGCAGTTCGATCTGCAAGGCCTCGACGTACGGCGCGTGTTCGTCGCTCGGTGACGCGCGGAACGCGACGCGGGACTCCATGTCACGGCCACGTTGCTCGGGATCGGAGACCGCGAAGCCGACGTGGATCCCGGCTCGCAGCGTCTTGACGAACGGCTCGGCGTCTTCGAGTTCGACGACGACGCGACCGACTTCGGTGCCGGTGAGTTCGGGGAGCAGCACGCGCTTGTCCACGGCGCTGTAGAAGATCCACAGCGCGTCGATGGACCGCCCGACGTGAACGCGGGCTTGCGGTGTCTTGCCGGGCTTCGAGACCAGGGCGTCCAACACGCCGCCGCCCTCGACGATCGCGGCGGGTGCGCCGGCGAGCGACGGCCGCAGCAAGCACAACGGCATCGGCGCGGCGCCGGCGTCGGCACGGGTGACCGTGATGCCGGCCAGCCGGAACGACACGGAGCGTTCGCGCAGCGTCACGCACACTGCGCGCACGAGTTGGTCGCGCAAGCGATCGGGGCCGAGGAAGTACTGCCACGCGGTCTCGCGATCACGCGTCCACGCGCGGCGGAAGCGCTCGTTCGGTTTGACGCCCGCGGGCTCGACGATGGCGGCGTCGACCGCGGGGAACGGCTCGGCTTGGACGGTGCCGTCGGCGAGGACGACGCCGATCTCGAGGACTTGCTCCCAAACGTCGGTCGCGTTGCGGCGCAACAGCGCGTTGGGATCGACGTGCGCGGTGCCGAACACGAACAGCTGGCGCAACGGAGTCGGCTTGCCGAGCGGGAAGATCAGGCGTTCGTGCGCCGGCAGCGAGATGCCGTAGTCGAGCACGGGGACGCCCTCGCGCGACGTCTTGCGCCGCGGGTCGGCCTCCGGCGGGCGCAGCGGGAAGCCGACCCAATCGAAGGCGACCGTCGGCTTGACCGATCGGCCGCGCAGCAGGTCGAGCGCGACGGAGGGCTGCAGCAGGCCGCGCTCCTGCGCGACGTCGGTCGCGAGGTCGGAGACGACGCGGCCGACCGCGCTCGAGCGGCTCTCGAACGTGTCCTCGGCTTTCCACTCGATCCAGATGGTCGCGAGGTACGGCGCGACGACCGCGAGCCCGACGACGACGACGACGCTGATCGACACGAGGCGGCGGCGGTCGCGCTTCAACACGCGATCGATCGTCTCGAAGACTGGGCGCGCCGTCGAAGCGACCAGCAACAGGACGGCGGCCGCGGCGATCAGCAACGCGCCGATCTGCAGTGGGGTCGATGTCGCGTCGTCGCTCGGGCGCTCGCGTTCGGCTTGGACGAACACGAGCGGCATGAAGTGATCGGTGGTTTGGAACAGGTCGCGGCGGCCCGACGGCGACAAATAACTGGCATGCGGTGGTTGGCCGTCCGGCGCGTCGTGATCGTGCAGGGCGACGTCGAATCCCAGCGCGCGATCGATGCGACGCAGGTTCGGGAAGTTCGCGAAGGGAAGCCGCGCTTCGAACGTGTAGCCGGCGCCGCGCGTCGATTGCGCGGCGACGGTGACTCCTTCGAATCCGCCGTCCGACAGCAGGAACGACCGCCCGTGCTTCGCGACGCCCCACGGCCGGCCCGCGTTGTACGGCATCAAGCAGAGTTGGACGTCGTCGTCGCCCCACACCGCTTGCGCGCTCTGACGGGTCAGGTCGGTGTCGAAGAACAACTCGATGCAGTCGCCGTCCCACCACACACGGTCATCGTGGACGCGGTGGTCGTCCTTGACCTCTCCGGCGAAGTACAGGGCTTCGTCGTCCCACGCGAGGAACAGAGTCAGCGACGCATCGTCGGGACCTTGCCACGCGGCGGCGCCCTGGTCGTCGCGCGCGACCTGTTCGGCGTGGTCGAGGGTCAGCGCGTCGCGCCGCGGCCACTCGGTCAGCACGCCGTCGACGACGACCGGCGTGCTGACGGCGTGGACCCACGGCTCCGCGGCCTCGGGGGCCGGGGTCTGCGCAGCGATCGCGAGGAAGAGCGCACTCGCGAAGAAGGACATGGTGCGGGAGCTTACTCAGGGCACATCGCCGCTCCGCGGAATGCCTGCTCGGGCAT
>JBPOIU010000102.1:0-13185 GCA_052034255.1 Planctomycetota bacterium | reverse complement strand
CCGGCCTGATCGACGCGGAACGCAAGGGCTTGGTCCTTGCCGAACAGTCCGGTCGGCTCCTCGCCATAGGTCACGATCGCGCCGTCCGCGTACGGCACCGCGCGCGGCAGGAACTTGTACGTCGTGTTGACCGGCGCGAACGCGATGCCGTTCGCTCCCCATTGCCGCGCGCCGGTCGCGTCGATGCGCTGACCTTGGATGCCCCATTGCGATTGCGCCGCGTTGCGCTCGTTCCAGAACACGAAGCTGTCGCCGCTGGCCTCGTCGTACGCGAGCGTCGGATCGAGGTGGTTCGCGGTCGTCGACGTCGCGACGGAAACGCCGTTGTGCGGGAACACTTCGGCGCCGCTCGCCGACACGCGCTGGACGAACGAGTTGTAGATGCCGCTGAGTTCACTGCGGTGCCAGCACAGCATCGCGCCGCCCTGGCCGTCGGGTTTCAGGATCGGGTCGTAGCCGATCGGCAACGACAGCGCGTCGAACACGTTGACGTGCGCGGCCCACGGCGAGGTGCCGGACGGCGTGAAGCGTCGTGCGCGCAGATGGCGCGGGCTCGCGAAGGTCTTGATGCTGCGGAGCCACGAGATGATCACGTCCCCGCCATCGCTCGCGATCACATCGCAGAACGCCGGCGACTCACCGGCCGCACCGATGATCTGCTGGCCGCCCGGCGCGAGCTGGATCGCTCCCGCGGGATCGAGACGTTGCATGTGGATGCGCCCGTCGCCGCTGTTCGGCAGTCGAGCCCACACGAAGACGAAGTCGCCGGTCGTGGTTTCCGTGACCCGCGGCGACGGTTCGTAGTCGGCGTTGTTCGAGAGCTGCACTCCGTTGCTGCCCCAGAGTTGATTGCCGTCGGAGTCGACGCGGTACGCGAACACGTCGAGGTCGCCGCCGCTGCGCGTGTCGGTGAACGTCAGCACGCAATTGCCGCTGGAGTCGGCGATCAAATCCCAGTCGACGAGCGACGTGGACTGCGGATTCGCGCTGATCAGGATGCCGTTTGGTCCCCACACCGCAGTGCCGGCCGCGTCGAGGCGCGACAACCGCACCGTGTACTGACCCGGGCCACTGTCGAACCAACCGACGTACGTCGAGCCGTCGGCGGTGGTCGCCAACTTCGGCAGCACTTGTTCTCCCGGTCCGCTCGCGATCACGGTGTTCACGGCGGGGTCGGTGGCCCACTGCGCGGAAGCCGCGGACGAGAACAGGACGAGCAGCGACGCGACGAGGGGGCGCGAGCGGAGATTCATGAAAGGCCGTTTCTTTGTCGTCGACGTTGTCGTCGAACGCGGACGCGGGTGTAGGGCAGTGGCGAGGCGGGCAGGATAACCGCTGGTCCGAGTCTTGGACATCGGGCGCGAACGACGCGCGGACGAATGCTCGATGCTCCGCCCGGGCGAGCGTCGGGGATCGAGGGGTTGGGGTCTTCGAGGTCGACGGTCGATTTTCTGCGCCCGCCGCGTGACGCGCGCCCGCCGGCACGGATCCGGGGGTCGCGAAATTCCTCGAACCAGGAGTCGTCCATGTCCTCGAGCGTCGTCCGCTTCGTGTCCCCGTTCGCCCTGCTCGCGCTCACCTCGAGTGCGTTCGCGCAGCTCGGTCCGTGGCAGGACGGCGAACTGCTGGTCCGCACCACGTTGTCCGGTACGCAGACCGAGGCGCTCTATCGCCTCGATCCGGCGACGGGGCACGGCGAACTGCTGGCGAGCGGGTACTACTTCGGTGGCTTTTCCGGCGGCATGGCGTTCGATCCCGCGCGGTCGCAGCTGCTCGTTTCCGGCACCTTCGCGCCCGATCCGTATGCCTACAAACGGTTGTGGGCGATCAGCTCCGATGGCTCGCGGACGCCGATCCTCGGGCTCGAGGGCGCGTCGCTGCGCGCTCTCTGCCCGATCGGCGACGGACGGGTCTACTTCCAGCGCAACGAGAACTCGTGGTCGATCGACGTCATCGAGTACCTCGATGCGAACAACGTGGTGCATCCGTTGCTGGACGCGAGCGGCACGGCGCCGTTGACGTATCGCGCCGAGCACCTCGTCTACCACGCCCCGACCAACTCGCTGATCGGCACGAACTCGGAATGGTGGTCGCTGCAGGATTGCCAACCGTTCACGAGCACGGTTTTCCGGATCCCGCTGACGCCCGATGGCTCGCAGGTCGCCGGCCCGATCGTCTGCGCGCCGTGTGGCGGATTCTCATCGGTCGTCATGAACATCGACGAGATGCCGGGCGGTTCGTTGCTGCTGGCGATGCCGTACGCGACGCACAACTTGGTCACGGTCGATCCGTTCACTCTCGCGGTCACGCCTTGGGCCAATGCCGCGGTTGCCGACATCGACGGCGCGTACTTCTCGCAGCAGACCGGCACCGTGCTGATGCTCGACGATTGGACGAACACGATGCGCTCGATCTCGTTCGGATCGACGACCGCCGGCGCGCTGTTCCCGACCGACTTCGTCGTCAGTCCCGGTACCAGCGGTTCGTCGCCGAGCGAATCGATGATCGAGATCGATCTGAACGGTCCGCAATGCTCGGGCTCCGCGGGTGTCTACGGCACACCCGTCCCCGGCAAGTCCGGTCTGCGGCCGATGCTGACGGCGAACGGCTGCACGGATGTCGGCGAGGTCTTCACGATCGCGATCGGCGAAGTGGTCGGCGGCGCGTCGGGACTGTTGTTCGTTGGCACGAATCCGGCGCAGATCCCGCTCGCGGGCGGCTTCCTGTGGACGAGCCCGATCGTGCTGTCCCTCCCGCTGACCGTGGGCGGAACTCCGGGGCAGGCCGGAGCGGGCTCGATCGCGTTCCCGGTGCTGCTGTCGGATCCGGCGCTCGCGGGTTTCTCGTTCTAC
This sequence comes from Planctomycetota bacterium, assembly GCA_052034255.1. Classification (GTDB taxonomy): domain Bacteria; phylum Planctomycetota; class B15-G4; order B15-G4; family JADJEK01; genus JADJEK01. Next base: position 10,333 of record JBPOIU010000102.1, on the reverse strand, counting down.
CTCCAGGGTGCGTTCGCGGACACCGAGGCGATCTACGACGCGTCGCTGACGAACGGCCTGCGCATCACGATGGGGTGAGCGCGGATCAGGGCGCAATTGAGAACGCGGGCCTCGCGATCGACACCGATCGCGAGGCCCGCGTCGTTCGAGTCCCGTTCGGTGACGCAGCCGAGCGAGTCGCCGTCGGCCGCGATCGCGTCGAGTTTCGACTTTTCCCTGTCGCGGGCCCTACGCGGACCGCGTGGTGAGTTTCGGCGCCCCGATCCCCGGGGCGATCCTCCCTGGATCCACCATGCGCCTCGCCCTCGCGGTTTGCCTCATTGCCAGCGTTTGCGCTTCGTCCCGCGCCGCCACGATCGTCGTGTCGAAGAACGGCGCGCTGAACTCGATCCAAGCCGGCGTCGACGCCGCGCAAGCCGGCGACACCGTGCTCGTGAAGGCGGGCACGTACTTCGGTGTCGTTGCGATCGGAGCCGCGAAGGCCGGGCTCATCTTGAAGGCTCAGGGCAAGGTCGTGCTCGATGCGCGGCTCGAGGACGGCACTCCGCTGGGTGCGGGGATCGTCGTCGACGCGGACGACGTGTCGATCCGCGGAATCATCGTGCGCCACGCGCAGGACATCACGGGGAACGATGGCGACGGGATCCGCTCGAACAACCCGCGGACGCGCGTGGAGAAGTGCCAGATCCAGCGGTCGGAAGGCATTGCCGTGCTGCTCAGCGGTGCGGACTCGTTGGTCAAGAACTGCGAGTTCATCGGCAACTCGGCCGGGGTCGGGATCGATGGTGCGACTGGAACGCGCATCGCGAACTCCCGATTCGACCGCATCGAAGGCAACGGGATCGAGATCGACACGACCGCGGACGTCGTCGTCGAGCAATGCGTCTTCACGGCATTCAACGGGTCCGGAGTCGCCGCGATCGGCAACGGTCCGGACCTCGTGGTCCGCAAATGCAAGTTCGAAGCGTTGGAGGGCGGGATCGACGTCTCATCACCCGGCGCACGGATCGAGAACAACGACGTTCGCGCTTGCGGCTTCGGAATGGGGTTGTTCATCACCGGCGGGACGGTGCGCAAGAACAAGGTTGCGCAAGTGTTCACGACGACCGAAGCGATCGGGATCGGCAACAGCGATGAGGTCGTCGTCGAGGACAACTTCGTCAGGGACGCACACGGCGCTGGATTCGCGACGGCCAGCAACTCGAACGACTGCACGTTCCGTGACAACAAGGCCCTGCGCTGCGGCGGCGGCACGTTCGGCGCATTCGACCTCGCGGGTACAGGGCACGTGTTGGAGGACTGCGTCGCGTTGGCGTCCGCGACGGACGGCTTCGAGATCGCCTCGACCTTCACGACGCTGACCGACTGCGTGGCGAAGAACGGACTGATCGACGGCTTGGACGTCGAGAACGCCGCGGGCGTCGCGTTGCTCGATTGCGTCGCGACCGGCAACGGCGCCGAAGGAATCGAGAACAGCGGTGGCAGCACCGTGCTGACCGACTGCGTCGCGAAGAACAACCGCACCGACGTCGCCAACAACGGCACGTTCGCCACGTTCGACGTGACGTTCGTCACCGGAGGTCAGGCCACGCCGCCGGCGATCGAGTGAGCCCTAACGGCGAGCGAGCGCCGACGCGCGTCGTTGCCGAAACGACGCCGCGCGGCGATCCGCTTCCAACGCCGCTGCCGCGCGCAGCGTTCATGCCTCCCGCGAGCCGCGGTTCGCGGACCGGGAGGTAGCTTGGCGCCATGCGCATCGTCGTCGCGGTTCTCGTCGGGTTGGCGTTCGTCGTCGGCATCGGCATCGTCGTCTTCGATCGAACGACGGCCACGGACGAAGGCGCGCAGGCGGATCCGCAGTCATCCGGGCGACGCGCGGATTCGGTGGTCGAGGACTCGGTGCGTGTTCCGGACGTCGATGTCGCGACGCGCGCGAGTGGAATCCGCGACGCGGTCGAGCCCGAGTCCGACCGCACCGACCGGGAGACCGGCGCGACGTTGACCGTCCGCTTGGAGCATGCCGACGGCACGCCCGTGCGCGGCGGGTCCTTGCGCTTGTTCGAGCAGTGGGACGACGGCGAGATCGCCGAAGTCGTCGATTTGGATGCCACTGGCGCATGGAGCGGCCGACCGGAGCGGCGCGTCGACCGCATCGACCACCTCGGGACGAAGGCGTTCGCGACCGATTGGTTCGGATTCGTCGACGGGACGACGCCGCTCGTGCCGCCATTTTCGATCGACGGAGAGGATCGCGAGATTCGCGTCGTCGTGGACGAAGGGATCGTCGTCCAAGGAGTCGTCGTCGACGCCGCCAGCGGCGCGCCGATCGACGGCGCGACCGTGACGATGCCGCGACTCGAGCGAGGGTTCGTGACTCCGGTCACGACGACGGCCCAGGGCGGACGATTCCGCATCGCCGGGTTCGCGCTTGATCCAACGCTCGATGGGTCGCGTTGGCACGTCGCCGTGAAGCACGACGCGTATGTGCCGCGGGACGTGTTCGCCGACGTCCACGAGGGCGGAGCGCCGGTGGAGCTACGGATCGAGCTCGACGGCGGGCTGTCGGTTTCCGGCATCGTGATCGATGGCGACGGAGCATTGGTGCGCGGCGCCGCGATCGAACTCGTCGCAAGGCGCCGCGCCGGCGACGCCGCGGCAGGGTGGTCCACGCTCGAGCACGCGCGGAGCGATGCGAACGCCGTGTTCTCGTTTCCGCGCATCGAGTCCGCGGACGAGCTGCGCTTCGAAGCGCACGCGAGCGGCGTGCTGATCGCACCGCTCGACGAATCCGTCGCCGGCCGTACCCACGTCGAGGTCACGCTGCGCGCCGAGCGAGCGACGCGGCTGCGCTTGCGCGCGATCGACGCCGCCGGCGCCGAACTGAACGAGATGCAGAGCTTCGTCCGCCTCGGCGACGGTCGCCTCGCGGTGCCGGTCGACGGCCCGGGCGCTCGCGAGTTCGCACTCCGCGCCGGCACCGCCATCGACGTGATCGTGTTCGGCCGCGTCGCCGTGGATGCGCCGTGGCTGCGCGGCGAACGACACGTGCTGGTCCCGGCCGAGCCCACGACGATCGACGTCGTCGCGCATCCGTGCACGGTCGCTCCGCTCGACAAGCCCGGCGACGACGTGTCGTGGCTGCGCTGGAACGGAATCACGAAGTTCGGCACCGAACCTTGGGTGTTCGGCTCGACGCTCGACCTCTCGCTGCTCCACGACGACGGAACTCCGTTCCACGGCACGATCACGATGCGACGCGACGGCGGGTCGTTCCGCGGGGAGGTCAAGGGCAGGATGTGGGTCAGCCAGCCGCCCGGACAGCATCGACTGTGGATCCGTGGAGATCGGACCCGGCCGGTGGTCGTCGAGTTCGTCGGATCGGAGGGTGGCGTGATCGCGCGAGAGTTGAAGTTCGAGAAGGAGTAGCGGGGCAGGAGCGGAGGCGGGGGACGTCAAAGGGGGACAGAGCAGATGAGGGGACTGTCCCCTCATGAATCCTCATGAATTTCGGCGACGGCATTGACAACTGTTCTAGGCAAGCTAGAACAGTGGAGACCTGAGGGAGCGCCATGCTGTTTCGCATCGACCCACTCGCACCGACCCCCGTGTTCGAGCAGATCGTCTTCCAGGTGAAGACGGCCGTCGCTCGCGGTTTGCTCGCAGCCGGCGACAAGCTGCCGTCCGTGCGCGACATCGCGAAGGACGCCGCCGTGAACCCGAACACCGTCGTTCGCGCGCTCGAAGCACTCGAGCGCGACCGCGTCATCGTGCGGCGTCAGGGAGCGGGCTGCTTCATCGCGCCCCAATCCTCCGACCTCACCGTGAAGGCGCGCCGCGCGCAACTCGACGCGATGGCCGCGCGCATGGTCACCGAAGCGTTCCACCTCGGCTTCTCCGCTGCGGACGTGCGCTCGGCCGTCGGCGGTGCGCTGGAGCAGATCCGATTTCCGACCACCCCGTCCTCGAAGAGGGCCTCGTCATGACCGCGATCGAGTTCGACCACGTCTCGCGACACTTCCACGGCGTGCCAGTCCTCGACGACCTCACGTTCGCCGTTTTGCCCGGCGAAGCGTTTGCGCTGCTCGGCCGCAACGGCACGGGCAAGTCGACCGCGATCCGCATCCTGCTGAACTTCCTCGAGCCGCACGCAGGCCGCTCGCGCGTGCTCGGCGCCGACAGCATCGCGCTCGATCCCGCGACGCGCGAGCGCATCGGCTACGTCTCCGAAGGCCACAAGCTCTACGGCGACATGCGGCTGCCGACGCTGCTCGACTTCGAGGCCGCGACGCGCACGCGCTTCGATCGCGCGCTCGCCGCGGCGACGTTGGCGAAGCTCGGGCTGCGCACGAACGTCGCGATCCGCAAGTTGTCGAAGGGCCAACAGGCGTTGGTCGCGCTGACGATCGCGACCGCGGGCCGGCCCGAAGTGCTCGTCTACGACGATCCCGCGATGGGGCTCGACATCGTCCATCGCCACGAACTGATGGGCAGCCTCGCCGAAGCGATCGAGCAGCACGGCGTCGCGCTGTTGTTCTCCTCGCACATCCTGACCGACGTCGAACGCATGGCCGATCGCGTCGGCATCCTGCGCAACGGCCGACTCGTCGTCGACGCGCCGATCGAGTCGCTACGCCGCCGCGTGCAGCGACGCCTGATGCGGCCGAAGGCCGGCGCGGACACGAATGGCGCGCTGCTGCGCGACGTGCCGGCGATCCTGCGCTCGCAACGGACGGACGCCGGCGTCGCGCTGACGCTCGTCGACCTCGACGAAACGCAGGAACGTCGGTTGCGCGAGCGCGCGGACGTGCTGACCGATCCCGATGCCCTGAACCTCGAAGAGTTGTTCGTCGAGTTCACCGCGGAGGTGACACCATGACCGCCCGCCTCGTTCGCTTCTGGTCGCGCAGCCAATGGCCGATGCTGCTCGGACCGCTCGTCGGCATCACGTTCGCGATCGCCACGGGAAGCTCCAACGAATTCTGGGTCGACACCGACGACGATTCCATCTCGGCGATCCAGTTCATCGCGCTGGGCGTGGGATGTGTCCTCGGCTTGGTGTCCTTCGTCTTCGATCAGCTTCCGCACCTGCGCGAGTACGTGCTGCATCGAGGCGAGTCGGCCGCCATGCAGTTCTGGTCGCGCGCGATCGTGGCGCTGTTCATCGTCGCGATCTGCCTGCCGGGAGCATTGGCGTTGGGTACCGGACTCTACGCAGCGGGACCGAACGGAGCGCTGGTCACCTTCGACTCCGTGATGCGTTTGGTCGCGTTGTCGACGTCCGCGTTCCTCGGTCTCGCGTTCGGCGCTTGGTGCGCGACGTTGCGCGGATCGGCCGTCTTCGTCGCGACCATCGCGGTCCTCGCCGCTGGAGCGATCGTCGGACTGGAACTCAGCCTGGTCCTCGTCACGGCCGACGACGTCGCGCCGAGCGCAACGCGTTACGTCATCTTCCAGCTCGTCGGCGCCGCGGCGTTCCTCGGCATCGCGAGCGTTCGTCACATGCGTCCCAACGACGTCGACCTGCCGACGCCGCTGCGCGCGCAAGCGCCGCATGCCGTCGTCGTGTCGATGCTCTTCGCCGCGCTCACGCTGTTCGCCACGCCGCCGATCGTCGACGTGCTCGCGACGGATGGACCCGGGTATCCGTACGTCGTGCGTCGGGCCGGCGAGTCCTTGTCCCTCGCGGACGTTCGTGAGGACGGACGTCTCTTGCAACCACTGGATGCCGCCCACGAGCCCGTGGGTGACTCCGTGCCGCGGACGCAGGACGACGCGATCGTGTTCGTGCCCCATCGACTGAGCGCCGACCGCGAGAGCGACGCACTCGACGACGGCGTGCCGATCATCCGGACACGGCGTGAGTTCGCGCTCGGCGTGAGCGTCGCTTCGCTGCTGTTCCATCCCTTCGAACGGGTCGTGATCGAGCAGCCGTCCGGGAAGCTCGTGTTCGCGCGTTTCGGACTCACGAGTTGGAACCACGACGTCGCGACGCGGATCGAGCCCGTACGAGAGACGATCGAGCGCCCCGACGGCAAGCCGTTCGGACTGCGGCCGACGGTGCTCGCCGCGCGGACGGTGCTCGGTCACGAGGACTTCGAAAGCAAGCGGGGATCGTTCCTGCTCGGCGACCTGGACGACGGCACGCTCTGGCGCGTCACGTTCCGCGACGAGCCGCGCCGGATCGATCCCGTCGCATTGCCCGGTGGTGATCGATTCGTGGCGTGGGCGTGGAAACGCAGTTCGGTGTTGAGGCGCGACGCAACGGCTCGATTCGCCGACTACGACGTGTCGCGCGACTTCAGCGGGCAACTCGAGCACGTCGTCGTCGTCGGCGAGCGCGCGAACTACGTCGTTCGCGCCGATGGCGCGCTGGAAGTGACCGATGAACCGCCGATGCCATGGATCGATGGGAAGCGTTCGGCCTTGCGTCTCACGCCCGGTGGCGATCCGTTCGTCGCGCGCGTCGACATCGTCGGTGAGGACGGAGCCGTCGTCTTCTCCCACGAGTACGCGCCGCGTCGACCGCGGGAGCACGCGGCGCGCGGACTCGCCCTCGCCGTCACCGCGTTGCGGCCCGCTCCGCTGGCGCGCCTCGAGGTCGCCGGCCTCGAAGGCGCTGCCGCGACCGCGGCCTTGGCTCGACCCGTCATGAGCGTCGCGTGCGCCGTGGTCTTGGCCGCACTCGGCTTCCTCCGATTGCGCAGGTTGGGCGCAGAGCCGGCTCGTCGCGTGTTCTGGACGGCGCTGATCGCGGTCTTCGGCCCGGTCGGGTTCCTGACGTTCGTCTTGCTCGAGTCGAAGTCCGCGTTCGCGCGGATCCCGGAGACGAGCGGCGTCGAGCGCAAGACGCCGATGGTGTTGGAGGGAGTCGCGAACCGCGCGTGACGCGCGCCGGTTCGCCCGGATCACGCCAGTGGGGTCCGCGTGGGCCCGAAGGGTCCCGCACGTTGAGGACCCATGCCGATTCGGGAGTCCTGCCATGCGTCGATGCGCGCTTTTCCTCGTCTCTTTGCTCGCGACGTCGATGCCCGTGGTTGCCCACGCGCGCACGGTCACGGCCGCCGAACTGAAGTCCCTGCAGACACCGCTCAAGTCGATCCTGGCGACGCAGAAAGCGGCCATGAAGGCGGAACGTGCGATCTGGCTCGCCGCCGTCGCGGAGTACGAGACCAGCCTGAAGACGATCGGCGCGTCGGACTCGGCTCTCGCGAACCTGTGCGAGAAGACCGGGACGTTCGTCGGTGCCGTACGGCACGCCGCGCGAATGGCCACGATCGAGGCCGCGATGGAGCTGCCGAGCCTGCTGAGTCCTCTCGGCCCCGCTGCGGCATCCGACCCGCTCGTGACGAAGGCCAAGGGCCAAGGCGCAGGTGGCGCGTTCGACGCGTTTCGCACGAAGGTCGCGAAGTGCGAGAGCAAGGAGCTCGCCTTCGTTGCCTCCCGCCTGAAGCGGATCGCGAAAAAGGCCGAGAAGGCCGGTCTCGCCGTCAGCGCGGTCGTCGGGACCGCGGCGCGCGCGACGCACGTTGCGATCAGCTTCAGCAGCTCGAGCTGGTACGCGAACGTCGAGCCGTCGATCGACCTCCTTCTGGCCTGGAGCCATGTCGACGTCGAGGGAGATGGTCGCCTCTTCGTCGCCGGGTCGGCGCCCATGACGCTCGGGACGGTGGGGATCTCGGTGTCGATGCAAGCAGCCGATGACAAGTTCGCCACGATCGACCAGAGCACACAACGTTGGAGCGAGTTGTTCCTGACCGGCATCGTCGAGGAAGCGACGCGCGTGAGCTTGCTCACCGGCAACGGCCCCTTGTTCGTCTTCGGCGGCATCGAGGTGCGTTGACGTCGCGCGGCGAGCAGCTGGCGTCCGAGGCTTGTGGCCGAGATCACCGGCTGCGAGGTCGATCGGGCTCGGTAGGCTCCGGGACGTCCGCCTTCGGCGCGGGCTCACCTCCGGAGGAAGACCATGAAACCGCACGCATCGCTCGACACGCCCGCCGTCATCGCCACGTTGAACCGCATCCTCGAGCTCGAACTCGCCGGCGTCGTGCGGTACCTGCACTACAGCTTCATGGTGTTCGGCCACAACCGCATCCCGATCTGCGCGTGGCTGCGCGCGCAGTCCGACGAGTCGCGCGCGCACGCGGTCGAAGCCGGCGAGCACATCACGACGTTCGGTGGCCACCCGTCGCTGAAGATCGGCGAGCTGCTCGAATCGCATAAGCACGCGATCGACGACATCCTCGGCGAAGCGCACGAACACGAGGAGATCGGCCTCGCCGAGTACCGCAAGCTGCTCGACCTCGTGAAGGACAAGTCGGTCATGCTCGAGGAGTACGCCCGCAAGCAGATCGCCGCGGAGGAAGAGCACCTCGCGGAGATCGAGAAGATGCGCAAGCGTTCGTGAGCGGCTGCCGAGGCTGACATCTGCATCGTGAGTGCGATCGGCGAGATTTCTCCGACCGATCGCGCTCTCTGCGTCGTACCAGCGGTCGCGATCGGCCCGGATCGCCCGCTGCCAGGACCCCCTCACTCCCATGAAGCGACCGCTCCTCCTCGCGTTCGCCGGCCTCTTGGTCGGCGTCGTCCTCGCTCCGTTCGCGTCGTCGGCCTTCTCGTTCCGCGGCGACCCGATCGTGCTGACCGGCACGAAGCAGTCGCTGCGCGTCGTCTACTTCGGCGGTGACGGCGTCAGCAGCGAGTACGCGCTCGAGTTCGGGCAACCCGCGTGGAAGCCCGAATACGACCAGTCCTTCGACGCGATGACGCTCGGCAAGCGCATCCGCTTCGGCAAGGACTGGTGGTCGACGTTCTCGAACTTCGGCGACGTCGAGATCGGCAAGAAGAAGATCAAGGGCGGCATTTGGTACCTCGCGCTCGAGCGCTCGAAGAAGGGCGACTTCGGCCTCGTGTTCCTCGACGCCGCCGAGATGCACAAGCAGTCGATGGACCCGTTCACGAGCGCGAAGACCGCCGGCGGTACGGTGGTCCCGCTCGAGTACGCAAAGGCGGCGGACAGCGCGTCGGAGTTGAGGATCACGATCGAGCCGGTCGAGGGCTCGCAACTCGAGCAGACGTGGACCATCCATTGGGGCCCGCATTTGCTGAAGGCGAACGTGAAGGCGCGGGGGTGATGTCCTCACGGATGCTGACCTGCGAGGATCGCAATGCTTGACGGATCGACGGGCGCGGGACTACCCTTCGCCCGTCGATCGTCGAAGAAGGACGAACGACGGGGGCGGTCAACGCGGAGAGAGCAGGGCCGTCGAATCGAGGTCATGGGCTGAACACGGTCGACGGCATCGCGCACGCGACGTTCGACGGAAGCTTCTTGCCACTCGCCGCGGATGGTCTGCAGATCCACTTCGCGTATGTCGGGGTCCAGCCGAACGGGAACTACTGGGTGTCGAACCCAGAGACGATCACGGTCGACTTCTGAATGGGCGGACTCGAATGAGCGGCGCGAACGACGAACGTCGAAGAAGGGCTCGTCGGTCGTGGCGTGTTCCATGCGTCGTCACCGCCGTCGCCGCGATCGTCCTCGCGCCAACACTCAGCGCCCAAGCCGTGGTCCGCAAGCACTGGGGCCCATTCGCGAGTGGCGGCGTCACGATCGTGCGTGGGTTGGACGATGTCGATGGCGATGGGGTCCCCGACTACATGTCCGGCCGCTTGCTATCAGCGAGTACCGCCGAACCTGTGATCAAAGTGTTCTCGGGCGCCGATGGTCACCTGATCTATGGGATCTTCGAATCGCTATCGGGTACGGGAGTGGGGTCGGTGCTAGACGGCGGTTTCGATGCTACCGGCGATGGCATTGGCGACATTCTTACGTGGATCGCAAAGACGCCGCTGAGCAACGGCACTCTGGCGTCATATGGTTCGGTGCGGATTTATTCTGGTGCGGACGGGGCGCTGTACCGCACGCAACCGGGGCCGATGCTCCCGGATGACGGCTTCGGCCGGGCGTTACGCTGGGTTGGGGATCTAAATGGTGACTCGCGCAGCGAGTATGCGGTCACCGAAGCCCAGTTGAACCAGTCCACGAACATGCCGCGGATCTGGGTATTCGATGGAGCGACCGGAGCTACGGTCAGCGTGTCGAGTTCGGGCGTGAAAGATGGATACGGCTTCGATCTCGATGTCATGCCCGACGTGGACGGCGACGGGACTTCGGAACTACTCGCAGGAGCGCCCGGCCATACGGTTGGCGGGGTCGCATCCGCGGGCGCGGTGTTCGTCGTCAACCCCCGGACTGGGGCGCAGCTCAATGTCGTGCCTGGATCGACACAGCTCGTCGGGGTTTACTCCGATGTGTTCGGCTGGTCGATTGCGA
>JBPOIU010000023.1:0-14202 GCA_052034255.1 Planctomycetota bacterium | reverse complement strand
GGCCCTCGCGCCGGAGCCTCCTCCGCTCGGGCCTTCCGATCTCACGGGGTTTGGGGGGTCCCTACTAAGAACAAGTTGGGGTGACGGCTCGGATTGCCTTCGCTGCGCTCGGCGACCCTCGGCTGGTGCCGGGCGGGGATGTCTTTGTGTTGGTCGTGAATGCTCGAGTCGATGGGTTCGTTGCGGAGTGTCGATGGCTCGATGAGGCGTCGGTTGCGTTGGCGAGTTGAGTTGGAGGTAGGAGTCCGTGACGCGTGCCACGTCCTTGCTCTCGCGCGCCGAAGTTTCTCACGCAGCCAACCGAAGCAGCTCGTCGCGCCCCTCGCGCTGAACGAGCGGCGTGACGCGGGTGTAGCCTCACGACCGGTCGGGCTGGCTGGTTCGTCGCGTGCGGAACACTACGAGAGCATCGAAATGGCGTGTCGAAAGCGACTTAGGGCTTCAGCCGCGCTCATCGAGAACCAGAACCGTCCCCAATTGGGACCCACGATGGACGGGGATGGCGCAGGATCGCAATTCGCCACCCCGAACACGCCGAGGCTAACTGGTCATGACTAGTCAGGAGCGATCTCATGAAACGACGCCCATCAGCCACTGACGACCGGACCGTCGCTGCTTTCTCGGCGCGAGCGCGCTTCGCGGAGCTCTTGCGGCGCGTAGCCGCCGGCGAGCGATTCGTCATCACGCGCTCGGGACAACCAGTCGCCGAATTGCGGCCGGTCGAAGAAGCCGTGGACCGCAAGCGTGTCCAACGCGCCGTCGCGGGACTCCTTCGCTCGCGTAAGGGGACGTCGCTGGGAGGTCTCTCGTTGCGTCAACTCATCGACGAAGGGCGCAAGTGAGTTCACTCGTTCTCGATGCGTCCATCGCTCCGCAACAGCGCACGCGTTGACGACCTACGACGCGAACTACCTGGCGGTGGCGTTGAAGCGCGCGTTGCCTCTCGCGACGTCGGACGAACGGATGCGCGGCGTCGCCAAGAAGCTCGGCGTCGCGTTGTTCGCGCCGAAGTAGGACGCGTTAGCGCTCCCGTTTCCGTGATCGACGAGTTCGCCGCGAACTCGTTCCCAGCTCGTCGAGACGATGCGGCTCGTAGCGCGCTCGCGCCATCTTGGCGCCACCTGGACCCACCCGCCCTCACTCGGTGCAATGCGCGCACCGATGCCCACCGAGTTCAAACAGCCGCTCCTCCAACGACTGCGCGTGCCCATCCTCGCGCTCGTGTTCACGCACGTCGTCGGCACGTGCGGGTATCGGTGGTTGTGGCGCGACGTCGGCGGCACTTGGCTCGACGCGTTGTTCATGACGTTCACGACGATCACGACGATCGGCTTCGGGGAAGTGAAGCCGCTCGACGCGACGGGCCGCGTGTTGACGATGTTCGTCGCGCTGTCGGGCATCGGCAGCCTGTTCTATTCGTTCACCGTGCTGCTCGATTTCATCACCAGCGGTGAAGCGCGCGCCGCGCGCAGGAAACGCACCATGCAGAAGTCGATCGACGCCATGACGGATCACTACATCGTCGCGGGCTTCGGACGCGTGGGTCGCGAGGCCGCCTCCGAGTTGAAGGACGCCGGCCGCGACTTCGTGGTCATCGACCCCGATGAGCGCATCGACGAGGAATGCACGACGATCGGTTGCGCGTTCGTGAAGGGCGACGCCGCCGACGACGGAGTGCTCGAGCGCGCGGGGATCCGCCGCGCGAAGGGCCTGATCGTCACGACGTCGAGCGATGCGGCGAATCTCTACGTCGTGCTGTCCGCGCGCTTGCTGAACCCGCAGATCTTCATCGCGGCGCGCGTCGACGACGACGGCGCGGTGCCGAAGCTGTTGCGCGCGGGCGCCGATCGCGCGATCAACCCCTACGCGACCGGTGGGCGTCGGCTCGCGCACTTGATGCTGAGTCCGCGCGCCGTCGACTTCTTCGAGACCGCGCTGAAGCGCGGCTCGAAGCAGTTGAACATCGACGACATCCTCGTGGTCCCGCAGTCGACTGCGGTCGGACGGACCCTCGCGGCACTCGACCTCGGGCAGCGCACCGGGGCCACCGTATTGGCCGTGCTACGCTCCGGCACGCCGACGACGAATCCGCACGGGGACTTCGTACTCGCCGCCGGCGATCATTTGCTCGCGCTCGGGACCGACGAGCAGCTGCAGAAGCTCGAGAGCGTGCTCGCGACGTGAACTGCTTCCTTCAGGGGACCGCTTGATGCCGGCGCTGATCATCGCCTTCTTCGCGTTCGTGATCGCCTGGTGGGTCCACCGCACGATGCTCGTCAATACGCTGCGGCGCGACGTGGAGCAGTTGCGCAAGGACGTGACCCGACTTCGCGCGCTGCTCGACCAACGCACGACGCCACCGGAGGGCTCGCCCCGGGCCGAGCACGCGACGAGCACCGCGATCGAGCCAACGCCTCCGGCTGTCGACATTGCGCTCGCCCCCGTCGCGCGCGCGGTCACTCCCCGAGCCACGACCGACTCCACGGCGGACCGACCACGGGAACTCGTGACGGCATCCGTGCCGACGGAGCCAACGGGGTCAACGACTCCAACGCATCCTCCGGCACGACAAGGCGTCGCCGCCACTGCGCGAACCCAGCCGGCGGCGGATTCCGCCGCAGGCCCGTCAATCGAGGCGTTCGTCGGCGGTCGAGTGATGTTGGTGGCCGGGATCGTCGTGGTGCTGTGCGGGCTCGCGTTCTTCTTGAAGTTCGCGTTCGACCGCAACTGGATCGGGCCGCCGATGCGCATCGCGCTCGGCGCGGCGCTCGGTGCGACGGCGCTGATCGCGGGCGAGCGCATTCGGCGGCGCGGCCTGGTCGCGTTCGGACATGCGTTGATGGGCGGCGGGCTCGGCGCGCTGTTCCTGACCAACTTCTTCGCCGCGGTGCGCTACGGCTTGTTCGAACGACCGCTGGCATTCGCGATCGCCGCGGGCATCACTGCGCTCGCGGCGTGGCTCGCGGTCGTGCGCAACGCGCCGCTCCTCGCACATCTCGGGTTCTTCGGCGGGTTCCTCGCCCCCGCGATGCTCGGCGAGAACCTGCGCGAGCTCGGACCATTGGCGTCGTGGCTGATGCTGCTCGACGTCGGTTTGCTCGCGGTGTTGTGGTTCCGGCCGTGGCGCGGTTTCGAGCTGTCGGCACTGGCGTCGTCGCTCGGGTACTACATCCATTGGAACGGCTTCGCGCGTGCGATCGATCCGGCCGCGACGGGGCTCTGCATCGCTGGAATCGCGCTGGCGCTGCTCGCGACGAGTTGCGTTCCCGCGATCGCTGCGCGGCGCACGATCCATCCGCAGGCGCTGTGGACGGCCGGGATCGCGAGCCTCTACGCCGTGATCGCCGCGGGCGACGTGATGTTCCCGGCGCATCGCGATGCGCTCGGGTGGGGCATCGTCGGACTGGCGTGTGCGCTTTTTGGCTGCGCACACGCGCTTTCGCGCCGCGTGCCGCACGACCTCCGCGGACGCAATACGCTGCGTCTCTTCGGCGTGCTGCTGCTCGGCATCGCCATTCCGATCGTGTTCCGCAGCGATGCGATCGCTCCGGCATGGGCTCTCGCTGGCGTGGTGACGATCGCGTCGTGGCGGCGGCGCCAGCAGTTCGGCTTCCACGCCTGCGGCGTCGCGATGCTCGTGTGCGCGGTCGTCCGCTTGCTCGCGCATCACCAGCCGCTGCACTTCCATCCGTTCACGCCGTTGTGGAACGGTCCGTTCGTGACGCATGCGTTCGTGCTGTGCGCGCTGGTCGTCGGCGGACGCCTGCTCGCGAGGCGGAATGCGGCGGAGGACGGTTGGTCGCAGGTCGTCGCGGCGACGTTGACGCTTGCCGGGCTGTGGGCGTTCGTCCCGCTCGTCGCCGCGGAGGCGTGGCTGTCGTTCTCCATCGGGCACGAGACGATTCGCGGGCGCCCCGACTTCGAGCCCCGCGCGCTGGAGCACGCAAAGATCGCCGCGACGCTCGCCGTGACCACGTACACGGCTCTCCTCGCTTGGGCTCTGCGTCGCGCGCGGACTCCGGCTCCCGCGGCGAGCGTCGCGATGCTCGGGCCGATCGCCGGAACGTTGGCGTTCGCGCTGATGCTCGCGATCAACACCCACGCGGCGGAGTTCACGCCGTTCTTGAACCCGGTGTTCCTGGGCTCGATCACCACCCTTGGCGTGGCGGTGTTGCTCCAGGCGAAGCTGTCCATGCCGACGGGGAGGCTCGCGCGCTACGGCGCGATGATTGTCGCGCTGGCTCTGCTCGCCGGAGAGTTCGCCGCGTACGCCGAACTCGAACCCGTCGGTGACGAGGGTCGCTCGGATCTGCGGTTCTTCGCGCAACTCGGGATCTCGATCACGTGGGCGCTGTACGCCGCGACGCTGATCGTCTTCGGCTTCAAGCGAGCCCTCGCCGACTTGCGCTGGGCGGGTCTGTGCGTGTTCGCGGTGACCGTCGGCAAGGTGTTCCTGATCGACATGGCCGGCCTCGCCGCTGCGTACCGCATCGGCTCGTTCATGGGGCTTGGCCTCGTGCTCGTCGCCGCCTCCGCGCTGTACCAGCGCATGCGACCGCAACCCACGAACTGACAACGCGCTAGCCCGAACGCGATTGCCGCCGGCAATCGCGTTCGGGCTAGCGCGTTGTCCCGGCACTACTTGAGAGCGAGCACCCACTCGGTCATCGCGGTCAGCGCATCCTCGCTGAACGTCGTCTCGATCTTCACGTACTCACTCGGCGCGCCGGTCTCCGTTGGCTGGAACAGGTGGTTGAGGCCCGGCAGCTCGCGAATCACGAACCGCGTGTTCCCGCCTTCGCGCAGCGCGCGTTCGATCGCCTCGAGGTTTTCCTTGGGCGGGACCTGCAGGTCCTTCCCGCCGTTCAGCGCGAGCACCGGGCACTTCACGGCGCGCAGCGTCGGCACGGGGTCGTAGGCGAGGAACGCCTTGAACCACGGCGTCGCGAATTGACCAATGCCGAGCGCAGCCTGCTCGTACTCGACGCGTTCGGCGTCCGTCGTGGCCGCGCGCTTCGCGTCCTCGATGATCGCGAGCAGCTTGCCCGACAGCCGCGGCCCGAGCTCCTCCTCCTTCAACGCCGCGAAGATCTTCTCGTTGATCTCCTTCGAACGCGTGAGTTGTTCTTCGGTCGCTCCTCCCGCTCGAGCGATCAGGTCGTTCTGGAGCCTCAAGATCTCGTCGCCCGGAATGCCCGGCCCCGCGAGCATCACGATGAACGCGACGTCGCTCGAGCGCGCGGCGACGATCGGCGCGATCAGCCCACCTTCGCTGTGACCGGCGATGCCGATGCGCGCGGGGTCGATCTCGGCGCGCGTCTTCAGGAAGCGCACGGCGCCCTCGGCGTCGTTCGCGAAGTCGAAGCTCGTCGCGGCGCCGTGGTTGCCGGTCGACTGCGCGGTGCCGCGATCGTCGTAGCGCAGCACGGCGATGCCGTTGCGCGACAGATGGTCGGCGATGACGAGGAACGGCTTGTGGCCCATCAACTCCTCGTCGCGGTTCTGCGCGCCGGAGCCACTGACGAGCACGACCGCAGGAAACGGCCCCTTCCCTTCCGGCACGGTCAGCGTGCCGGCGAGTTCGACGTCCTCATCGACGCTGTCGAAATCCACGTCGACCGCCGTGTACGGAAAAGGCGGCTGCGGCACCTGCGGGCGCTTCGGCGCCTCGACGGATTCGACGCGCGACAACGTCAACGGAGCGCTGAACGGCCCTTGCGTGTACGTCCCGTCAAACGTCTGCCCATCCGCTGTCACGCTGCCGACGAGCTTCGCGCCCATCGAGCTCCATTCGATCGTCGCGTCGGGCGGTGTCACCGCGACCTTCGAGGCCTTGATCCCCATCGCCCCTTGATCGATCGAATCCATCGCCGCCGACCACGTGCCATCCTCACGTTGGTCGAGATGGATCGCGATGCGCAGCGTTTGCCCGGCGACCGCGAGCTCGCCCTGATAGATGCCCGCAATGGACGGGGAACCGGCGGCAACGTCCTGCGGGAGCAGGCACGCGGCAGCCACGAGAAATGCAGCGAACATGGAGATCCTTCCGCGGGTGCCCGGCCTCGCGTCAGAGGGTGGGGAGTGTAGCGGACCGCGGAGAACTCCGCATGAATCGAGGCTGAGCGTGCCCCGGTCGTACTCCGCGGCACGCTGTTCCCCCACCCACCTCCGCCCTACGCTTTCCGCCATGCGCACGACACCACGCCTCGTCCTTGCCGCCTTCGCTCTCCTGCCGTGTTCCGCACCCTTCGCGCAAGGCCCTGCCCCGCCGACGCCGGGTGCGCTGTTCATCGTCGGCGGCGGCAAGATCTCCGACTCGCTACGTAAAGAAGCCATCGCGCTCGCTGGTGGAGCCAAAGCGCGCGTCGCGATCTTCGCGCAGGCGTCGCGCGAGGCGTCCGCCGGCCCGGAGACCGCGAAGCTGTTCGACGCGTGCGGGGCCGGGCGCGTCGACGTCGTGGAGCTCGGCGCGAAGGCGAAGGCGCGCGAGGTCGTCGCGAATGCGACGCTGATCTGGTTCGGCGGCGGCAGTCAGAACCGCTTGATGGACGAGCTTCGGCGCGCGGATCTCGTCGAGGCGATTCAGGCGCGGTGGCGCGAAGGCGCGGTCGTCGGCGGCACCAGCGCTGGCGCGGCGGTGATGTCGAAGCTGATGATCACCGGCGACGAATACGAACGCGGTCGAATCACGGCCGGCTCGACGGCGCTCGGCGAGGGTCTCGGCTTCCTGCCCGATGCGATCGTCGACCAGCACTTCGTCGCGAGGGGTCGCTTCCCACGATTGCTGGCAGCGGTGCTCGAGCATCCGGATCAGCTCGGCATCGGGATCGACGAGTCGACCGCAGCGATCGTCGAAGGCGACTCGCTGCGCGTCAGCGGCGACAGTCACGTCCTCGTGTTCGACGCGCGCGACGCGAACTGCGCCAAGTCCGCGCGCGGCGAGCTGGCGGGCGCGGAGAACCTCCGACTCCACCTGCTGCGCCCCGGGGACACGTTGCTCATGCGCCCGCGGTGAGTCGATGAGGAGGCCCAACGCCTAGGGCGCACCGCATCGCCCGCCTGGCCCCTGCGATCGCTCGACGTTACCCTTCGCCGTGGGAGGACTCGATGAACGCAGAAACGCCTTCCCCGCGCATCCCCTCGGCCCGCACGCATCGCTGGATCGCGCGCATCGGCGCGAGCCTTTGGATCGTCGTGCTGCTGTTCATGATGTTCGATCGGCAGCGCTTCGAGCCACTGCTGCTCGCCGCGCTGGTCGTGCCGTACATCGTCTTGTTCGTCGTGTTCGAGCGCATGGTCGACTCGGCGCGCGGGAAACCGTACGCGATCGCCGTGCTGCTCTTGGGCGTCGGCATGCTGCTGATGTGGGTCGACGGCCTCATCCGACTGCGTCCCGACTGGGCGGAGCTGGTGTCGCCGAGCATCGGATCCGCGCCACCGCTGCGCGATTTCGCGACGACGGGCCGCGTTCTCGCGCTGGCCGGGCTCGTCGTCGGGATCGCTCTCGCCCTCGCGCGGCGCGCGCGTCCCGCCGCCACGTCGTGACGCTCACTTCGAGTCGGTCGAGCCCACGACTTCGCGCACGAGCGCGGCGAACTGACTGAATCGATACGGCTTCTGGATGAATGCCGGTCGCCCTTGCGCCGCGATGCGCTGCATCGCCGTCGACTCGTCGTAGCCGCTGCTCAGGATGACCTTCACGTCGCCGTGGCGCGCGCGGAGTTCGCCCAAGGTCCCCTCGCCATCGAGCTGCGGCATCGTCACGTCGAGGAGGACGAGCCGGACCTCCGCGGCGTGCGCCGCGTACACCTCGAGCGCCTGGTGGCCATCGCCCGCGTAGACGACCGAGAACCCGAGCGATTCGAGCATGCGTCCCGCGAGCGCCGCGACGGACGCATCGTCGTCCACCACCAACGCGATCCCGTGGCCGCGCCACGCACGCGTCGTCGGTTCTTTCGGCGCCGCCGGAATCGAAGTGGCGCGCGAGAGGGGGAACAACACGCGGAACGTCGAACCGCGCCCGACCTCGCTGTAGATGCGCACCGCGCCGCGATGCCCGCGGACGATGCCGAGCAGCGCCGACAACCCGAGCCCACGCCCCGTGAACTTCGTCGTGAAGAACGGTTCGAAGATCCGCGCGATCGTCTCCTTCGACATCCCGCAGCCATCGTCGGTGACGTCGAGGAACACGTACGTGCCGGGCTCGATCTTGGGATCCAAGTAGAACTGGTTCAGCTGATCGTGATCGCATTCCGTCACGCCGGTGCGGATCGTGATCTGCCCGGAACCGTCGCCGATCGCCTCGGAGGCGTTGATCGCGAGGTTCATGACGACCTGCCGGACTTGTCCGGCGTCCGCCTCGATCGGCGGCAGGTGATCGTCGAGTTCGAGCACGAGCTTGCACTTCTTCGAGATCGACACCTCGAGCAGACGCAGCATGTCGCGCGCGATCGCCGACAGATCGAGCGGCGCGACGACGAAGCGGCCATGCCCCGAGTACGCGAGCATCTGCTGCGTCAACTCGGCCGCACGCCGAGCGCCGTCCACGGCCGATTCGATGAGTTCGCGCGCGGGCGAGGCTTGCGGCAGCTCGCGCAGCGCGAGGTCCGCGTAGCCGAGCACGCTCGTCAGCAGATTGTTGAAATCGTGCGCGATGCCGCCGGCCATCACGCCGAGGCTCTCGAGCTTCTGCGCGTGCTGGATCTGCGATTCGAACTCGCGCCGCCGATCCTCGTCCTGCGCGCGCTCGATCGCGATGCTCGCCAGGTCGGCGGCGACCGCGATCGTGTCGAGCGCGTCGGCCGACGGTCGCTGCGGAACATCGTGATAGATCGCGAACGTCCCGAGCACGCTTCGTGAACGCGACAGGATCGGCTCCGACCAACACGAGCGCAGACCCGCGCGACGCGCGAGATCGCGGTACGGGTCCCAGTACGGGTGCGTCTCGATGTCTTCGACGATCGTGCGGCAGCCGGTGTACGCGGCCGAGCCGCAACACCCGACGGTTGGGCCGATCGCGATGCCATCGATCGCTTCGTTGTAGAAGTCGGGCAAGCGCGGCGCCGCACCGTGGCGCAGCGTCCGCGTCTTCGCATCGAGCAGAAGGATCGAACAGCGCGAACCTGGATTGTCCTGTTCGATGAGGTCGACGATCTCGTGCATCAACTCGGACAGCGTGCGTCCGCGCGCCATCGATTCGAGGATCGACCGGTATTGCTTCTCGCGACGCTCGGCCCGCCGTCGCAAACGCATTTCTTCGCGCAGCGCATCGGGCGCGCCCACGGGCGAGGTGTGCGCCGATGGATCTTCCGTTCCCATGGGCCGCAGTTCATGGCCGCGTGGTTCGTTCGTCAAGCGCGGCGGTGGGTTACGCGCACCGTTGTGTGAGCCCCGAGGTCGTGACTGCGTAATCTTCACCGCCTCGAACCGATGTCCGGGCCACCGCAGCGGAGCGAGACTCCACCGTTCGCTCGTTCGCTGGTTCGATCGCGTCAGGCGCGGGAGAACTGCAACACGAACGCATCCCTCACGTCCGCCGGGTCGCCGGCGGGGAGCTGGACGTCCGTGAGCTGCTGCTCCTCGCGTTCACGCCGCACCGCACGCAGTTGCTCGACGGCGCTCGGTAGTGCGTATTGTTCGCCATCCGTGCCGAGCACGAAGCGTCCGCCGCGCACGTCGCCACGCAACTCGAGGCGGCGCAGGTAACGCAGGATGAAGCGCCACGGCGCGAGCGGTGGCTCGCGGCGCACCACCGTGCGGAAGACAACGCCGTAGCGCGCCAGCATCACGCGCACCGCGAATTCGACGCGCGGATCGTCGGCGTGCTCGAAGGGCGCCGTCGGAGCGTCGCCGCGGAAGCGCGCGATGCGCCCCGGCAAGCGTTGGATCGGCATACGCCGATCGGACGGCTTCATCCACCGATGCACATGCGCGAACGCGTCGGCGGTCGCGAGGCCGCGCGCAACGAGCTCCGCGAGCGCTCGATCGAGCGCGTCGGGCAACAGGTTCGCCTTGCGCAACAACTCGGCGGGAAAGACGGCGCCGCCGTGCCGCAACGCATCGAGCACCGCTGCGGCATCGCCGGAGAGTTCGTCGATCGACGCGGGCTCGAGCACCGACATCCACGTGTCGAGATCGTCCCGCGTCGCGAATGCCAACGGCGTGACCTTCAGCGCGCTGCCGCTGCCGCCCCAGAACCGGCCGAACGCGAACTCACCCGAGCGCGTCACTTCGTCGAGCGCGGCGCGATCGAACGCCGCGACGCGCGCGGGCAGGATCGACTCTTCCCACGTCGGCGCCGACGCGGCGAAGCCCTGCAACTGCGCCAGTGCCGCGGCGACACCGCGCGGGCCTTCGAGCTTCGACTCGGGCGCGACGTGCTGCCAGCGCGCCATGAAGCGGAAGTAATCGGCGAGCGCGACCGGCGCCACGTCCTTGCGCATGCGCTCGAGCACGCGGCGATGTAGACGCTTCAGGATGCGGCGGTCGCAGAAGCCGGGCCGGCCGTCGATCGTCACGCGCACGATCGAGCCCTCGCGCTCCAACTCGAGCAATGCGTCGTCGCTCTCGAACACGACCGCGAGTGCGTCGAGGCGGCCACGCGCGACCGCACGCGGATCGCGATTCGCGTCGCTTGCGTACCAGCGCTCGCCGTCACGGGCGACGCGCCCGCTCGCTTCGAGCTCCGCGAGCCACGGCAGCCACGCGTCGGCCTCGCGCGTCGTGACGTAGCCCATCCACGACAACGCTTCGTGGACGTCCTCCGCGCAGTGTGGATCCGGCCAAGTCTCGCGCAGGATCGCGTCGAGCACTTCGCCGTCGTAGCTGCGCGGCAACTCGTCGCTGCCGCCGCTCGCGCCGCGCATCTGCACCGCGCGCGAGCGGCGCTCCTCGAGCGGCGCGTCGTCGAGGAACGTGTACGGCATGCCGTTCAGCACTTCCTCGGCAAACGGCGACGGAGTCGCGGACTCGACCGTCACGCGCTCGATCGAGCCGTCGGCGAGCCCGCCCACCACGCGCAAGAACGCGTCGACGTCCATCGCTTCGTGCAGCGTGTCCTCGATGGTTTGCGTGACCAGCGGTTGATCGGTCGGAATCTCGACGTCCGGCGAATCGAGCGTTTCCGGACACGCGAGGCATTGCGGGAAGGCGCGCGCGAGCAGATCGTTCGCGCGCATGCGCTGCAGCAACAGCGGCACCGATCGGCCGCCCTGCATGCGGTCGAACAACAGCGCGCGCGAGGCGTTCCAGCGCCAACGATTCTGGAACAACGGCGTCACGAGGATCGCCTGCTCCAGCAAATGGCGCGCGTCGCGCGGCTTCAAGAAGTCGAACAGCACGTCGAGCGCGACGGCGGGCTCCTCGGCGAGCGAGAACACGAGCGCGTCCTCGGTCGCCGCGGCTTGCAGTTCGAAGCCGAACCCGCGGCAGATGCGCTTGCGCATCGCGAGCCCGAGCGCGCGATTCGTGCGCGCGCCGAACGGAGCGTGGAAGACGATCTGCTGGCCGCCGCCTTCATCGGGGAAGCGCTCGATCACGAGACGCTGCTGCGTTGGCGCACAGCCGAGGGCTTCGCGCCCGCGCCGGACGTAGTCCCACAGTTGCTCCGCGGGTGAGCCGGTCACGCCGCAACGGCGCTCGATCCACTCGATTCCGTCGCACTCCTCGCGCAGACGGGACACGAACGTTGCGAGCTCGGCGGAGCGGCCCGGCGCTTCGCCGACCCAGAACGGCAAGGACGGCGGAGTGTTGCCGGCGTCCTCGACGCGCACGACGCCGGTCTCGACGCGGATGACGCGCCACGAGTTGTTGCCGAGTTGGAAGACGTCGTTGCGGTTGGCCTCGACCGCGAAGTCTTCATGCACCGAGCCGACGCGGACGCCTTCGGGCTCGACGCGCACTTCGTATTCGCCGAGGTCGGGGATCGCGCCGCCCGACAACAAGGCACGGAGGCGCGCGCGCTTCGTCGCGCGGAGTTGGCCGCCGACGCCATCGCGGTGCAGCAGCGCATCGCGCGAGCCGGTCGCCGCGGCGTGGATCGCGACCACGCGGTCGAACTGTTCGCGCGTGAGCGCGCGGAACGGCCAGGCGCGCTTGAATCGCTCGTAGAGGGCTTGCTCGTCGTGGGCTTCCTCGACGCACGCCGCGACGATCTGCTGCGCGAGGATGTCCAGCGGCAAGTCGACGGGCGACGCGCGATCGAGTTCGCCTTCGCGGATCGCCCACAGCAGAGCGGCGCTCTCGACGAGTTCGTCACGCGTGAGCGGGAACAGGCGCGCCTTCGGCACGCGATCGAGGCCGTGCCCCGCGCGACCCGCGCGCTGCAAGAACGTGTTGATCGAGCGTGCCGCGCCGATCTGCAGCACGAGGTCGACGTCGCCGATGTCGATGCCGAGTTCGAGCGACGCGGTGGCGACGAGCACTTTCAATTCGCTGGCCTTCAAGCGCTGCTCGGCGAGCAGTCGGGTCTCGCGCGCGAGCGAGCCGTGATGGCACGCGACGATCTCGGGCCCGATCTTCTCGCCGAGGCGCGCGGACAGCCGCTCCGCGAGCTTGCGCGTGTTGACGAACACGAGCGTGGTCTTGTGCGCGTGCGACAACGCCGCGATGCGCTCGTGGATCTCGTCCCACATCTCGTGCGAGCAGACCGCGGACAGCGGGATCTCGGGGACTTCGATGCCGAGGTCGAGCACGCGCCGATGCCCGACGTCGACGAGTTCGACGGGACGATCGACGCCGCCGAGGAAGCGGCCGATCACGTCGAGCGGACGCTGCGTCGCCGACAGACCGATGCGCTGCGGCGACCGTGCCGTCAGTGCTTCGAGTCGCTCGAGTGACAGCGCGAAGTGCGCACCGCGCTTGTCCCGCGCCAGCGCGTGGATCTCATCGACGATCACCGTCCGCACGGTGCGGAGGATCGAGCGACCGCTCGCGCTGCCGAGCAGGATGTACAGCGACTCGGGAGTCGTGACGAGGACATGCGGCGGCCGCCGCCCCATCGCGACGCGGTCCTTCTGGGGCGTATCCCCGGTCCTCACGAGGACGCGCACGTCCGGCAACGTCGCATCGAGCTCGCGCAACTCCGCGAGCGGCCGTTGCAGATTCTTCGCGACGTCGTTCGACAGCGCCTTCAACGGCGAGACGTAGAGGACGCGACACTCATCGGGGAGCGAAGGACCTTCGCGCAGGAGTTCGTCGAGCGCGTAGAGGAACGCCGCGAGCGTTTTGCCCGTACCCGTCGGAGCCGCGATCAGCGTGTTGTGACCGGCACGGATCTTGGGCCAACCCGCGACTTGGGGAGGGCTGGGTGCGCCGATCGAGGCGGTGAACCAGCGGCGGATCGTGGGGTGGAAGGACTCGAGCGCCATGCGGCGGAGCATAGAGAGCCCGAAACCTCCGAGGCGGCCCCCGCCACCCCCGGCGACCCGAGCACCCGAACGCGATTGCCGCCGGCGACTGCGTTCGGGTACCCGGACGCAGTTGGCGGCGGCAATCGCGTTCGGTCGAACTCACACCGGAACAAGGACTTGCGCGAGAGTGTTCAAATCAAGGAAGGGGACGGTTCGAACGCTTCGGAGATCCCAGACGAAGGCCAGCCACGTCTGATCCCGTTGCCCCACCCGCAATCTTGTCCGGCCAGCCGGACAAGATTGCCGGCGGCTATTTCGTCCGGGTAGCCGGACAGGATTGCCGGCGGCTATTTCGTCCGGGTAGCCGGACAAGATTGCCGGCGGCTACTTCGTCCGGGTGGCCGGACAAGATTGCCGGCGGCTACTTCGTCCGGGTGGCCGGACAGGATTGCCGGCGGCTACTTCGTCCGGGTGGCCGGACAGGATCGCCGGCGGCTACTTCGTCCGGGTAGCCCCGAGCACCGTCACCCCTCCCTCGGTTTCAGGCCGCACGCTCGTCAGCCAAGAAACCACTCCGTCGCCAAGGGACGTCGTGACCGGCTCTCGCAGCGGCCTCTCAGCAGCCCGCCGCAGCTGTGGCGATCCGCTCTACGCGTCTCGTCAGTACGTCACCCGAGGTGAGATCCACAGGGGTCGTCACTTACACCGTCGAGAAGCCACCCCTGCGCCCCTGTGAGAAGGTGAGCGGCCGCGGCCGCCCCCTGTTCACGACGTCCCTTCGCGTGAAGTCCCCCGAGCGGCCCCAGGGCGGATGGGATTCCCAAGGGAAGGCCCGCTCGCTTGTAGGGCCTTC
>JBPOIU010000146.1:0-46828 GCA_052034255.1 Planctomycetota bacterium | reverse complement strand
CCGCGGGGGCCCTCCGCCCCCCCCCCTCCGCAGAAGGCGGAGCGGCCTTCGGCCGGCCAGGGTTGGACGGGGTCGTAGGGGGCGCAAGCGCCCCCTACCTCGCGCAATGCCCGAGCAGGCATTCCGCGCAGCGGCCTATGCGCTCCCCCCGCGAATATGCGCATAATAATTCGCCCTAGCGCGTCGCCGCCGCATATCTATTCTTCGCCCCGCGATGAGCAAGACCCAGGCGCGGCGACGCGCGATCCTCAATCTGTTGAACGATCGCGAGATCAAGAGTCAGAAGGAGCTGCGCTCCGCTCTGGCGAAGAAGGGCTTTCGTGCGTCGCAGCCTGTGATCTCGCGCGATCTCACGGCGCTGAAGGTGGGCAAGAGCGGCGGCACGTACGTCGCGGTGTTGCCCGAGCGCGTCACGCCGCTCGAACAGTTGAAGCCGCTGCTGCGCGGCGCGGAGCCCGCCTCGCGCTTCGTCGTCGTGTTCTGCGAACCCGGCGCCGGCTCGGCGGTCGCTCGCGCGATCGACCAGCTCGCCGACGACGGCTTCGAAGGACTGGTCGGCACCGTCGCCGGCGACGACACGGTGCTGGTCGCTCTCGGGAACGACGCGGCTGCGCAACGCATGCGCCGCATCGTCCGCGAACTCGTGGAAGGAGTCTGACGTGCGCGTGCTACTCGGTTACTCGGGCGGACTCGACACTTCCTTCCTGGTGGCTTGGCTGACGCGCGAGCAGCGCGCCGCGGTCACCGCATTGACAGTCGACTGCGGTGGTTTCACACCGCGAGAACGGTCGGAGATGACGGCACGCGCGCAGGCGCTCGGCGCGGTGGACACGCTGATCGTCGACGCGCGTGCCGAACTCTTCGATCGAGTGTTGCGCTACCTCATCGCCGCGAACGTGCGGCGCGGAGCGGTGTATCCGTTGTCCGTCGGCGCCGAGCGCGGCCTGCAAGCCGAAGTCCTCGCGCGCATCGCGCTCGAGCGCGGCTTCGACGCGATCGCGCACGGCTGCACCGCGGCGGGCAACGACCAAGTCCGCTTCGAAGCGGCATTGGCGACGATCGCGCCGCATTTGCAGGTCATCGCGCCGGTGCGCGACCTCGGCCTCGAGCGCGGCACCGAACGCGACTACCTGACGCAAGCGGGTTTCCCGCTGCCGCCGTCCGGTGGTCGTTATTCGGTGAATCAAGGCCTCTGGGGGCTCACGATCGGCGGCGGCGAGATGTCGACCAGTGACCAAGCGCTGCCCGAGGACGCGTGGCAATGGACGCGCGGCGCGTTCGCGACGCCGCGCGAGCGTGCGATCGTCGTTCGCTTCGAATCCGGCATCCCCGTCGCGCTGGACGGCCGCGCTCTGACGCCGGTCGATCTGATCGAAACGCTGAACGTCGAAGCGGGTGCTCTCGGCGTCGGCCGCGGCTACCACCTCGGCGACACCGTGCTCGGCATCAAGGGCCGCATCGCCTTCGAAGCCCCCGCGGCCGAAGTGCTGATCGCCGCGCACCGTGAACTCGAGAAGCTCGTGCTGACCGAAGACCAGCGCTTCTGGAAGGACCATCTCGGCGAGGTCTACGGCAAGCGCGTGCACCAAGGCTTGTTCCACGACCCGCTGCAGCGCGACTTGGAGGCCTTCTTCCTGTCGAGCCAGCAACGCGTCACCGGCGACGTCCGCGTGAATCTCACGCACGGTCGCGCCCTCGTCGAGGGCGTCGCGTCGCCGCATTCGATGATGTCCGCGTCCGACGCTCGCTACGGCGAGCGCGCGGCCAGTCGTTCGGATCCGCGCGCTGCGGTCGGCCTTGCTCGGCTCCTCGCCGAGCCAGGTCGCCTGCATCGACTCGCGGAAGCAGGAGGGTCGTCATGAGGCGAGTCCAGATCGACAAGATCGCGTCCGTCACGGTGCGGCTCGGTCTCGAGAAGAACGCGGTGCTCGGCGACGAGATCCCCGCCGTCGAAGGCACCGTCGTGGCCGCGCGGGTCAAGAACGCGAAGACGACGTACAACACGCTCGAAGACGTCCACGGACGCATGGTCCAGCTCTACCCCGGTGACATCATCGCGGGAGCGCTCGGCCATCGCGACGCGCTGTATGGCTTCTCGGGCTACGTCCCGGAAGCCGTGAAGCCCGGGGACGAACTCAACGTGCTGAACCTCGGCGGCGTCATCGGCGCGGGCGCGCAAGCGGCACCGGGCGTCGGCGAGCCGTTCCGCGTCGAAGTGCTCGGCAGCGTGCTCGAGTTCCCGTACGTCGGCACGCGCGTCGGCGTGCCCGCGAACGTCGCCCGCGCGGCGCTGCCACCGCTCGAACTCGGCGGTGCCTTGCCCCCCGTCATCGCGTTGGTCGGCACGTGCATGGACGCGGGCAAAACCACCGCGGCCTGCGTGATCATCGGCGAGCTCGCACGCGCGGGTCGCCGCGTCGCCGCCGGCAAGCTCACGGGCGTTTCCCTGCGCCGCGACGTCTTGCAAATGAAGGACAGCGGCGCGGAACCAGCGCTGGTGTTCACCGACTTCGGCGTCGTCACGACCAGCGAGAAGACCGCGGCACCGACCGGCAAGGCGTTGCTCGCGCACCTCGCGGACGGCGAACCGGACGTCATCGTCCTGGAGCTCGGCGATGGCCTGCTCGGCACCTACGGCGTGCACGCGCTGCTCGACGATCCGGCGTTCCGCTCGTCGCTGACGGCGATCGTGTTGTGCGCGCAGGATCCGGTCGGCGCATGGGGCGGACGCCAGATCCTGCGTGAGCGGTACGGCCTGTCCGCCGCCTCGATCTGTGGTCGCGTCACCGACACGATCACCGGTCAGCGCTTCTGCCGTGAACGCCTCGAGACGCCGGCATGGAATGCTCTGCGCGACGGCGCGAGCCTCGTGCAAACGCTCGAGTCGCACATCGCGGCGACGCGTTCGGCCGTCGGCGCCACGAATGGAGCCGCACACCACGCGGGTCACCGATGACGACTCCCGTCGTGCTGTTCGGCGCTTCGGGCCTGCTCGGCGGTGAGTTCCTGCGCCTGCTCGATACGCATCCGAGCCTGACGCTCGCCGCGGCGGCGACGCGCGAAGGCGGCTCGCTGGCGCCCGCGCATCCGCACTTGGCGCCAGCGCCGGTCGCCGTGACGTTCGACCTCGCGAACGAGCGCGTACTCGAACTCGCGACCGCGGGCACGGTCGCGATCGCGTACGCAATGCCGCACGGCGAATCCGCGCGGCATTGGGTGGCGCTGCGCACGCGTTTGCGCGAGCGTTCGCTGGAGTCGAAGGTCGTCGTCGTCGATCTCGCGGCGGACTACCGCCTGCGCGATCCCGACGAGCACCACGCGACGTACGGCGAAGCCCACGCCGATCCCGAGGGCTTGCACGAATTCGTGTACGGCCTGCCGGAATTGCAGCGCGACGCACTGAAGGGCGCACGCCGCGCCGCGGCGGCGGGTTGCTTCGCGACGGCGATGCAGCTCGCGGTGTGGCCGATCGCCGCGGCGGGCTTGCTGGACGCGTCGCGGCCGCTCGCGATCTTCGGCGTCACCGGTTCATCCGGCAGCGGCGCCAAGCCCGCGCCGAACACGCATCACCCCCACCGCGCCGGGAATCTGTGGGCATACGCACTGAAAGGCCATCGGCACGAAGCCGAGCTGCGCCAAACGCTCGCGTCCACGACGGCGCGCTCGGCGGCGATCGCGTTCGTGCCGCATTCCGGCCCGTTCGTCCGCGGCATCCACGTCACGGCGCAACTGCCGCTGCGCGCGGGCGTCGACGGCGCCAAAGCGACCTCGATCTACGCGACGACCTACGCCAACGAGCCCTTCGTCGAGTTCCTCGGCGACGCGGCGCCCGATCTGCGACGCGTCGTCGGCTCGAATCGCGCCAGCATCGGTCTCGCCGTCCGCGGCGCGACGCTGACGGTCTGCCTGACGCTCGACAACATCGTGAAGGGTGGTTCGGGTCAGGCTCTGCAATGCCTGAACCTGATGCTCGGCTTCGACGAAGCCACTGGCCTGCCGCGCTGCGGTCTGGGAGTCACGGGATGACGCTCACCGAGTGGAATGCCTACGTTCGCTTGCCCATCGACGTCGTACGCGCCGAGGGCGACACGCTGATCCTGCGCGATGGACGTCGCGTGCTCGATCTCTACGGCGGCCATTGCGTGCTGTCGCTCGGCGCGGGCAACGCGACGCTCGGCGCCGCGCTGACGAAGCAGTGGAGCGAGCTCGCGTTCGTCACCAACTTGATCGACCACGCACCGCGGCACGCGTTCCTGCGCGCGTTCGAGCCGAACCTGCCGCCCGGCGATTGGCACGTGTTCTGTTCGAACAGCGGTGCCGAAGCGAACGAGAACGCGCTGAAGGCCGCGCTGCATGCGACCGGTCGCGACACGGTCGTCGCGTTCTCGGGAGCGTTCCACGGCCGCACGGCTGCCGCCGCCGCCGTCACCGACACCAACAAGAAGGCATCGCCGTTCACGCCGTTCCACGTCGTGCGCGTGCCGTTCGGCGATGCGGCCCAAGCGCGCGCCGCGATCACGGACCGCGTGGCGGCCGTCATCCTCGAGCCGATCCAATCGCTCGCCGGCGTCGTCGATCCGCCAGCGGGTTTCCTCGAAAAGCTGCGCGAAGCCTGCACCGAGCACGGCGCCGCTCTGATCTTCGACGAAGTCCAAACCGGCAACGGCCGGCTCGGTACGCCATGGGCCTCGCAACACTTCGGCGTCACGCCGGACTTCTTCACGACGGCGAAGGGCGCGGCAGGCGGCATCCCGCTCGGCTTGACCGTCGCAGCTGCGGCGTGGGCGACCCGCGTCCCGGGCTCACTGTTCGGCTCGACGTTCGGCGGCGGTCCGCTGCCACTCGCGCTCGCCGCGGAAGTCGCTCGCGCGATCGCGGCTCCCGAGTTCCAGGACAACGTACGCGCCGCATCGGCCGCGTTGATCGAAGCGGGAGTTCGCGGCCCGGTCGCGCGCGTGCGCGGCGCGGGCTTGCTACTCGGACTCGAGCTGAAGCCGGGCCTCACCGCGAAACCCGTCCGCGACGCGCTGCTGCGCGAAGGTGTCCTCGTCGGCACCTGTGATGATCCGTCCGTCCTGCGCCTGTGTCCGGCACTGACGTTGAAGCCGGAGCGCGCTCGATTGCTGGCCGCGGCGCTCGACGCCGTGGGCGATTCGTGTTCCGTGCCCGCACCGCGTTCCGATCGTTCGGATGGTGTGCGTTCCGTGGAGGTTGCGCGATGAAAGACCTTTTCAAGGCCGCTCCGTACGTCCGCATGCACAAGGACCGCGTCGTCGTCGTGAAAGTCGGCGGCGCGACCATCGCG
Source organism: Planctomycetota bacterium (assembly GCA_052034255.1). Classification (GTDB taxonomy): domain Bacteria; phylum Planctomycetota; class B15-G4; order B15-G4; family JADJEK01; genus JADJEK01. The sequence goes on along the minus strand of JBPOIU010000146.1, from coordinate 41,523 downwards.
AAGCCCGCGCTGCTGAAGCAGCTCGCGCGCCAGATCGCCGTGATCCACGCGCTGGGCGCGCGGGTCGTCGTGGTGCACGGCGGCGGTCCGCAGATCGATCAGCTGCAACGCATGCTCGGCGAGGAGCCGCGCATGATCGACGGTCGCCGCGTGACCAGCGCCGTGGCGCTGCGCGCGCTGCGCCTCGCGATGGCCGGCGAGTTGAACGGCGATCTGTCGGCCGCGCTGCTCGAGCAGGGCACGCCGGCCATCGGCATCGTCGCCGGTTCCTGCGGCGCGCTCGTTGCACGTCGTCGCGCCCCGATGAAGACGACGCAGGGCCTGGTCGACTTCGGCGAAGTCGGTGATCTGACGACCGTCGACGTGTCGACGATCGTGTCCATGCTCGACGCGGGTCGCGTCCCGGTGGTCGCGCCGATCGCGAGCGACGGCGCCGGCGGGTCGCTGAACATCAATGCGGACCTTGCCGCCGCTGCGCTCGCCGGAGCGCTCGGCGCGTCGAAGCTCGTGCTCGTGACCAGCGCGCCGGGCATCCTGCGTTCGGTCACCGACCCGGGCTCGCTCGTGTCGGCGCTGTCGCTCGCCGAACTCGCGGATCTCGAAGCCGCCGGCTCGTTCGAAGGCGGCATGCGCGTGAAGGCGCAGGCCATTCGGGCGGCACTCGATCGCGGCGTCCTGCGCGTCCACGTCGTTTCGGGCCTCGATCCCGAAGCGCTGCTGGTCGAGCTCTACACCACGCACGGCTCGGGCACGCTCGTGACGCGTGAGCCGGAGCGCGCGCCGGAGCCGGTCGCGACGCTCGCCGCAAGCACCGACGAAGCATGACGACACACGACGCCCACGATCGGCTCGCCCGCATGGTCGCGTGTTCGAGTCCTTCGGGCGACGAACGCGCGCTCGCGGACCTCGTGCAGTCGTGGATCGCCGAACGCGGCCTCGACGTCGTGCGCATCGGCGACACCGTCGTGCTCCGCTTGCATCCGCAGGCGCGACCGCGCGTGTGGCTGATGTCGCATCTCGACACCGTTCCGGTCGGCTCGGGTTGGACGCGCGAGCCCTTGCGCGGCGCGTGGGACGGCGACGTGCTGTACGGCCGCGGAGCGAACGACGCGAAGATCAGCGCGGCGACGATGCTGACCGCGGCGTTCGCTCTCGCGGAACGTCCGCTTCGCGGCGGCCTCGACGTCGTGCTGACCGCATGCGAGGAGACGAACAACTCGGGGGCGGCCGCCGCGATCGCCGCACTCGGGTTGCCGGACGCATGCGTGTGTGGCGAGCCCACCGGCCTCGAAGTCGTCTCCGCGCAAGGCGGACTCTCCGTGCTCGCCGCGGCGTGGCGCGGTCGCTCGTGCCACGCCGCGAACGCGGGCAGCGTGGAGCACGCGAACGCGCTTCTGATCGCGGCGCGCGACCTCGCGGGCTTGGATCCCGTGATCGGCGTCGGCGCTCCGCATCCGCGCTTGGGTCGAACCACGGTCGTCGCGACGCAGTTGGCGGCGGGTGAGCGCCACAACGTCGTCCCGGACATCGCGAACGCGGTGTTCGACGCACGCTTGTCGCCGAACACGAGCGCCGACGACGTGCGCAACGCGCTCGCGTCCTTGTTGCCGCACGCCGAAGTGACGATTCGCTCGAAGCGCCTGCTCGCGTTCGAAACCGCGGACGATCATCCCGTGGTCCGCGCGGCGCTGTCCGCCGCCGGTAAGCCGCAACCGATCGCATCGCGCACGTTGTCGGACTTGGCGCTGCTGCAAGGTGTTCCCGGCGTGAAGTGCGGACCGGGCCTGTCGGCTCGCTCGCATACTCCCGATGAGTTCGTGCTGCGCGGCGAGGTCGATGCGGGCGTCGCGTTCTACACGGCGGTCGTTCCGGCGATGCTCGATGCGCTCGCACTGGCGCGAACGGCGGAGGCAGGCACATGAGCACGTCCAAACCGATCTGGGATCGAGGCGACGCGATCGACCCCGAGATGCTGGCGTTCACGATCGGCGACGACTGGTTGATGGATCGCCGCTTGGTCGAGCACGACGTGCGTGGCAGCGTCGCGCACGTCGATGGGCTCGAGCGCGTCCACCTGGTGACGCCGGCGGAGGCGGAAGCGATCCGCGTCGGCCTGCGCACGATCGTCGACGAGTTCCGGGCGGGGACCTTCACGGTCACGCCGAGCGATGAGGACGTCCATTCCGCCGTCGAGCGACGCTTGATCGAATTGACGGGTGATGCCGGCAAGAAGCTGCATACCGGCCGGTCGCGCAACGAGCAGGTCACCGTCGACGTGCGGCTGTGGCTGCGCGACGCGATCCAGGCCACGCGCGACGCCGCGGTCGCGGTGGCGCGCAGCGCATCGGAACTCGCGCAGCGCATGGGCTCCGTCCCGCTGCCGGGATACACGCACCTGCGACGCGCGATGCCATCGTCACTCGGTGACTTCGCGCGTGCCCACGCTCGTGCGTTCGCGGATTGCGTCGACGACCTCGAACTCGCCACGCGCCGAGTGCGATTCTGTCCACTCGGCTCGGGAGCGGGATACGGGGTGCCGATCGCGCTGGATCGCGCGTTCGTCGCGCAACGCTTGGGCTTCGACGGTCCCGACGAGCCCGTGACCCACGTCCAGCTCGCGCGCGGCCGTGCGGAACTCGCGTACGTCACCGCGCTGGAGTCGATCGCGCTCGCGGTCGGCCGCTTCGCCGCGGACGTCTGGTTGTTCACGACGGACGAGTTCGCGTTCGCGCACTTGCCGGTCGAGCTGACGACGGGCTCCTCGATGATGCCGCAGAAGCGCAACCCCGACGTCGTCGAGCTGCTGCGGGCCCATGCGCGCCAGGTGGTCGCCGAGCGTGATCAACTGCGCGAGGTGACGCGCGATCTCCCGTCGGGGTACCACCGCGATTTCCAGTTGCTGAAGGGTCCGTTGTTCCGTGCGCACGATCGGGTGACGGCCATGTTGCCGTTGGTCGCACGGCTCTTCGACCGGATCGAGTGGAACGAGACGCGCCTGCGCGAAGTCGCATCGGACCCGAAACTGGCCGCGACGGCGCGGGCGCTGGAACAGGCGAAGGCGGGCGTGCCGTTCCGCGACGCATATCGCAGCGAGAGTCGACGCGGTTGAGATCCGCTCGGCTGCGTGACCGCGGCGCGCAAGATCCCTCGGTAGCGCCGACGCGCCTGCCCGATCCTCACAACATCCCCCACGGGTCCACATCCAGCAGCACCCGGACTTGTCCGGGCGGACGCGGCTCCGTTCGAACGATCCGTACGAAGCGAGCGATCCCGCTGCGCTGGCGCGCTTTCGCGATGACGTGGAAGCGGAACTGCTCGTTGATCTTCGCGATCGGCGCGGGCGCTGGACCAAGGATCTCGACGCTGTCGTCCGCGCACCACTCACCGAGTCGGTCGCGCAAGTGTGTGGCGGCTTTTTCGGCCTCGTCCTCTTTGGGGCCTTGGATCACGACGCGCGCGAGGTGACCGAAGGGCGGATAACCGTCCTTTCGCCGCGCGTCGAGCTCGTAGCGCGCGAACGTCTCGAAGTCGTGCAACAGAGCGAGCCGCACCGCGAAGTGATCGGGATTGCGCGTCTGCACCAGCACGATGCCGCCCTTGTCGGAGCGACCCGCGCGACCGGCGACCTGAGCGAGCAGCGAGAACGTGCGCTCGGCGGCACGATAGTCCGGGATCATCAGGGTCGTATCGGCCGAGACGACGCCGACCAACGTGACGTCGGGGAAATCGAGTCCCTTCGCGATCATCTGCGTGCCGACGAGCACGTCGACGTTGCGCTCGCGAAAGGCCGCGAGAACGGCTTCGTGCGCGCCGCGCGCCTTCATCGTGTCGGAGTCCATGCGTGCGACCCGCGCACGCGGAAAGAAGTTGCGGACCTCGTCCTCGACGCGTTCGGTGCCGAAGCCCGAGAGGCGGAACGGCTTCTGGCACGTCGTGCACGTGTCCGGCAAGCGTTGCTCGTGCCCGCAGTAGTGGCACAGCACGCGACCGATGCGGCGGTGGAAGACCAATGCGATGTCGCAATGCGGACACTTCAGCGGCACGCCGCAAGCGTTGCACCACGCACCGGTCGCGAAGCCGCGCCGATTCAAGAACAGGATGACTTGCTCACCGCGCGCGAGCGTTTGGTCCATCAGCGCGCGCAAGCGATCCGACAGGAAGCGCACACGCGTCCCAGGCACGACCTGGTTCAAGTCGGCGACGATCGTGTCGGGGAATGCCCCGCCACCGACGCGTTCCTTCAACTTCAGGATCGTCGAACGGCCGATCAACCCGCGCTGGTAACTCTCGAGCGACGGCGTGGCCGAGCCGAGCAACAGCACCGCGCGCTCGAGCCGACAGCGCGTTCGCGCGACGTCGCGCGCGTGGTAGCGCGGCGCGTTCTGTTGTTTGAACGTGCTCTCGTGCTCTTCGTCGAGGATCACGAGCCCGAGCCGAGGCGCGGGCGCGAACACCGCCGAGCGCGCGCCGATGATCACGTCCGCTTCGCCGCGCTGGATCGCACGCCATTGCTGATGACGTTCCGCGTCGGTCAAGTGCGAGTGCAACACGGCCACGCGTTTGAAGCGCGCGCGGAAACGCGCGACGGTCTGCGGCGTCAGCGCGATCTCCGGCACGAGCACGATCGCCTGTTGGCCGCGGCGCACCACCTCGGAGAGCGCTTGCAGATAGACCTCGGTCTTGCCGCTGCCCGTGACGCCGAACAGCAGGAACTCGCGGTGTTTGCCGGTCGCGATCGCGTCGAGTACGGCGCCGAGCACGAGTGTCTGCGCGGTCGTGAGCGTCTTGTCGGCTTCGGGCGTCACCGGTCCTGCGAACAGGTCTTTCGGCTTCGCCGTGGTCTTCACGAGTTGCACCCACTCGTGCTTCGCGAGCGTGCGGATCGGTGACTCTCCGATCTTCGCGCGTGCGCACAGCTCGCGCAGTTCCAGTGGTTCGCCGGCTTCGAGCAGCAGGCGCAGTGCGCGCGCTTGCTTCGGCTGCTTGCCCTCGAGCTCGGCCATCGCGGCTTCGAGCGCCCCACGCTCCGCGCGAGCTTCGACGACGGTGATCGATCGTCCTTGTCCACCGCTGCGCACCGCGAACGGCAGAGCGGCGTCGAGCGTTTCGCCGATCGCCGCTCCGTAGCGTCGCGCGATCCAACGGGCGAGTCGCAGCATCGTCGGCGTGAACAGCGGCTTCGGCTCGAGCAGCGCGAGCAACGGTTTGACGGCGAACGTCGGCGCGCGATCGTGCGTCGCGACGCACGTTCCTCCCACGACGCGGCTCTGGAACGACACGCGCACGCGAACGCCCGGCACGACCGCGGTCCGCAATGCCTGCGGGATCGCGTACGTGAACGTCTGATCCAAAGGAAGGTGAAGGGCGACGTCCGCGAACTGCATCAGCACCTCGAACGATGGGCGCCCGCGAATTCGAACGTCCGTCAGTCGTTCGGTCCAGGGTGCCGTTGGTTCCGTCAAACCGGACAAAAAAACAAAATGCCCCGACAGGTCACGAAGTCCTTGCCGATGTAGGCGCCCCCGGGAAGTCACGATCTCGCGATCGGACGTCCCGGCCCCGGCGGCGCTCTCTCGCCCCCGGGTGGGTGTCCAGGGTGGTCCTCACGCGAATCCGCTGAGTCGTGATCGGAGGAGACGTCCTGCGCGCGTCCCGCGCGGGCCGTCGGCAGCGGATCGCGAAGAATGGTCAACCGGGTCGCATCGACGTCCGCGGTCGTTTCGGCGAACGATCGCCAAGACGAGACGCGGTGCGCACCCCGAAGTTTCAGGCGCCCTCGAAGCCGAGGGAGTCGGAGGAATTCGTGCTCGACGTTGAATCGGCGACGACGCCACGCCTGCTGCGCGAGGTCGGACCTCGCGCGCGTCTGCGGGCCACGTTGTTCGCCCTCCTTGCCTTCGATGCCGCCACGGGATGGGCGTCGACCGGGCAGACGAACGAGATCGCCGTGCAAATGGTGTTCGACGCACCAAGCGCACCTGGTGATTCGTTCTCGCTCTCGATCCCCGTGCCCGCGGGCCATCTCGCTGCCGTCTTGTTCCTCGACGCACCGCAAGATCCCACGCAGCCGGCCAGCGCCGCGCCAAGCGTTCAGGAACTGGCGAGCGGATTGTTGTTCCCGGTGCCGGTCGCTCCCGGCGCCTCGAGCGCAGTCCTCTCGGGCGTGGTGCCGTCGACGGTCGATGCGCAGCAGTTGCTCGCCACCACGGTGTTCATGCGCGTCCTCTACGTCGATGCCACGACGTGGAACCTGTGGTGGTCCGAGCCCATCGCGCTCGGTGCCGACGTCGAGGCTCCGCCCACTCCGGCCGATGAATCGGCCACGATGAAAGCGGCGAACTCGACGGCGAGCCCCACGGGCTCGATGCAAGCGCAATCCACGACGACGACCCAGCTCGCGATGTCCGCGACGCAGGGCACGGCGTCGGCGAGTTCGGCAGTTCCCCTGCCGAGCGTGCAGTCGGGTACTCCGACCGGTGGCAAGAACTCGAACAAGTCCAATGGACCGATCTCCGTCGTCATGCGACAGACGGGTTCGGCCTTCACCTACGACGGATCCCATGATCAGCCAGTACCGGTTCAAGGTTCCGGACACTGAGAGCCTGTCCGACCTCCGAACTGGAGGCCGGCAGCTCGGTGTCCGACTCGTGCGCGATCTCGTGCGCGGCAGCGCCGATCCGGCGCTGCTCGATCGAGCGCGTGACGGCGTGCGCGAATTGCTCGACGAAGTCGCGGCGATCGCTCGCGACGACGCGACTCTCGAAGAGCAACGCGGCAAGGCGGCCGAGTTCATCGTCCACTTGCGCGGTCGCGAACGCACCGCACGCGCCCTCGGCGACGTCGTCAACGGCGTCGCCGAAGCCGCCGCGCGCGCTCGATATCGCTCCGGCCGCATCGTCGACTTCGTGTCGTTCTGGTTGTTCGTCCTCGGCGAGTCGTTCATCCGTGGTGTCGGTGACGACGCCACGCGACTCGAACTCGAGAGCGAGCACCCGCAAGCGTGGAACCGCTTCCGCGGCGAGTTGCTCGAGCTGCTCGAGGCCGGCACGGAACGTTTGAACGGCGGACGTCGATTCCGGCTCGCCGAAGGCTACCTCGCGCGGTTCCGCCTCGTCCGCGCGCGCTTCGACGAACAACTGCGCGTCGACGATCGAGCCGCCCCCGCGGCAGCCGCCGACGTGCGGACTCCCGATTACGTCGCGACGATGATCGTCGATCTGTTCGCACTGTCGCTGAGCGACCTGCAGCAGCGCCTCGTCATCGCGCAGATCCCGAATGCAACTTCGGCGAAGGACCGCAAGGGCTTCTCGGCCGACGAACAACGTCGGCTGTGGACGCCACTGCGCGCGGTCCGTCCGGACCAAGCGTTCACGCGCTGGCCCCGGTTGGTGAAGGAAGCGGGCGTCTCCGAACGCCTGGCGGTGCAGGAGTTCTGTCGCGGCCTCGCGGCGCACCTGCAACGTGGATGGAACTGGTTCTTCCCCGATCGTCGACCGTTCGGGACGTTGCGCACGGCTCTGCTCGCGTTCGAACACGCGGTGCAAGAGGGCCGTACGGGCGAAAGCGTGGTCAGGGAGCTGTTCGAGCTCTACGCCGCCACGCTGTCGTTCATCGCACGTCTCGCCACGGAGGACGCCGAGAGCTCGGCGTTCCAATTCGACGGCGAGGAAGCGGCGGGAGGGTCGTTCTGACCATGATTCCGACGCGGGAGCGAAAGACCATCCGGCGCAAGCCGGGCAGGACGTCACCGGTGACGACGGGTTGCCCCGACGTCGCACGCGATCCGAAGAGCTTGTTGGCCGCTCTGCGACCACTGGGCGATTCGAGCTCGATCCTCGAGCACGCGTCCCGGTGCCCCGCCTGTTTCGCCAAGATCAAGGAACTGTTCCTCACGACGGCCGCCGACGAGCACGACCCGATCCACCGACTGTTCGACGGGCTCAACTGCGCGCTGTACCGCCTCGCCAAGTCGATCCTCGCGGCCGCACACGATGGCGTCGCGGACTTCTCCTTCGACCACGAGCCGGGACCGATCCAGTCCGTCGTGCAGGAAGCGGAAGAGCGTCTCGGCGTGCTCGCCGAATACTCGGAAGGCACCACGACGCGATCGCAGGCGGCGTTGACCGTGAAGATGCTGGTGGAGGACGCCGCCCGCGGTGGAGCTGCCGATCCGCTCGTCGCCGAGCAACTACTGCGACGCTCGGTGTCGCTCGGTGGCCGCTTCGGCCTCGACGCGGCGAACTTGCTCGGCTTCCTGCGCGCCCGCGCCGGCGACCTGGACGGCGCCGAGCTCCTGTTCCGCGCCGTCATCGAACGTACCGCGCGCGACTCCTACGAGTGCGAAACGCAGGCGCACGCGATGAACAATCTGACCACGGTCCACGTCGGTCGCGGCAATCTGCGCCTCGCGATCCTGTGGTGCGAACGTTCGTTGATGCTGAAGGAGCGGCTCGGTCTCGACGCGCGCACCAACTACTTGAACCTGATCTTCTTCTGGCTCGAGCACCGCACGAGCTACGGCCTCGATCGCGCGCGCCACTACCTGCGCGTCTTGCTCGGTCTCGAAGGCGGCAAGGCCTACCTGGCCGCGAGCATCGCCCAGCCGCAATACGCCGCGGGCGTGAAGCACCTGCGCGCGGCGGGATTCGATCGCGAGTTCCCGGAACTCGCCGTCGCGAGAAAGTAAGTCAAGGGCGCCGAGAGATCGCGCTGCCGCGATCGCAGACGCGCCGCCGACGAAGCCGCTCAGATCTTGAGGCGGGCGTGCACGCGGGAGCGTGCTGGCGTGCGGGTGAAGACGCAGACGCCGTAACGATCGAGATCCACGACCACGCGAAACCGCGGGTCCCGCGCCAATTCGATCCAGGCGCGCAGCATTCCTTCCGACCACCGGATGTCGTCGAACAGCACCAACGCTCCATCGACGAGCTTGCGCTCGACCGCGCCGAAATAGTCCAGCGTCGGTTGGTACTGGTGATGGCCGTCGATGAACACGAAGTCGAGCGACTCGCAACGCTCCACGTACGGCACCAACGTCTCGGTGAACAGGCCGAGCACCTTCTCCACGCGCAGTCCCAGATTCGAATGCACGCCGTCCGCGATGCGCGCACGGAGCGGCGACCCCTCCATCGTCACCAAGCTGCCTTCGCCGTTCAGTTGCATCGCCGACGCGATGTACGACGAGGAGATGCCGACGTTCGTGCCGAGCTCGAGAGCGTGCCGTGGCCGCAGCTCACGCACGAGCAGATGCAAGGCGAGCGCATCGCGCTTCGTCTTGCTGACACCACACGCTTGCTGAACGGTGACTCCGTCGTCGTAGGGTCCGCTGAGCGTCGACCCCGGTGGCTTGACCAACGACGCATCGGCCGCGAGTCGCGCTCGCTCCGCTTCGATGCGCTCCACCCACGGTTGCGAATCGCCCAGGTCGCGATCGCGCGCGCGCCGCAACGCGCGACCGATGCCCTGCGCGATCGGGTCGGCCGCGCGCAAGAGTCCGTCGATGCGCGCGGCGGTACGCATCCGCAGCCACGAGGCCTTGGTGCTACGAACGGCGGACGACCGCAGTGCCCATTGATCGACGAGTTCGGTGAGCGTCATCGGGGCCGGGAGTCTAACGAACACCCGCCCCCCGCCGAGAGGGTGCGCGTGCGCGACTTCCGACGCGTGCCGGCCGCTCGAGCGCATCGACGGATGTGGGTACGGTCTGGCGCTCCGCCCATCCAGCCGCGAGACTCCGGCCATGGACTCGCGACCGCCCTTGCGCCACACGATCGCAACCATCGGCTACCGCGCATCGCGCGCGCTTCTCGACGCGCCTGCCGCGTTCGGCGACTTCGAACCAGGAAGCGGAATCGACTCACCCCTGCGGATCCTCGCGCACGTGAACGACGTGCTCGGGTCGGCCCATGCGCGATTGCTCGGGATCGACTTCGTGCGCACGGCGGTGTCCGACTGGTCGACGGAACTCGCGCGGACGTTCACTTGCCTCGAACGACTGGACGCCGCCGTCGCCGATGGTCGAGCGACGGCGGCGTCCCAGTGGGCGCGCTTGCTCCAGGGTCCGCTGTCCGACGTCTTGACCCACATCGGACAACTCGCCCTGTTGCGACGTCTGTTCGGCCGACCGGTCGCGAGCGGCGTGAGCTACGCCGTCGCGCCGATCGAAGCCGGACGGGTGCGTTATGCCTGACCCTTGCTGACCGCGTTCTGCGACGGATCCGCCGTGGGTCGCCACCACGACGCCAGCATCGACACGCCGAGGATCGTCACGATGATCCCGAGCGAGAGACCGACCGGCACCTTGTACACGTCGAGCATGACCATCTTCGCGCCGACGAACACGAGCACGAGCGCCAGGCCGAACTTCAGGTAGCGGAAGCGGTCGAGGACGCCGGCCAACAGGAAGTACAGCGAGCGCAGTCCGAGGATCGCGAAGATGTTCGACGTGAACACGATGAACGGATCACGCGTGATCGCGAAGATCGCCGGGATCGAGTCGACCGCGAAGATCACGTCCGTCGCCTCGACGGCGATCAGCGCGAGGAACAACGGCGTGGCCTTGACCACTCCGTTCTGACGCGCGAAGAACTTGTCGCCGACGTAACCGTCCGTCATCGGGATGAAGCGGCGCACCATCCGAACGATCGGGTTCTTCGCCGGGTCGACCTTCGAATCGTCGCGCATCATCAACTTGATGCCGGTCAGCACGAGGAACGCACCGAACACCCAGATCATCCAGTGGAAGCGCTCGAGCATCGCGCCGCCGACCAAGATGAACAGCGCGCGCATGATCAACGCGCCGAGGATGCCCCAGAACAACACGCGGTGCTGGTACGCGGGCGGGACGGCGAACGCGGAGAAGATCACCGCGAACACGAAGATGTTGTCGACCGACAACGACTTCTCGATCACGTAGCCGGTCAGGAACTCCATCCCCTTGACGCTGCCGTGGGCATTCCAGACCCATAGGTTGAAGATGCCCGCGAGGGCCACCCACACCGCGCTCCAGATCGCGGCTTCACGCAGGGAGACCACGTGGGCCTTCCGATGGAAGACGCCGAGGTCGAGCGCCAGCATCGCCAAGACGAAGGCGAGGAAGCCGATCCAGAGTCCGGGATGTCCGATCGATTGGAGTTCCATGAGTCAGTCGTTCCGTGAGGGAGGGGACGTACGGCGTTCGCCGCGTGTCACCTGGTGTTCAGTCGAAGAGTTCGCCAAGGGTGTGCAGGAAGCCGCGTCGCTTCGGCGGATATGGCGCCGACTGCGGATGCGGTCGTTGCCAGTGGTCGTCCGAGTCGTATGGCGAGCGCTCGCGGCGACGCTCGTATCCGTCGTCATCGCGACGCGGTGGCGGCGCCGAATGACGTGCGCGTTCGAGGTCGTCGAACTCCGCTTGCGTGCGCGCGAGGATTCGTTCGAGTTCGCCGCGATCGAGCCACACCCCGCGGCAGTCGGGGCAGTGATCGACGGTCACGCCGTCGCGTTCCTTCTCGATCAACGTTTTGGTCGAGCAACGTGGGCAGTTCATGAGCGCTCCCATGGCCGTGATCGGCCGGGTAAGGGACGTTGGATTGCGGTGGGAGAAAGGAAGGGCCCCGCGGCGTTTCGGCCGCGCCGCGGGACCCAAGGCGCGCCACTCTGGCGCGTCTCATTCGGTCAGTGCGCGCGGGCTGGCATGCCGTTACCGCTCCACGCAGCCATCTCGAGCAACCGACGCACGCGGTCCTCGACCGGCGGGTGCGTCGAGAACCAGCGACCGAGGCTCTGCAGGGCGCCGGCGAACGGGTTGACGATGAACAGGCTCGCGGTTGCGGGCACGGGCTGTTCGGTCGGGATCTCGGTCGCGGCGCGGTGCAGTTTCAGCAGCGCGTTCGCGAGGGCCTCCGGGTCACCGGACAACTTGGCACCGCCTTCGTCGGCGAGGTACTCGCGCGACCGCGAGATGCCGAACTGAACCAGCATCGCGGCGATCGGCGCGACCAACGCGAGCGCGAGGCCACCACCGCCACCGCCCTCTTCCTCACCGTCTTGCGATCCGCCGCCGAACAGCGCGCCGAACTGCAGGACATTGGCGAGGCCCGAGATGGCCGAACCGAGCACTGCGGCGATGCTCGAGACGAGGATGTCGCGGTGCTGGATGTGCGCGATCTCGTGCGCCAGCACACCGCGCAGCTCGCGACGCGACAGGATGCCGAGGATTCCCGTCGTCACGGCGACGACGCCGTGCTTGGGATTGCGTCCGGTCGCGAACGCGTTCGGTTGAGGGTCGTCGATGATCGCGACGCGCGGCGTCGGGATGTTCGCCGCCTGCGCCAGCTCTCCGACCATGCGGTGGAGATCCGGCGCCTCTTCGGGCGAGACTTCCTTCGCGCCGTGCATGCGCAACACGATGCGGTCGCTGAAGAAGTAGGCGCCGACGTTCATGACGACGGCGAGCACGATGAACAAGCCCAGCGAGCCGGGGGCTACCGCGCCGCCGATGCCGACGAGGATCGCCGACAGGACGCCGAGCAACAGAACGGTCTTGGCCTGGTTCAACATGGGAAGGAACTCCGTTTCAATGGACCCAGAGGGTCAGTGTTCAGGGGGTGGCGTCACTCGCCGGCGAAACTGCGACCGAGCTTCGGCTTGAAGCGGGCCGCGAGCCGCGCGACGGTGCGCGAGATGCGCGCGGACGCGTGGTCCACCGCGCGCTTGGGATCGGAATCGACGGCTTCCGCCGCCAAGAACTCACCTCGAGGGCTGCGGACTTCGATGCGGCAGACCTTGTCCTCGCCGCCGCGCGGACCGTTGACGTCCTGGAGCAGGACCTCGACGTGGTCCACGAAGCGCTCGAACCGCCCGAGCGCGAACGCCATGCGATGTTCGACATGGAAGCGCAGGGCCTCGGAGACGGTCATGGCGCGAGCGCGAACACGGATGTTCATGGGATGCCTCCTGTCGTCGTGCGGCACGGTCGCCGCGGAAGTTCGAACCGGCCAGTTGCCGGCGCGACCTGATCGCGACCCGATGCCGCGATCGACGGGGCGAAGAATAGGCCGGGACTTGCCGTCGAGAATTCGATCGTGTTGGCTATATGCGTCGGTTTTTCCGACATGTGGCGCCGGTGGCCACCCACAGCCTGGAGACGGTCATGGAATGGTTGAACTACCACCACCTCCACTACTTCTGGATCACGGCGCGCGAGGGCGGGATCACGCGCGCCTCGGCAGCGCTCAACCTCTCGCATCCGACGATCAGCGGGCAGATCCGCATGCTCGAGCGCGCGCTCGGCGAGAAGCTGTTCAAGAAGCGCGGCCGCGGCCTCGAGCTCACGGAAATGGGCCGCGTCGTCTATCGCTTCGCCGACGAGATCTTCTCACTCGGCCGCGAACTCCTCGACACCGTGCGGGGCCGGCCGACGGGACAGCCCCTGCGACTCGTCGTCGGCATCGCGGACGTCATGCCGAAGCTCGTCGTGCGCCGCCTGCTCGAGCCGGCGCTGCGCGGCGACAGTGGCGTGCGCATCGTGTGCCGCGAAGACAAAGCCGACGACCTGTTCGCCGCACTCGCTGCGTTCGAGGTCGACGTCGTGCTCACCGATGCTCCGTTGCCGAGCGGCTCCGCGGTGCGCGCGTTCAATCACTTGATCGGGGAGTGCGAGGTCGGCTTGTTCGCGACCGCCGCCCTCGCGCGGAAGTTGCGCCCGAAGTTCCCACGATCACTGGACGGCGCGCCGTTGCTCCTGCCCACCGACAACACGCAACTGCGCCGCACGCTCGATCATTGGTTCGATACCCACGGCGTACGCCCCCGGATCGTCGCGGAATGCGAGGACAGCGCGTTGCTGAAAGTGCTCGGCCAGGACGGCTACGGCGTATTCCCGGCGCCGCTCGCGATCGCGGACACGGTGCGATCGATGTTCGAGGTCCAACAAGTCGGACGCTTGACGGGCGCGCGCGAGCGCTTCTTCGCGATCTCACCGGAGAAGCGCTTGAAGAACCCGGCGGTCGTCGCGATCTGCGATCGCGCGCGCGAGAGTCTGTTCAAGACGTGACGCGAGCGCGCAACGCGTTCACGACGTCGCACGCGAATCCATGCAGCGTCGGATCGCGCGCACCGAGCACGAGCACGACGTCGCCCGACTCAACGCGACCCGCGAGCGTGCGCGCCCAGCTCGCTCGATCCTCGGCCAGCGTCGTGCGCGCGCCCCGCGCTCGCAGCTTGTCCACGTACGCGCCGCTGTCGACGTCGCGCGTCACGGTTCCCCCTGCGAAGTACACCGGCGCGAGGTCGAACTCGTCCTGGGATCGCAGCGTCGCCGCGACGGTCTCGACCAGATCGTCGCCGAAGAACCGCAGCGGAGCGAACCCGTGCGGTTGGAACCATGCGATCACGCGCTTGGCACGACCTTGGGCGGCGAGCAGCACGGCGCGGACCTTCTCGGGGTTGTGCGCGAAGTCGTCGACGACCTCGACCCCGGCGACGGCGCCGACCTGCTGGAAGCGGCGGTAGACCCCGCGGAACTGCGCGAGCGCGCGCGCGGACACATCGAGCCCGACCCCTTGCACGTGCGCCAGCGCGGCCGCCGCGAGCGCGTTCGTCGCGTTGTGGACACCGGGATGCTCGAGCGTGAACCGCACTCCGTCCAACTCGAACGTGCTGCCGCTCCGCGTGAGCTCGAGGCCCGTCGCGCGCAGCGTCGCGTCGGGACCGAAGCCGTACACGCACGCACCCTCGCGCAGCGACGCCAGCGGCTCGTCGTCGGACACGACGAACGCGCCGCGCGTGCGCTGGCGGAACACGCGGAACTGCTCGAGCACGAGCTCCGCATCCATGTGGTCTTTGTGCAGGTTCAACACGACGCCGAAGCGCGGACCGTGCTTCACCAGCGAACCGTCGCTCTCGTCGGCTTCGAACACGAACGGGCCGCGACCGCACCATGCGTTGCCGAGCAGTCCTTCATCCATCAATCGCAGCAGTCGGCCGCCGGTCGCGAGGCTCGGATCGCGTCCGGCCGTGCGCAGGATCTCGAACACCATCGCGGTCACCGTCGACTTACCGCTGGTGCCCGCGATGCCGACCGAATCGTGCGCGACGTGATGCGCCAACAAATCCGCGCGGTGGAGCACAGGAACGCCGAGCTCCTTCGCGCGCACCAGATCGGGGATCGCTGCCTCGACCGCGGTCGAGGCGATCACGAGATCCGCGCCGTCCACTCCGGACCCGTCCTGCGGCAACAACTGCACACCGACTGCCCGCAATTGCGCCGCCTCCTCGACCGACTCGCCGCGGTCCACGGAGCGATCGCTGCCCGACGTCCGACCGCGGCCCATCGCGCGCACCTGAGCGAGCGCGCTCATGCCGGTGCCGGCGACTCCGACGAAATGCAGCCGTCGCTTCGGGTCATCGATGAGGTCGCGTGGATCGAACATGCGCCGGATTGTGCCGTTCACGGTCCCGCGAGCAAGCGCACGACCGCGGACCAAGCGCGCAGCTTGGCGTCGAACGAGCGCGCCGCATGGGCCGGACTGGTCGACGGCAAGCGCGTGGACGGCGGAGGGTTTGCGCGCAGGCGCGGCAGCACGGAGCGGCGAAAGCTCGCCTCCGCAGTGGTGCCGTTGAAGAACACGTGCTCGATGAGCGGATGCTGGGCGAAGAACCGCGCGAAGTCGTTGGGCACGGCCGAGGACGGGTCGATCGCGGAGTCCAAGCTGCCCGGCCGCACGCACGTCGCGAGCACGTCCCAGATCGCGACGCGGGCCGCGCGCACGGAATCGACGCGCCTTGCGTAGGGCGCTGCCGGATCGAACTCGAGCAGCGCGCCCAGGATGCGCCAGAACGCGTTGCGCGGATGCGCGTAGTACTCGCCCGCCTGCAACGACGCGGCCCCGGGCATGCTGCCGAGGATCAGCACGCGGGCGTTGGGTTCGGCGATCGGGGGAAAGCTGCGGACTCGCAACGGCTCACCTCGGTCGAACACGATGGTCCGGAGGTTACCGCCAGCCATACGCCGCTCACCTTTAGGATGCGCCGCCCGCCATGGACCACCTTCGCCTCGACCGCATCGAACCCGCGTTGAAGACCCTGTCGCCGCGCGTCGTGTCGGTCGACGCAGGCGTGCGGTTGGCGTCGGTCGCCTTGCTGTTGCATCAACCGTCGCCGACGGAGCTCCCGGAGCTGCTGTTCATCGAACGCGCGCGGGTCGAGGGCGACCCGTGGTCCGGCCACATGGCCTTCCCCGGCGGCATGCGCGAGCCGCACGACCCCGACGCCGAAGCCACCGCGGCGCGCGAGACGCACGAAGAGATCGGCCTCGATCCGGGGCGCGCGCTGGCGCGGCTCGACGACTACGACGCGCGCGGAGGTCGGCGACGGTTCGCGCTCGTGGTGTCACCGTTCGTGTTCAAGGTCACGGAGCGGCCGAAGCTGACGCTGTCGCACGAAGTGGCCGACGCGGTGTGGATCCCGTTGGCGTCGATCCTCGATCCGGCCGCGGCGACGCGTTACGCGTTGCCCGGCGCGACCGAGCACGCGTCACTGCCCGCGTTCCGCCACGACCGCTTCGTGGTCTGGGGCATGACGTTCCAGATCCTCGATGCGTTCCTCGGCCGCCTCGGCGCGTCGCTGCCGCGCTAGACGCCAGCCATCCCACACACGTCACGCGCCGCCCGCACCGCCGCTCGGCTTCTTCGGCTCGGCGCACGCACACGGCGTCTTCGCGCAACGGGGACAGCCCTTGCCGTACTTCGCGGTGGCGGCTTCCTCGAGGTCGATGCCGGCGATGGACGCGAGCGTCGACAGCCACGCCAACACATCGGCGAACTCGCCTTTCAGTTCGTCGTCGTTCTTGCGGCGCAGCGCGCGCGACAGCTCGCCGACTTCCTCGGCGAACCACATGAACGTGCCGGCGACGCCGCGCGCGTTGTCCTTCGCGAAGTAGATCGCCTCGATCTGCTTCTGGAACTTGCGGATGTCCATCGGCTCGCTCACGTGCGACGCAACGTCAGGAACGTGATGTCGGAATCGGGCACCGATCCGCCGAGGAACTGATCGAGCGTGTAGGTCACGAGCTTCACGAACGCGCTCGAGTCCTTCGCGGCTTCACGCGCGACGAGGCGATGGAAGTTCTCCTCGCCGAGTTCGTGACCTTCGCGGTTCTTGATGCCGAACACGCCCGGCGTGACCATCGTGACGCGATCGCCGGGCTTCAGTTCGACGTCGATCACACGCAGCGTGCGGTCGAACACCGGCCCCTTGTCGAAGCCGAGCCCGATGCCGTCGGCGTGGATCGGACCAACCTGCTTCGTCGCGGCGTCGTAGCGGATCAACGGGTGATGGCCGGCGTTGGCGACCTGGAGTCGGCCCGATGCGGGATCGAGGATCGCGGCGAGCGACGTCACGTACATGCCACGGCGCAAGTCGGGTGACAGCAGCCGGTTCACGATCTTGAAGATCGACGCGATGTCGGACTCACGTTCCGCCGTCGCCGTCGTGAACGAGCGGGCCATGACCGTCAGCATCGCAGCGGGGATGCCCTTGCCCGAAGCCGAAGCCACGGCGAAGAACAGCCGCCCGTCTTGCATCGGGAACACGTCGTAGTAGTCGCCGCCGACCTCGGGACCCGGCCGATAGAACGCGGCGAGGTCGTAGCCAGGCACTTGCGGCAGCGTCTTCGGGAACAGGTTGCTCTGGATCTCGAGCGCGACCGCCAGCTGATGCTTCTGCTTGGCGTGCTCGACTTGCGCTTCCTGCGCGCCTTTCAGGCTCTGCGTCATGCGCGCGACGGTCTTCGCCAGCACGCCGATCTCATCCATCGTGCCGACCTTGACCTTGTGGTCGAGGTCGCCCTTCGCGATGACTTCGACGTCGTGCGTCAGGTCGCTGATCGGCGCCGTCACGCGCGCGCCCATCAAGAACGACACGCCGACGCCGAGCGCGACGAAGAACAACGTCAGCAGCAGGATGCGCTTCTGCACGCCTTGCAGCGATTCTTGGATCGAGCGCTCCG
Organism: Planctomycetota bacterium; assembly: GCA_052034255.1. GTDB lineage: Bacteria > Planctomycetota > B15-G4 > B15-G4 > JADJEK01 > JADJEK01. The sequence goes on along the minus strand of JBPOIU010000146.1, from coordinate 23,534 downwards.
ACAACACCACGGTCGCTTTGCCGACTTCGCCGCCATGAAAGCCGAGGATCGACGTCGTGAACGAGCGCGCGGGGATCTCGCCGGCGCTGGCGACGTACGTCCCGTAGCCGATCTGGACCCCGAGATCCTCCCGCGCATTCTGCGGCGAGAACGCGAGCTTCGGGCTGCCCGACGCGATGCGGATGATCTCGCGCTGCGACGGGTCCGTGATCATCACGTCGAGCACGCGGTCGTCCGCCGAGATCAGCTTCGCGAGGCGTTGACGATTGAACTCGGTGCGCTTCTTCGCCTCGTCGATCTGTTCCTTCTTCAGCGCGCCCTCGGGGATCTTCTTGTCGCCCTTCGCGATCGCGGTCTCGTAACCGCCGAAGTCCGTGTTCTCGTACGCGCCGTTGAACTGGTACCAGGCCGAGATGTCGGCCGCGGCCAACGCGCGCGCTGCATGGATGCCGGCGGCGTCGATCTGCTCGTTCAGCGCTCCCTTTTGCTGGCTGTAGAGCGCCATGCCGAACACGAGCATGAACAACGCGATCGCGGCGGAGACGATCAGCGCGAACTTCGCCGACACCGACAATCCGCTGCGGCGGATGCGCTCGCCGTGGAAGATCGACGAGTCGCCGGGTTTCTTGCCCTTCAGGTCCGCGGCGCGCAGGATCTGCGTCGCGCTGTGGGCGCCGGGAGATGCGGGCACGATCAGCGTGCTGTCGCCTTTGCGCGTTGGCTTCTGTGCACTCATGCAACCTCATCGTCCATCGGAAGCGCTCCCGCGCCGGTCGAGGCGTTTCGCCGGGGCGTCGGTCAGGGGCTGCCGACTGGTGGGCTCCGCGGACGGCGCGGATGATATCGAAGGACGCGGGCGAGCGGTCATCGCGGCAAGGTGCGACCTGAGGGCTTCACCTCCCCGCGCTTGGAGCTTCGATTCGAGCGCCGCCTCCGAATCGCGCGAGTACAGACACTCACGAGCCAATACGGGAGCCAGACGAATAGGCCAGCCTCGACGACCAAGACCAGCATGTTCGCGATGTGAATCAGCCTGAGGTCGAACGGCAGGCAGACTCCGACCAGCAGCAGGCCCAAAGCGATCAAGGCGATTTTTGCTAGGGAGGTTGGTCCCGCACGTCGACCTCGATTCGGGATCATCGCGGCACGGAGCGACGCATGGGTTTGAGCCCCAGGGCGCGGAGCTTCGATTCGAGCGTGGTCGCGGGCACGCCGAGTAGCGCCGCGGCGCCGCGTTCTCCCGCGACCTTGCCTCCCGCTTTGGCCAGGGCGGCTTCGATCACTTCACGTTCGCGAGCACGGAGCTCGGCCAGCGTCGGGATCTCGGCGGCGGGCGCCAGCGTCTCGCGAGCGATCGACCCACGGCGCGAAATGGCACCGGAGGTCCCGAGCTCGGGAAATTGAAGCGGTCCACCGCGCGCGAGGATCATCGCCCGCTCGATCACATGGGCCAGTTCCCGCACGTTTCCGGGCCAGGAGTAGGCTTCCAGCCGTTCCGCCTGCGCGCGCGTCAGCTTTGGCTTCTTGACGTTCAAGGCCCGCGCCGAGCGCTCCACGAAATGCGCGGCGAGCTGCGCGATGTCCTCGCGCCGTTCGCGCAACGGCGGAACGTCGATCGGGAACACACTGAGGCGGTAGTAGAGGTCGGCGCGGAAGCGCCCTGCGGCAGCCTCCGCCGACAGGTCGCGGTTCGTCGCGGCGATCACGCGGACGTCCGCGCGGCGCGCCTTCTCGTCCCCCACGCGTTCGAACGTTCCTTCTTGCAGCACGCGCAGCAGCTTCGCTTGATGCCCGAGTGGGATCTCGCCGACCTCGTCGAGGAACAGCGTGCCGCCGTTGGCGAGCTCGAACCGCCCCACGCGGTCACGGATCGCGCCCGTGAACGAACCCTTCACGTGGCCGAAGAACTCGCTCTCGAACAGTTCGCCGGGAATCGACCCGCAGTTGACCTTGATCAGCGGGCGCTCGCGGCGCGCGCTGCGTTCGTGGATCGCGCGCGCGACGAGTTCCTTGCCGACGCCGGACTCGCCGAGGATCAGCACCGTCGCGTCGGTCGGCGCGACCATCTCGATCTGGCGCAGCACCTTCTGCAGTGCCGGCGAGCTGCCGTGGATGTCCGAGAACGGCGCGGTCACTTCGGTGCGCAGGTACTCGTTCTCGAGCTCGAGCTGGCGGTGCAGACGCTCGATCTCCTCGTACGCGCGCGCACTCGCGATCGACACCGCGGCGTGGTCCGCGAACGTGCGCAGCCAGCGGAAGTCGGCGTCGGGCAGACGTGTTCGATCGAACAAGCCGAGCACGCCGAGCGTCGCGCCGCGCGCGACGAGAGGTTGTGCCGCGAACGACACGATCCCTTCCGAAGCGATCCAATCCGGATTCGCGATCCAGGCGTTGTCCCTCGTGATGTCCGTGAGCAGCACGCCGACTCCGTCCGCGGCGACTCGACCCACCTTTCGATCGCCGATCTCAAAGCGTGAGAAGCGCCCATCGAGACGCCGCGAGTCGACCCTGGCATCCCGCAGGTTCCCCGCACTCGCCGCGAGCTGGAGCCAGCGCGCTTCGCCATGCGCGTCTTTAGCGCTGCGCACGAGCCAGATCCGACACAGCGCGACGTTGCCGCACTCGGCGATGCCATCGACGACGCGCTTCAGCACGTCGTCGGTCGAGTCCGCGCCGGCGATCGCCAGCATCAGTCCCTGCATTGCCTCGAGGTTCATGGCGACACCGTACACGAAGAGTCGTGAGTCATGCTCGCGATGTTTCGTGACTCACGAATGTTCGTGACTTCGTCTACAGCAGTCGAATCTGATCATAAGCTACTTTTACAAAACAACTTCCATCGCTTGCGTGCGTCGGAAAGCGACCTGGCACGGGACATGTGAAGCGGGTTGGAGTCGTTTCTCCAAGTCTCCCAACCAAGCTCTCGAACGAGGTGTCCCATGACTCGCATTGCTCTCATCGATCCCGCGACCGCGACTGGCAAGGCCAAGGACCTGCTGACTGCCGTCCAAGGCAAGCTCGGCTTCGTTCCAAACATGATGCGTGGGCTCGCACAATCGCCCGCCGCGTTGAAGGCGTACCTCGACTTCTCGGGGGCGCTCGGCGGCGGGGTGTTGCCGGCTCGCGTACGGGAGCTGATCGCGCTCCAGGTGTCCGAGGTCAACAACTGCGCCTACTGCCTCGCCGCACACACGGCGATCGGTGGCATGCTCGGCGCCAAGCCGGCGGAACTCGAGCACGCCCGCCATGGCGGCTCCGACGACCCGAAGGTCGCGGCGCTGCTCGCGCTCGCTCGGGAGCTGGTCGTGCGCCGCGGCGAGCTCCGCGACGCGGAGCTCCGTCTCGCGCGCCAAGCCGGCATCAGCGACGCCGAACTCGTCGAAGTGATCGGCGCCGTCGCGCTGAACGTGTTCACGAACTACTTCAACCACGTCGCGGCCACGCCGATCGACTTCCCAGAGGTGGCGCCGCTCAGCGCTCCGACGGCGAAGACGTGCACCGGCGCCGACTGCGGGAGCGCGTCGTGAAGCTCGCGATCACGGTCTTTTCCGACCCAACGCATGGCGGCGACGAAGCGCTCGGTCGGTTGTTCAACGCGCTGTCGCTCGCCGTCGAAGCCAAGGAACACGGTGACGACGTCCAGATCGTGTTCGCCGGCGCCGGCACGCGATGGCTCGGCGAATTGACCAAGCTCGGTCATCCCGCGCGACCCTTGTTCGAGTCCGTGCGCGAGTTCGTGAAGGGCGCGTCGTGCGGTTGCGCCGAAGTGTTCGGCGCGACCAAGGCGGTCGAAGCCTGCGGCGTTCCGCTGCTCAAGGACCACGAGCTCGCGGGGACCACCGGCGTCGCGAGCCTGCGCGCCGCGATCGCGGAGGGCTGGACGCCGTTGCTGTTCTGATTCGATCCCGGAAGCGCGCGGGCGGACGCCCTCCTCCCCCGCAGGCCTCGCCGCTCGCGCGCTTCCTCCTTGCATCCCCGCGTTCCTCGATCGGAGTGATCCCATGGCCCTGCGCTATCGCCAGCTCTTGTTCACGCCCTCCGTTCGCGATCAGCAGGCGTCGACGTACGGCGCGGCGCAGGAACTCGGCGACGACGCGCCGCCCGACGCGCTCGGCGAGGTCGAGGCCGAGTTCATCGCGTCACGCGATTCGTTCTACGTCGCGAGCGTCGGCGAAACCGGTTGGCCCTACGTCCAGCATCGCGGCGGACCGCCGGGCTTCCTGCGCGTGGTCGACGCGCACATGATCGCGTTCGCCGACCTGCGCGGAAACCGCCAGTTGATCTCGCGCGGCAACCTCGCGGGCAACGATCGCGTCGCGTTGATCCTGATGGACTACCCGCGACGCAGTCGCCTGAAGCTGATCGGCCACGCGCGCGTCGTAGCCCGCGACGAGGCGAGTCCCGCCGTGCTCGCGGCTCTCGATCCGAAGCTCGCGCAGCGCGCGGAACGCATCGTCGTCATCGACGTGGTGGGCTTCGATTGGAACTGTCCGCAGCACATCACGCCGCGCTTCACGGAAGCCGAGGTCGAGGCCTACGTCGCGCCGCTGCGCGCACGCATCGCGGAGCTCGAAGCGCGCCTCACCAAGGCGGATTCGCCATGACGTCGCGATACACGAGCACGCCAACGAGCGCGTAGCCGCCCGCGATCACGTCGTCGATCACGATGCCGAAGCCCCCGCGCAGGTCTTGCAGCTTGCGCGCGGGCGGCGGCTTGGTGACGTCGAACAAGCGAAACAACACGAACGCGACCAGCAGTTCGCGCGGCGTCGGCCATGCCGGCGTCAGCGTCGCGGTCGCGATGAAGAAACCCGCGAACTCGTCGAGCACGAAGCGCTGCGGGTCCTTGCCGCCGACCAACGCTTCGAAGCGGTCGCCGATCGGAATGCATGCGAGCGTCGTCGCGAGCGCGAGCCCGAGCAGCGTCCAATGCGCCGGCAAGCTCGTGAACGTCAAGCCGTAGACGATCGCCGCGGCCAGCGCGGTGCCGAACGTGCCCGGCGCGAATGGCGCGAGCCCCGAGCCGAAACCGGTCCCGAGCACGAAGGCCGCGCGATCGGCGAGCGAACGCTCCCCCATCGTCAGACCTGCTGACGCAGCAAGCGCGCGCCCTTCGCGATGTAGGACACGCCGGTGCCGACGGTCAGCACCACCATGATCCAGACGTTCACGTGCGCGAACCACAGCGTCGTCGAAACGGCCCAATCGATGCCGGCGCACCATTGCTCGATCAGCTTGAAGAAGAACACCGCGGGCACCGCGATGCACTGCTGGATCATCTTCGCCTTGCCGCCCCAGTCGGCGCCGAACGAGATCCCCTTCGACTCGAGGAAGCTCCGCAGGCCGTTGATCACGAACTCACGGCTCAGGATCACCGCGACCATCCACGGATCGAGAACCTCGCGCGCCCATGGCGCGGCCGCCAGGAACACCAGCGTGCCGCAGACCGTGATCTTGTCGACCGCGGGATCCGCGATGCGGCCGAAGTCGGAGATCTGCTTCAGCTTGCGGGCGTAGTAGCCATCCAGCGCATCGGTGACGACGATCGTGATGAACAACGTCATCCCGGCGAACAGCAGCCAAGGTCCTGGCGTCGCCGTGTCGTCGAGGAACGCCATCAACACGAACAGCACGATCGAAAGGCCGAGTCGGCCGACCGTGATCTGGTTCGCGACGTTCAAGCGGGGACTCCCGCGCCGACGCAGGCCGTTCCCTTCAAGTCGTAGCCGAGCACACCATCGACGCGGACGTCGATGAACGCGCCGGGCTCGAGCGCGACACCCTCGGGCGCCCGCACGTGCACGCGGCAATCGATCTGCGGCGCGTCGCCTTCACTGCGACCGACCGCGCGATCGCCGTCGACGGCGTCGAGCAGCACGCGGATCGTCGTGCCGAGCAGCGCCTTGTTGCGCTCCTTCGTGATCTTGCGCGACAGCAGCATGACCTTGCGGCGTCGTTCGGCCGCGACCTTGCCCGACACGCGGCCGGTGAGGTCGTGGCTCGACGTGCCTTCCTCGCGCGAATACGTGAAGCAGCCGACGCGCTCGAAACGCGTCGCGCGCAGCGTGTCCATCAAGTGTTCGAAGCGCGTGTCGGTCTCGCCGGGGAAGCCGACGAGGATCGTCGTGCGCAACGTGATGCCGGGGATCTCGGAGCGCAGCGTCGCGACGAGATCGCGGATCTTGCCGGCCGGCGTGCCGCGCTTCATGCGCTTCAGGATCTCGTCGTCGCCGTGTTGGATCGGCATGTCGACGTACTTCGCGACCTTCGGGTTGTCGCGGATCTCATCGATCAGCGAGCGCTTGAACGAACCCGGATGCGCGTAGAGCAGCCGGATCCACTCGATGCCCTTCACCTTCGACAGCGCGCGCAACAGCGGCGCGATGCCCTCGCCGTAGGCCATGCCGAGATCGGAGCCGTACGCCGTCGTCTCTTCGCCGACCAGTGAGAGTTCCTTCACGCCCGCGGCCGCGAGCCGCTTCGCTTCCTTGACGAGCACGTCGATCGGCTTGCTCTTCTGCGTGCCGCGGATCAGCGGGATCGCGCAGAACGCGCACTTGCGGTCGCAGCCCTCCGACACGCGCAAGTACGCCGTGTGCGGCAGCGTCAGCAACGAGCGCCCGAGGTCGGCCGTCGGCGACTTGTCCGCGCCGCCACCGACGAACGGCGCGATCGACTCGGCGCGCGCGGGAGACGTCTCGCCGCTCGTGCGCGCGTGGATCGTTTTGAACACCCGCGGCGCGTCGCTGTAGTCCGAGATGTCGAGGAATGCGTCGACGTCCGGCAGCTCCTGCTGCATCTCCGAGCCGTAGCGGCGCACCATGCATCCCGCGACGACGACGCCCTTCACGGCGCCTTGCGCCTTCAGGTCGAGCATCTCGCAGATGGTGTCGATCGACTCTTCCTTGGCCGCGTCGATGAACCCACAGGTGTTCACGACGACGACGTCCGAGCCTTCGGGCGCGGACTGCAGTTCGAACGCACCGCCGGTCAGCTTGCCGACCATCACCTCGGAGTCGACGAGGTTCTTCGGGCAGCCGAGCGAGACGAGCGAAACTTTGATCGGGCGCGACGGAGGACGGGACACGGGTACGAACACACCTCGGCGATTCGGGTCGAGTCGGAAAACGCCCAGAGCCTAGCAGCCCGTTGAAAAAGCCTGCCGGCATTCGGCCGGCTGCGAACGAACATGGCTTCGTTGCGGCTCCTCGCCGTATTTCGTTTCAATACGCCTCGTCGCCGCGCCTTGCCCTGCTCGCTCTCGCTCGCCCGACCGCTCGGCAGGCTTTTTCAACGGGCTGCTAGCTGGTTCCGAGCGATCTACCTCCGCACTTGTCCGCTCGCCCGCCCGAAGTTCGCGCTCAGGGATTCACGATCAGCAGCGTTTCCGGGTTCGACAGCGAAGCCGGCAGGATTCCCTGACCCGCGACGTGGACTTGGACCGTCGCCGCAGCGACCTCGACGCCCGGCGGCAAGTGGCCCGCGTTCGCGTCGAACTCGATCGCGCCGTTGCTCGGCAGCGACCCGAGCCCGACGAGCACCGCCGGCGGACCGACCTGGAGCATGCCGAGCACCAGCGGGACCTGGACGAACGGATGCGAAGCTCCCGCGAGCAGGACCGCCGGATGCCCGGGCTGGCCGCGCACGCGGACGTGGATCGTGCCGCCGTCGTCGACCGGTGAGTTCAGCTCCAGCAACGCGGGAATCCCGGGGACGCTCGACGCTTGGGTCCCGACGATCGCGGGCATCGCCGGCGCGGTGTCCGTCGCCTTGCGACCGGCCTCGATCGTCGAGTCTTGGGTGATCGCGAACGTCCCGAGCAAGCTCAGCCCAGGGCCCGGCGAAGAGATGTCGTCGAAGCCCTGCTCGAAGTCGAAGAGGTGCTTCCCGTCGCCGCCCTTCACCACGCAACCGAAGACCCACACCCACGCGTTCTCGGCGCGAATGCCGGCGCCGCCATTCGTGGGCGACTGTTCGAGGTCGTTCGCGGTGCCGCCATCGCCGCCGCGCAAGGTCGAGCCGTGCAGCCACACCTTCGAGTCGATGGCGCGCAGGGCTTGACCACCCGCGACACCTCCGACGAATGGATCGAACTCGGTCGGTGAACCCACGCCACCCGTCAGCGCGCAACGACTGAACACGACACGCGACGATTGCGTCACGATCGCCGCGGCGCGATCGGTCCCGATGGCCGTCGTGTACGCGAGCTCACAGTCCTCGACCGCGACGACGCCTTCGCACGTGCGCACCTGCAGCGGCTGCAGGATCACGATCGGCGGCGGCGTGACGACGATGTGCGTCAGCGTCAGGCCACGCAACACGACGGTCTGGTCCGCGGTGAGATTCTGGACGATCAATCCGCCGACTTGCGCGAAGTCGCTGTACTTCGCGAGCGTCAGCGACTTGCCTTGGATCAACGCGGGGCCGTACGAGCCCGGTTTCAGCAGCAGGACGTCACCGTTCTGCGCCGCGCCGATCGCGTTTTGCAGCGACGTGAAGTCGACGCCCGGCCCACTCGAGCCGGACACGACGATCACCGCCGCATCTGCATGGGCCATGGTCAACGCGAGGAACACGGTCACGGCGCGCGCCCAATTCCACATCGGTCGTCTCCAGCGAGCTCGCCGACCCGGCAGGATCAGGATCGCGAATCTCTTCCTGGGTGGTAACCGACGACCTCGAACGGGGCAAGTCGTCGCCCCTCGATCGTCCGTCAGAGGCAGAGCCGCGCGCGCGCTTCCCGGACCACCCGCTCGGCTTCGTCGACGGTGTCGGCCAGCGCAGTCAGATGCCCCATCTTGCGGCCCGGGCGCGGATCGGACTTGCCGTAGAGGTGGAGCTTCACGTTCGGTAACTCGAGTGCCGCGGCCCAGTTGGGTTCGCCGTTGGCCCACACGTCGCCGAGCAGGTTCATCATCGCGGCGGGACGCAACAGTTGCGGACTGCCGAGCGGCAAGCCGCAGACGGCGCGCACCTGTTGTTCGAATTGATTGGTCAGACTCGCGTCGAACGTCAGGTGACCGGAGTTGTGAGGACGTGGGGCGAGTTCGTTGACGAGCAGCGTGCCGGACTTCGTGACGAACATCTCGACGCACAGCACGCCGACGACGTCGAGGCGTTCGAGGATGCCGCGCGCGAGCTCCAACGCCTCGCGCGCCAGCTTCGGGTCGATGCGCGCCGGGCACACGGTGACGTCGAGGATGTGGTGCGCGTGCGCGTTCTCGAACACGTCGAACGCCGCGAACGATCCGTCGAGCCCGCGCGCCGCGACGACCGACACTTCGAGCGCGAAGTCGACGAAGCCTTCGAGGATCGCTTCCTGCACGCCGAGCGCGGACCACGCCGCGGGCGCGTCGGCGCGCGCGAGCAGCTTGCGCTGGCCCTTGCCGTCGTAGCCGAAGTCCGCGCTCTTCAGCACCGCGGGCAGCCCGAGCGCGTCGAGCGCGGCCTCGAGTTCCGCGAGCGACGTCACGCGTGCGAACGGCGTGACCGGAAAGCCCTGTTCGCGCAGATAGGTCTTCTCGCGCAGGCGTTGCTGCGTGATGTGCAGGACTTCGCCACGCGGTCGCACCGGCGCGAACTGCGCGCAGGCGGCGGCGGTCGCGAACGGCACGTTCTCGAACTCGAACGTCACGACGTCGACGGTGCGCGCGAACGCCTTCACGCGTTCGAGGTCGTCGTAGCGCGCCGTGAACTCGGTGTCGGCGACCTGGCCCGTCGGCGAATCCTGATCGGGCGAGTAGACGACGACGCGATACCCGAGCCGCCGCGCCGCCAGCGCGAACATGCGCCCGAGCTGGCCCGAGCCGAGCACGCCGAGTCGCCCGCCGGGCGCGATGACCTTCGTCACGGCAGCGTCTCGCCTCGCACGCGTGCTTCCTCGGCGGCGCGGTAGTCCGCGAGCTTCTGCGCGAGCGCAGCGTCGTGCAGCGCCAGGATCGCGATCGCGAGCAGCGCGGCGTTGGTCGCGCCGGCCTTGCCGATCGCGAGCGTGCCGACGGGAATCCCCGCCGGCATCTGCACGATCGACAGCAGTGAGTCTTTCCCGGACAGCGCCTTGCTCTCGACCGGCACACCGAGCACGGGCAGCGTCGTGTGTGCCGCGGTCATACCGGGCAGATGCGCCGCCCCGCCAGCGCCCGCGATGATCACCTGGATGCCGCGATCCCGCGCGGCCGTCGCGTACTCGGCCATGAGTCGCGGCGTACGGTGCGCGGACACGACTTTGCACTCGTGCGCGACGCCGAACCGCGCGAGCACGTCGGCCGCGTGCTGCATCGTGTCCCAATCGGACTTGCTGCCCATGATCACGCCGACGCGAGGGGATGAAGAGGTTGGGGTGGTCATCGTGGCGCGGAGTGTAGGGAGGCGGGGTGGTGACGGGGAGCGATCCCGTGGTGTCCGCTGTTCAGTCTCCTGGCAGCCGCTGGCCCCCGAAGGCGACGCGCAGGTCGGCCGGCTCTGACGAACTCATCGTCGACCGCGCCTTCGACCTTCGAGTCGCCGTCGGTCACCACCCCCGCGGAAGGACGATCCGACATGCTCGTCCTTGCCCATTCGGGGTTCCGGCGTACTGTTGCCGTACTTGCGGAATCGACCGGGAGGGGTCACGCGGCGATCCGGGAATCGAGTCGAGCGCGCCGTTCAATCGAGGCGTTCGACGGTGGTCGCCGGTGGCGCATGGCGTCTCGAGTCGACGAGGAGCTGCATCCATGCGAACTCTGTCCGTCCTCGTCCTCGCGTCCATCGGTGCGCTCGCGATGCCGATCCACGCCCAAGTCGTCCTGTCGAACACGACGATCTACACGGCGCCACCCGGCTCTTTCCCCGCCTTCGGATTCAACCTCGCGCTTGCGGAATCCAACGGGGACGGAGAACTCGATCTTTACGTAGCGGATCCGCAAGTCGACACGGACGGCCGAGCCTACGTCCTGCTCGGACCCGACTTCACACAGGCGATCTCCGTGTCGATTCCGAGCGGGATTTGGGGACTCGGATCCCGCTGGACCGTTGGAGACCTGAACGGCGACAACCTCGCGGATATGGCTCTTGGCGGACCATACACGACGGTCGGCAGCGTGACCTCGGCCGGAAGAGCATTGGTTAGCTTTGCGCCGGGATTCCAGACGACGGTCGAGTTGAGTCGACCTGCGCCGCCCTTAACGCCGAGCGGAGATTCATTCGGGAGCGGCTTCGCCATTACGGACTTCGACGGCGACGGATTGGATGATCTTCTCGTGGGTGCGGAATCCTCCACGATCAACGGCAGTTACGCTGCGGGACAGATCTACGTTTATTCGGGCGTATCACAGTTTATTGGCGCACCATCCGCCGCCATTTCTACGCCGTTCGTGGGCCAGTCGCGCTACTGGGGCCGACATCTTGCCGTTGCCGACTTCAATAAGGACCAGCACAAGGACCTGATCACGCAGTCGAATCTACCTTTGATCGGCCTCGGGATCATGCCGAGTCTCGATCCGAGTGCGCTGATCCAGTTCGGCCCACCGATCGTCACCGCAGGCTTCGGGCTCGCACTCCAGATGAGAATTGTCGATTTGCACTCGGACGGGGAGCTCGACATCGTCGCTTCTGATCCCGACAAGACCGGCGGCGGACAGGTCCTGGTTTTCAGCGGGCCATCCTTCCAGAATCCCACGTTCTTGAAGCCGCCAGGACAAGCTACCGCCGCCGGCTCCGGGTACGGCCTTTCCCACGGTGACGTCGACCGCGACGGCACGATCGACATCGTCGTCGGTTCTCCCTACGACAAATCCGGCAACCTCACCAAGAACGGTCGTGTCACGATCTTCTTCGGGCCGGACTTCGTGAATACCCAGTCGGTCTATGGCCAATACAGTCAGAGCCGCTTCGGACAGGGCGTCGTGGTCCACGACTTCGATGGCGATGGGTACGGGGAGATCCTCGTCGCCTGCGGCGGCGAGTGGGGTGGCGGATCTCTCCACCTGCTGCAGCACGAATCGCTGTCGCTTCAGACCGCGAACACCGTGTCGCTAAGCGCCGGCGGCACCGTCAAGTTCGCGATCCAGCGCGGCAAGCTCGCAGCCGGCGCGCCTTATCTAATGCTCATGTCGGCAAGCGGCAGCACGCCGGGATTGCAGATCCCGTTCGCCGGTGGCTCGGTCCACCTGCCACTGAACTTCGACGCCGCCACCGTGTTCGGGCTGCAGTTCGTCAACTCCGGCGTGTTCATCGCCTTCCAAGGCGTGCTCGACACCAAGGGTGAGGCGGTCCCGCGGTTCGTCGTCCCTGGAGGCGTGAACGAACCCGCGCTGTTCGGCCTCCCGCTGACGTTCGCGGCGGTGCTCGGCGAAGCCGGGCCGTACATCTCGGCGACGACGAACGCGAAGGTCGTGACCTTGGGGCCTTGAACGCGAAGGTGGCGCGGATCGGTTGGCTCGTCGCTCCTGCGGCGCAGCAGTCGGTCACAGGTCACCTCGCAATCGGGCGCTGGAATCTTGAACCCGGGTCCCCGTCTCGGGGATCTTCGGTTCGCCATGAGTCCTTCGCCCATCGATCCCCAGGCCCTGCTCGAACACGGCGCGTTCGTCCGCGCCTTGGTGCGCAGCCTCGTCGCCGACGAGCACCGCGCCGACGACGTCGAACAGCAAACGTGGCTCGCCGCGCTGCGACGACCCCCGCGGCGGCTCGATCGGGCCCGTGCCTTCCTCGCGATCGTCGCGAAGAACTTCGTCCGACGTGCGCACCGCGATGAACGGCTCCGCGAGGAACGCGTCCGCGAGTGCGCGGAGTTCGACGGCGTCGTGCCATCCCCGGACGACGTCCTCGAACTCGAAGCCCGACGCAAACGAGTCATCGACGAGGTGCTGAAGCTCGAGCCGCCGTATCGCTCGGTGGTGCTGATGCGGTACGTGTCCGATCTCTCGCCCGCCAAGATCGCGGCGCGACTCGGCGTCCCGCTCGAGACGGTGAAGACCCGGTTGAAGCGCGCGCTTGCGATGCTGCGCGCGCGCTTCGACGCCGAACACGCGGGGGACCGGACTGCGTGGTGCGCGACGTTCGCGCCGCTCGCGGGGCTGACCACGCCGGCGAACGCGGCGGTCGCGGGTGGGTTCGTCGGTGCGACGTGGATCACGGGAGCGTTGATCATGAAAGTGTTGGCGTGGAGCGCGGCGGCGGTCACGGCGCTCGCGGTCGTCGGCATGCTGTGGACGTGGAACGACGACGCGACCGACGCTGCGCGGGACACGAACGTCGTCGTCGCGCCAACCGATGAAGCCACGAACGGTGCGTCGGACGACCGCGAGACCGCCGCGGCCGCCGCGCTCACGGACGATCGCAACGCGGAATCGGCGCAGCGTACGAGCCTCGGAGGACCCCGAGCGCGCGATGCCGTGTTCGGGATCGTGCGCGACTCGAACGGCAGGCCCGTCGCCGGCTCCCGCGTCGAGCTCCGACGCAACGTCGAGGATCTCGGAGCAACCTTGCTCGAGACGCGACCTCGTCCGCCAGTGTTCGCCGATGCAGTGACCGGGGCGGACGGGCGATTCTCGATCGACGTCCGCAGTGGTCGGCTCGTCGACGTGTTCGCGTCGCATCGCGACTACGCGGTGGCGGGGGCCGTCGCGGTGACGGTCGGGGACGAAGTCGAACTCGTGCTGCAAGAACACGCGAGCGTGTTCGGCCGCATCACGCGCAAGGCCGATGGCCATGCAGTGGTTCGCGCGACCGTGCGTCTGTTCAATCCCGCCGAGCCATGGCGCGATTTGACGACGACCCCTGACACGGACGGGCTGTTCTCATTCCGCGCGATTCCGCCGGGGCGAGTCACGCTCGATGTCGAGGCGGCCGACCTCGCGGATCCGCCATGGGAGCGTCTCGATCTGAAGCCCGGCGAAGCCGTCCGGCGCGACCTCGCGCTCGACGACGGCGTGGTTGTTCGCGGTCGCGTGACCGATGCGGTGACGAAAGCTCCGATCGCCGACGCGGAGATCAGCGCCGGATGGACGTTCCGGTCCACGGTCCGCTCGGATGCCGACGGGCGCTACGAGTACCGCGGCTACGGCGAATGGGGCGTGTACGACCTCCACTGCCGCGCGCACGGCTACGGCAGGACGGAGACCGAGGACTTCGCACTCGACCCAGCACGCACCGAGTACGTGATCGATTTCGTGCTGACGCCGGGGAGACGCGCGACTGGTGTCGTCGTCGATCGCTCCGGGCGGCCTGTTCCCGGTGCGACGATCACGGCCTTCGCGAACTCCATGGTCACGAACGCGAGCAGGGACGTCCTGTTCGGTGACGAACGACAGTGCATCGACCACCGAACCACGTCGTCCGCGGAAGATGGTTCGTTCGCCATCGACGACCTGCGGCCCGAACTGCGCCACGCGCTGCACATCGAGCATCCCGACCACGGCCCGACCGTGTTCGACTTCCCCGTGAACGAGTTCGATCTCCCCGTCGTCGAGTTCGGCTCCGTCGTCGTTGCGTCGCGGCAGCGCGTCCGTGGTCGCATCGTCGATTCCGACGGCAACGCCGTCGCGCGGGCGACGCTGACGCTGCGCGGCACCAACGCCGACCGCATGCGGTACTCGAAGCAAGATGAGCCGTGGTTCAACGGGTACGTCGACGAGCTCGAGACACGCAGCGCCGCCGACGGCAGCTTCGTGTTCGATCGCGTTGCGCCGGGGTCGTACTCACTGCGGCATACGCGTCCGTCGCAGCAGCAATCGACGAAGCTCGCGGTCGACGTCGAGGACGGGCGCGACGTCGAAGGCATCGAACTCCGCGTCCCAGCGACGTTGACGATTCGCGGCCGCGTCGTCAGCGCGAGCGGTTCGCTTCCATCGTGGGTCACCGTGCTGACGCGTCGGACCGACGGGCCCGGTGGACCGGAAGGCAATCGCCGCGTCGAACCGGATGGCTCGTTCACCATCGAGGTGGCCGACGACGGCGAATACACCGTCGAAGCCCATCCCTCGCGCGACCTCGACGATCCGGCGCCCCCACTGCTGCCCGCGTCGATCGACGGCGTGAAGCCCGCGGGCCCACCGATCGAACTCGTGTTGCGGATCGGAGCGGCGATCCGCGGCCGTGTCGTCGACGCGACCGGCAAACCCGCGTCCTCCTCGCACGTCGTGCTCGACGACGCGGCCGGTCAGCCGCTGACGTGGACGATGTCGCGGGGCGGTGGTCGCTTCGAACTCGTCGTCGAGCCAGGAACGGTGGGCTCGTTGCGCGCTCGCACGCACGCGCGTCAATCGCTGCTGCTCGCGGACTCCAACCCGAACAACGACGGCGACGGCTACTCGGCGCCCGTGCCCGCGCAGGCCGGCGACGCCGACGTGGAGCTGGTCGTGCCGGTCGATCCGTGAGCGCGAGCCCTCATCGCGTCACGATCACGCCGTCGTTCACGCGGAACCACTTGCCGTCGGCGCGAGGCACGCTGAGCAGCGCGTACGCCTGGCCGGGCACCATCGTCGCGAACACGTCCGGATCGACGCGCAGGTAGAACTCGCGCAGGCCCTTGCTCGGATCGATCCAGAAGCCTCGGGTCGCGTACGCGCGCAGCTCCGTGCCGTCGCCGGAGCGCAGGACGAAGTCCTTCTGCGCCGCGTCGTAGAAGCGCCCGTACTTCGCCATGTCGTCGAACGGCCCGCCCTCGCGCACGCGCATGACGAAGTGGCCCGCCGTGTCCGGATCGTCGAGGCGCATGTCGACGAGCCCGAGCGCCTTCGCCTCCGCGAACGGCAGCACGCGCTCGACCGTCAGCGCGCCGAAATCCTCGCTCCACGGCGTGAGCTTCGCGTGCTCGCCGAAGCGATCGGACAACTCCTCGCACGAGTACGGATTGCCGTGGCCGCACGCGTCCTTCGGCTTCTTGCGCTGGCGCACGCCGATCTTCCACAACGGCACGTCCGCTTGATCGCGCCAGCGGTGCGCGCGCACGAACAGCCCCATCGTGTCGTCGAGCGCTCCTTGACCGAGTCGGGTGTAGTTCAACCGGACCCATCGCCCGCCGACGAAGACCTCGTTGAACGTGTGCGACGACCAGCTCTGCTTCAGTTCCTGCGTCGTGCGCTTCAGTCGCGCGCGCAAGCCGGCGTGCTGGAGGTCGTTCAACAGCACGGGCTCGTCCGGATCGGTCGCGTCGAGCACGGGCACGCAGTAGATCGTGCGCGTCGGGATGCCGAGCGCGCGCAGACCGGTCTGCAGGTAGATCGCCGTCGACGTGCAGCTGCCGTGCAACTTGGTTTCGAACATGCCACGGCCGAACAACTCGCGATCCCATTGCTGTGCGAGCGTTCGCTCCGACTTCTTCAGCGCGGCGTCGACGTCGCCTTTGAGTTCCGGCGCGACGCTGGCCTTGCCGTTCGCGAAGCGCGCCGCGAACGTCGTGAAGCTGTCTTCGTACTGCGCGCGCTCGAGCAACCAGCGCGACGCGGCCAGGACGAGCTCGCGATCCGTGGCGTGCTCGACGTCGACGCCTTGCTGCGTCAACTCGGCGATCAGCGTCGTGCGCATCGCGTCGTTCCAATTCGACGTCGGCGAAGGCTCGATGAACTCGCGCATGGCCTTCGTCGTCGTGCGCCAGTTCGCGTCGTCGCCGATCGCTTCCGTCCACGTCGCGAGCGGATACAGCACGACTTCGATGCGGGCGTAGTCCTTCCCCGTCGCGACGACGCGCGCGTCCTGCCAGTCGTCGGAGAGCTCCCGCGTCGCGTACGGCTCGAGCAGCGTCATCACCGCGCGAACCGAGTACGTGAACTCGCGACGTTCGTCGTCGTCGCCGTCCGGCTTGCCGTCGCCGTCGCTGTCGGCGCGGTCCGGATCGGTGCAGTACTTGTGGATCTCGGCGAGGTCGGACAGCCCGTCACCGTCGCGATCGACGTCCCCCCCGAACGAGCCGAGTGCGAGCATGATCCAGCACGTGAGCATGATGGCTCTCCGCGACGCGGGGACGGGCATTGGAACAACGCTCGTTCGAAAGCCAACGGGCCATGAACCGAGTGGTTCGTGGCCCGCTGGGGTCCATCATCCTGGGCGATTCGAGTTCAGGGTTGTGCCGGGCGCACGTGCAGGCCGGGGCTCGTCTCGAGTCCGCCGCCGGCCGGCTTCACGACCAGCCACTCGAGGTACGCGGTCAGACCGGAGCACGCGAAACCAGCGGGGATCGGCGCGGGCATCGCGAATCCGCCGCTCGCGGGGATCGGGAACGGGCCGGTGATCGAGTTGATCGGGAACACGTGGATGAACGCGCCGAAGCCGATCGGGACCACGGGGCAGGCCGGCGACACCGACATCAGCAGGAACGCCTGGCCACCCGACGTCGCGTTGCCGAGCGTGATGCCGAAGCCCGGGTTCGGCGACAGGGCTTCACCGATCGTGCCGATGGTCGGGATCGAGCCGGCGGGGTCCGAGCCCTTGCCGAACGTGATCGGCGTGGCGTCGAACGCGAGACCCGACGTCGGACCACCCGCGATCCACGGCGAGCAGGTCTGCGGCGCGTAGAACGTCGGCGCGGCCGGATTGCCGAGGAAGTTGATGCGCGCCACCGTGAGGCTGTCGGTCACGAACAGCGCGTTGCACGACGCCGTATCGACCGCGAGGCCTTCGAGCGTCGGCAGCAAGCACGTGACGGCCGGAGCGAACACGCCGAACGGACCGACGCCGCCGCCGATGAACTGGTTCGACACGAGGCCCGTGTTCTCCGAGAAGAACAGGGTTCCCGAACCCGGATCGAAGTCGATGTCGGTCATGACGGATGCCGTCGTCGGCAGCACCGCGACGAACGGGCCGAGGAACAGCGGCGGCACCGGGCAACCGGCTTGCGGCAGAGCGATCGCCCCGTAGAGGCGGCCATCCGTCAACCACAGCAGCCGCGGCATCAAGCCGAACGGCGCGCTCCAACCGAGTCCGGTCAGCGGCACCGGGAACGGGTTGACGAAGCTCGCGAGCACCGCGCCGTTCTTTGCGTAGTTCGTCACGCGGATGCCGTCGGTCGCCCACACGGTGTCGGCGATGCGATCCACGGCGACGTCACCGGCCGGATAGACGCCGGTCAAAGCGCCGGGGTACGTATTCGCGACGCCACACCCGAACGGCGCGACGGACGAGAATCCGCCGAGGAACGGGCCATTCGGATAACCGCAGGGCGCCTGGGGCGGCCCGGCCTGATTGCCGAGGAAGGCCGTGGGACCGTTGGTCCCCCAGATCGATTGGGCCGAGGCGGCGGAAGTCGCGACGATCAGCGACGCAGTCAGAAGGATCGAGGAGCGGAGCAGGCGATTCAAGACAGTCTCCCGTTGGTGGAGGGTGGGACGAAGACGGGAGAGCGAAGAGCGAGCGCGATGCCAACGCGGAGCGGACTCCGACGGGATGCCTGAACTGGCGAAGGCAAAGCGAGTTGCGTCGGAACGGCGAAGTCAGCCGAGCAGATCGAGCGCAGCGATCGGGGACAACGCGAACGCGGCAGGTGGAGCGGTTCGCAGCAGGGGGCGACGGGCGCAGCGGCGGCGAGAGGGCGTCCGTCCGGGCACATGGGTGACACTTTGGAGCGCCACGGTCGCCGACGATGGTCATCGGGACTCCGTACGGCAAGCCCGGCGCGGGCACTCGACTACAGAAACTCGGACCAATCCACGCGGGCGAGGCCGTTGCGCTTCCATTCTTCGGCGCTCATCGTGACGGGTGGGCCGAACATCGCATCGTTCTCAGGATCAGCGAACAGCGTGAACTGGGCATCGTGCTTCCCGACGTCGTCGCTCGCTCCATCGTCGTCGCTCAAGATCAACTTGCGCCCCTCAGTCGGGTGATCCATGAGCATCACCGTCTGCGCCGTCCGCAGATGAGGCAGCGAGGTCGAGTCATGCAAAACGGTTGGGGTGATCGGGAACGACGTCAGATCCAGACGGAGGAATTCGCTCGACGTCGTGATCGCGAACAGCACTCTGCCCTCGGGATCGATCGCAATGTTGCGGATGTAGCCTGTCGCGGGATCGCTGCGAAAGATCAACTCCTTGGTCGGCTCGACCCACGTCGTCGACGTCGGCTGCGTCCACACCCCGCTGGGAACGATGACTTGCTGTTCGTAGGAGGGCGAAGCCTGACCGATCGGCTGCGGGGCGTGTACCGGCCGAACTCGGTAAGTGCTCTGTCCAGGATCGAACGTCCACCTTTCGATCACGCTGCTTCCCTCGGGCGTCACACCGCAAACGTAGAGCTCATCGCCCCCGTTGCGTCCCACCACGCGCGTCAGCCGATACGGAGTGCGGAACGTCGCGCGAATGCGATGCCACGGAGTCCCGGGCGCGAAGCGCTCCAATCTCATCCACTCCACGAACCTGCCGCCTGGAAGGAACTCGAGCGACTGCCGGAGGTTTTCGGTCCGTGCGAGGATCACGCCAAGATGGTGAGCCCGCCCTGAGGAGTTCTCGAGTCCCACGGGATAGTCGTCGATCCGATGTTCGGATCCCGCACAGGACCCCAGGATCATCCCCAGCGCGACCCCAGCCGCGACCCGTCGATCGATGAGGTTGAACGGACGCATGAACCGCATTGTGCACACCTCCGCCCCATCGATCTGTACGGGAATCGTGCGGTCTCGCTCCGCGTCGAAACGAGCGCGACACCCTCCGGTTCGCGTTGAACCGCGGACCCGCGCGCCGAAGCGTGCCGATCCGCGGTTCAACGTACTTCGGGCGAACAGGTAGCGCGCTCGCTCTCACGGCACCGCAGGCCGCACGTGCAGGCCTGGGCTCGTTTCGAGTCCACCACCCGCCGGCTTCACGACGAGCCATTCGAGGTAGGCCGTCAGACCCGAGCAGCCGAAGCCCGCCGGGATCGGCGCGGGGATCGCGAATCCTCCCGTCGCGGGGATCGGGAACGGACCGCTGATCGAGCTGATCGGGAACACGTGGATGAACGCGCCGAAGCCGATCGGGATCACCGGGCACGCCGAGGCCGGAGCGAGGATCAAGAAGGCCGCGCCGCCCGGCGTCGCATTGCCGAGCGTGATGCCGAAGCCCGGGTTCGGCGACAGCGCTTCACCGATCGTGCCGATCGTCGGAATCGTCGAAGCGGGGTCCGAGCCTGTGCCGAACGTGATCGGCGTCGCGTCGAACGCGAGGCCCGACGTCGGGCCGGTCGCGACCCACGGCCAGCACGGCAGCGGCGCGTAGAACGTCGTCGGCGCGGCGCCGCCGAAGAACGTGATGCGTGCGACCATCGTGCCGTTCGTGATGAACAGCGCCCCGCACGACGCGGTGTCGACCGCTAAGCCCTCGAGCGGACCGAGCGGGCACGGAGCCGCCGGCGCGAACACGCCGAACGGACCGAGTCCGCCGCCGATGAACTGGTTCGAGACCATGCCCGACGTGTGCGAGAAGAACAGCGTGCCCGACGTCGGATCGAAGTCGATGTCCGTCGCGATCGAACCCGGACCGGCTGGCACGACCGGGAACGGCCCGAGGAAGAAGCCCGGGAATGGGCAACCCGCGGCCGGCGGAATGATCGCGCCGTAGACGAAGCCATCGGTCAGCCACAGCAGGCTCGGCATCGCGCCGATCGGCGCCGACCAACCGAGGCCCGTGATCACGGTCAGAAGCGGGTTCGGGAAGCTCGCGAGCGGCACGCCGGCTTTTGAATAACTCGTCAGGACGACGCCGTCCGTGGCCCACACGCGGTCCGCGATGCGATGCACCGCGACGTCCCCCATCGGGACGACGCCGGGCACGGCTCCCGGATACGGCCCCGCGACCGGGCACCCGAACGGGGCGACCGTCGGGAACACGTTGAGCGTCGGCCCATTCGGATACGCGCACGGCCCGAACGGCGGACCGGCCTGATTGCCGACCGTCGCGGACATGCCGTGCGTCCCCCAGATCGATTGCGCGGTCGCGGAGTCGGCGCCGACCCACGTCGCGGCCAACACCAGCAAGGAAGCGGTCAAGGTGCGGTTCATCGCGGTCTCCCATTCATCGTGGACGAGTCGAGGATTCACGGGAACGCGAGAGCGAGCGCGGTGCCAACCCCGATCGATCGTGATGGATCGGTCGTAAGTCGCGCCCCGGCGCGAGGTCGCCACGGAAGTCCGCGAGGTCGGCCGAGTCCGCGGCGCAGCGAATGACGGCGCGACAGCCGCATCACGTGCCGCGAAACGCGGCAGGCGTGAGCGACTTCGGGAGCCGCCGCGATACCGTTCGCGCATGAACGCACTCAGCCTCGTGCCCCTCGTCCTCGTCCTCGCCCCACCGGAGCCGCCAGCCCAAGTCGATCGCGGACTCCACGGCTACATCAGCTACGACGCGAGCCATCCGCCCGACGTGGCCGAGTACGGGCTCGGCATGGGCTTCTATTCCGCCGCGTGGTCGTTGATCGACACGCCGCTCGCGGGTTTCCAGATCGGGCTCGCCAGCGGCTGGATCCTGCCGGACAACCGCGACAACACCGATCGACCACTGGCTCCCGAAGGCACGCTGGCGCGGCAATGGAAGGAACGCGGTCCGACCTGGGACAGTGTGTTCCAGACGATCGAAGGCGGGCTCGGCTACTGGAACGGCAACCGCTTTCGATATGGCCCGCCCAAGTTCAGCATGAACGCGACGCCGCAATGCTACGACTACGAAGTCGGCTCGCCGGGCTGGTCGTTCTTCTATGACACCGAGGCGCTGCCCGATGACCGTTTGGGCATCGCGCAGCTGTCCAATCGGCTGCTGATCCCGCCGGACGCGCTGCCGTTCGCCGAAGACCCGAAGGGTCGGTTCCTCGGTTATACGTACATGGCGCTGCCGTTCACCGATCCGGTGCCGACCACTGCAGGGCGCGCGCCCATCGGTGACCACGCGTGGACGTGCTTCCTCGCGACGGCGAACTTCAAAGGCCCGATTGCGTACTACATCCCGGAAACGTGGAGCAAGATCGGCGACCTGTTCGCCGATCCGTTCCTCCACGGTCGAGGCCTCGACGCGCGCGCGGGCCTCATGGGCGGCGGCGCGATGGAGATCAACACCGTGCCGCAACTGGTGGGCACGGCGCGGGACGGCAAGCGCTACTCGAAGATCCCGCGCTTCTCGTTCCCGGTCGATCGCGAGGGGCGGGCGGTGCTCGTCCAAGACGTCACGTACTACTCACGCAAAGCGCTGTACGACGCGTTCCTCGCGTGGCGCGGCGGCGGCGAAGCGCCGAGCGGCCGCTTCGACTCCGCCGGCGCGTTCGTCGCGAAGCTCAGCACGCGCACTCCCGGCTTCGATCAGGACGGCTTGCCGATCGAGGGCGTCGCGAACACGTTCGACACCCAGGTCTTCGACGACAACACCTGGGGACTGGTCTGGAAGAAGGGCGGCCACGCGCCGCGCGGCGAGTTCCCTCAATACTTCCGGCACGACGACGGGAAGCGCGTCGCGATCGCCGAGAAGGACGTCCCGAAAGAGACCGGACTCCGTACAGCGACGTTCCGCGTCGCCACGCCGGGCGAGCCGTTCACGTCGCCGAACCAGGGCGCGTGGACCACACCCGGGCCGAAGTCGGCTCCGCTCCGCGTGCGGCTCATCGACGGATCCCTCGTGACGTACGCGTGGTATCGATTCGTCGATCAGCCATCGTTCCAACAGTACGGTTGGTCGAGCGAGAAGAAGGAAGCCCTGCAGTCCTTCGTCGAACGCATCCACCGCGAGTGGCCGATCGACCGCGACTACATGGCGCCGCCGACGAGCGGCAAGCTCGTCACACTCGACCCAGCGTTGATCGTCACGCCACCGAAGGGCATGGAGGCCGGGTACGTGCCGATCGTGACGAGGCAGGAGAAGGCGCCGTGAACCGGAGCGCGGTGATCACGTTGAACTCGAGGCGCAATGAGGTGTGTGTTCTGGACGCGGAGCAGCTGCGTCGTCGAGGCGTCCCCGGACGCGACCTCTGCTTGGTGTCCCCAACAAGTTGCATCCTGACGTCTTGACCCGACGCCAAGGGGGGGGGGTAGCTTCCTCGTTGTTCGATGACGCGAGCGACCGTCCGCACGGCGTCGTCGGGGGATGAGCGACTCGGGAAGCGCGGGGATTCACGACGGGAGTGGAAGAGGCCCCGCTCAAGCACGCGTGCTCGCACGACGACGCGCGGGAAAGCGAAGGGATCCATGTTCAGCGCCCAGTATCTGCCGTCCGGGGCGACCGTGTTCAGTCCGTGGTTCGAGCGCCAGGGCGATTTCCTGCGCGCCACGGCCGACCTCGCACAGCTGGGCTCTGGAGCTCAGCTCGTCGTCGAGGTGTTCACGAAGAACAAGGACGAAAGCGGAGACGGCGCGAACGCCGACACCGCCGGCACTCCGGTCACGAAGATCACACTGACGAGTGCAACGAGGGGTACCACGGAATGGGCACCATCGCTGACCGTCGGCTTGAAGGAACTCGTCCGTTACAAGTACACCGTCAGCTCGAACTGGGTGCTGTTCCGGATGCTGACGCCGGTGTGGTTCAACGCGGTGAAGGTGTGAGCCATGGGCTCGTGCGGACACGAGAAGTGCCAAGCCGACTGTTGCGGTGACGAACCGCTGATCCTCG